>NZ_JACJQY010000036.1 GCF_014696925.1 Phormidium tenue FACHB-1050 | reverse complement strand
TCAGATTAAGCTTACTGATCGACAAAATCTAATTTTGCAGTTTCTCGGGGCCTCTTCTCGTAAATATTATTTTTTGTCTTAAATAACCTGCTGAATGTAGGTTTATAGCTGTCGCCATTCTTGTTAGGACATAAAACCCAAATAGTGTGAGGCGGCGCGAAGCGCCGCCTCACACTATTTGGGTTTTGATTTGTTCTGATACAGATGGCGACAGCTATAAAAGCACAAAATAGCTACGCCATTTTGTGCTTTGGTGTAAAACTCTGAGCAGCGATTAGATTGGTCGCAGCAGTTGCATCAACTGGTGGAGAAAACAGAAAACCCTGTCCATAGTCACAGGAAAGCGATCGCAAAACGTTAGTATGTGCTTCTTTGTCTATCCCCTCAGCAACTACCTTCAACTTCAACTGATTAGATAAGTTAATAATCATCGAAGTAATTTCTAAGCTATTTGAATTTGTGTCAATATCTTTAATAAACGAGCGATCAATCTTTAGGGCTGTGATGGGTAAGGATTGGAGATAAGAAAGAGAAGAATAACCTGTACCAAAATCATCAATTGAAAGTCCAATAGAGCGTTTCCGCAGTTGTGCTAAAACATTGATCGCAGTTTTGACATTTTCCATTAAAACACTTTCAGTAATCTCTAAATTCAAGCTTTCCCCATTCAAGCCTGCGGAGAGGAGACTGCGATCAATATCTTCCAATAGCTGTGAATTAGTTAGTTGTAAACTCGATAAATTAACGCTAATACTTTCAGGGCAAATGTCAGGAAATTGATGTTTCCATCGCCCCATTTGAGCGCAAGCTTCTGACAAAAGACAACGACCTAATGGAACAATTAAGCCTGTTTCTTCTGCCAATGGAATAAACTCTAGGGGTGAAATCCATCTCTTATTTGGGGTTAGCCAGCGAGCCAAAGCTTCAAAGCCTTTGATCTTTCCTGTTTGTAATGAAAAAATAGGTTGATAGTATACTAAGATTTGCTTGGCTTCTATCGCTTCTTGCAAATTGACTTCAAGGTTTACTCGATGGATAGCCTTCTGTTGCATACTATCATTAAAGAAAATCGTCCCCTCCCTATCATTTCTTGCATAGTCGAAGGCTGTATCGGCAGCTCTCAAAAAATCCTCTGGTTGGCTACCTTCTAAATCGCTAGTGACCACTCCTATGTGAGTCTTTGATGATATGCAAATCTCCTCAAGCTGAACAGGAAGGTTGAAGAGTTGATGAAGCTGTTCAATGTAGTTCTCAATAGCAGATAAATTCTCAACATCCTCTAGCAGTATCGCAAATTCATTGTTTTCCAATCTGGCAACAACCTTAGATGGAATGTCCCAGTTTTCCAATCGATGAGCAATTTCAACTAAGAGGCGATCGCTAAGAGTATGACCAAAACCAGACTTAATGATAGGATAGCGTTCTACATCCAGTTTTAATATGGCGAAGGAAATTCCTTTTGAACGTTTTAGTTCAATGCTTTTAGCAATTTTTTGGAGCAGTCCATAGCGATTGCTTAAGTCTGTCAGTTGATCGTAGAAAACTAAGCTATGGAGTCGATCCAGAGTTGACTGTAACTTTTGTTTTTGCGCTCTCAGATCGTGAACAAATGCTAGAGTTTTGTTAATTGTAATTTCCAAATCTTCAAAGTCAATGGGCTTCATCAAAAAGTCAAAGGCTCCCCGATTCATCGCGATGCGAATATTTTTCATATCGCCAAATGCAGAAATAACTACAGCTTTCAGGGGGCTTTCAAACTCTGCTAAGCTCGTTAATAAGGTTAATCCATCCATCTTTGGCATCTGGATATCGGTCAAGATCATGTCAATTGAATTGGATTCCCGTAGAATCTCTAATGCTTCCACCCCATTTTGAGCAAATTTAAAACTTAGCTCTCCATTCCGAATTCTTTTTCTAAATATCTGCTTAAACAGGCGTTGAATTTCAAACTCATCATCAACGACTAATACTAAATTTGTCCCTTCTTTCATAGTTGAATCTTGGCGTAGGTATCCTTAAATACCAGTTTATAAATTATTTTGATTTGGAATTAGGTGCTTATTTTTTAAGTATATCTGTAAGGTATGGTAACAATTATTTCAGTAAATTGACTAGCAATTGGATTAATCGTTAAAGTACCTTTATGTTGCTTAACGATTATATCGTGAGTAAGAAAAAGTCCTAGCCCAGTGCCCTCTCCTGGAGGTTTAGTTGTAAAGAAAGGGTCTAAGAGCTTGTTTTGGATCTCAGGGGCAATTCCACAGCCATTGTCACGAATCCTAATCTCGACGCGATCGCCGAGACTGCGAGTCGAAAGGCTGAGTATGGGACGATATTTTTCTGTGTCTTTAGAGAGATCTAGAAGATCCTTTTGGTGACGCATGGCATCATAAGCGTTATCAATGAGATTAATGAAAGCTCTGCTCATAGATCCCGTGACTAGATCAACTAATTCCAAGTCGGCGGTATAGTCGGTCTGAAACGTGATGTTAAAATTACTATTTTGTATTTTTTTACTGTGATACGCCAACTTTAAGGATTGGTCGAGTAAATCATTAATTTGAGTTGGTCGCGGGCTTGCTTTTGCCTCATCAGTACGAGCATGTTGCATCATGTTGAAGATAATATTTTCGGCTCTTTGGCTATGGGTACGAATCGTCATGGCATTTTCTTGGAGATCGGCGATTAATGTCTTGACCAGATCTGAAGTTTCAAAATCTAAAGAAGGACGCAAAGGTTCAATTGCTTCTAACAATTCTTGACTGAGTTCAATTGACCCTAGTGCGTAGTTTATGACAAAGTTAAGGGGATTACGCAGTTCGTGCGCTATACCCGCCGTGAGCGTGCCGAGAGAGGCAAGTTTTTCTTGGGCGATGATTCGCTCTTGGGCGTTTACAAGTGCAGCAGTTCGTTCTTCGACTCGAAGTTCGAGACTTTTATTGAGTTGAGATAGTTCTTGGAGAAGCCGATCGCGTTCTAGTTCCGTGGCTTTGCGATCGCTAATATCTTCAGAAATACAGATCAAATAGTCAGGATTACCATACTCGTCAAATATTGGTACTTTAACCGTATGTAGAATCCTACGACCTAGAGTCAAACTGTCAATTGGTTCTTCAGGAATATCTTCAATTTTACCGATCGCAAATGATGAACGATCTTTCTCATTAAAGAAATCAGATTGCTCTTTTGGGAAAAAATCATAGACTGATTTGCCAAGTGCTTGCTCTTTACTACAGCCGAATATGAGTTCGCAGGTATTATTCCACAGCAAAAATTCACCAAATCTTTCTTTTCTGCCATTTTTAACGAATAGAGCTACTGGTAAATTTTCAATAATTGCTTCTAAAAAGTTACGTGCTTTTGTCAGTTCCTGTGTTCGTTCCCGTACACGTTGCTCTAGCTCTGTATTCAATATTTGTAAATCTTCAAACACCTGCATTCTCTCTAGTTCGGCAGAAGCCCGTGCTCCAAAGATACGAAGTAATAGTTCGGCTCGTTTTGGATTAGCTAAAGGCTCGTGATTTAATACGCAAATCACCCCAATCTTCTTACCTGCTGAATTTTGTAGGGCCATTCCCATATAATTATCAGCATCCATTTTTACTAAATCCTCGTCAAGAGGAAATAGCTGTTTTAATCTGGAAGAGCAGGTGTAGATTCCATTTTGAAAAGCAGAGCCGCATGGAGTATATGCAATTGGATAGGTAAGATTAGGCTGAATCTGTTTGTCAGCATACCACGCTACAGTTTCTAGATTTTCTCCACACACCTTGGTAATGAAGACATGGGAAACATCAAGGGCGATCGCAATATGCTTAACTAATTCTGGGAAAAATTCTTGCCCAGTAACCGCCGCCGTACCTTCCAATAAACTTTGGAGTGCTAATTCTGATTGTTTGCGATCGCTAATATCTCTAACTAACAGTAAAACTTCATCATCTGTATAAGGAACAATTCTCACTTCTTCAGTTTGGTTTTTACCATCTACTAATACCTCTTGCTCATAAATTTGAATATCCCCAGTTTCCAGAGACTCATTGATCATCTTCATTCTTTGTTCTACTACGTTAGGAGATAGATTCTTATCTAGATGTTTCCCAACAAAGTCTTCTGCTTCCCCAAAGACTTTAAAGCTATCTGTACTATGGAATTCAAGATAAGTTCCATCTTTATGGATTCGCATGATTAGATCGGGCAAAGCTCGAATTAAGGCGGCTTTATGGGATTCACTTTCTCGTAAAGCTATTTCAGCAAATTTGCGATCGCTGATATCACGACCCACGATCAAAACTTCCTCCTCGCCACAAGCTACCACCCGACATTCTTCAATTTGTAAGAGTCCCCCCACTAAAATCTCTTGCTCGTATATTTGTATTTTCTTTGTTGTTAAAGCATTATGAATTGCATTCATACGTCTTGAGGCTAATTCAGGAGGGAGAGTATCATTTATATGAGTACCGACAAAGCCTCCAGCTTTTCCAATTACTTTGAAAGTACTAGTCGAGTAGAAATCAAGATATATCCCTTCTCGACTAACCCGCATCACTAGATCGGGCAAAGCTTCGATCAAGGCTCGTTGTTTTTGTTCGCTTAGCCTTATTAATTCTTCATTCTTCTTGCGATCGCTAATATCAGAGACTGAGCCAACAAATCCGACGACATCACCATTAAGATTGCGTTCAGGAACGGCTTGTACAAAGCCCCATTTGATTGAACCATCAGGATTGAGATATCGATGTTCGATGCAATATTCGACATTATGTCCCAGATTTGACTGTTCGACAAAGTTTGTCCAAGCTTCATGCATCCAGACGCGATCGTCGGGATGTAAGTTTTTACCCAAGCCATCACCTAAATTTTCTTCGCTATTAAGTCCAGTGATTTGGAGGGTTTTGGCATTGGCATATGTGCAATTTCCTTTAGCATCGTTGCTAAAAATCCCTACGGGACTAATTTCAGAAATTATACGATAGCGTTCTTCGCTAATCTGTAGTTGTTGAGTGCGATCTTGTACCTGCTTTTCCAAACTGGTATTTAGATCTTCTAGCTCTAACTTGGCTTGTTCGAGATCTAAGTATTGTTGCTCGATTTTGCGAGCTTGCTGATAACTCCGTAATGCCTCAGATACCGTTAGTTGCAGATCTTGTTTATTCCATGGCTTTGACATAAACCGATATAGACTACCCCGATTGACTGCATTCCCAACTTCTTCGGCGCTCGCTTGCCCAGTGAGCATAACTTTGAGGATTTTAGGATAGCGATCGTTCAGTTCAATCAAGAACTGATCGCCTTTCATTCTAGGCATTATCTGATCCGCGATCACAAGTGGCATCTCTATCCCATTGCTTAGAAGATCTTCTACAACCTCTATAGCTTCTTCTGCACTTTCCGCAATTTCAATCATAAAATCAGGAAAATCTTGCATTAATTGATTTCTAAGGGTCAAGAGAACATTACGTTCATCATCAACACAAAGGATGGTTGGTTTGCTCATTGCTAATCTCCAAAATCAAAATTGACGAAAATCTAAGCCTGCTGTCTCCACAAAAACATATAGGACTTACGAAAAAGGACGAAATGTAGGGGCAATTCATGAATTGCCCCTACGAAAAAATGTGGGTTTTAAGGCTTTTTTGCGTAAGTCCTAACATAGTGATTCATTGACTTTGACTTTTTATAAAAATGTTTTTTCTTCGTTGCACAGCACTGTAATTAGATAGTAATACCAAAATACAAAATGGCGTAGCCATTTTGCGAATTAAAAATCCTTACTAGGTTTGTTTTTTAATTCACAAAAGTTTAGCCACACTTTTGTGAATTGGTATAACTCAAGACCTCAATGGTATGCTCACAGTAAAGCAACTGCCCTGACCAAGCTGACTGCTTAGATCAACATAACCATTATGTAGTTCGACGATTTGCTTTACTATTGCAAGCCCTATTCCTATGCCTTCATAATTACGGTTAAGCCCACTGTCAATCTGTAAAAATGGTTGAAATAGCCTGTTGTGATCGCTAGGGGCGATGCCCAGCCCAGTATCAGTAATTGCAAAATAAATCCAAGAGTTAACATTCAATACTTCCTGATTATCAGCTACCTGCTCTAACGAATCTGATGTCTTAGTAGCATTAGAAGAGGATACAAGCTTACTTGGTGCTCGGTCTATCTTTACATTCAAACTGACCTTGCCACCAGTGGGGGTGAATTTAATTGCATTATTAAGTAAGTTGATTAATACTTGCCTGATCTGAATCGGATCGGCTTCAAAGAATTTTATGTCTGTGGATATGTTTAGCGTGATTTGAATTTGCTTTTTGAGCGCCTGTTGATTTACATAGTCTAAACTGGAATTACATAAATCGGCGATCGCTACAGATTCGATATCAAGTTTCACTAAATCTGTTGTAAGTTTTGATAAATATAGAATGTCATTAATCAATTTCAGAAGATGGTTACCACTACTTTCAATGATGGAGATCGCCTCCTTTTGACGAGGGTTGATCTGACCATAAATTTCTTCAAGCAAACATTCTGACACGCCTAAAATCGAGTTAAATGGTGTCCGTAATTCATGACTCATCATGGCAAGAAACTCGTCTTTTAATTTAGAAATGCTCTTGAGTTCTACATAAGCTCTCTCAAGATTTGCATTTAACTCTATTAGTTCTAGATTAGTTTGCTCAAGGGCTAACTGATGTTTGACAAGTTGTTTCTCTTGCTCATATCTCCGCAAAGCTTCGGCTACTGTTAGCCTCAAATCTGTTTCGTTCCAAGGTTTAGATATAAAACGATAGAGTTTTCCTCGATTGACGACATTGCCAATATCTTCAACATTGGCTTGCCCTGTTAACATTACCTTGAGGATTTCAGGATGGCGATGATGGAGTTCGATCAAAAACTCATCTCCTTTCATCTTTGGCATAATCTGATCAGCAATTACTAGAGCCACGTCACCCCCATTAGATAATATTTCCTCAATAACTTCTAACGCTTCATCTCCACTTTCTGCGATTTCAATCTTGCAATCTGAGAAAAAATGCATTAACTGGTTTCTCAGCATCAGCAGAATATTACGTTCATCGTCAACACAAAGAATAGTCAGTTTATTCATCATATGTTTCTAAAGTCGGAGTTGATAAAATAGATAATTTTAAATGCAGTAGTTATTTAATTTAAGAAATCATTTAAGAATTACTCCTTAGAAACTATTTAAGAATTACTTCCTGCGGTCAAAAACTCTAAGAGATCCCCCTCAATCCCCCTTAAAAAGGGGGAGGAATTTGATTCTCCCCCCTTTTTAAGGGGGGCTGTGGGCGGATCTGTACAAGTCTTAAATGGCTTCTCAATCTTGAGTGGAACTAATTTCTAATCGCTGGTTTGTGCTTTCAGGTAAAGGAATAATAACCAAAAACGCGACCCCTCCGCAATGATTTCTGGCATGAATATTACCATCATGTTTCTGCACAATTTGGCGCACAATATCTAAGCCCAGTCCACTGCCTTCACCTCTGGGCTTGGTTGTAAAAAATGGCTCAAATAGTCGCGGCATTACTTCATCAGGAATAGCCGCACCTGAATTAGTAATTTCAACCACTATTTGCCCTGCTTGGGTTGCGATCGCTATTTCTAAAGTACCCGTTTTATCGATCGCATAAATAGCATTGTCGATTAAATTAACCCACACCTGTGTAAGTGCATCTGGGTCACAGAGAAGATCTGGTACTGGCTCATATTTACGAATTACCTCTATTCCTTGCTTCAGACGATTTTGATATAGGGTTAAGGCAATTTCGATGCCATCGCTAATTTGGATCAGGCTTTTCTCCCCAGCTTCACTGCTGCGATGGCTGTAGGTTTTGAGTGCAAAAACTATCTTTGCGGCGCGATCGACTTCCTGTTGAATGCTAATGGCATTCTGGCTTTGTTGTACCAGCCTATAAGCTACCTGTAAAATTTCATCGCAATCAGGCGCTTCCAGAAGGGGCTGATAGGCTTCTAGAGATGTTTCTATCCGCAGGAGGGTAAGTTGAATGGCGATCTCTTGGGACTCAACCAGCCCCAAAGCATCCAGTTCTGTTTGCAATCTTCGTCGCAGTTGTCGTTCTTCTTTGGTTGAGAGAGACTGCTGTTGCTGAAGTGAAGTATTTACCAAAGCGATAAAAGCAGCTTGTTGTATAGGATTTAGGCGTTGCATTAATATTGGCAACTGTGGCAGTAAAATGTTCAAAGTAGCGATAATATTGCCTGTGGCACTGCGAATTACTCCCAAAGGCGTGTTGACTTCATGGGCTACGCTCGCAGTAAGCTGTCCTAATGCAGCCATTTTTTCCGATTGAATCAGTTCAGCTTGGGTAGCTTGAAGATTCACTAAAGTCTGGGAGAGTTCCTGGGTGCGTTCTTCCACTTTCTGCTCTAAGGTTTGGGAATATTCTTCCAGTTTGAGAAATGAGCTTTCCAGTTGTTGCGCCATATCATTAAAAGACTTGGCTAACTCTCCCAATTCATCATCACTTTCAGTTGATAAAGATTGATGCCATTCTCCATTGGCAATCTTCTTAGCAGCTTCATTTAAGCGCAGAGTCCGCTTGACAATGAGCCATTGCGCTAACCAACGCACGATGATGATCGTTGAGGCTAAAATGATCAGGAAAATTCCTAAGGCGATCGCTCTGCCAAGGTTTTTAGCTTGAACGATCGAACTGGCATCTAATTCGATCGCTAAAATTCCCTCTAAGCGACCAAATTGATCTTTGATGGGTGCATACCCATACAACACAGGTTTATCATCTCCATTCTTTAACAAATCATTCTCAACTTTGGGTTGAGATAGGGTTGCACCTTCCTTTAAGAGGATTGGCGTTAATTCTTTGAGACTTTCTCCCACTGATACTGATTGTTTAGAGTCGGGATCGTAATGTAACACAATGTTGAATTTCCCCTTACCTTGCGGACGTAGAGTATAAATGCGTTCGACCCCTTTAGTAGTAGCTTGAACTGTTTGGATTCGTTTGAGATTAATTGTATAGTAGGGCTTATCCGTATCCTTGGAGCTTAAGGTGAGTGAATGATAGTCGCTGTCAATTAGCGGTACTGTTAAACTCAGCAAATCTAATAGGCGATCGTGCATTGCTTGCTGATGGGCTGTCCGAAATTGCCAGTAAAGAGTGGTAGTGAGTGCCCCAGCCATCAGGGCAATTAAGCCTGAGTAAGCCACAACAACTTTAGTACTGAGATTCCAACGAAACATCACTATTCTCCCTGTGATTATTCAGCTCCTAAGCTGGATCGGTAAGCTTTTAGTTGAGACGCTCGACCGACGCGATCTGTTGTTTTCTCCCATTCTTGCTCAATTTGTTGCATTGTTTCCTGACGAGTTATTTTCCCTGCAAGAAATTTCGTTAGAGCCTTATCCAAAATTTCTCGCTGGTAAAGAGCGTTTTCAGGAACGCGCAGATCTAGTACCATGTTCGGATTTTTCAAACTCACTGAAATCCCACCCAAGTATTTACTAACAGCCGCCTCTTGCATACCCGCCTTCAACCAATTTTCGCGGTTCGTAAACTGCGAAATGCGGTATGGATTAAAGCCTGTAATGCCAATCGTGACATCAACATTTGCTTGTGCAGGTTGACTAATGTAGGAAATCAGCGCATAGCCAGCTTCTTTAACGGCGGGTTTGACAGCAGCATTAATCCCTCCAACCCATCCCCCGACCGCCCCATAGGGAGCATGGTTGACTCCATCAATTGCATAGGGACAAAGAAATTTGTCACAAGCTGCTAATTTGCCCGTTTTGCGATCGAGAACTTGTTGGCTACCTGGCAATACTAATGCACCGAATTTATCAGGGATTTTCGAGATGGCTGGATCGATCGCCAACGTCCCCGTATCCCCCCAATCTAGGGTCAGCGCACAGCGTCCATCCATAAACAGCTTTCTTGCACCATCGAGATTCAAAGTTAATTCGTCTAGTGGTGCGTATTGAGTCGTTTCTTTATAAATATCAAGCGCTTTAGCAAAAGCCTCGTTATTCACTAATGGCTTCATGGTTTCACGGTCAAAAAATCCGCCCTGTTGCGTTCCTTGAGTTTGGAGAAACGAACTAGCGACTGACCAAAAAAGTTGATGGTTGACATGCTTTGGCTGTTTAGCCATGCAGGAACCATAGTCTGGTTGCCCATCAGCATTGAGGTCTTTCCCATGAAATTTTTTGGCAACAGCTACATAATCATCCCAAGTTCTTGGGGGGGTTACTCCTGCTTTTTCTAATAAATCCGTGCGATAGTAAACCATGTGAAAGTCTCCATCCACTGGAACAGCATAAATTTGTCCCTGATAAGTAGCGGTAAAATCTCGAAAAAAGGGTGCTATATCATCCCATTGCAGTTGGCGATCGGCTTTTACTAGAGGTGTTAAATTTTCTAGGTATCCTGGTACGACAAAGTCAGCCATCCATTGAGGTGAGAAAACTACGACATCGTACTGATTAGTTTTGTTAGCAAACTCTCGCTGCATGGACGGAAAGACATCTTTGAGCGGCAGCTTTACCATATTGACTTTAGCACCCGTCAATTTTTCAAATTCCCTTGCTCGGCGCTCGACTCCTACGCCAATTGGTTTATCAAAGGTAGCAACTGTGATCGTAATTCCGTCAAATCTTTGCTGTTTTGCTAGAGTTTCTATTTGATTTTCAGTTTGAGTTGTTTTAGAAGTTGGATTATTGGAATTACAACCAACTCCATTGAACAGTAAAAAGCTAGTCACAAGCGAGGTAAAGATTCTACGATAATTAGCATTGATGCTACCAAACATTTTTATAAGCCTATATGATGAGTTGATTCCAGAAGTGTTGCAAGATAGCTTCAAGTTCTCAAAAAGGTATGCGAAGGTTAAATTCTCACCTAAAAACAGGGCTTACTCGCTACGGAAGTGAAAATTAATTATATATCAATGCAAGAGATAGCTAGGACAAATCAAAAACCAAAAGATGAGTGGCGGCGCGAAGCGCCGCCACTCATCTTTTGGTTTTTATGTCCTAAGCAAGGCTTACATTGAAAGACAGAGATTCAGGTGTCAAGGAAGAAGTCAAAAGGTAAACTTATATTGAATTTAGTCTTTCCTATTTGGCTACTTGCTTGAATATCACCGCCATGTTTCTGCACAATTTGGCGCACTATGTCTAAGCCCAGTCCACTGCCTTCACCTCTCGGTTTAGTTGTAAAAAATGGCTCAAATAATCGCGGCATTATTTCATCAGGAATAGCCGCACCTGAATTAGTAATTTCAACCACTATTTGCCCTGCTTGTGAGGCGATCGCAATTTCTAGAGTCCCCTCTTTCCCGATCGCATAAATAGCATTGTCAATTAAATTAACCCAAACCTGTGTAAGCGCATCTGGGTCACAGAGAAGAGATGGGACTGGCTGATATTTACGAATCACCTCTATTCCTTGCTTCAATCGGCTTTGGTAGAGCGTTAAGGCGATTTCGATGCCATCACTAATTTGGATCAGACTTTTCTCCCCAGCTTCACTGCTGCGATGGCTGTACGTTTTGAGCGCAAAAACAATCTTTGCGGCGCGATCGACTTCCTGTTGAATGCTAATGGCATTCTGGCTTTGTTGTACCAGCCTATAAGCTACCTGTAAAATTTCATCGCAATCAGGCGCTTCCAGAAGGGGCTGATAGGCTTCTAGAGATGTTTCTATCCGTAGAAGGGCGAATTGGTCGGCGATCTCTTGGGCATTAGCAGTTCCCAAAGCATCCAGTTCTGTTTGCAATCGTCGTCGCAGTTGTCGTTCTTCTTTGGTTGAGAGAGACTGCTGTTGCTGAAGTGAAGTATTTACCAAAGCGATAAAAGCATCCTGTTGTTTAGGATTCAGGCGCTGCATTAATAAAGGCAATTGTGGCAGTAAAACATTCAAAGTAGCGATAATATTGCCTGTGGCACTACGAATCACTCCTAGAGGTGTGTTGACTTCATGAGCCACGCTAGCCGTAAGCTGTCCTAATGCTGCCATTTTTTCCGATTGAATCAATTCAGCTTGGGTAGTTTGCAGATGAGCTAAGGTCTGAGAGAGTTCCTGAGTGCGTTCTTCCACTTTCTGCTCTAGGGTTTGGGAATATTCTCCCAATTTGTGGAATGAGCTTTCTAGTTGTTTTGCCATTTTGTTAAAGGTTTGGGCAAGGACTCCCACCTCATCCTCAGTCATGATTGGTGCGGTTTGGTTTAGCTCTCCCTCAGCCAAACGTGCGGCAGTAGCATTAATCGCCAAAATCGGGCGGGTGATTTGGCGGGAAAACAGATAAATGGCGATGAGAAGTATGCCAGAAGATAAAAAGCCCAAGATCAGAATATTAATGGCTAAGCGATCGGCTGGCGCAAAGGCTTTATCTTGGTTGATTTCGGCGATTAATGCTAAGTTTTGGGAAGGCAACCACCAATAAACGCCGACTACAGGAATTCCTGCATAGTTGTTATACAAGCCAAATCCACTCTGTTGCTTGATCGCTTGATCGATACCATCGCTATTCACCGCTTTTGTTCGTGACGGATCTTTAGGTTCCACTTGATTGCCAGCCACAAAAATGGTTTTAGTCCCAGCTTTGCCAATTAGATAGGTTTCGCCCGTCTCCCCCAACCCCGTATTATCGCGAATCAATGCGTCAATGTAATCTAGATTAAAATCGGCAGTCACAGCTCCCATTTTGACATTATTTTCATCAAAAAGTGATGTGGTGACAGTTATGGAAACTTTGTTGGTGCGTGGGGAAATATAAAAATTAGGGACAACTGTATCAATGCGATCGCTTGTAAAGTAGGTGGCAGGATCGCCCAAGGGTAAATAGGTTCCTTCAAGTTTAGAATCAGTGGAAGAGAAGATCACAAAACCACTATTTCGAGTAACACGAATGCTGCCTAAGTTTGGCTTCACAATACCAATGCGCCCAATATTTTTTTTGAGATTAGCGTAAGCTTTCTGATAAGCAGGTTGACTGGGATCGGCAGCCAACATTTGACCTAGTAACTCTTGAATTTCTACATCTTGGCTGACTACCAGAATGTCTCGCAACTGATTTTCTACCCACTTTTGGAGTTGCAAGGATTTTAGTTGTGTTGCTAAAGTGAGGCGGTTGACGACTTCCGTTGATAGAGAACTGCGGGCGTGAAAATAAGAGCCAATAGCCACTACGCTTACGGTAATAACTGATAAGCCTGAGAAATAGCTAACCATTTGTCTGAGTAAACTGCGCTGCAACCATCGTTTCATCATATTCAAACTTTTTTCTCCGCTAACTGCAAGATATCTTGAATTTTGGTGATTGCCCAATCTGCCGATTCCACCACCGAGGCTTTGTCTTGCACCACCTTGAGAACTGTTTTTGCCCAAAGCTGTTGATTTTGCACCTCACTAAAGGCTGAATGCATCACCTCATAAGGAACATAGCTAGGACGGGCAAATATATTCAACGCTGATGCAAGATGGGGATCGTTCGGCTCATTCCAAAAAGGATCTGTAAATAGCTCAGGCATCACGGGGAAAACCCGTCCCTTAAAGCTTTTGAGTAAAGACATTAAGTTATCTGGACGCACTAGATAACTCAAAAACTCTTTGGCTAGCTGTGGATTCTTACTATTTTTAGGTACGATCGCTTGCTTCGTTCCCTTGCGCGTTAGCAATTCATCACCATCCACTTTTAGGGGGCGATCGAGCGTCACAATCTGACGATATCTAGCGATCGCATCGCGATCGTATTGAGGATGCCTTAACTTTTGGGTAAGGGGAATAGACATCGTCAGATTCTGAGTCATTAAGATTTCACTATTTAGGAAGCTGTTATTATTTCCTGCTCCTGTCCATCGCGCTGATTGAGGTGGCGTATATCCCTGCAAATAAAAGCTGGTAAATTCTTGCAGCGCGGTTATAAATTGCTGACGATTTTCTGGCTTTCTTAAGAGAAATTCTCCCGACTCACTAACCACATTAACGTTGTGAGCATCCATAAACATCTTCAGGGATGTATAGGTATCAAACCCGATCGCCGACATACATAATCCGACCCCATAAATCTGCGATCTCCCCTTGGATCGCAATTCCTTTTGAGACATCCGCCAAAATTGCCAAAACTGATTCCATTCTCGCGGAATATCCTGTTGGGACAAGCCAATCTCCTCAATCATACTTTCCCAATAGTGAAGGTAATCATCGGATTGCCACAATGGGAGCGCGTAGTAGCTGCGTTCTTTACGAACTTGATTGTGATAGAAAACATGGGAGAGGGCAATACTTGTATATTTCTTTTGAATGGGAGCGATCACATCCGTAAGATCGACTAATTGATCATGCCAAGCAAATTTGGGTGCGAGACTAGCATCTACGCCCACGGAGTAAACAATATCAGGAATTTGGTTAGATTCCGATTGACTTATAAAATTTGTTAACTGTTGATCGATAAGCGGAATGGGCAGTAATTTCAAATCAACAACTTTTCCCGATGTTTGTTCCCATCTGCGAATGAGTTGATTAATTTGTTCATTTTCCTCTGGTAGAAAGCCCTGTTCCCACCAAATCAACAGATCAGCATTGCTCAATGGCTGTCCAATACTGGTATTAGTCAGATGTTTTGACTGGTTACAGCTTGCCATTCCTAAGCCCAAAGCCCCTAGGGAAATCTGGTTAAAACGTCGTCTATTTAACATCAGCGACTCCCATTGACCTTGACAAAGGTATCATTACTGCAAAGGTAGTTCGTCCAGATTGGCTTTGCACTTGAATCTCTCCATCATGTTTCTGCACAATTTGGCGCACTATATCCAAGCCCAATCCACTGCCTTCACCTCTCGGCTTGGTTGTGAAAAATGGCTCAAACAGTCGTGGCATTATCTCATCGGGAATTTTTGTACCTGAATTAGTGATTTCAACCATTACTTGTCCTGCTTGGGTTGCGATCGCTATTTCTAAAGTACCCGCTTTGCCGATCGCATAGATGGCATTGTCAATTAAATTAACCCAAACCTGTGTAAGCGCATCTGGGTCACAGATGATATCGGGGACTGGCTCATATTTGCGAATCACCTCTATCCCTTGTTTCAGGCGGCTTTGGTAGAGCGTCAGGGCGATCTCAATGCCATCGCTAATTTGAGTCAGACTCTTCTCACCAGATTCACTGCGATGACTGTAGGTTTTGAGCGCGAAGACGATTTTGGCAGCGCGATCGACTTCCTGTTGAATGTTGTTGGTAAATTGATATTGCAATACCATGTTGTACGCTACCTCCAAGATTTCAGCGCTGTTGTCTACTTGCATGATTGATTCATAAACTGGCAAGTCATCTCCTGTCTGCATTAGGGTAAGCTGCATGGCTATGTTCTCAGAATTGACAATCCCTTGAGATTCTAAAAACGCTTCAATCTGTCGGCGAAGTTTGCGTTCCTCTTTAGTTGAGAGTGTCTGCTGATTTTGGAGGGATGTATTTACTAATTTGAGAAATACTGCTTGCTGTTGGGGTGAAAGGCTTTGGATCAACTCTGGAAACTTTTGGAGAGAACTCTGAAAGGCTGAGATAATACTACTAGCTGCGGCGCGGATTACTCCTAATGGTGTATTAATTTCATGGGCTATACTAGCGGTGAGTTGTCCTAGGGCTGCCATTTTTTCCGATTGGATTAATTCGGCTTGGGCAGTTTGAAGGTCAGCTAAAGTCTGAGAGAGTTCCTGAGTGCGTTCTTCCACTTTCTGCTCTAGAGTTTGGTAAAGTTGGGCATTTTCTATGGAAATCGTAGCTTGAGAACAAATAAGGTTTAATACTTCAAGCCGATCGCTAGTGAATGCACCTACAGTTAAATTATTCTCTAAATATAAAACGCCTAGCAACTTTCCCTGCTTCAAAATGGGCGTGCATAGAATGCTTTTGGGTTGGTGTTGGATGATGTAGCGATCGCTCGCAAACTGCTTGTTTTCCCTCGCATCGGCTAAGACTAGAGGCTCTAAACTGCGTTTAACCCAATTTACCAAACTCCTTGCCACATCTTGACTTAGTTCTAGAGATATCGGTGTGGATAGGATTTGCGGCTGCTGTCCAGATGTGCCGAGAGCGGCGATCTGTAACTCCTCTTCGACTTGTAGCAGTAAGACACACTTTTCTGCGCCCGCATTGACGATCGCAATATTAAGAAGCTTCCCCAAAAGCTTATCAAGTTCTATTTCACTAGAAATCGATTGAGAAGCATTAAGGATTGTGGCTAAATCGAGTGTAGCTAAAACTCCACTGGTGGTATGGCTAGAAGACTTTGCCAAAAAGTCAGGGACAGGAGCATTTTGCCGAATAGAAGCCAGTAATTTTGGATATCGAGTCGCTAAATCGTTAACCTTAGCAGTTGCGCCCCATCGGATGTAGCAATAATAAGCTTCAACCATATAGACTTGAGCGATTTTGTCTCTACCAAGATCGAGGTAAAACTTGGCGGCAAGTTCGTTCGCAAGTGCTTCTTCTTGGGTGTAGTCGTTCTCTTTAGCACCAGCGATCGCGCGATCGTAAAGTTCTCCCGCTTGGTTGGGCTTACCCAAAACGCGCAGATTTTCCGCTTCCACTAAAAGCAGCTTGTGTTGATAATTCATGGGAGCCGATTTTGCCAGCTTTGCCAGAAGTTTGATATCGGTCTTGACTTTAGTAAGAGCTTCTCTCTGTTCGGCTTTCCCTAGATTAGGATAAAGTGCTAACCTGACCAAAGCATCATAAAAATAGAGCAGCGTTTTGATAAACGTTCCATCAATTGATTCTAGTCGCGCCTCAATTATGGCGATCTGTTCCAGTGCTAGCCTAGGTTGATCGAACAAGAAGGCTAGATGGAGTTTGCGAAAACTGTTTTGCACCTGTAGCTGGCGATCTTTTGAGGCGATCGCAGTTTCATCAAAGAACTGACCAACGAGTTGGCAAACATCCTCAGTTTCGGTGATGAGATTTTCTAAGCCCTGACAGTTGAGCGCGAATACATCGGTCATGGCGCGTTGCTTGAGCTTTTGCAAATCTGCACGACTAGCGATCGCATCCCTTTGCAAATCCATGAGATTCTGCCCCGTCCAATAGGCTTGGGTAAAATAGACACAGAGACTATAGGCGGCATATTCAATATCCCCAACTTCCAAACTCACTTGATAGGCTTCCAATAATATTGGCGATAAGTCGCGAAGGGGTTCCTTACGATAGGCAATAAACCTCTGCCACAGAAATAGGGTCGGAGCTAAAGCTGCTCTTGAGGAGGTCTGGTGGCATAGGGCGATCGCGGCTTTACCAATGGCATAGCCTTGATCGATGCGTCCCAGACGCTCACAGAGCAAATAACCATAAATCGTATAAGCCATCGAAGATTTTGGGATATTGCCATAACGCAGATAGAGAAAGAGTCCAATAAATGTCATAAATGGCAGAATCTCTGGCATTCCACTTGCGGAAGCTGCACCCATCGCATTTAGCAGGTTACAGGCTGTTAATTTATAGGGATCGGACATGGCAGGCAATTTGAGCAAATCCTGTGGCGATTTACCAGCCATGCGATAGAGCGTCGCCAAGAATCCTAGAATCGTTCGCAGTTTGGATAGATTTTTGGGAAAGCGCACACCAAAAATGGATAGAATCTTACGGGCATAATCCACCGCCGCCCTTACTTGATTTTGGGCTACTAACGCCAAAATCTGAATTTCGTAAAATTTCGCCCGATCTAGGTGATTCCTAGCATTTTGCAAGCCGATCGCCATTACCATTGCCATGCGATCATATTTATGGGCAAGATAGGCGACTTCGACGGTGAGTTGATGCAGTCCGAGACTGAGGGCATACTGGTTTTGCCAAGATTGCGCTGATAAAAGTTGTAAACCCACATCGAGATAACTCATCGCCGCTTCGTAAGCGGTGGCGCTCCTTGCTTTTGCCCCAGCCCGCCAGTTAAGATAAGCCAGTTCTTCACGCTCTCCTGAGTCACTAATCAGAGATATGCCCCGATTAAGTTGATTCACAATCTGGAATTGTGGCAACTCGCGATCGCTATGGGGTGTACGCGCCAAAAGCAATCGACCGATATTTAGGTGGACGACTTCTTTTTGAGAGTCTGGGATCAGAGAATAGGCTGCTTGCTGGACGCGATCGTGCAGGAATCGATAAGAGCAGGAACTAGAATCATCAATTTGGAATCCAGAAGGATTTTCTTGAACAACTTCGGAATCCATTTGAAAGAATTTGTAGATTTGATTGAGAGGAACGATCAAACCCTCGGCTAGTGCTCTCCATAATGCAGCAGCAGTCTCTATTGGCGATCGCTCAGACACAATTGCTAAGGTCTGCAAATCGAACTGTGACCCAATACAGGCAGCTAGCTTTAGCATGGCTTGCGTATTTTGAGGAAGCTTCTGTAACTGTTGCGCCATAAAGGCTACGACATCATCAGTTAAACTTTGAAGCTTGATCTGACTGAGATCGCATTGCCATCCACCTTGGCTGCTTTCATCAACTACATGGAACTGAATGAATCCTTCTTGATGTAGGCTTTTCAGAAATTGGGTGGTAAAAAAAGGATTGCCTTGGGTCTTGAGATATACCAAGTCGGTTAGCGGCTTTGCATAGGCGCGATCGCAACTTAAGGTGTCTGCCACTAATTGATTGATATCGGCTTGACTGAGGGGTTGCAAGGCGATCGTCTCAATCTTTATCCCTGCTTGTTTCAAGCTATTAACTGTCAGCATAAATGGATGTGCCAAAGATACTTCGTTATCTCGATAGGCTCCCAAAATCAAGAGATGTCCGACATCCTGCATCAACAATTGCAAGAGGCTTAGAGAAGCCGAATCCGCCCATTGAAGATCGTCTAGGAAGATGGTTAGTGGTTGGGATGTCGTAAAAACTTGAATAAACTTCTGAAACAGGTTATTAAATCGGTTCTGGGCGGCACTAGCAGACAATTCGAGAGCAGCAGGTTGATGTCCAATAATTAGTTCTAGCTCAGGAATTACCTTGATCGCCACTTGACCGTTCTCACCCACGGCTTCAAGAATTTTGGTTTTCCAATGGGCTAGTTGGCGATCGCTTTCATGCAACAATTGTCCAATCAAATCGCGAAAAGCTTGCACAAATCCTGAAAAGGGAATATTCCGATTGAACTGATCGAATTTACCTTTGATGAAATAGCCCCGTTGTTTGACAATGGGCTTATGAACTTCATTCACCACCGCAGTTTTGCCCACCCCTGAGAATCCCGCTACAAGCATCATTTCGGCTGCACTGGAACTAGAACTGACGCACTCAAAGGCAGCTAGCAAGGCTGATACTTCTGCTTCTCGTCCATATAGTTTTTCAGGAATTGTGAAGCGATCGCTTCGATCCCTTGTCGCAATTTCCAAGGATGAAATAGTTCCCGTTGCATTAAATTGATTGAGCAAAAATTCAAGGTCATACCTCAAGCCTAAAGCACTCTGATAGCGATCTTCAGCATTTTTTGCCATTAGCTTAAAGATGATTTGAGCGATCGCTAAAGGAATCTCTGGTTTCAATTCGCAGACTAAAGGCGCAGGCTTGGCTATATGGCAATGCAGCAGTTCTAGGGGATCGTCCGATGGGAATGGTAACTGCCCAGAAAATAGTTCAAATAAGGTCACACCCAAGGCGTAGAAGTCAGTACGGTAGTCGATTCCACGATTCATCCGTCCTGTTTGCTCTGGTGATATATAGGCTAATGTCCCTTCTAAAACGTTGGGGCTGACAATCTCTGCGGTTTCTTTGGGCAGTAGAGAGGCAAGGCTAAAGTCGATCAGCTTAATTTGTTTCGATTCAGGATGGAGCAGAATATTAGCGGGCTTGATGTCTTTATGAATGACACGCTGCTGGTGCAGATCGTGCAGAATTTCGGCTAGTTGAATGGCGATCGCTAAACAGTCCGCTAGGTTCAAAGAATGTAAGGCAATATATTCTGATAGAGCCGTACTGCGATCGTCAGGCATCACCAAGACAAAGCCATTGCCATAGGATTCTAAACTCAGGGGCGGGACAATCCCAGCCAAATCGAGATTTTTGGTAATTGTGTAGTGGTTACGCAGGTGAAGCAGATCTTGCATTGAGGGGCGATCGCTTCTCATTAGTTTCAATACCACGGGTAGAGTATCTTTAAGCTGAATCCCTCGGTAGACTAAGGTTTTAGCACTAGTATGAAGTTCTTCAGTCAACAGGTAGCCGTCAATCCGAGGGAAGCGATCGCTAGAGTTCATGTTTTGTGGATTCACAGCAGTTCTTCCTTCCTGTCCTTGAGATCGCTAGGCAATGGAAAGCAAAGGCTAAAAGTCGTTCGTCCCGATTGACTACTTACTTGAATCTCTCCATCATGTTTCTGTACGATTTGACGCACAATATCTAAGCCCAGTCCACTGCCTTCGCCTCTAGGTTTGGTTGTAAAAAATGGCTCAAATAGTCTCGGTATTATTTCGTCAGGAATTGCCGCACCTGAATTAGTAATTTCAACGATTACTTGTCCTGCTTGCGGCGCGATCGCTATTTCTAAAGTACCAGCTTTACCAATAGCATAGATGGCATTGTCAATTAAATTAACCCAAACCTGTGTAAGTTCATCTGGATTGCAGAGAAGCTCGGGGACTGGCTCATATTTGCGAATTACCTCTATTCCTTGCTTCAATCGGCTTTGGTAGAGCGTTAAGGCGATTTCGATACCATCACTAATTTGAATCAGGCTTTTCTCTCCAGCGTCACTACTGCGATGGCTGTATGTTTTGAGCGCAAAAACAATTTTGGCGGCGCGGTCTACTTCTTGTTGAATGCTGCGAATACTCTGATGTTGTAAAAACAGTTTGTAAGCCACCTGTAAAATTTCGTAACAGTTCGGAGCTTGCAGAATAGATTGATAAAGATGTAGATCGGAATCTAATTGCATCTGACTAAGTTGATTGGCGATGCCACTAGCATCAGCAATACCTTGGCTGTCTAGTTCGCTTTGCAGTTGTCGTCGCAGTTGTCGTTCTTCTTTAGTAGATAGGGATTGCGGTTTCTGAATTGCGACATTCACTAGAGCGTTAAATTCTGCTTGCTGTTGAGAAGTTAAGCTTTGCATAATTTGGGGCAGTTGCTGAAGAGAGAAATTGCTTGCCGCGTTGATATTGCCTGTAGCTGCACGAATTACGCCTAGAGGGGTATTGATCTCGTGGGCGACGCTGGCAGTGATTTGTCCCAAGGCTGCCATCTTTTCAGATTGAATTAGTCCTGCTTGGGTGGACTGGAGATTGGATAGAGCTTGCGAAAGCTCTTGGGTACGCTCTTCTACCTTCTGTTCTAGCGTCTGGGTATATTCTTCAAGTTGTTTGGCTTGTTGTTGGAGTTGGGCTTCCGCAGCTTTGCGATCGCTGATATCTGTGTGAGTTCCCAACATCCGTAAGGGTTGATTTGACTCATCCCATTCAACAATCTTGCCTAGGGAGAGAACCCATTTCCAGTCACCGTTTTTGGTGCGTTGTCGAAATTCTACGATGTAATTAGCAATTTCTCCATTCACATAGGCTAGATAAGTACCTGCAACTCGCTCTAGATCTTCTGGGTGCAGCCGCTCGATCCACTTGGCATTTGTTTCATGAAATTCGGCTGGATCGTACCCTAGCATGGTGGCATATTCAGTGCTGACGATCGCTTCGCCAGTTTGCAGATTGAGATCGTATAGTCCTTGATTCGCCGCCATTAGTGCTAGACGCAGGCGTTCTTCGCTATCTCGCACATCTTCCTCAGCTTTTTTGCGATCGCTGATATCACGCATAATCGTTGAGAGGTATTCCAGTTCGCCTGTTGGGGCTTTATGCGCCATCAAGACTTGCGATACAGGAATCTCTTGTCCTTCTGGAGTCAATATTGCTGTTTCTCCAGTCCAATAACCTTGTTGAACTGCTTGAGGGATTGCTTTTTGGTAGAGTAGATCTAAAGCCCATTGAGAATGAAAATCCTGTATCTGATGACCTGCCAGTGATGCGCTTTGCTCAATATTTAGAAGTTGGCGTAATCTTTGATTTGTCCAAGTAATTTCACCATCTGGACTAGCAGTACCAATATAGTCTGAAGACGCTTCTAGAATTTTTAACAAACGAGTTTGTTCTTTTTCTAGATTTTTGCGATCGCTGATATCACGCAAAATCCCTTGTAACCCGATCGCACTTCCATTGACATCAAAGATGGGGGTCATATTTAGTGTTACCCATAGATAACTACCATCTTGGCATAGGTGACGAAATTCTATGTTTTGATGCTTCTCTCCTTGCTCTAGAGCCAATCTAGCAGGCGCAATAGCCTCTTCTAAGTCGTCAGGATGAATCAATTTTGCCAAGGATTGTCCAACCCATTCATCAACGGGAAACCCAAACATGGTCTGAAATTGGGGAGAGAGATAAGTAAATATGCCGTCGGAATTTGCAGCCCAGATCATGTCATTGGCTCCTTCCACTAGCCTTCTAAATTTATTTTCACTCTCACACAGTGTTTGATAGAGTTGGGCATTTTCTAAGGAAATCGCAGCTTGAGAACAAATTAGGTTTAAGACTTCAAGGCGATCGCTAGTAAATGCTCCTATGGTCAAGCTGTTTTCTAGATATAAAATCCCAATTAATTTGCCTTGTTTCAGTATGGGCATACATAGAACGCTTTTAGGTCGATATTTGAGGATGTAGCGATCGCTTCCAAACATTGCATCTTGTCGTGCATCATTCAAAACTAAGGGTTCTAAACTACGCTTGACCTGATTGACGATACCAATCGCCATATCTTCACTGTGTTCTATGGATATGGGAGAGGAGAAGATTTGCGAAGGTTGTCCAGATTCTACGAGCGCGACAATTTGCAACTCTGGTTCTGAATGCAACAGTAAGACGCATTTATCAGCTCCAGAATTAATATTGGCAATATTTAGGAGCGCCTCTAAGAGCTTTGAAAGCTCTATCTCTTCAGAAATTGCTTGCGATGCTTTTAGCAGAGTCGTTAAATCGATTGTTTCAGAGGTTCTACTAGAGGAGTGAGTAGATTTTTTTTGGAAAGAGCCAAAGGAGTCTCGAAGAGTAGGCGCAAGTAGTTGGGGATAGCGGTTTTCGAGGTCGGTGATTTTAGCGGCTGCCCCCCAGCGCACATAGCCATAATAGGCTTCAGTCATATAGACTTGAGCGATTTTTTCTTTACCCCAATCCAGATAAAACTTCGCGGCGAGTTCGTTGGCAAGCGCTTCTTCTTGGATATAACTGTTTTCCTTTGCACCTGCGATCGCGCGATCGTAAAGTTCGATTGCTTCTAGTTTATTCCCTAATATATGTTGTCGTTCTGCTTCTACTAAGTGAAACTTGTGTAAATGATTCTTCGGAGAATTTTCTGCCCATAGCTTCAGTTTCTCTTGATTGGTTTCGATTCTTTCAAGACATCGAGTACGCTCTATCTCATTCAATGAGGGATATAACTGTAAAAAAGTCAGAGAACTATAGAAGCAATTAATCGTAACAACAATTGTCCCAACCATACTGCCTGCATAGGACTCCAATATCACGATATACTCTGCGGCTAAATGATATTCACCAAATAAATAGCAGAGAATCATTTTATTGCTATATAAGTAGCAAAGGGCTGCATAGTTATTAGCCTCTCGAAGCAGTGGCAGTTCATACACTTCAGCAAAAACTTCACCTTCTAACTGATAGGGGCGAGCAGACTGTCCGAGCAAGTTCAGCACAGTTTGATAATAGATAGCATGGAAGCCCAGTGTCGTTCGTTGTTTAAGCTGCGAGATTGACTGAAAATAGGTTTTCATCTCTACAACGAGGGATGATAATTCTTGTCCTGCGTAGTATGCCGAGGAACAATAGAGTGCAGCATTTAACGCACTACTCTCTAAATCCCCTGTTTCTAGTCCTATTAGATAAGCTTCTCTGCAATAGGGTAGCGATATCCAAAGTGGTTCAGTCCAATGACTAATAAAACTATGCACAATAAAATAGGTGCGACTTTTACCGCCCTTTAACTGGAATCTCTCAAGAGCGTTTAAGGCAAGTTTTCCAAACTGGTATCCTGCTTTAAAATCACCCATAACTCCACAAAGCAGTATTCCATACTCAGCATAAGAGAAGGGAGAAATCTCACAATTACCAACGGTAATTAACAACTCGATCTGCTTAAAAATCAATAATGACAACAACATTGGATCTGATTGGAAAGCAGAGGGTGTCATTTGCGTGAGGATTCGCATTTTAGTTAGCTGCTCTGGATCATTCATCAGAGGGGAATCTAACAAACCCAAGATGTCACTATTCATCCATAAACTTTTAGTATTCTCTGCAACTTGTTGAATATAGGCAGGAGTTGGTTTCTCTGGAAAATATACTCCTAATAAAGCAAGTAATTGCAATCCAAGATTGAGCGAGTCCCATAATTTACCCTGCGCTTTTATCCCCAATATTTTGAATTCGTACACTCGCATTCTATCGATTAGATTTTGAGTCTGAGAAAGTACGATCGCAACATATTGCTCCATTTGCTCGTAATTAGTACTCAAATAAGCAACTTCTGCGGACAACTCATAGATCGTTCTAGTTAATTCTGGTCTAGTGTTCCAGCTATCTTCTGACAAAAGTTCGATGCAGATTCCTAAATACTGAATTGCAGCATCATAAGCAGTTGATGTTTTAGCCTTTTGAGCCGCTATTAAATTCAATTGAAACAGTTGTTCTCTCTCTGCGCCTTGGGGCATGAGACTGCAACCAATATTCAAATGGCTGATAATGACAAAAATTCGATCTTGTATTTCTTCTGCTAAAGCATTTCTCAGTAGCAGTTGACCAATCGTTAAGTGAGTGAACTTCTTTTGTGCTTCAGGGATCAAAGAATAGGCAGCTTGTTGAACGCGATCGTGCAGGAATTTATAAGTTGCATTCGCATCAGTTGGCACAATAGCATTCGTATCAGTCTGCGTAAAGAACTTATAGGCTTCCGTCATAGGAATAACAAACCCTTCTTCTAATGCTTGCCATAGTGCCATTGCTGCACTTTCTGGAGACTGTTGCGAGGCGATCGCTAAGGTCTGCAAATCAAACTGTGCGCCAATACAAGCCGCCACTTTGAGAACATCCTGAGTTTCTAAAGACAACTTCTGTAATTGGCTTGCCATAAACTCCACCACATCATCAGCATGAGTCAATCTCGCTTTTGCGATATCGCAATGCCAATTATGCAAATCCCAATTAAAAGTAATGCTCTTTTCTTCATACAGAGCCTTAAGCAACTGCACCGAGAAAAAGGGATTTCCTGCGGTCTTTTGATACACCAATTCTGTCAAAGGTAAAGCGCTGGGCAAGTCGCAAATCAAGGTGTCGGAAATCCATTGATGTATGTCGGCTTGGCTCAATGCTTTTAGGGTAATTGTGTTCACCGTTAAGCCAGTCTTGATCATTTCTGATATTGTCATCATCAATGGATGAACTGGCGACACTTCGTTATCTCGATAGGCTCCCAACATCAATAGATATCTTGCATCTTGCATTAACAGTTGCATTAATTTTAATGAAGACAAATCAGCCCATTGCAGGTCATCCAAAAACATGACAAGGGGATGTTCGGGCGTGGCGAAAACTTGAATGAATTTTTGCAGTAGTAAGTTGAATCGATTTTGGGCTGCATTTCCAGATAGTTCAATTACGTTAGGTTGACTGCCAATAATTCCTTCTAGCTCTGGGATAACCTCAACGATGACTTGTCCGTTCTCTCCCACCGCGTCAAGGATTTTGGTTTTCCATACCTTGATTTGAGCATCACTCTCACTCATCAGTTGTCCGATCAAGTTGCGAAAAGCTTGGACAAAAGCTGAGAAAGGGATATTGCGATTGTATTGATCAAATTTACCTTTGATGAAGTAACCATGTTTCTGGACTATTGGTTTATGGACTTCATTAATGACGACGGTTTTGCCGATACCTGATAATCCCGCCACGAGCATTAGTTCAGAATGACCTTGAGAGACTCGATCAAAAGCACTCAATAAAGTTTTAACTTCTGCTTCGCGTCCATAGAGTTTTTCGGAGATTGTGAAGCGATCGCAAAGATCCCTTGTGCCAATAGCAAACTCAGTGATGCTTCCAGTCTGGTTAAGCTGATTCAGACAGACTTCTAGATCATGCTTTAAACCCAATGCGCTCTGGTAACGATCCTCGGCATTTTTTGCCATTAGCTTAAAGACAATTTGGGCGATCGCCTCTGGGATCTCTGGTTTTAATTCGCTTACAAATGGTGCAGGCTTAGCAAGATGACAATGCACTATTTCCAAGGGATCGTCTGACTTAAATGGCAATTCTCCTGTCAATAGCTCAAACAAAGTTACGCCTAGAGCATAAAAGTCACAGCGATAGTCGATCCCCCGATTTATCCGTCCTGTTTGACAGGGAGCTATGTAAGCGAGTGTACCTTCTAAGACATTTGTACTAACTAGCATCTGCGTCTGGTGCGGCAGTAATGTCGCTAGTCCAAAATCAGTTAACTTAATCTGTTTCGTAATCGGTTCAATCAGAATATTGCTGGGGTTAAGATCTTTGTGGATCACACACTGACAGTAGAGATCGTCCAAAATTGTTGCCAGTTGGATCGCGATCGCTAAAACTTCGGTCAGATTAAGAGGATTACCTGAAATGTAATCTGAAAGAGCGATATATCCCTCATCAGGCATTACCAATACATAGCCATTGCCACAGTTTTCTAAGTCAATAGGTTTGACTATGCCTTGGGAGTTGAGATTCTTGGCGATTGTGTAATGATTTCGCAGCCGTAGCAAATCTTGATGTGTGGGGCGATCGCTTCTCAATATTTTCAGCATGACAGGCTGACTATCAGCTATACATATGCCTCGATAGACAATTGTTCTGCTACCAGCATAAATTTGCTGCTCTAGTTGATAGCCTTGAATTGGGAGAAAGCGATCGCTACTAGCCATAATTGATTGAAGTGTCCTAATCTGCCTTCTTGTATATTAACGTGAGTTCGATATAGCCATTTGCGTCGTACGAAGCACAATGCAAATGGAAAATGATAAGAATCGCTTATTCTTACCATTTTCCATTTGCGTCGAACTGACGTTATATTAGTACTTACGCAAAAAACGAGATGTAGAGGCAATTCATGAATTGACCCTACAGTAAAATTAGGCTTTCAGGGCATTTTTTCGTAAGTACTATAGCAACGATGGTTTCCATATCGTTATTTAAATTAGTACTACACTCCTTTTTTCACATCTCTTGTCTTTTCGCAACCCCTTTTTAGAATGGTACAAGATCTCAGTTACCTCGACAATTATTTATCTTTATCTCTTTAATATCAAGTCATGACTCAATCCTCACAATATTCCAGCGATCGCTATGCAGAATTCATTCAGCCAGTGGATGAATATAACCGTGATCTAATTGCGAATGTGCATCCTTTAGATTGGGTAAATCCTCAACCTGCGGGGATGTATGATCTGGTAGTAATTGGGGCTGGGACGGCGGGATTAGTTGTGGCAGCAGGGGCGGCGGGGTTAGGTTTAGGCTTGAAGGTGGCGCTAATTGAGAAGAACCTCATGGGAGGTGATTGTCTGAATGTTGGTTGTGTTCCTTCTAAATGCGTGATTCGTTCATCGCGAGTAGTTGCCGACATCCTTGATGCTGCGAGATTTGGCATTAATTCACCCCAAAATATTGATATCGATTTTGCCGCTGTAATGGAGAGGATGCGAAAAATCCGTGCTGGCATTAGTCACCACGACTCGGCGGAGCGATTTCGGAATCTCGGTGTCGATGTATTTCTCGGTTCGGCAAGTTTTATTGATCAAAATGCGATCGCTGTTAATAACACCAAATCAAACATCAAATTAAACTTTAAAAAAGCGGTAATTGCCACAGGCGCAAGGGCCTCAGATCCACAAATAGCGGGACTTGCCGAAGCAGGATATTTAACCAATGAAACTGTATTTTCACTCATTGAGCGACCCAAAAGATTAGCCGTCATTGGTGGCGGAGCAATTGGTTGTGAGTTAGCTCAGGCTTTTCAGCGTTTAGGTTGCGAAGTGTCATTACTGCACAAAAATTCGCATTTACTCGATCGCGAAGATGCAGATGCGGCGGAAATTGTGCAACAGGTATTTCTGCGTGAAGGTGTGAATTTGATTCTGGATTGTGCGATCGCTCAAGTCACCAAAACTAGCAATGGCAAAATCATCCATTATCAACAAAATGGAATTAGTCACCAAATAGAAGTCGATGAAATTCTTGTCGGTGCAGGGCGATCGCCAAATGTTGAAGGACTAAATCTAGAAACTATAGGTGTGGAATATGACCAGCGCAAAGGAGTAATCGTGAATGATTATCTCCAAACTACAAACCCACGGATTTTCGCCGCAGGGGACATCTGTATGAATTGGAAGTTTACCCATGCTGCGGATGCTGCGGCGCGGATTGTGATTAAAAACACGCTCTTTTCTCCTTTTGGTTTGGGTAAAAGTAAACTCAGTGATTTAGTCATGCCTTGGGTGACCTACACCGATCCTGAAATTGCCCATGTGGGTTTAAGTGCCAAGGCAGCCAAAGCTCAAGGCTTAGAAACCGACGAAATTAAGATTCCTTTCAGTTCTGTTGATCGCGCAATTTATGATGGTGAAACGGAAGGCTTTGTCAAAATTTTGCATCAACGCGGCAGCGATCGCATTCTTGGGGCAACAATTGTAGCACGTCATGCGGGGGAAATGATTAGCGAAATTACTTTAGCGATCGCCTCTAAACAGGGACTAAATGCACTATCTGGAGTGATTCATTCCTATCCTACTCAAGCCGATGCGATCAAAAAAGCCGCCGATGCCTATCGGAAAACTTTGCTCACACCACGAACACAGTCGCTCTTGAAGTTTTTAACTAAATTCAGCTAGAAACTAAGGTCAGGATGAAGAATAGCAATATCCAAAAAGGGCGCGGAATATTTGGAATATGCGAAGTTTTTATCTCATCTACCGCACGAAAGAAAAACTGCAACCATTGGTTGCAGAAATTGGCTGGACTCATAATCTGGTGATCTTGGAGAAGTGTAAAGACGATTTGCAGAGAGAGTGTTACATTCGTATGACCCAAAAAATTGTAGTATAGTAGTTGGGCTAGTAGTGGAGGCAAAAATGGCAGAGTTACTTACATCTCAAAGCTAAGGCAGGGCAAACTAGACCAGTTTCTGAAATGTGGGACGGAATCGATGCCGAGTAATATTCCTTCTAAAATGCTGAGAAAGTAAACATTTAATTTATGAGTGACTTAATCGATTCCTATCAGCAATTAATCGATCGCATTGGTGAATGCTTGGTACAGGGGCAGCAACGCGCCTTTGAGCAGGTTAATACACTTTTGGTAGAAACTTATTGGCAAATTGGGCAGTACATTGTGGAGTTTGAGCAGAAGGGGAATGAGAGGGCACAATATGGTTCGAGGTTGTTAACTCAATTATCGCGGGATTTGAAATCTGCTTATGGCAAAGGATTTAGTCGTTCTAATTTGCAGTATATGCGTCTATTTTACTTGTCCTATAAGAATTGCCAAACACTGTCTGGCAAATTGAGTTGGTCGCATTACACGGAGCTTTTGGCGATTTCGGATGATTTAGCGAGATCGTTTTATGAACAGCAATGCATACGCGATCGCTGGAGTGTGAGGGAACTAAAGCGCCAGAAGGATTCGGCTTTGTTTGAGCGGGTGGCGCTGAGTAAGGATCGAGCAGAGATTTTGGCTTTGGCTCAAGAAGGACAGATTATCGAGTCAGCGCGGGATGTGGTGAAAGATCCCTATGTGTTTGAGTTTTTTGATTTACCAGACCGCAATTACCTTGAGAGTGAATTAGAAAATCGGTTGATTGTGCAGTTAGAGAAGTTTTTATTAGAACTGGGAAAGGGATTTGCATTTATTGGGCAACAGTACCGAATTACGTTAAACAATACGCATTTTTATGTGGATTTAGTGTTTTATCATCGTATTTTGAAATGTTTTGTCTTAATTGATTTGAAAACAAGGGCAGTGCGGCATGAAGATATAGGACAGATGAATATGTATCTAAACTATTTTCGTGCTGAAGAGAATATGGAAGACGATAATCAGCCGATTGGAATTGTGTTGGCGAGAGATAAGGATGAGATTTTGGTTGAGTATGCGACTGGGGGGATTTCTAATCAGCTTTTTGTATCGAGATATCAGCTTTATCTGCCCGATGTAGAGGCTTTAAAGCAGGAGTTAAGGAGGCTTTTGGATGAGAGCGATCGCTGACACTATGATGATGTCTGTTGATAGTTTGGGTAAAAATTATGTTGCAGTTAAGGTCAGTATATTGTGCTGACGACTTACTCGAAGGGCGATCGCGATGATATTAGCTCTGCTGAAATTTTGAATATTTTGGCTTCTATTGCTGGGGATGATGAGTAATTATAGGTCTAGGTTTGACAACGATGTTAGATATTCGTTTTGATAGTAGTATAGTAATAATCATGAATAGATGAGGAAATAACTATGACTCTCACTCTTGACCTTCCACCAAATTTAGAAAGCTCGTTATTTCAAGCAGCTAATCAGCAAAGTCTTACTGTTGAGGAGTTTGTGATTCAAATGTTGACTTCTGCTTTTACTCAGAAAGAGAGGCAAAAGAAAGCTGTAAGTTTATTAGAGTCTTGGTTAAGTGATGCTGATATTGAAGAACAAAAAACAACGGGTGCATACTTGATTGAGGCGTTGGATCAAGATAGGCTGTCCGATCGCTTGTTATTTCCTGATGAAATGAAGGGTAAGTCTTGGTGAAAAAGTCTATATCTAAATGACTAGGCTATATTAGATTTACAGTATATTTTATTTCTAATTATTTAGTGAGGTCATCTAAATGAGAGCAGTGGAAGCTACGGGGACAATCGATCGCGAAGGGCATTTATTGCTGGATCAGCCTTTTGGTGAGGACATATCTAGTCGTGTCCGTGTGATTGTGTTGTTTTCTGAACCAGTTCAAGAGTTGGACGATGATCCTGATGATACGCCTATTGAGGAAGTAAAGGCGAGTTTGAAAAGGGCTTTTCAGCAAGCTAAGGCGGGACAACGTATTCCTTTTGAAAAAATGTGGGACGGAATCGATGCCGAGTGATATTCCTTTAGTGCAAATTGATTTGTCGCCTGAGTACAAGCAGAACCTACGCACTTTATCAAAGCGGTATCGCAATATTCGTTCGGACACTCAAGATGTTTTTGAGCAAATTCAAGCTGGTAATTTTGTGGGCGATCGCATTGCTGGTCTGGGTGAAAACTATATTGTGATTAAGGTCAGGGTAAGGAATAGCAATATCCAAAAGGGGAAAAGCGCGGGTTATCGTTTGGTTTATCAGGTGGAGTCGCCGACTAATGTACTGTTGTTAACTATCTATTCAAAGAGCGATCGCGATGATATTAGTTCTGCTGAAATTTTGAATATTTTGGCTTCTATTGCTGGGGATGACGAGTAATTTTTGATGAAATTCAGCTTTTTAGAGAACAGCGATCGCTAATCACATCACTTTTCAGGCAAATATTAGATTGCTACTTGCTATTTATTAAATCGCGTGATTTCGTTGGCGGCGATCGCTGAGTATTACGGAAGTCTGTAGTAATGGTTAAGAAAGTCAAGCAGCCCAAACAGGCTAGAGAGGTTCCATCTCCCAGTAAGCAACCTCGAATAGCGGTAGATCCTAATAGTTATTATCAGAAAAGCCCTAGTTGGCGAGTTGCGAAGATGGAGTTTGTCGATCCTTTTGGTTGGCATATTCTAGATGCAAATGGAGTTAATGCGATTCGGGAGAAGCTGGCAAATTTTGAGACGATGACTTGGAAGGAGATATTGCTGGATGCGAAGAAACAAAATCACAATATTTCGGTGGATGATTTAGTCAAAGAGGCTCAAGACTGTCTTGCTGAGATTTTTCCTGAGCAGTTGGATGAGCTTACTTCTTTGCGTTTAACGGGCAAGGGAAGAGTTTGGGGAATAATTGACAGAGGTGTGATGGATTTACTTTGGTGGGATGCTGGGCATAGGGTTTGTCCATCGCATAAGAAGCATACTTAGAAGCAAAGAGATGAGGTGCGTTACATTTCATGAACGCACCCTACGAGATCAGCGATCGCACTTGATCTCTTTCATGCATCAGTATTGAGAGCTATCCCAAGGATCAGGACCAAACCTATTATCGCCTTTTGTCCCCTCGTAGAACAAGAATATAAAGCTCACGATGGGAACAATTTGCCACCAACCACTACGATCAATATCATGCATTCGACGACAGCCTAGCGCAATGCTTGGGATCAGCACAGCTAAACTATATATATTTCCAAGTACACGCTGATCTGTCTTAGTAACAGAACTCAGGATTCCCACAAGAACCCCCAACAACAAGGAAAAAATAATGTGGAAAAGAAAAAACATCCAATATTCTGTTCGAGAAGCTCGTCCACTGAAGACTGCATAGTTCTTCAAGACTTTGATATACCATTTCATCTTTTTTTATTCTCCGATGCACATAAATAACTCTGTTGTGATAATTATCATAATAGAAAGCCATTTGTTTGTCTAACGGCTTAGGCTTCATTCGACATTCGACGACAATGCATTTTGAAGCCCATTCATAGCATAATGCTGCATTTTTCATCAAAAGATGCGATCAGAGATATCTGTTCCTACAGCACATTCTAGTTTGCCATCGCCCACAATAACTGGAAGTGGTGGTTGTGATGTAGTTGAAGTATCCGTCTCACAAACAATCGATATTGGAATAGTGTCACTATCCTGTTGAGTGACTTTAACTGCACTAACATAACTTTTCAGGTCTTTTTGCTTTGCCTGTCCTACTTGGTAGGTAACATTGGAAGAAGAGTTTAGACCATTTACCGAAAAAATTTTATAGCTATAGCTATCAGTTTCTAATTTTATTAATCGACTACCGAAAGAATCTGATATTTCATCAAAAGATGCGAATCGTCTTTGCTCTAAATAAAAAGCTTGTTGCATTCTAGTCATAGATCGAACATAAGACTTGGCTATGGCTTGTTGCGTTCTAGTTTTAGCAGACAAATTTTCAAAATATAATACACAAACAATAACTAATATTGCTAAAGAAATCCAAAGTATAGTTTGAGGAGTTGAGGATCTATTATTTTTAGAACTTGGTGATGTCGTAGCTGATGGGTTAGATAAATTAGATATTTGCGAACGTGATAATGGGGTTGTATGTTGCCCCGAACTAATCACACCCAACGCAGGAAACGGATCGCGTCCCCTCAACTTCACAGCCCTCTCACACCAAGGACAAACACCCAAATGTCCACTGTAATGATGCTGACCATTTACCCCACACCTCACCAAACCATCCTCAGCCTCACCCAACGCCTTACTCCAAACCTCTGCCGTAGGACGCGCCGTAGGATTGCCATGTCCCTCCTCAAAACAAAACAAAAAAAGCTCCTGCAAAGCCACAGGTAACATCTGAAAAGCAGGAGCCAAAGGCATCGGCTTGTAAGGAACCCTGCGCCGACCATGCGGGAAATGTCCCGCCTTAATCCGATCCTTTAACTCAGGCGCTTCACCTTGCCCCGTAAACACCCCACCAAAAGGATGCGTCCCCTCCATCAACAACTGATAAATCAACACCCCCAACCCAAACAGATCATGCTCCACCGAGCGATCGACATCCCGAAAACTCACACCCTGTAACTCAGGCGGCGTATACTCAGGCTTACCCACCGTACAGCGATAAACCGTAGTACCATCATTCACCTGAAACGAATCCGTATCCACCAAAGTCACGATCGCATCATCAGCAACCAACACATTCGACTCATTCACATCCCCAATCACATATCCCCGCGAATGCACCGATCGCACCGCCCGCGCCAAATTTCTCGCAGTCCGCAACAATGAGACATAGCTAAATGTAGGACTTTCCTTGCGGCGCTCAGAAGGATTGTAATATTGAAAAATTGGCTTAGCCTTGCTCGTATCCAGCTTAGGCATCAAAAAGCCCACCACCAGACCCAAATCCGTCACCAACTCAGTCGCCCAAGCGATGGATACCCGTCCCTCTTTTGCCAAAGGATCGACAGGCGGATTCGCAACCATAAACGCCAACTTTCGCGCATAGTCCCCATGCGGCTGATGATAAACCTTCGCCACCAGTTCAGAATTAATCTGCACCGTATAGATATTCGCCTCGCCACCCGATCCAATCTTTAAGAAAATGTAACTTTTATCCATGAATTTTTGTGCTGTTTAGTAGACAGCCTAAATGTTTAAATCAGCCAATTCTCCACAGCCAAATTCGGCACACGCGAAAACTCTCGAACATTTGCCGTAACGACCGTTAAATCTAACGCTAAACCATGCGACGCAATCAACAAATCATTGGCTCCAATGGATGTTCCCTCCCGTTCTAAATACGACCGAATCTCAGCATAATGAAACTCAATCGGAGACTCAAGAGGCAACACCGCAATCAACTCAAGAATCTGATCTACTTGCTGTTTTAAACGCAGCGAACCATTCTTTTCTGACCCAAACCGCAACTCACAAGCAACAACGATACTTGTACATATACAAATCTCGCCAACTTCAGCAATTCGTTGAGCAATTTTCCCATTGGGATGTTTCACCAAATCTGAGATGATATTTGTATCCAACAGATAGAGATAAGTCATAGCTAAAATTGAATATCATCAAGTGGTAGTAAACCATCGTCAACATTAGGAAAATCTTCATCAATATCTTCTAGAGTTGCCAATAATTGCAGTAAAGACCCCTTCTTGAATGGCTCAATAATTAGCCTTTCACCATCTTTGCGAATTACCACATCATTACTTGGCATTTCAAAAGCATGAGGGATATTCAGCGTTTGGTTGCGCCCATTATGAAACAGCCGAACTTGATATTGAGTAACCATAGTTTTCACCTCATCTACTTACAGTAAAAGCTCGTTTTTAGTATAGCGCTATTAACTTGTCAATGCAGCCAATAGCAAAGTCAAATCATCATCAGTGCGATCGCAAACTCTAGGCGATCGCAAAAATCCTGTTAACTCCTGATGCGCCACATCTAAATCCTTCGCCTCAACAATGAACTTAAATAGCGGGGCAAAAAATGGGGCATGAGCCACACCTTGAGGCATTTGCAGAGCCAACATTTGCAACCCATCGGAAAACATCGCTAACTGAGCAGGTTTCCCTTCCCATAAACAAATCTGAGCCGAATCAATGCCATTTGATGAAGTTAAAAACGTAGCTAAATCGAGAGATTCCTCAATGGGAGGACTAGTTAAAGCGATCGCCGTTCCCTTCTGATTAGCAACCACAATCGCCCCATCACCCACCTGAATCGCCGCCACAATCTCAGGAGTCGCGATCGCAATTAACAAGGTCGTTGATAGCTCACGCACATTCACCTGACGCGATTCTGCTTCAGTTTGAATAGCCACTAAAGCATCTTCTAAACCACTGTTAAGCAGCAGTTTCCATCCTTCATCATTATCAGGAATTGATGACTCCGCTATTTTAGAAGCAATTCCCTTCACCGCAGTTTGCACCGCTAGCAAAGATCCCACTTCCGAGAGCGAGACAGATCCCGCCCCATCCGCAACACCCGCCACCAAAATGCGATCGCCTACCACTTGCCAAAAATGAGCATCCTGACAGGGCAAATCGCGCTTTTGATGACTAGTTCCTTCTAGGGAAACTGCCACAACTGACCATTGATCAGGATTTTCTGAATTACAGGAATTATCAAGGTTCATCAAACTGACATCCAATCGGTAGGTGGTGCTAAAGGAACTTGCTCATCGGGCTTAGAATGAGAAACACGCTGCATACTTGCCGATAGCCACACAAACATCTCGCGGAAACTTAATCCTTTGAGTTTAATTGGCGATCGCAATGACATCGTTTGCAACTGATTCATATCCGCACCTTCCACACCCACCGCAAAAAAGGCAACCCGTTTATTAGTCTCCTCCTCCTTCACCCGTTGCGCCGCCTGAGTCAAAAGATAGGCATCCTCGCCATAGGGCGCACCATCGGTAATCAAAAACACCCAAGGACGATAGTAAGTAATGCCATTATCCTTATACTCGCGCTTACGCGCTTGCAACAAATCAAGGGCTTTGTTAATACCCGCAGCCGTATAGGTGAAACCCTGCGCTGTCAAAGTTGGAGCTTGAAAGTGCTCAGCCGTAGCAAACTCATGCTCTACGCGCACCGTCGAATCAAAAGCAACGATCGCCACTTCCACCCGTTTACTCGCCAAATTGTCCTGCAACAGATCATCCCGAAAAGTTTGCAACCCTGTATTCAAAGCTGCAATTTTTTCCCCACCCATCGATCCAGAAGTGTCTAAAAGCAACACACAAGGGCAACGTGGCTCTGGATTTTCCGCAAATTCGATTGCATCAAGAGTCATAGCACCGAAATAAAGCTAAAGTATTTATCATTAAACCATGTATAAGACATCAAGCCCTAAAAAGAGTGTCAGGGTTTTAACCCTGACACTCTTTTTAGGGCTTAGCTATCAGAACGGCAGAATTCTTATACCTAGGTATGAGTCATTAAATATTGACCATTGCCATTGTACTCACCATCGCAAGTTGCAAAAATTGTTCCTAAAAGCAACAAATAAAAACGCCAGATCCGTCGAAATTTGGCATAGTCCATGCCATAGTCTAGAGACTTCGCAATGTCTTGAGAGTCATCAAATCTCTCTAACCATGCTGTCAAAGTCTTATGGTAGTTGATGCCATTCATGTACCAGCGATCAATGGTTTTAAGATCGTGATTATGATTGGGGACTGCATCATAATTCCAGTAGCGACCGTGAGGGAAAATGTACTTGTGCGTGAAGCCAGACGACATATGATTTGGAGTACGCACCGTAATGATGTGAATGAATACTTTTCCATCTTTTTTAAGAAATGAAGCCAGCTTTTGGAAGGCATTGGTGAGATTGCCAACATGACAAAAAACTCCAATGGAGAGAATCTTGTCGAATTTTTCGGTAAATTGAGCTTCATTCAAATCACCTTCATGCAGAGTGAAGCGATCTGAACTCAAGAAACTAGATGGATCTTGCATCTTGCTACGCATGTACTCGCATTGTTGGTGACTCAAGTTTAATCCTGTAAATCGCACATTCGGGAACTTCGACATGATGTAATTAGGCACACAGCCCCAACCACAGCCAAAATCTAAAATATTATCACCATCAACAAGCTCTAGCCGCTCAATCACCTGATCGAGCATATGCTTTTGAGATTCTTCTAAATCCACCGCTCCATTTTCCCAAAATCCAGTGCTGTATTTGGGATAGATAACTTGCCAATCGCCAAGCATCCTATTCAACATGGCTTGAGGCAAGTCATACTGCACTTTCATCAGTTCTCGCGAAGATTCGGCGAGTCGATCTGATTCTTGTAACACCCATTCGTAGGGAGCGAGTAGGCTCGGAAAATGCTTAAACAAAATCGGCATGGATGTATGGAGTAGCGATCGAAAAACAGAATCTGGTATTTCCATCCCATTAACATAGGCTTCCGCCATTGCCATTTGGGTTGCATTAAAAGCGCTTGCCATCAATCGCGTTGTTTTGTATGCGATCGGACTTTTTTGAGTTGCATCTCCCACAAGAGGGATATGAGTTTGTATGTTGGGGAATGAATTCGTAGAAGTCATGGTGGTTCCTCTCAGTTTAGAAGATTGCTCAGACAGGAAATCATGCAAGATATCAACTTGAGAACATTTTGTTTTTTGATGTAGCAGTTAACGAAAGAACTCTAAGTTATTGATTTGAAATGTAGTATAGCTACCTATGAGATTTTTGATCGTTAAAATTTTATTTAAGTTAACGCAAGTTCATTCTAATGAGAAAATACTTGCAGATTTGAATATAGCAATGTAAATTTTGCTCGGGACATAAAACCCAAAGGATGAGTGGCAGCGCGGAGCGCTGCCACTCATCCTTTGGGTTTTGATTTTCCTATATATCTTTTGCAGATTTGAATACAAAAAAGCCTTGCTTAGCAAGGCTTTTTTGTATTCAAATCTGCAAGTATCGATGTTGTACTAATTCACGAAAGTGGGGCAACACTTTTGTGCTTTGGTATTAAGATTTTGCTGATCTAGCTGATCTATCTGAAGCGATCGCTAATTCTAAATTCTGTACCTTCTGGGTTCTCGCTTTTGCTAGCAAATCTTTTTCGCTAGGCAATCTCAACTTTGTGGCTAACTTCAAGAACTCCAGTAGTTTAATGAAGCTAAAAGTAGGATCTGGTAAGTAGGTAACTTGACCATCGCGAATAGTAATACCATGACGACTCGATGACTGAAAAGCATGGTGGAGATTATGCCAACCTTCGCCCAAAGTCAAAAAAGCAACCAGCCCACTATTGCGACTATGGTCGTCAGTGATAAATGGCTGTTCCCCTACAAGATGGCTAAGAGAGTTGACCGTTTGTACACCATGAAAAAGCAATGTTGTGCTGAGAAAAAAAGCACCCAGATATTCCAGCCCACCGATGAAATACGAGATAGCTCCCAGTGCGACTAAAGGGATGAAATGCAACCGATCAATCACTTTTAAGACCAGATCGCTTTCTACGTCAGAGGGGAGTTTGTCGGGAAAAAAATGAGGAGATAATAGCCACCCACCCTGTGACCAATAAAATCCCTTTAGCCCTTGATTAGGATGATAGGGAGAATGTGTGTCGATGGTTTGGTCGGAATGTTGATGATGGTGCATGTGGTGTGCTTTCCACCAACTTGGTCCCATCTGTCCCGCCGATGCGGTCACAATACAGCCTATCCATAATAGGGGCGCAGGAGCTTGATAGCTTTTATGCGTAAGTAATCGATGATAAATGCCCGTTGTCCCAAGCATACGAACGAAATATAGTAGCAAGATCCAAGCGATCGCCCCCCATGACAAACCAGTTACGAAAACAAGTAACGAACCAATATGACTGACAATAATCAGCGCTGGACCAATTAGATAAGAGATAGTTGTGAGTAGAGAATATTGCCTCATGTGCGATCCAAAAAATGTAAAGAAAATGTATTTAACGTTTGAGCTATGGCTGTATTTAGTAACTACCCCAACCAATCACAGTAACATATATAGCAATCCTAAATGGTTTGTGGAAGCGCACCCCGAAGGGGTGCGCTTCCACAAACCCCAAAAATCTACAAATGAATTTAGGACTGCTATAGCAATCCTAATTCATCTGTCAGAAAGGCAAAGGGCTGCTATAGGTTTGAGATTCTCACGACTCATTGAGGACTGCTACATATATCTACGGTTATCTAAAGTTACTTGTCTTAGCCCGAATAAAACCCAATAACTGATTGGCGGCGCGGAGCGCCGCCAATCAGTTATTGGGTTTTATTCGGCGATAGCGCTTTACAAGCAAACTAGGTATAAAGGTTTGTTTCCCCGCCGAAGGCGGGGAAACAAACCCGTACTTCACTAGACTGATAAACGCTATATCTATAACTGTGTTTATATGGTGTAGCGGTTTGCAAATCGCAATATACTTATCTAGATATCACAACTGTTGCCTTCGCTACGGAACTAATGTTGCTTTTGAAGTCAGATCAGAATTTGTAGAAAGCCCCAAGCTTTGCTAAATTATCCGCCTATTCACCCGTCTAAATACCCTATGCCTAGCTTACCAAGCACGATTTATCCCATTGGCGCTTATAACCTTCACGGTTTAGTGTGGCAAACTGATGTAACTGATGTAAATAATGGCAAACCCTACGCGCTTTGTGTCGATGCCTATCAAGGACATCTGCTCAAAATCGATCCTCTTTCTGAAGGCGCAACCGTACTGAATAACTATACAGCGTTGCAATTTCGAGATGCCACGGGCTTAGCGATCGCGGGAGATACGCTTTGGATTACTAAGGACAATGGAATTTATTACTGCAATATGGTTGACTTTGATTTGCAGCCATTTATGGAACTGCCTAATCGAGTTGATGGTATTGCCGTATCCGAGGGTGGCGTGTATGTAAGCTCTAGCGAAGTTGGCAAGATTTTTGTGTTTGGACGTGCTACCCGTACTTTGCTACGTATCATGGATGCACCTGGGGCAGGATTTGAAGCGCTAACCTTAGTCGGTGAAGAATTATGGGTGAGCGATCGCACTGAAGAGACTATTTATCGCCTCAATTCCAAAACAGGTGAAATTTTGCACCGTGGTTTAACTCCATTTCCCAATCCGATGGGATTGGGATTTTTGGGAGATGATTTGTATGTGGTTTACTCAGGTGACGAAAACTATATTCGTGATAATCCTAACGACTTAGATCAGCCATTTTCAGTTTCTACCCGTGAAAAGACCTTTATCCATCGTCTTAAATTTAATCAATACCAAGATGGCAAGTTAAACTATACCCTCACTAGTGGCTATAAAGTGGAGATGATCTATCTTGAAGAACTCTCTTCTGAAGAACCAACTTCCGTCTATAACCTCACATGGCGAGTTGCCTATCCCACTGATAACTATCGCCAAAAATTATTAGCGATCGAGCCAATTGGGATTCCTTTTGAAGAAGAAATTGTTGATGGTCAGCGTGTCGCCGCCTTTAAACTCGGCAATCTAAAACCTGAAGAATCTCGCATGTTTGGCTGGAAAGCAACCCTAGAACTGCATGGAATCAAATATGAACTTAAGGATAGTGAGGTGGAATTTGTGCCTGAACTATCTCCCGAAATGCAGAAGCTCTATTTGGTGGATGACGATGGATTGAGCATGGATCATCCGATCATTCAAGCTGCGGCTAGGGAGGCAGTAGGTGATGAAACTAATATTTTGCGAAAGATGTTGTTGATTCGCGATTATGTTTACGACAAGCTCTCCTATCGTGTCACACCTTACATTGCGGCTCCTGAGGAAGTTCTAGTCAGAGGTACTGGGTCTTGTGGTGAATATGTAGGTTTATTGCTAGCTCTAACGCGACTCAATGGAATTGCTTGTCGTACAGTGGGACGTTATAAATGTCCTCATGAAAATGATTTGGTGATGAATATCCCTCTGCATCAGTATTACAACCATGTTTGGATTGAGTTCTATATTCCCAGTATTGGATGGTTGCCAATGGAGTCAAATCCTGATGATACTGGCTCCCGTCCCTACCCTACTCGCTGGTTTATGGGATTGCCTTGGTATCATGTAGAAATTGGGAAAGGAATATTTTTTGAGACCATTCAACCTCAACCTTATTCCATTGGTGAGCTTGCTCTTAATCATGTTCGCTTTAAAGTTTTGGAAGAAATCTAAACTTTTTAAAAAAGCAAACTCACTTTGTGAGTTTGCTTTTTTGATTAACTGTAAACGATTACTAAGTTTAATAAATTTAACTTAAGAAGAATTTTTTGATGTCTAGATACCTCTTAGGATTATGGAAATTAAAAAATTTATAGGTAATTAGACTTAGGAAAACAAATTTATGACACATCTAGCTTTTAACTTACTTGCCGCAGTTCCCACTACTCCTACTTGGTCAGCAAGTGTCGGATTGGTCATGATCACAGCTAACGTATTTGCGTTGGTAGTTGCTCGCTATGGCATTCAAGTCAAAGGTGTTGGTCCTAGCTTACCTGTGCAATTACCAGGTTTATTTTCAGGCTTTGGGTTGCCCGAATTTCTAGCCGTTACTAGCTTTGGTCATGTTCTTGGCGCAGGGCTAATTTTGGGCTTAGCTCAAGCAGGCTTGCTATAACAAAAATAGAGAGTGCGTTTCGCGCACTCTCTATCCACGGGAAAACATTTGAAAGCGTTGCTTTGCAACGCTTTCAAATGTTTTCCTGTTTTGGGATTGATCGCAAAGTGCTATAAATCTAAACAAATGAAGCTGAATTGCCCCATTCACCTGTAAACACAAAGCTGGATAGGGGATGACGATTGCGAGGAGCAGTTTCGCGCTCTTGCAAATCTGTGGGCAAGTTGCTAGTTTCTCCTGCATACCCGATCGCGATCGCCGCTACAGGTTTCGCTGTTTCAGGAATATTAAAGGCAGCGATCGCCTTAGCTGCATCAAAGCCACCCATCTGGTGCGCGACTAAATCTAAAGCAGTCGCTTGTAATACTAGGGTTGCAGCCGATTGCCCTGCATCGTATTCAGACCACGCATTAGGTTTGCCATTATGTTTAAAGTTTTTTTGAGCAATGATTAGCCCTAATACGGGAGCAACTTGTGCCCAGACAACGTTAGCTGGGACAAGACAATCGAGTAGTTTTTGATAATTTACGGTGTCGTCTTTAGTCGCGACGATGAATGTCCAAGGTTGGTCATTAAAACAAGAGGATGTCCATCTAGCTGCTTCAAACAACTGAGCTAGTTTTGCGGTTTCCACAGGCTTGTTATCAAAGGCGCGGGGACTCCATCGCTGAGCAATCAAAGGATGAATTGCGTAATCGGTAATTGCAGGATTTTCCATATTTAATTAATAGTCCTAGACAAATTTTGAGACGATGACAACTCATAATTATTTTATAGCTGTCGCCATTCTTGTTAGGACATAAAACCCAAATAGTGTGAGGCGGCGCTTCGCGCCGCCTCACACTATTTGGGTTTTATTTTGTCCTGATACAGGTGGCTATAGCTATATAGTCGCACATTAACAATTCTCATTTTGAAACCAACTTTGATAATGAGAATTTCTGATCGCCCATTACTTTAGATTTACAGGAAGTGAAAATCATGGCTAGCTCAAGTAAATTTAAAATTCTCGCTTGTGATGGTGGTGGTATTCGCGGACTGATCACGGCTGTGATCTTAGAGCGCTTAGAGCAGAAATTGGATAAGCCTCTAAAAAATTATTTTGATTTGTTTGCAGGAACTTCAACAGGTAGCATTATTGCTTGTGCGATCGCTAAGGGAATACCTGCTTCTGAAATTCGTCAATTTTATATAGACAAAGGCATTAATATCTTTCCGAATATGAACTTAGGCTTTTGGTGGAATACTCTGCTCACGAGAATTCAGAAATTTGATCTTTCATTACCCCTATTTCCAATGCTTGATGTGTTTTCTGACGGTTCCGCAGATTCGATTGACTATATAGCCACGCAGTTGATTGACGGAGGATATGATCGGTATCAGCCTCTAGTTCCCGTCAACAAAAAGATTTCTACCTTTCAAGCCGATCCCAAAAACTTAGGGAATTTGGTGGCTGTGGCTAATGAGTTTCTAGCTCGCAAGGATGTGGATGATCAGCTAAATAGGCTTGTCACAGCCATTAGTCCGTAATTCTGCAAGGTCAATTTTTACGCTAGCCCGTTATAATACTTTCAGCACAATTACCTAGGATTAATCTAAGCGCATGGACAATACGCTCGATACTCAAGCTATGCGGAGGGCTTTGCATAAGTCGCCTAATTATTTTCGGCAAGGCTTTGGACATGGAGAAGAAGCCGAATCAACCATGCGATCGCAATATCATAGTGACTTGATCCAAACCATTCGTGAGCATGACTATGTGTATACGCAAGGTGATGTGACGATTTATTTGGCAAAGTCCTTTGGCTTTTGTTGGGGAGTGGAACGAGCTGTAGCGATGGCATATGAAACTCGCACTCAGTTCCCTACAGAACGAATTTGGATTACTAATGAAATTATTCATAATCCTTCCGTAAATGCAAAACTTAAGGAAATGGAAGTTCAGTTTGTACCTGTGAATAACGACGGGAATAAGGATTTCTCAGGTGTTGAACAGGGTGATGTGGTGATTTTGCCAGCCTTTGGCGCTAGTGTGCAGGAAACTCAGTTACTAGATAAACTTGGCAGTAAAATTGTTGATACAACTTGTCCTTGGGTATCGAAGGTTTGGAATCGCGTCGAGAAGCACAAAAAAGCTGACTTTACTTCCATCGTGCATGGTAAATACAATCACGAAGAGACGATCGCTACAAGTTCTTATGCCAAGCGCTATCTGGTAGTGCTGAATATGCAAGAAGCCGAATATGTGGCTAATTACATGCTCAATGGTGGCGATTGCCAAGAGTTCCTCACTAAGTTCAGTAAAGCGATGTCAGAAGGATTTGATCCCGATCGCGATCTTGAAAGAGTCGGCGTTGCTAATCAAACCACGATGCTTAAGGGTGAAACTGAAGCGATCGGTAAGTTGTTTGAAAAGACGATGATGCAAAAGTATGGTGTGGAACATGTTAATGAGCATTTCCTTTCCTTTAATACAATTTGCGATGCCACTCAAGAACGTCAAGATGCCATGTTTGAGATTGTGGAAGAGGATCTCGATTTGATGATCGTGATCGGTGGTTACAACTCCTCAAATACAACCCATTTACAAGAAATTGCGATCGAGCGTAATCTTCCTTCCTATCACATTGATGACGTGCATCGGATTTTATCGGCTGAGGCGATCGAACATAAGCCCCTAGGTAAGGTGATCGAGCAAGCTACCAATTGGCTACCCACGGGCAAAATCAAAGTCGGTGTAACTTCTGGAGCATCAACGCCCGATCGCGTTGTCGAAGATGTCATCAACAGGATTTTCGCGTTAAAAAATTAATATCAAATTTTTACAGACAAGGCGCTTAAGCGCCTTGTTCTCTATTTAGACGTGGCGTTTACTTTTTAATTCATAAAAGTGTCACTACACTTTCGTAAATTAGTATATTTAGTTTGCTTGGCATATAATGAAGTTAAATTTTGTAAAAATTTCAACTTATACATGTCCACAACCATTGCACCTGAAACCGTGACCGTTAAGCACGAGATTAAGGACATTACACTTGCACCACTAGGCAAACAACGCATCGAATGGGCTAGCCGCGAAATGCCCGTATTGCGTCAAATCCGCGATCGCTTTGCTGCTGAAAAGCCCCTTGCAGGTATCCGCATCGCTGCTTGTTGCCACGTCACGACTGAAACCGCAAACCTCGCGATCGCCCTCAAAGCGGCTGGAGCCGATGCAGTTTTGATCGCTAGTAATCCCCTCTCGACCCAAGATGACGTTGCTGCATCGTTGGTTTACGATCACGGGATTTCAGTATTTGCAATCAAAGGTGAAGACAACGCTACATACCATCGCCACGTTGAAATGGCTTTGGCTCACCGTCCCCACATCATCGTTGATGACGGTAGCGATGTAACCACAACTTTGGTACTACACCACGCTGACCAAATCCCTGAAATCATCGGTACTACCGAAGAAACCACCACAGGGCTAGTGCGTCTCAATGCCATGTTCCGTGATGGCAAGCTGACTTTCCCTGCGATCGCTGTTAACGATGCCGAAACGAAGCATTTCTTCGATAACCGCTACGGTACTGGTCAATCAACTCTTGACGGCATTATCCGCGCTACCAATATTTTGTTGGCAGGCAAAGTCATCGTTGTAGCTGGTTATGGCTGGTGCGGTAAGGGTGTGGCTCTTCGCGCACGCGGCATGGGCGCAAACGTAGTTGTCACCGAAATTAATCCTGTTGCGGCGATCGAAGCTGCCATGGATGGATTTAGTGTCATGCCTATGGATGATGCAGCCAAAATCGGCGATATCTTTATCACCGTTACTGGTAACAAGCATGTGATCCGTCGCGAACACTTTGAAACCATGAAAGATGGCGCGATCGTGGCTAACTCTGGTCACTTTGATCTAGAAATTGACCTAGTTGCTCTCAACGATCTCAGCGAATCTGCTAGCTTTGTTCGTAACTTCACTCAAGAGTATCAACTTAAGTCTGGCAAGTCCGTCATTGTCATCGGTGAAGGTCGTCTAGTTAACCTTGCGGCGGCTGAAGGTCACCCTGCTAGTGTTATGGACATGAGCTTTGCTAACCAAGCGCTTGCCTGTGAATTTCTGGTTAAGAACAAGGGTAACTTGCCTGCGGGTGTTGTGCCAATTCCGAAGGATATTGATCAAGAGATTGCTCGTTTGAAGCTACAAGCAATGGGTATCAAGATTGATACTCTTACTCCTGAGCAAGTCCACTATCTCAATTCTTGGACAGAAGGAACATAAAACTTCTTAAAAAAGAGGGAGCGCTTAGCGCTCTCTCTTTTTTTGTGAGATCTCATCCTACCAAGATAAAAAAGCAGCCTCGACACCTTGTTCTCGTTTAACTTTGGCATCGCGTTCTACCCAAGTAAGAATTTGGGCTACGGTCAAATCTTCAATGTGAGTGCTGTAATCTTTTGCGATCGCCACTAATGCTTGCATTGCCGAAATGACCATGCGAGTGAGAAATTTTTCATGGCTAGAAAGCTTCGCAGTCGTAACTTCATCCTGTCGCGTATCTTCAAAGTCTAGATCAGGATGCGGCGAAGTCCATTTCAAAAAGGCAGCATCTTCACCTTGCTCTTGCCGAATTTGCGAATCCATTTCAATCCAATGCACAATTTGGCTAGAAGCCAGATCTTCAGCATGAATATGTAGGTCTTCAGCAACTTTAGTAATAATCCGCATCGATGAAACTGTGATGCGGGTCATAAATTTTTCCATTGTCGATAGCATTGCGCCATCGATCGCATGGGCTTCGGCAAGCGTTAAAAACTGAATTGGGTCTTGGGGAATTGTCATAGCCTATAATTCTAGGAGCAAATCCAAGCTTTGCCCCCATTTTAGAAACCGATAATTTGTAAAGTTCTTTTCTTACTCCCTTCCCAGTAAAAGAATAGCGTTGCGCCGCAACGCTATTCTTTTACTGGGAAGGGAGTAGTAGTCACCTAAGCGATAGCAACTAAGGTAATCCCAATCATTGCCAAGACGAGTAAGGTAATCCCAATAAGTGGCAAGCGTCCTTTTAAGAGTTCAGCATATTCTGTAGGGCCACCTTGCTCTTCGCCTTTTTCCTCAGCTTTCTTATCGATCTTGTCATCAAAATACATCTTTGGTTCGATCGCCCAATTATTTAAAATCCCACGATCATCTTTGGTAAAGGCTGTGCGGACTTTGGTTTTTGGTTCAGTCATTGATATTTCCTTTTTATAATATTTTTTAAATTTTCGTTTAGGTTAACTGTGCAAATAGCGATTTTACCTAAACCTGAAATTGATATATTGAGCGATCTAGAACATATTCAAAGTGTTTATCTGAAAAATAAAATTTTTGAAACAGCTTAGTATTGCTACATGAATCTTAATGTTCCTTCGATCTTATCCCTAATGTTAAATTTCGGCAAATATTAGTCACAAAAAGAGTTACGTCACGGAACGACGTAACTCTTTTTGTGACTAATGTCTTAGTACCAATTCCCGAAAGTATAGCTGCCGCCGATTGTCTTAAGACAAAAGCAAAACCCAAGAAGAGAATGGCGGCGCGAAGCGCCGCCATTCTCTTCTTGGGTTTTATGTCCTCATACACTTGGCGACAGCTATATAGACATACTTCTGGGAATTAAAAACCAAACCCAGTAAGGGTTAATACCAAAACACAAAACGGCTACGCCGTTTTGTGTTTTGGTATAAAGTAGAGATCGCGCAAAGCGCAATGTTTACTTCATGTTTTTTATGCCCCACTTTTCCCATCTATGCGAGCATTGGCTATCTACGCTCAACTGGTCACCAAACCCTGACCAAATAGCCCAATTTGAAAAGCTGTACGAATTAGTCTTAGAGGGCAATAGCAAACAAAATCTGACTCGAATTACGGCTGCGGATCATTTTTGGGAAAAACATTTATGGGATTCGTTGCGGGGGGTATTAGCTTTTTGGGATCGGGAAGATATTAAGGTGATTGATATTGGTACAGGGGCAGGGTTTCCAGGATTGCCGATCGCGATCGCTAAACCGACATGGCAAGTCACCCTAGTAGATAGCAAACAAAAAAAGGTTGCCTTTGTCGAAGAGACAATCCAAACTTTAGGATTATCTAATGCGATCGCCCAATGGGGGCGTAGCGAAGACATTAATAAATTAGGTCAATACAAAAAGAAGTACGATTTGGCAGTAGTGAGAGCTGTAGGCAAGCCAGATATTTGTGCAGACTATGCATTGCCTTTTCTCAAAAAAAGCGGCACAGCAGTCCTATATCGTGGTCAATGGCTCCCCGAAGAAAGTGAGCAGCTTGATATATTTTGTGAGCAGCAAGAGCTGCAAGTCGTCAAGCAAGATCGCTTTCAGACTCCGCTTACCGCAGGGGTTCGGCATAGTGTTTACCTTTCTCCGCGCTCAACTTCCATCTCAAATTCATAGGGAGATGCAAAGTTAGAAGAATCATATAAAAATCGGATTACTTCTTCTTCGAGACGATGGATATGATGGACTTCTACAGCATTAGTTGCTCGCAGAGCCGATAAGTAACCGTCTAAAAATAGCCTCATCTCGTCGGTCGAACGATAACCACGTTCTGACATTTCGACAAGGGAGTCGGTAATCTTTTGATAATGACGAATGGCGATCGCGTCTTGAAGCATAGGTCAAGCTGGGAATAACTACCGTCTTAGGTGGATTTTGCTTTGGTAATAAAATGGTTCCCCCTTAGATCTAACGAGCGATCGCTAGTTAAGAAAATTCAACTTTTATATACTTTCAGCACCATGATTCTACCACTTTGCTAACCAGAGAGGGGGATATAGTGCTGATTATCCACAAAAAAAGGCGCATTGCGCCTTTTTTTGTTACTGCTCATAAATTGGCAAAACATCTTGCCAATTTGGATAAACTCCTGTTTGCCATTGAGCTTGCCATTGATCGTGGGCGATCGCTAGCAAGCTTTCGCCTAGGGATAAAGGTGGATCAGATTGTTGCGCTTTAGTGACTATTGACTCACAGTCAATTCCATATACAGGAATCTGTAACTGCTCACCAATCGTCCTTGCTACCACGACACCGATCCTTGTGCCAGTAAAGCTCCCGATACCCGTGGCGATCGCTAAAAAAGCCAAGTCAGTCCATGCAAGATCACCCATAAACACATTTAAACAGTCATGTAACTGTACAGATAGCTCTCTGCCTAGTTCCCATGACTGCTGTTTATGGATGATATAAATTTGAGAATTGCGATCAGAGTTTGGGTTAATTTCCGCGATCGCAAGCTCTAATTTTGTAGTTGTTGTATGTAAGGCAAGGGCAAAACTTGTGGTCATGATCTGTAGAATACTGGAAGGCGATCGCCAGAATTCAGATTAGAATTTATTGCCACCAGAGCCAGTATCAGCAGCGCCAGTATCGGCTGCACCTGTATCAGCAGCTCCATTGGATTCAGAATCTTCTGGATCGTTATAGCTGCCCATTGGTCTTCTACGTCCAAAGCGACCCATAGGGGTGCGCTTACGAAACTTACGCGCATACGCTTGGTTGCGAAGAGCTTTTTCTTTTTTCTGATTGCGGCGCTTAGCCATTTTAACCTACTGTACCCCTTAGAGATTGAGTCTATTTAAGCTAACACAAAACGAGAAATAGACAAAGCCCAATTATTTTTTCCCAGCAATTCTCATTATAAAAATCGGTTTTTTAAAAGCCCGCCGTTGGCGGGCTTTCAAAAAACCGATTTTGGTATTTCCAGCGCCGAAGGCGCTGGAAATACCAAAATCGGTTTCATAACGAGAATTGCTGATTTTTTCCTAGCAATTCTCATTATCAAAATCGTTTTTTGCAAGCAAACCTTAGGTTTGCTTGCAAAAAACGATTTTGGAGCTGGAAACACCAAAATTTGGTTTCACAATTAAAGCTATTGGGATTTAAAATCTATATGCAATACTTTGAAGATAGATAGGTTAGTATATAGATACCTTTAAGTATATAAATCCGATATATTTACGTTTGACCTTGTATCTTTGTCTCGTAAAGTTGAGGGATATAAGTGAATAGGGGTGTTCATATGACATTTCAACCAAGTTATTTTAAAGCTGATTTATTTAAGGTTTTATCCAATCCCGTAAGGATTCAGATATTAGATTCTTTACGGATTGGTGAACAAAGCGTTAATTCGATCGCGCAGGGGATTGAAGCCGAGCCATCAGCAGTTTCGCAACAGTTGGCAGTAATGCGGCGATACAACCTAGTGCGATCGAGGAAACAAGGAAACTTTGCTTACTATTCCGTCGGTGATCCCACGATTTTTAAGGTATTGGATGCGGCGCTAGAGCTTTTTAACAATCACGTTATTGAAATGCGGGAATCTCTACAAAAATTGGAGTAATTAGAATCTCATGGCACAAGCAGGAAGCTTAGCTAGCAACAATCAAAGTCCGAAAAATCATCCATTCAAGGGATTATTTAGTAATTTTCGTGGCGACCTGACGGGAGGACTTACTGCCGCAGTCGTCGCGTTACCCTTAGCGCTTGCCTTTGCAGTCGCCAGTGGTGTCGAACCGAAGGCAGGGCTTTATACAGCGATCGTGGCTGGAGTCGTTGCCGCTGTATTTGGTGGCTCACCTGTGCAGATTACAGGCCCCACGGGAGCGATGGCTGTTGTTTTAGTGGGAATTGTCGCTAAATATGGCATTGAGAAAGTTTGGATTGCTGGCGTAATGGCGGGAATTATCCAAATCGCCCTCGGCGTGGCAAAGTTAGGGCGTTTAGTGAAATTCATTCCCTATCCTGTCACCGCAGGATTCACCAATGGTATTGCCGTAATTATTTTTTGCGGACAGTTAAATAATTTCTTCGGGTTACACCTGCCAAATCAAGAGCATTTCCTCCAAGCACTTTGGCAAACTGTCACCAATTTAGAAGGCTATAACTGGTTAGCGATCGCCTTAGCCCTATTGACCATTGGCACAAAATTATTATGGAATCGAATCAACCACTCGATTCCAGGGTCTTTAGTTGGTTTAGTCGTCGCTACCATAGCCGCAGTCATCGCCAAATCACAATGGCATCTAGAAGTACCCACTATTGGGCTAATTCCTCAATCTTTACCCATCCCCCAAGGCATTCCCCATTGGAATGATTTCAAATTAATTAGAGAGCTGATTAATCCCGCGATCGCCCTTGCCGCATTAGGCAGCATCGAATCTTTACTAGCAGCCGTGGTTGCCGATGGTATGAGTGTTAGCGATCGCCACAATAGCGATCGGGAGCTAATTGGACAGGGTTTAGCGAATATGATCGTGCCATTTTTTGGTGGTATTCCTGCGACTGGGGCGATCGCCCGTACAGCGGTAAATGTGCGGGCTGGTGGTAAAACTCGCTTATCAGGAGTAATTCACGGTGTCGCGCTTGCTGCGATCGTCTTAGCCTTTGCACCTCTGGCTTCACAAGTACCTCTCGCGGCTCTCGCTGGTATCCTAATGATTACCAGTATTCGCATGATGGAATGGGAAGCGATCGGCTTATTGATCCATACTACCTATGCTGATTTTGGAGTCATGCTGTTGACATGGCTAGTTACGGTCTGTTTTGACCTAGTTTTAGCAGTGGAAGTTGGTCTAATTGCCGCAGGGATTCTCTTTATCAAGCGCATGAGTGAACTCAGTCTAGTCAAAATGCCTGAAGATAATGTCTTCCTTGCTGGCGTACCCCTAGACTTTGGCAAACAAATTGCTATCTATCGGATTGATGGGCCGATGTTCTTTGGTGCAGCCGAGAGATTTGTCAGCTTCCTTCGTGATGCACCTGAAGTTAAGTATTTGATTTTGAGAATGCGCTATGTACCGAGTATGGATACGACTGGACTAGTTGCTCTAGAAGAGATTTATCACGATTTACAACGCCACAATTGCCAATTGTTTTTGAGTGGTTTGCGTCCTGAAGTCGAGCAACTTTTAGATCGCAGTGGCTTACTCAAGGAAATTGGACATGAAAATTGTTTTGATTCTACGGAAGATGCACTGCATCAGATTATGCCTGTTGGTTAACGTCAGTTCGACGAAAACGAAAAATGGTAAGAATCGCTAAGCGATTTTTACCATTTTTAGCCATTTGCGTCGTGCTTCGCACGACGCAAATGGCTATATCGAACTCACGTTTGGTTAAAACGCACTCTCTCAAAATGTTGAAAAAGTAAAAGAATTGTGTCACCCGTTACGCGGGTGACACAATTCTTTTGCATAGGCTCAAAAGCCCAAAAGCAAGATACTTAACTTTTAGCCAAACTTACCAGAGACATATTCCTGAGTTTGTTGCTTGCTTGCTGAGTTAAATATGATTTTTGTGTTATTAAACTCCACCAACTCTCCCAAATACATAAAGGCAGTAAAGTCAGAAATACGAGAAGCCTGCTGCATATTGTGAGTCACGATTAGCACTGTTACTTTATTTCTTAGTTGGGTGATCAACTCTTCAATACTAGAAGTAGCGATCGGGTCTAGTGCTGAAGTTGGTTCATCAAATAGCAATATCTCAGGATCAGTTGCCAAAGCTCTGGCTATACAAAGTCTTTGTTGTTGTCCCCCCGACAGATTAAAAGCAAGATCATTCAGTCGATCTTTCACCTCATTCCACAGCGCGGCTTCTCGCAAAGCCTTTTCCACCTTATCAGTAATCAATTGCTTTTGATGAATCCCCCTGACGCGCAACCCATAGGCAACATTCTCAAAAATCGTCTTAGGAAAAGGATTAGGCTTTTGAAAAACCATGCCAATTCGCATTCTTACTTCAATCGGATCAATATTTTTATCGAGAATATTTTGTTTCTCAACAAGGATCTCTCCCACATAGCGATTCCCTGAATAAAGGTCGTGCATACGGTTAAAGCAACGTAGAAGCGTAGTTTTACCACAGCCTGAAGGTCCAATCAATGCTGTAATTCGGTTCTCGGCTATTTTTAGATTAATGTTTTTAAGAGCTTGGACAGAGCCATAAAAAAAGCTAAAATCCTTGATCTGAGCCTTGAGTCTTACTTTTTTAGTTGTAGTTGGGGAGGTAGTTTCCATTTATTTCAATTAGCCAATTAGTTAATTACTCAACAAAAATTTGTCTTTAAATTTTCTCTGTTTCTACCATTTGATTCGCTTGCGGAAGTAATAGCGGAGGTAAATGGCTAAGCCATTCATAGTAATTGTCATTAGAATCAAAATCACTCCCGCCGCCGCCGCATTTACCTGAAACTCTGGCTCTGGTCGAGATACCCAGTTAAACATCTGAATCGGCATCACTGTAAATGGAGCTTCTAGCCACGTAAACACTTTATTAGGGAAGTCCACAAATGGAGAATCTGGCAAAAAGGCAATAAATGTCAATGCGCCAATCGTCACCAATGGCGCAGTCTCTCCGATCGCTCTAGATAGTCCCACAATAATGCCTGTTAATATACCACCTGCGGAAGATGGTAAAAGGTGATCCCAGATCATCTGCCATTTGCTTGCACCCATTGCATAGGCTGCTTCTCGGAGCGAATTCGGCACTGACTTGAGAGCTTCTCTCGTAGTCACGATCACTACAGGCAAAATCAGCAAAGATAATGTTAAGCCTGCGGTGAGAATACTCTCCCCCAGCTTAAACTGCTGCACAAACACACCTAGTGCTAATAATCCATATATGATTGAAGGAATACCAGCTAGATTGGCAATGTTGATCTCAATAATATTAGCGACCCAATTTTTGCGAGCATATTCTTCTAGATATATGCCTGAGGCAATACCAATCGGAACCGTCATTATGATCGTCACTAGCATGGTGAGACAACTGCCAACCCAAGCTGTCAAAATGCCTGCAATCTCTGGAGCGGGGTCAGCAAAGGAAGTGAGAAATTCCCAATTTATACGTGGGATTCCTGTAATGGATAGTTGAAGTATAAGCGCGATCAAAGTCAAGATGCTGACTAAAAGAGAGAGAATAGCAACGATTATAAATATGTAATCCCACAGTTTGCGACGGCTAATGTTTTCCTTGAGCTTTTGGATGTTATGTGATTGCATGACTCTAATAAACCTCTCGAAAACGCTTAGTCAAAAAGAAGCCAATAATATTCAACAACAGCGTAATCATTACTAGGGTTAGCCCTGCTGCAAAAATTGTTTGATATTCTATAGTGCCCCTAGCAATGTCGCCCTGTGAGACTTGGACGATATAAGTAGATATGGTTGCGGCTCCTTCGAGGGGATTCCATGTGTATATTGGCTGTAATCCTGCGGCGATCGCCACAATCATCGTCTGTCCGATCGCCCTAGAAATACCTAAGATATAAGCCGCCATAATTCCTGAGATCGCTGAAGGTAAGACCACATTTAGGGCTGTTTGTAATCTTGTTGCGCCCATCGCATAGGAACCTTCACGAATTTGCAAAGGGACAGCCCGCATCGCATCTTCGCTAATTGAGCTGATAAATGGCACGATTGCAATTCCCATTACCAGCCCTGCACTGAGCATATTAAAACCAGGAAGGACAAAATAATCAAACTCTTCTAGTCCAGGGATCAAAAACTTGTGGACAGCTAATATTGATTCTTTAAGCAAAGGCGTAACAAAAAGCAGCGCAAAGTAACCATATACGACCGTGGGAATACCTGCCAAAACCTCTAAAATTGGTTTGACTATTTCCCGCACTCGATCTGATGCAAATTCACTTAAATAGATAGCAATGATTGTGCCAAGGGGAATTGCTAAAACTAGGGCAACACCAGTAGTAACTAACGTGCCTGAGATGAGTGGCAAAATGCCATATTTAGGTTCACTGAATAATGGAGTCCATTCAGTAGCTGTCAAAAATTCAACTATTGAAACTGTTTGAAAGAACTTCCAAGCCTCTCCTATCAAAATTTCCATAATCCCAAAGGTTGTTAAGACTGAGGAGGAAGCTGCTAAAAAAAGTACTACTTCAATTACTTTTTCAATGATTAAGCGCTTTTGAGTGCGACTAGGTTTAAAAGTTGTCAGGCTGGCGATTTTCGCTTCTTTAGTCATGAGATTGTGCGTATTTCTAGAAATGTGGCATCATCGCCAACATGCAGGTCAGGTAAATGCTTAAAATCCCAAAAATGTAATTTTCAACATTTTTGGGATTAAAGGGAATTAAATTTTGAAGAATGTACTAATGGCAACTACAACTTCGGAAATGAATCTTAGCGAGTTTCGCGAGAAATCAATTCGTTAATAGTCAGACCAATTTGTGCTTCACCTCCAAAAATAGTGCCAAGTTTGCCCTTGTTATAATTGGCAAGAATCTTACCGTAGGCAGGCTGAGGGAATGGTGTGTATTTAGCCTGTTTGACGATCCTATTACCGTTGTTAAAGACGTAGGTTACAAACCGCTTGACCTCAGGACGAGCAGCAGCCTTAGTGCTGACGTAAATAAACATTGGGCGAGAAAGTGGCTGATAGGACGCATTTTGGACAGTGGCATCAGAAGCCATCACCGCATTGCGACCGCCTCTGGGAATAATACCAACTGCGCGAATACGGCTCTTGTTTGACTCCAGATAGGACTTGCCAAAGTAGCCGAGAGCGCCGCGATCGCCTGCTACACCTCTGACCAATACATTGTCATCTTCGCTGGGGGTATAGTCGGTGCGGCTAGACTTAGACTTGCCATTAATTGCTTCTGTGAAATAATCAAAAGTACCCGAATCAGGACCGGGACCAAATAATTTTAAGGGAACGTTGGGAAAACCTTTACGAACTTGGCTCCAGTTTCTAATTTGGGAACCTGGCTCCCAAATCCTCTTGAGTTCATCAACGGACAAATTCTTAGCCCATGTATTTTGGGGATTGACCACCACAACTAGACCATCGTAAGCAATAGGAAGTTCATAGAAACTAATTCCTTTGGCTCTGCAAGCATCAATTTCTTTTTTGCTGATTGGTCGAGAAGCGTTAGAAATATCGGTGTCACCGTTACAGAATTTCTTGAAACCACCACCAGTACCAGAAACACCAACGGTTACTCTGGAACCACCTGATTTTTGAAAGTCGCTAGCTGCTCTTTCCATAATTGGGAATACAGTACTAGAACCATCTGCTCTGATCACACTCTGAGCATTTGCCTGAGATCCGAATGATGCGATTAAGGCAGTGCTAACAGCAACAGCAGAAGCTGCCTTAAAAAATAGACCTTTAAACATTACAGATGAATCCATGACTTTGTCTGTATCAATCCAAAATTGTTATACAAACTTAAATCTACACAAGGATCTATTGCATTTTGTAAAGGATAGAGAAAGCTTTTATTAAGTAAAGATTATTAAAAAGATAAAGTTTATTTAACTTCTTTTTAAGGGATGAATAAAATCTTTTGCAGTTAAGAGTATTTAACCTCAGTTCTGCTTAATTCCAAACTAGCTCCTAGAAGGAGGCAAAACAGTAAAAGCCTCGCTTTGCGAGGCTTTTACTGTTTTGCCTTTTAAAATTTTGTAGCTTATCCCGAACTCACGCTATTTAAACTTTCTGATATTGTTAGTGCTTTGAAATTACGTTTTTTCGCTGATATTGATAATTATACCAAAACACAAAATGGCTATGCCATTTTGTGTTTTGAAAACCCTTACTGGGTTTGGATTTTAATTCATAAAAATGTAGTCACACTTTCGTGAATTGGTATTTATAGTTGTTGCCATTCTTGCTAGGACATAAAATCCAGATAGTGTGAGGCGGCGAGAAGCGCCGCCTCACACTATCTGGGTTTTGATTTGTCCTGATACAGATGGCTATAGCTATATAGCCACCTGTATCAGGGAGATGCGGCGCTTCACACCGCTTATCTCTGTTGAGCTTGACAGCAATTGTGGTTCGTTTGATCTCAAAACTGGGAAGGGAGTAAAAATAATCCACCACTTAGTCAATCCATTCATTGTCTAATTTTTGATCTCGCAACAAGATGCGATCAAAGCCTTCGCTGAGAGTCGGTGGGTTATAGGAAAGGGTGCGATACATTTCGATGACTACATCTTCAGGAACAACGCGATCGCGTACCTCATTACGGGATAGGCAAATCCAGAGTGGCACATCTAGCCAAATACCCGTAATTGGCTTGAACCCATGAGCCTTAGCAAGGTCAATAACATCTTTGCGATACTCACGTTTATAATTTGTGGCATCATATATTACAGATTGTTGCGATTTCGCTGCATTGGCAAATGACTGTTGTACCTGCTCCCAAATCTCCGCCCAATCTCCCTGCGTAGCAGCTGATCCATACAGTGAAGCTCGAATGCGATCGGGGCTGATTAGTTGAGTTGCCCCATAAGTTAGGCTACTACTATTCTGACTAGAAGCATACAGCATCTTCTCAGCAAGGCTAGATTTGCCACTAGCGGGTACACCAATTAGGATAATTACACTTGCCATGCGATCGCTGCAAATTGCTAAATAGTTATGAAATCAGTCTTTACTAACTATAGCAACCTCAAAAACAACTCCCATATAAACCCTAATAATCCGAAATATGTCCACACTTTACGATTTCAAGCTCACCAACATTGATGGTCAACCAGTTGATCTTGCTCAGTACAAAGGCAAAGTTGCTTTAGTTGTCAACGTAGCTTCTAAATGTGGCTACACCAAGCAGTACAAAGGGCTAGAATCTCTTTATCGTGAATACAAAGACAAGGGTTTCGAGATTCTTGGCTTTCCTAGTAACGACTTTGGCGCACAGGAGCCAGGGACTGAAGCAGAAATCAAGAGCTTCTGCTCTCTCACTTACGATGTCACCTTCGACATGTTTAGTAAGGTAAAAGTAAGCGGTAGTGACATGTCGGATGCTTACAAATATCTCACCGAAACTACAGGTAGCCAAGTGAAATGGAACTTCAATAAGTTTCTAGTTGATAAAGAAGGTAAAGTCGTGAAGTACTACCCTTCTAGTGTCTCCCCCGAAGATGCAGAGTTGCGTAAAGATATTGATGCTCTCTTGGGCTAGAGTTTACAGCGCTTTGCGTTCAAACTTTGTCCCCAGATTAAAGTCCCCCAGAATTGGGGGATTTAGGGGGCTTAGACATTAGCAAGCCTTTTAAAAAACTTTCTTGTATAGCTGTCGCCAAATGTATGAGGACATAAAACCCAAGAAGAGAATGGCGGCGCTTCGCGCCGCCATTCTCTTCTTGGGTTTTGCTTTTGTCCTAACACAATCGACGGCATCCATAGTTCGTTTGAGCTGTAAATAATCAAGGGTGATGCAAAACATCACCCTTGATTATTTATTTGGGGTTATTTTTGAGAAGTGTTTAAGCTCACATAGCAATGACCGATACTTCGGTAATCTAGTAAGTAACTGATTTTAAGCAAGATGATAGATTGGCTCCTATGACCAGAACCAAAAAAGATTTAGTTAAGAAAGATGTAGATATTTCTTCAAAAGAAGCTGACATAATCGAAACGACTATGGACTTAGTAGAAATTTCAGAATCTTTGCCAGAGAATTCAGAGACAATTGGTAAGCAACATGCAAAGTCTGATGCTGATTCTGTTGATCGCTCCATGTATTTTTTTAATCGCGAACTAAGCTGGGTTGCATTTAATAAAAGAGTTTTAAGTGAAGGTATTGACTCGCGCACCCCACTACTAGAACGCGCTAAATTTTTCGCAATTTTCAGTACTAACCTTGATGAGTTTTTCATGGTTAGAGTTGCAAGGGTGAAGAAAAAGTTTGCGGAGCAGATGGACATTGTTTCCGATGATGGGCTGAGTCCAGAAAAGCAGTTACAAGTAATTCGGGAAGCGCTTGTGCCATTGATCACGATGCAACATGAGTTTTTTGAGAATACCCTGCGTCCAGAATTACACAGACATGGAGTAAAGCTCTTAGACTACAAGGATATCGATAAGAAACATCAGCGATATCTCAAAACCTATTTTCAAGAAAAGTTATTTCCCGTACTCACGCCCTTAGCTGTCGATCCTGCTCACCCATTCCCTTACATCTCTAACTTGAGTCTAAATTTAGTCGTGATTGTGCGCGATCGCGAAACTAAGGAAAAGAACTTTGCGCGAGTGAAAGTACCTAATGTATTACCAAGGTTTGTCAAAATTCCTGAGACCGATGATCATACCTTTGTGCCTTTGGAACAGGTTATTGCCCATAACCTTGACGCTTTATTTCCAGGAATGGAAATTCTCAGTTATTATCCATTTCGGATTACCCGTGATGCGGAACTAGATATCGAAGAAGAAGAAGCTGATGACTTGATTTCGGCTTTACAAGAAGAGCTACGCAAGCAGAAGTTTGGCTCAGTTGTGAGAATGGAAATTGCGAGGGATATCCCTCCAGAAATCCGCAAAGAGCTAATTGAGCAATTGGGGATTACTGAGGCTGACGTATACGACATCCCTGGACTCATTGGATTAGGCGGTCTGATGTCCCTCGCTTTTTTGCCCATGTCAGAATATCAAGATAAGCCTTGGAAATCAGTCACCCATCCACGATTGAAGGAAGGATATGAGCAGGGTAAAAGTTTTTTTGAAATTATTCAAGAGGGCGATTTTCTAGTTCATCATCCCTATCAATCCTTTACAACTACCGTACAGCGATTTATTGAAGCGGCGGCTAACGATCCTGACGTTCTAGCAATTAAGCAGACCCTGTATCGCACTTCTGGCGATTCACCGATTGTTCATGCTTTGGTACGAGCTGCGGAAAATGGCAAACAAGTCGCGGTGTTAGTGGAGCTAAAAGCAAGATTTGATGAGGCGAATAACATTCTCTGGGCGAAGAAGTTAGAGAATGCTGGGGTGCATGTCGTCTATGGGCTGAAAAATCTCAAGACTCACACCAAAACAGCTTTGGTGGTCAGACAAGAAGGCGATCGCCTAGTGCGTTATGTTCATATCGGTACTGGCAATTACAACCCGAAAACAGCGAGATTTTACAGTGATCTAGGTATTTTTAGCTGTAATGATGATTTGGGTGCAGATTTGACGGATTTATTTAACTATCTCACGGGTTATTCCCGTCAGCGCGATTATCGAAAATTGCTAGTTGCTCCTGTAAATATGCGAGAGAAGTTTTTGAAGTTAATTCAACGCGAAATTGAACATCAAAAGCAGGGCTATCCTTCCTATATCATTGCCAAGATGAACTCACTAGTAGATCCTGAGATAATCTCGGCTCTATATGAGGCTTCACAAGTTGGGGTGAATATTGATCTAATCATTCGAGGGATCTGTTGTATTCGTCCTAAGGTCAAAGGTTTAAGCGATCGCATCAGGGTAATTAGTGTCATTGGGCGCTTTCTCGAACATTCACGCATCTTCTACTTCAGTAATGGAGGAGAAGAAGAGGTCTACATCGGCAGTGCTGACTGGATGCCACGAAATCTTGATGCGCGTGTTGAGGTGATTACCCCTATTGTGGAAGGCTCTCTAGTTAAAGAACTCAAGCAGATTCTGGAGATCATCCTTGCTGACAATCGTCAAGCTTGGGATCTCAAGGCAGATGGAACTTATATCCAGAGAGTCCCTAATGATGGAGAACCTGAAATGAGTTCACAAAAGCATTTCATGTCACAGGGGAGACCAGAATTTGCATAATAAAAAATGCTCCCTTTGGGAGCATTTTTTATTATGCAAATTTGTTTTGAAATAGGATTTGGAGACCAAATCCCTACAACATTTCGTACAGGTAGGGGCTTGGTCTCCAAGCCCAAATCCTTATATTTCGCACTATAGCTAGTACAAACCAAAACCCAAGAATTGAGTGGCGGCGCTTCGCGCCGCCACTCAATTCTTGGGTTTGATGTCCTAAGCAAAACTTACTTTGCTATAAATCCAGTCAGGGTTTTAAAACCACAAAATGGCGTAGCCATTTTGTGGTTTGGTATTAAGGAATGAAAAATAAATAACTTATGCATTTCAGTTATTTTGAGGAATAGCTCTATAATTCCATTTAGGAAGATATTCATCAAAAATGATAGGTAGATTTTC
>NZ_JACJQY010000035.1 GCF_014696925.1 Phormidium tenue FACHB-1050 | reverse complement strand
GTCTGTCCCTGTAAAAATATGGAACACTTTCCCACATTCCCGACACTTGTATTTGACGATTGGTGTACGTTGGCGATCGTGTGGCGCTTGTCCCACTGGTATTGCGTGTCCATTGGGACAATACAATCCTTTCGGATGTAGAATTTCTAATAACCATTCATAGCAGGCTTGCTCATCTAACAATTCCGTCAGGGGAAATTTGATCATGGCATCTCTATCGATTCATGAAAATGACTCCCTCCTATTTTGCCATTTCACCTACTTCCCCATATGAGCGGAGTTTTTAGAGCGATAGGGATTCGGTGTTTGTGAAGAGATTGGAGAGGGCTGTTTAGAAGAGCTTGTTATTTTAGATAAATAAAATTAAAGACTGTGTTGATTGCTTATTGTCATCAACCCAAGAATCTTTCTTGACACATGGAATGGATTTTACCTTCACACTCTTTACCCGAACTCAGGTTAACTAACCATTGCCCAAAATCCAAATAAATTTTTAATTTTCTTGCAAAATGCGATTAATTGAAGTATATATATATTATGGGAATAGGAAATAAATTTAATATACTAAGATCATCATCTTGTAGTATTTATTTTTTCTCCAACTTTATAGAAAGGCTGTATTTAAACTAATATTTAGACAGTCATTCTTTGTCAAGGAAAAGTCTTGAATAATCTCAAGCAATAGAGAAGTTCCATTGAGAATCTTTTCTATGCTAAACCATCAAAAACTTCTATGTATTAATACTATTCAAAGATAGTAACAAACTGTACTGATTGTGAAAATTTCTCTTGCGATTAAATTTATCAACAACTAATTAAATTGGTGAAGGTAATGGCTTTAATGAAAAATATCAAACAAATTGTCGCAAAGTTCAAAGGATATTAGAGAAAAAAATTTAAGATTTTTGTGATATCAATTCTATTTGACATTGGAGAAATCAGATCTTTTTCTCCACTAGTAAAATTACAGAGTAATGATGTTGTTCTTTCAATCTCAAGAAGGAATACAGTTTCCTCAACTACTGCTATTTATGAAGATCCTGCTAATCCAAACGTAAAAATTAATGCTACATCTAATGATCTCTTAAACAAAAAAAATTCACAATTAACGAACAAGATTTATTATTTGATAATCATCTATAGCAGTCCTATATCATTTGTGGATTTTTTTGGTTTGTGGAAGGACATCCCAATGGGGTGTCCTTCCACAAACCATTTAGGATTGCTATATTAGCAACAGAAATTTTTTAATTAATTCAGGTTGAAATATATTCTTAGAGTCTGATTTTTGAATATAAATCTTTCTCAGAATATTTCATTTCCTTGACAACATTTTACATAAAGAATGCAGTGGGCAGTTAAATCGTGATTGACGTATTTGCATCTTTTTTGTCGTTCTAATAGCACCTAACCCTGATTAGCTGCCCAATGCCGATGGATAGCTGAGTTGAATGTGATCGCGGAGTATTTGGAGTCTGGGTAAAGTTATCTGTTCTAGTGGAAACCAAATCGGTTCTAGTGGAATTTATCTAAGATAGACAGGCTAAAAAAGCCAAGCAGATGTGCAAGATCGGCTTGGCTGAAATTAAATTAATGTTGCGAGTTCTATTATGAATAAGTTTTTGTCTTTTGCAAAGCAAGCTCTGAATTTTGCTGGTCGTGCTGTTGCTGCTGGTGTGTTACCAGCGATCGCCACTTACTATTGGACATCATCAAATCATGACAACTATTGGAACCGTACTATTTTTGCGGTTCAGACGATTGATTTTAAAATTCTTTCCCACACATTACCAACTAAGCTATCTACTCTTATAATTCAAAACGATGTCAAAGAGATTCAGCGCACTTTGCAAAGCAACACAGGCAGATTTGGAATGGTTGTAACTGACTGCAAAATTGTCGATAAGGAATGCCCAAACCAAACAGTTGTATACAAGACACAATCACGGAGTTCTTGGAGTCGGAATTTTTCAATGGATCTACTGAAAGACACACCTTTTGATGTTTTGCGAGATCCGCCACCAATCAAGACAGAGATTGATTTTTCAGAATTGCGTAGCAAAGAGTATAAATCTACTGGACAAACTAATGATGGCAAAATCATTGGTAGGGTTTACTATGTTCGCGGTATTGCTCCTTCATATTTGGATAGTTGGGGGGCATGGTTTAAAGATCAATCTACAGGTGTTGGCTCAATTTACACTCCATCTGTAACTACATTTTTTGCATCTTGGCTTATATTAATTTTGCTCTTAGAAATCGCTATCAACAAAATCGAAGCCAAGAAACAGCAAAATCTACAACTTAATCGAGACTTGGAGAAGGCACAAGAGAAAATCACAGTAACCTTACAAGATAAGTCTAAGGTTCTAGTTGACTTACTCAAAGCTGAGGACGAAAAGCAAAGCCTACTAGAATACTTACAGCATTCAGTTGATGATGCCGAGAAATTGCAAGCATCGCTTGAAGCTGCTAAGGTCATTATTTCCCAGCAACAAACTGAATTGAAACAAAAACTTGATGTATCTGCTCAAAGACTCACATCTTACGAGCAAGAGCTACAGGCAAATACCGAATATATTGATGAGCTTCAGAAATCGCTTACCTTTCATCAAGAGAACCTCGTACCACAAGCTGAAATTGTTGCATATCAGCAAAAACTTTATGAAGCTAATTCTAATCAGGATAGGCTACACTATCTTATCGAATCTCAAAATCAGGACATCTACCTCAAACAACAGGAATTGCTAAGCCTGAGTGAAGAGAAAATAGAGCTAGAAACAAAGCTAGATGGTGCTGTGGATGAATTGAATACAAATAAGATCAGAGTTTCTAGACTAGAGACTGATCTTAAAGAACTGGAAGACTCAATCAGTAAGATTCAAGCTGATAAAGATCGGGCTGAAAATCAGGCACAGGAACTACAACAAAGGCTGGACAGTTTATTAATTGACACAAAGAAATCTGAGGCAAATCTGCAACAGTTTCTAGAACAAGTGAAAAAAGATGGTGATTCTTTAGTTGAAATTTATGAAGAGGAGCTAAGGAAAAAGGAAAATGCTCTCATTAGTACAAAAGACTTCTATGTAAAATATGCCGAGGATCTAGAACAAGAAATCGCTCGACTTAAATCAGAGAAGCAAGATATTGAATGCGATCTCATCAGTGCCAGAGCCGACCGAGATTATTTTGGTTCACGGCATCCTGAACTAGCCGAAATCCCTTCAGTTGATATTTCATCGCTTTACATTGGCTTTGTTGGTGGTGAATCTAGGACAATGAGCAAAGTTATAACCCGTTTGCAGAAAGACCACGGACTCATTAACTATGTGCTTTTAGCAGGAGGATATGACGAAAATCAAAATATAAATCAAAATGCATTTCGGGCAAAGCTGCAAAGCTGCAATCTGGTTGTGTTTATTAGTGTCTATGTGGGACATCCTTACTGGTATATGTTGAAGAACTTGCAAAGTACAGGAGCTATTACACAGAATTTATTCATCATAAATGTTAGAGGCGAAAGCGGAATAGTCAGAGAAGTTGTTAACTATTTCCGAAATCTTGATATGAGGGATGCTGCATAAACATTATGAATACATTTCCAATTTTCTTAGTCCCCGATCGCATCCTACGCGCCAAAAATGCTATGCCGATCGTCCCACTGTTTAGCGCGATCGCACCGAGCAAACCATCGTCACCACCGCAACCCTATGACACCAATGCACTGATAACTTACGCAACTATTGGCTTTGCTGTGTCAGTGATATTTGTTTTCATTAATCTTGTTTTAGGGGCTGTCATTGGTTTACTTAGCATGGCAGCGATCGCCTATCTTGCATGGACAATGAATCAAAGTTTTCCCAAGCGCAAGCGGGAGCATGATGACTATGATCGGAAATACCCAAGGCTAGTGCAACAGTATCAAGCGGCAAAGGATAGTCACAGTGCGGAAGTGGCAAAGATTAACAGTCCTGAAAATATAGCCAGATATCAGCAAGAGCAGTTATTACTAGCTCTCAGACAGACAGAACCTCATGACGGAGAAAATAGTACGGCTCCAAAGGGTTTCTCAGAAGACAAGTTTTATGCTCACCTCAATCATCATTTCAGAGGCAGGATACACCGTAGCCTGACATCCACTAATCAATTTAAGCCTCCCTATAATCTCTATAGTCCTGACTTTACCTATATCGCTCGCTCGCTAAATCTGTATATCGACATTGAGATTGACGAGCCGTACTATCACAACACTGGTAACCCCACACATTTTGTCGGTGCGACCAAGGATATTACTCGAAATAACCATTTTCTTGCAAAAAACTGGCTAGTGATTAGATTTGCCGAGGAGGAAATAGCAAGGTGTCCAAAAAGTTGCTGTAAGGCGATCGCCCAAATCATTGCCGAGGTTATAGGGGATGACTTAGAGCTAAGGCAGTTTAGCGGTATAGAGGACTTAGAAAATCGAAAGCAATGGACAGAGGCAGAGGCGGCACAAATGGCGGCAGATAATTATCGACAAACTTATTTGGCAGGGGATTGACATGGGGATATTCAGAGCTATTCAGAGATTAATCTCTAGGATTACTGGCAATCAAAAACTGAGGGTTCAACGAGCTAAGGCAACAATTTCTTTAATGTCAGAAAGGGAGTTTGAGGATTTAGTATCTTGGTTGCTAGGTTTGCAGGAGAAGCATATTTACGAATATGAGAAGCAATTACTTGACACCATTAATCAAAGCAATAGGGCTATTGAACTCATAAATGAGATAAAAAAGATTCGATTAGAGAGTAATAGAAATTCGTATATAATGACAAACAAAAAAAATATTTTAAGGAAAGAAATTGAGTGTCAAGACTTTCTTATAGAATTGTATGACAAAATATTAAACTACAATGACGATCCTAATATGAATGAAGAACATTCTTCAATGTTCCTAGACTTCATTAATGTTAAGTCAAATGAAAAAAGCCTAGAAGCTATTGCTATGTCTCTAAGTATCGAAGAAAGGGAGAAATGGTTGAGAATGGCAGATACGGACTGGGGAAGACTGCAAATATTTCAGAAGATTGGTATGGAGATTTCTGCATCTTTAGCAAAGTTTGAAGAACTGGATACCGAAGAAAAAGCTTTAGATGCTAAACTTCAAGCCCACAAACAAAGACTTAAAGCGATGGGTGATCCCTTTGCGGATTTGTTGTAGTGGCGATCGCAATTTTCTTGCATTCTATAATTTAATTAACTAAACTTATTTAGTAGGAAATTAATATGACTGACTGGGTAGAAGAATATGAAGAATCTATTTTCGGGCAAGAGGCTGTAAGCAAGTTTTTTAATGACTTAAAATCTTATGATGAAACGCTTTACACAATGCTTCAGGAGGCAAAAGATAGAGGCAGTATTTCTGTGGAAATAAGTGAAACCCAATTGCCTTTAGTTAGAGATTTTTTTAAAGCATATCCTTTACATCAAGAACTTAGTGGTTGTTTTGAATTTAAAGAGGTGCATCCAGTCGCGATCGCTCGTTTAGAGGAGTTGAAAAATTGGCGCAAGCTGGTCACAAGATTGATTTACACGGCTAAGGCAGATCGTGAGCTTGTTAGCAAGTTATTAAAGGATAACTTTAATAGTTTGACTGATGAAAATATAACTTTTATCAGGAATAGCTGTGATAAATATCCAGCTATCAAAAAGCTATATGATAAAACTTTAAGTCTTATTATTGACTAATAACGAAATATTATGAATATTTTAAGTGCTACCAAAAGATTAATTTCTATCCTTAAAAAAGAAAGTCAAGTACAGAATATCAAAGAAGATATATCTAAATTATCAAAAGCAAGTAACTATATTACTAGAATAGAATTGCAAAATCATCCCGGACTTATTATCCGTCCTGCTTTTATTGTCGGAATCTCTGGGGATATTCAAGTAAGGACTCAATGGGTATGGAGTTTTCACAGTTGGATGACAGGACAACATCGGTACATTATTTTTTATGGAACAGGAAATCTGTATTTAGAGGGAAATGGAGGTATATATGTGAGGGAAGTATCAACAGAAAAAACGAGTGTTGAAAGTCATTTATTGATAGGATTTGATAGCCGACTGGGCTATTCAACTATCTGTACAGAGACGTTTTGGCCATATTTTCGTAATAAAGTATCATTAATTGATAATCAATTTTCTGGAAAAGGTGTATTTTTGCGCCAAGCTGTTGCTCCTCTGAAAGAACTTACCCCACTAGAAAAAAATTTCCAGTTTATTAGTAACTTCACCAGCATCGTCGGCAAGTTTTTTGGTTTTTAGAATTATAGTTGTTGCCATTCTTGTTAGGACACAAAACCAGAAGCGAGTGGCGGCGCTTTGCGCCGCCACTCGCTTCTGGTTTTGATTTGTCTTAATGCATCAGCATTGCAGTGCTTTCAAAAAACCTATTTCGGGGTTTTCAGCGCCGAAGGTGCTGAAAACCCCGAAATAGGTTTCATACCAAGAATTGCTGATTTTTCATGAGTATAAAGACTACCCATTGCATGACCCTTTATAATAGGTGCAGTTCATAATCAATCAAAAATAAGCCCCAACTACAAACAATGCGTGTTTTACTCGTCTATCCGTTATTTCCAAAAAGCTTTTGGTCGTTTGAAAAAACACTAGAATTAGTTGGTTATAAGGCTCAGCTTCCACCCCTTGGCATGGTCACTGTTGCCGCAATCTTGCCGCAAACATGGGAATTTAAATTAGTCGATCGCAATGTGCGCGATATTACCGAAGCCGAATGGGAATGGGCAGAAGTGGTGATTCTCTCAGCAATGATTGTGCAAAAAAATGACTTTCTAGCGCAGATCCAAGAGGCGAAAAAACGCGGTAAATTAGTTGCTGTTGGCGGCCCTTATCCCACCGCTTTACCTGAAGAAGCGAAAGTTTCGGGTGCAGATTTCTTAATCCTTGATGAAGGCGAAATTACATTGCCGATGTTTGTCGAGGCGATCGAAAGAGGCGATCGCAGTGGTATCTTGCGAGCCAATGGCGAAAAGCCTGCGGTTACCGATACGCCTATCCCTAGGTTTGATCTCCTAGAAATGAACCGCTACGCCGAAATGTCGGTGCAGTTCTCCCGTGGTTGCCCCTTCCAATGTGAATTTTGTGACATCATCGTTCTCTATGGACGTAAGCCCCGCACCAAGACTCCTGCTCAGATTCTAGCGGAATTGCAATGTCTCTACGATCTCGGTTGGAGACGCAGTATTTTCATGGTCGATGATAACTTCATCGGTAACAAGCGCAACGTGAAGGTAATGCTGCAAGAGCTAAAGCCTTGGATGAAAGAGCGCAATTATCCCTTCTCCTTTGCCACGGAAGCATCGGTCGATCTTGCCCAAGATCCTGAAATGATGCAGATGATGGTGGAATGTAACTTTGGCTCGGTATTCCTTGGCATTGAAACTCCTGATACCGATAGCCTTGCTCTCACTAAAAAGTTCCAAAACAATCGTGATCCACTTTCAGAATCAGTGATTAATATCGCCAGAGCAGGAATTCGGGTGATGGCAGGATTTATCATTGGTTTTGATGGCGAGAAAAAAGGAGCAGGCGATCGCATTGTCCAATTTGTAGAGTTGACTGCGGTTCCTACAGCACTCTTCAGTATGCTGCAAGCCTTGCCTGATACTGGGCTGTGGCATCGCCTAAATAAAGAAGGACGGATGATTACCCAGAATAGCAATGGGCATCAAGCCACTTTGATGAACTTCATGCCCACTCGTCCTTTAGAAGACATTGCCACAGAATATGTTCATGCCTTCTGGACTCTTTACGATCCCCTCGTCTTTCTCAATCGTACCTATCGTCATTTCTTGATTCTTGGCGAATCGCCATACAAGCGGATCAAGCGCGAGAAGACTGATCAAAAGAAGAGAACCGATTGGACTGCTATCAAAGCTTTACTCATTCTCTGCTGGAGACAAGGTTTCGTTCGCAAAACCCGTTTCCAATTCTGGATTAATCTCTTTGACTTGATGAAACGTTATCCAAACGTGGTCACCAGTTATCTTTCAGTTTGCGCTCAGGGTGAGCATTTCCTTGAATATCGCTCGATTGTGCGTGAACAGATTGAAGCTCAACTTGCTGATTATCTCGCCAATCCGCCTGTACTTCAACCCAAGGTTTTACCAAAGATTCAACCAGTGGAGAAAGAACCAGATTTGCAAGAAGTGAAGTAGCGATCGCGCTCTAAGTAAATAAAAAAGCGACGCAATGCGTCGCTTTTTTATGCAAAAATTTGGGAGAGGGGACAAGCGAACTCGGGTAATAATGGGGAAGTGAGCATGTCAGTCACAAATAAGGTCATCGCTAATTTGAGAACTCCATTTTCACGGCGATAGATTTGGAGTTTCTTCTCTCGCCAATCAGCAATCCAATATTCCAATACTCCCTGTGATGAGTAGAGCTTTAACTTAACCTCGCGATCGCGCCTTTCGTTTTCTGTTCCTGCTGACAGGATCTCGATCGCAATGTCAGGTGCACCCAGTAAATGTCCAGCCTCATCAATTAAAGCTTCATATTTTTCTTTGCTAACCCACACCACGTCAGGTATCACATCATCCTTATTTCCAAAGATTACACCTGCACCCAAAGCTGTTTCACCTAATTTCGTAGCGATCGACCAAGTATCCAAATCCGTAAAGAGTCTACCGCAAGTTTTTTGATGTTTGCAGTGAGGCGCTCTCGTCACGTAAAGTTCTCCATTGATAATTTCGTAACGGTTGCCGTTTTCGGGTAGTAGTTCGAGGTCAGCGCTTGTCCAGAGGAGTTTATCCTCTGGGGCATCGGCTAAGAGGTTAGAAGGGGCGATCGCTGGAGTCATAATGGTTTCCTAATCGGAGCGATGTAGTAATTATAGCTACCGTCGATTGTGTTAGGACAAAATCAAAACCCAAGAAGAGAATGGCGGCGCGAAGCGCCGCCATTCTCTTCTTGGGTTTTATGTCCTCATACACTTGGCGACAGCTATAAGAGATAGCTCGGGCAAAAATCAAAACCCAAAATATGAATGGCGGCGCGAAGCGCCGCCATTCATATTTTGGGTTTGATGTCCTCAGCAAAACTTACATTGATATATCGATTAAAATTAGATTAATTCAGCCTATTTCTCCACTTGGCTAATTTATCTTTAGTAGCGCTATCGATGCGATTACCAAGAAGATTATTTGTATTTGCCTTTTGCGGTCTTTGACGACTTTGCACAGATCGCAGAGTTGCTTCCACTTCCTGTTCTAATGCTGTAGCCGATAGCCACTCCGCGCCAAATCCGACTGCGGTAAGTTGCTGGGCGCGATCGGAAGTGACGACAATAATCCTTTTTAAATGTCTAAGCGGATCACGTCGGTATTTACCACATTGACGCTCGATATAAGTATCCGCAGTTTCATTATGATCGGTGAAATACAGCCTAAGGTTTTTCGTTATTTTTTCGGCTTTGGCAGGTGTCGCCTGCACATAGGCATCAAAAACCAATGTCGTTTTATAGCCGTGATAAGCACTAAAGTTGACCATTATCTCCGTTAAATGCGATCGGGCAATGTCAAACCCTTGCAGATCTCTCATTTCCTGCAAATGCCGCCACAGTCCAATCACGTTATAAGCGTCCACCAACATAACTGGTGGATGTTCCGAAGACATAGTATTAGACCGCTAGTTAGAATTACTTATTTCAATTCTGACATTAGACTTTACAAATGTTGCATTTGTCTCGGATCAAATATCACAATCAGTAGCCAGTTATGTCAGGACATAAAACCCAAATAAATGAGGCGGCGCTTCGCGCCGCCTCATTTATTTGGGTTTCGAGAAAGCGCAAAGCGCTGTATAGCATTCCTAAACAATACATGGGGCTTTGGCTTCGCTCAGCTAACAGTCTGTGTTGGCTGAGCGAAGCTGAAGCCTGTACTTTTTCCATACATGAATTAGTTGCCATAGACTGCAATCAGATCTAAAAGATGAGGTGCGACGCAAAGCGTCGCACCTCATCTTTTAGGTTCTAAAATGTCTACTGCCATATCATTAGTAAATTTGACATTTTTTTTAATTATGGGGTAATTTTAAAAATAATCTCGGCACAATTCGTCTGATAGCTCAATAATTATGCGAGTTTTACAGAATTAGACTGCATAGAGCCTAGTTGTTTTTGCTGAGATTTGCAATTGAGAAGTTAGAGGAATTTTTAAATAAAGGAGCATTTTATGACCATAGAAAGCCTTCTAACACTCTATAAAATACCTGTTCTTTTATTAGTATTTCTATCTCCTTGGATCGCTTATTTTATTTGCTTAGTTGTACCGGGGACTAAAGAAGAACCCTATGTATTAAGTGTAAATTTGAGCATATCTGCATTTGTAGCTATTGTGTTTGCTGGTTATATAGCCTATGCCAGCAATACTGGAGGCTGGGGGAAATTAGGTAAGGAAGCGGATATTTTGTTGCTTTTATCTGCCCCTTATCACGTAATCTGTTCGATTATTCTTGCTAAAAAACGGATGCCACTTAGTCGGATTCCAGCCTTTAAATTTATCCAAGGCTTGATGTTTATGTCACTAGTATTTATATTTTTATCGTGGATTTCTAGCAGGATTCATTTATATTTCTTCTCATATTTGCCTTTCAACTCATTTTTAATAATTTTGGCAATAGTTCTCCTAATAGGTTATGTAGGATATACCAAAGTATTTGGCGAAGATTAGTATGTTTATAAGATATCTAATTTTTAGAATTACCAGAATTAATATTTGAATTACATTCTGCACAACTTAAAAATGGCTTTTCAAGTTATTGAAAATTTACCGAACTCACGTTTATATCAGCCCAAATATCTCAGTTGAAGATCAGGATTCGTTTCATAGCAATGTAAGTTTTGCTTAGGACATAAACCCAAAATATGAGTGGCGGCGCGAAGCGCCGCCACTCATATTTTGGGTTTTGATTTGTTTTAGCTATCTCTTGCGTTGTTATAAAAATAATTTGATGAATTAAGAGATCCTACAAATGTTGCGTTTTTTGTTGAAGATTTTTAGTACAAATATCTAAATGCTAGCAAAATCAAGGCAATCGCTTAAATTTCAGTACAAATTTAACACCTCAAATGCAGAAGCTTAGTGTCATAATGAGGCAGACTTATTAAACGAACTAAACCTCGAACGGCAATGGCGAAAAATTCTTCTGCAACGGCAAATAGTCAAGTTGACAAGGCTACACCGATCGCCCAAGCAGCAAAGGCTAACATCAGTCCTGAGAAAAAAAAGGCGCTTGATGCGATCATGCAAAAGATCGAGAAAGATCATGGCAAAGGCTCGATCATGCGTCTCGGCGATGCCACAAATATGCGCGTCGAAACCATCCCTAGCGGCGCATTACCCCTCGATCTTGCCCTTGGTGGTGGATTGCCCAAAGGACGGGTTATCGAAGTCTACGGGCCAGAAAGCTCAGGTAAAACTACCTTAGTACTGCACGCGATCGCTGAAGTTCAAAAGCGCGGCGGTATCGCAGCCTTCGTCGATGCTGAACATGCCCTCGATCCCACCTATGCCGCCAGTGTCGGTGTTGATATTAATAACTTGTTAATTTCCCAACCCGACTCAGGGGAAATGGCGCTAGAAATTGTTGATAACCTTGTGAGATCGATGGCAGTGGATATCATCGCGATCGACTCCGTAGCCGCCCTTGTCCCCCGTGCTGAAATCGAAGGTGAAATGGGTGCATCCCATGTGGGATTGCAAGCCCGTTTGATGAGCCAAGCGCTTCGCAAAATCACGGCTAATGTTGGTAGATCCAATTGCATCGTTATTTTCCTAAACCAATTGCGCCAAAAAATTGGCGTGTCCTATGGCAGCCCTGAAACGACTACAGGTGGTACTGCCCTCAAGTTCTACGCCTCAGTTCGTCTGGATATTCGCCGCATCCAAACCCTGAAAAAAGGGACGGAAGAATATGGGATTCGCGCTAAGGTCAAGGTTGCTAAAAATAAAGTTGCGCCACCTTTCCGTATTGCTGAATTTGACATTATTTTCGGTAAAGGTATTTCTACCGTTGGCTGTCTGGTAGACCTAGCTGAAGAAATGAGCATTATCGTGCGTAAGGGTGCATGGTATAGCTACCAAGGCGACAACATTGGACAGGGTAGAGACAACACGATCAAATACATGGAAGACAAACCAGAGTTTGCTCAAGATGTGGAACGCCAAGTCCGTGAAAAGTTATCCGCAGGTGTAGCAGTTTCAGCAACTAAGGTTGTGCCTGAAGAAATTGAGCCTGAAGATGATGATGTCCCACCAGAAGATTTCTAAAACTTTTTATATAGCTGTCGCCAAGTGTAAACCCAAGAAGAGAATGGCGGCGCGAAGCGCCGCCATTCTCTTCTTGGATTTTGCTTTTGTCCTAACACAATCAATAACAGCTATAGCAACGTAAGTTTTGCTAGGAAATAAAACCCAAATAGTGTGAGGCGGCGCTTCGAGCCGCCTCACACTATTTGGGTTTTGATTTGTCCTGATACAGATGGCTATAGCGCTTTGCGCTCACAAAACCAGATCAAGAACAGTTTTAAAAGTGATGCATTGCATCACTTTTAAAACTGTTCTTGTAGTTCGTCTGATCGATAATTGCTTTAAGACAAAAGGGGCGCTTTGCGCCCCTTTTGTCTTAAAAGACTAACATTTCCCTAATTAGCCATTTATTATCTTTTTTTACTAAGTCATACTCAACCGTGTAGCTAGCATTATCCTTTGATGCACTGCGATCAAGTTCCCCATTATTAAAATAATTTCTTGACTCTGATATTTTAGCGATTACTTTGGCTTTGCTATCACCATCAGGGATGACACTATCAACTTCACTAGACTTGGTTTGATACTGCAAATAAGAGTTGCTAGATTTAAGTTCTTTAGCGCGTCCTTTCCAGTCACTAAGGGCAGGATCAACTAAAACTTCTTCTAGAAGATTGTCCTCATAGTCTTTGCCCAAAGCTTTTGATTTAGTGGCTTGCCATGTTTCGATGAGTTTGGTAGCAGTTTCTTTATCTAAAGGTCCTGGTTGAGCAATTGGCGCAGCATTATTTTCTTTGATGGCTTGGACTAGAGTTGTGATCGGTTTTTCTAGAGTTACAGGCTGTGGTTGTGTAGAACCGCTTAAGGCTCGGACAGCCCAAACAACTAAACCAATACTGCCAGCTAATAAAGCGATCGCCACAACAATTACCGTGACTAAACGACCAACATTAAACTTACGTTTTGGAGGAGATGCGTGAACTTGAGATGGACGTTTGATTTCCCTGATCGGCTCATTAACGTTTCTAGTTGGTGGTACGTTACTAGTACGGCGAGAGCTAGGTAAGCCTCGCGCTGCATTACCTGTGCCATTGGCATTGACATAGGCAGGTCGCTCAATTACGGGAGTCGCCGATCGCTGAAAACGGTTAGGAGTTTCAGGGGCGTAGTTAGAGAGTTTTGGATCGGCAACAGTACTTTTAGCAGGATTAAGATCAAAATCACGAGTTACGGTTGGTGAATCATCAAGAGACGACATCGCTGCTAAGCGATCGCCACCCACTGGAGAAGTCCATTCCGATGACATTGCGCCCGTATTCGGTAATTCTTCTAAGTATGCTTGCACTTGTTCGTCAGCAAAATAATCCTTAAGCGAGACTATTTGACTCATCAGATCGCGGAAATGTGGATAGACCTCTTCTTGGAGCCATCGTTCGCTATAGAGACATAGCCCAGGTAAAAGATCAGGCGCACCTTCAGAATTCTGACGAATGAAAGCAATTTGATCCTCTTCGGCACTATTATCGATCGCTGCACTTGCTTCTTCGGTCTGCCCTAGCAACAAAGCACATACCGCTTTTTCCAGATAAATATCTTGCTTAGCACTGAGTTTGACTAGCAATCCCTTAGCGCGACGAATCAAGGCTGGCTGACGCTGCGAAAATCCACGGGCAATCAAGGCATATACAGCGAGATAGGTTGCTACAGAAGATGGACGACGCGCTTCTTCCTCAAACAGGGTTTGCTGCTCGATCGCCGTCATGTAGCTGCGTAGTTGCTGGATAAATCGCAAAAAGTCATCAATACCGAGACTGGAATAGTCATTACCCGATCCATCAATGCCACGCCTTGCATCAAGCATCTCTTGCAAAAGTGACATACCTTTGCGATGTTCATTGGTGTGATTGTCAGGTGATGCTAACAATTCGAGGATACGATAGGGACGCAGACGGAATAGATCGGCTTGGATTTCACTGCGAATACTTAGGAATAGTCCTTCCCGCAATAAAATTTCTTGAGCAGATTCTAAAGATGAAGCCGCAGATTCATACTGTCCTTGTTTCCAATATTCACGACCGAGATCTAGATAGGACAAAGATACAGATAGCAAAAGATCTGGATCATGGGGAGAAATTCTAGCAGACTGATACTCGGCTTCTTCGGGGTCGTAATAGGGTTTAGCGAGGGATAAAACTTTCTCGGATTCGCCGAGTTCGTACAAAATCAGTAGTAGCCCTGCAAAGTCTTTTTCGTCAGCTTCAATCTGAGGCGGCAATGTTAAAACTGGGCGATCGCTATCTGCATCTAATAGATCATTGGCTTCCGCAGGAATTGCGCGTTCAGTCAGAGTTTCATAAGCTTTATCAATAATGCGCTTGCGAGAGGCGATCGCGGCATCAGAATATTCACGCCTTGGCATAGAGAGCAGGCGATCACGATGGGCTTGATGGATTTTATCTAGCCCTGACAGGTGTGTTAACCCAAGGATTCGGTAACAGTCTAGGGGAACTCTCACTTTGCTTTTCTACCCGAAACTTCAATTGAAAATGCCGATCTGAACTCCGATAATACCAACCTGTTTGCCTCTCAAATCAAAGATGCTCTGTATCTGATGCACTGAGAACATTTGATCCAATGTACTCAAGATTTCTAAGTACATTAAACGCCCGAATTATACACTAAGTTCATCAACTTGGTAAAAATAGCTAAAAAAGTAAAAACGACTCTTTGAGTCGTTTTTACTTTTAAGAGTCAAGGGCGATCGCTTTATCAATCGCTAACTTTTGATTGAGGCGGGTTTGATAAGCTTGTAGTTCTTTGGGTTTGATACCGCTAATGATGCTAAAGCTATCAACATCCATGCCACGAGATAACATTTCAATACACCAAGTATGACGGGCTTGATCAATAGTTAGGGGTAAGCCATCGAGATTTCGATAGGGCTGCGTCCAACGCTCCCACATCTGTTCAATTTCTTCTAGTGACAAGGGCTGGCGATCGCTACTGAAAAACAAAAACTCAATCTTGTCACTATTTTGCAGCTCTTTTAAATCATTCTTAAGTTCGTTCTTACGAGTCTTGAGATAGGCACTGAGAGGGTTATTGGTTGCTGAGCCATAACGATGTCCAAGAATTTTTTGATTGAGTGGTACAGATCTCTCATTACCAGCTTTGTCCCTAGTTCGTAAAATCCCATGATTAGCATGATGCTGATAGTCCATTAGACACAAGCGCGTAATATCCATTGCGGTGAGTCCTGATCCAAATAATAGATAGGCGATCGCATAATCCTTGGCTCCACATTTTTTAGCTTGCAGCAGGATTTCCCGAACAGTCTCCGCAGGGATATCAATAATTGGTTTTGCTTGAGAGATGGGGATGACTTCTTGGACAAACATATCCACCAATGTACTCACAAACTCATCGCGATCGCTCCAAATCGTCTGGACATCACTGGTTAAGGTGATCACAGCGTAACCCAAAATACAAGTATTTAATAAGTTTGCCAGCTTAATTGGCGGCAAAGAATATTGCAACCGCGAATTAAGCAACACATCATGGATGGCTGTAGCGATCGTTTGATTGACTTGATTAATGCCTTGGGCAAGTGCTTGACGACTCTCTAAGGGATATTGCCCAGCCTCCCCAACAAGCGATCGCACCAACTCAGGCACGCTTTCAAGCGCCCGCAACGAACTCTGAATGTAATATTTGAGAAATCTCCGCAAATCACTCTGACTAGAGATATCTGACACCATGAGCGACTCTCCCACTTGCGCCAACACCAGATATTTTTGCAGACATTCTTGCAATACAGCTAGCAATAACCCATGTTTATTTCCAAAATGTCGAAATAAAGTTACTTCATTAACCTGAGCAAAGTCAGCGATTTGGCGAGTAGTTGTCTCGGTGATTCCTTTGCTAGCAAACAACTCTAGCGCTGTGTTAACTATGCGTTGACGAGTAGGAATTCGAGATACAGACATGAGCGCATGTACCATTTAGATGATTTGCAAGTGATACTTGCATTATTACTTAAAAAACAGTTAGACTTAACATAACTGTAAGTGATACTTGCATCTCCTCACCACCCCTTAAGTTATTATTTCATGACCGCCACTACTGAAGCCATCTCAAAAGAACAAAACCTGAACTGGACAAATGTTGCCTTCTTCAGTGCTTTTCATCTCGCTGCCCTAGCTGCGCCTTTTTACTTCTCATGGCAAGCTGTAATCCTTACAGTCTTCTTGCATTGGTTATTTGGCAGCATCGGCATCACCTTAGGATATCATCGCTTACTTAGCCATCGTAGCTTTCAAGTGCCTCAGTGGTTGGAATACATCATCGCCACAATTGGAGCATTAGCACTGCAAGGCGGTCCCGTATTTTGGGTGGGCGGACATCGTCAGCATCACGGTTTTACAGAAGACAATCAAAAAGATCCCTACTCGGCAAATAAAGGTTTTTGGTGGAGCCACATGATGTGGATCATGTACTCCAAGCCTGAGCATTTTCAGCGTTCAAACTACAGCAAATTTGCACCTGATCTTGCTAACGACCCTTACTACAAGTTTTTAGATGTCTACTTTCTACTGCTGCAAGTGCCACTCGCAATATTACTTTATGTAATTGGCGAAACTGCATTCTCTGGACTTGGTATGTCTTTCTTGGTTTATGGCATGGCAGTACGCTCCGTAGCGCTATGGCATAGCACTTGGTTGATTAACTCTGCTTGTCACAAATGGGGCTACAAGAACTTTGCGGAAACCCCTGACCATTCTACAAACCTTTGGTGGGCAGCAATATTGACCTATGGCGAAGGCTGGCACAACAATCATCATGCATTTCCTAAGTCGGCACGGTCTGGCTTGAAATGGTGGGAAATCGATCCGACTTGGGGCGTAATCAATCTTTTGCAAGCAGTTGGCTTGGCGAAGAAAGTCTACTTACCTGAGCCTTGGCAAGCTAAATAAAGAAAGAAAGGGCGCTTAGCGCCCTTTCTTTTTTAGGGATCTAGCAAAAATAGATACATTGACTGGATCAGTAGTATGTAAACCTAATCCTACAATGGGTTAATAGATGCGGGAAAGTAAGCATATGGATCATCGCCACATTCGCTTTAGCGATCGCCACGAAGAAGTTGATTTAGAACAGTTGCAAGGATTATTTCGATTGGGAGCTTTTTGGGCAAAGGAGCGCACCTTGGCAGGGCTAGCGATCGCTATTTCTAACTCTAAGCCAGTAGTAACTGTGTGGGATGGCGATCGATTGATTGGACATGCTCGTGCCACTAGTGACGGTATTTATCGAGCGACAATTTGGGATGTGGTGATCGATCCTGACTATCGCGGCGCAGGCTTGGGTCGGAAGTTAGTCCAAACGGTGCTATCACATCCTAATGTTTGCGATGTTGAGCGCGTTTATTTAATGACGACTCACCAGCAAAAGTTTTACGAACAAATTGGCTTTGAGCAAAATTCTTCAAGCACTCTGGTTTTATTCAATAGGGATTGTAGTAGCGATCGGCTTCTTACAACTTCTGAGCTAGCTCCATCTACAATTAAATTCTAGATTTGCCATAGTATTTAGAGATACTTGCAAGGACTAAAATATATGTGACCATTTGTACACAGGAATCTTTACACATATGAGCTTATAGAAGATGAGGAAGTGTAAAAACTCACTCTAATATGGTCTTTGGCTTTTCTGAGCTAAAGATATCTGAGCAAATTCCAGCCTTGACAACATCTAATTTTTAGCCCCCCCTTCAAGATCGCTATAGCTTTTTATTATCCCATTTTATTTGGTGGGAGCCAATGCTCGAAACTTCATCTCAAAGTCAGAAACGGACAAGGAGCGAATTTGAACGCCAACTGCATCGCTTAGAACAAGATTCTTTGCGAATGGGTGCACTTGTCGAAAACTCATTTCTTTTAGCTCATGCGGCTCTATTTGAGAGAGATCTTGAATCAGCTACCCGTATTGAGTCTCAAGACAAACAAGTTGATCAGATTTATCGCCAAATCGAAATGGAGTGTATCAGCTTAATCGCGCTACAGTCACCAGTTGCTCGCGATCTCAGGCTTTTAAGCGCTCTCATGCAATTGATCCGAGATATTGAAAGAATTGGTGACTATGCTGAAAACTTAGGTGATATTGCAATTAAGCTCTTTACCTATCCACCATCCCCCTATCTAGGGGAATTGCAAGTAATGTCTAATCGCTGTCGAGCCATGCTTGCTATGAGTTTAGAAGCGTTAGCTAATCTTGATGAAAATATTGGTTTACAAATTAAGGCAAAAGATGATGCGGTTGATGATGATTATAAGCAGATCTATAACCTCCTCTCTTCTCAAAGACTGTTTGGCGAACCCATGGAACCTGTAATGTTGATGGTACTGGCAATTCATCACTTGGAACGCATGGCTGATCATGCAACTAATGTCGGGCTGCGCGTGGCGTATATCGTTACTGGCAAAATTGGCTAAACCCAAAAAATGAGAGGAGGCTTTGCGTCTCCTCTCATTTTTTGGAGAGTTATAAAAAACTAGCGCTATAGCAAGGTAATCTAAGTTAAGTGCTTTGCAGCACATCTGAATTTATGTGGGAAAGTTTTAAGGATTGAAATGAAGTCATATTTGGCGGCTGCCGTACAAATGACCAGTGTCTCTGATGTAGATAAAAATCTTGCTCAAGCAGAAGATTTGATCCAACTGGCAGTGAATCGAGGTGCAGAACTAGTTTGCTTACCTGAAAATTTCTCGTTTTTAGGTGACGAGAGCGAAAAGACGAGACTTTCTACAGAAATTGCAGAAAAGAGCGAGAAGTTTTTAATTACGATCGCTCAACGCTATCAAATCCTGTTACTTGGTGGTGGATTTCCTGTACCTGTTACTGATAGCAACAATGGCAATCAGGGCAAAATGTACAACACGGCTCTGTTGATTGGTCGTGAAGGTGAGGAGCTAGCTCGTTATCGCAAGATGCATTTGTTTGATGTTAATCTCCCCGATGGCAACACTTATCAGGAGTCAGCAACGGTTTTGGCAGGTAGTGAATCTCCACCTGTCTATGTTTCTGAGAAATATGGCAACTTGGGTCTATCCGTTTGCTATGACGTAAGATTCCCTGAACTGTATCGACACTTATCCCAAAATGGGGCAAATGTGTTGTTTGTTCCCGCTGCCTTCACTGCTTTTACTGGTAAAGATCATTGGCAAGTCTTATTGCAAGCTAGAGCCATTGAAAATACTAGCTATGTGATTGCCCCTGCCCAAGTGGGAATGCATACACCCCGTCGTCAGTCCCATGGTCATGCGATGATTGTTGATCCATGGGGGATTGTTATCGCCGATGCAGGTGATCACATTGGGGTGGCGATCGCTGAAATCCAGCCCTCACGCCTTGACCAAATTCGCCGCCAGATGCCATCTCTGCAACATCGTACATTTTCCTGTTATTAAGAAAAGGCGATGTAAAGCATCAAAACCTAAGAAATAGTGGTGCGGCGCTTCGCGCCGCACCACTATTTCTTGGGTTTTGATACTAATTCACGAAAGTAAAGTACAGCCTTTTCTTTTTGGGCGATGTTTATAAAATATGTATTAAAATCGTAAGCAATGGGTTGTTCTGGTTTTTAAAGTACTCCCAAGCTAGATCCTCATATACATATCCCTAGGCTTTATCAATTCTTTCTCTGGCATAAGCAGCTATGCAACCTTTTCCAGTGCTTGGTAACACGATCCGTCCGCTACAACATCGCGACTTAGAGTTTATTCAGCGATTTGCATCGCCCAATGATCTCGAACAGATTGCGGTCAGCGATCTTAGCGGTTGTCGCAGCCGCCAAAAAATCAGCTTACACCAGCTAGCCAGTTGGTTACCTGCGCCTGTGCAAACCCTGCTCAAGCCCTATGTAAGAGCCTATGTCTCCGAATGTAATGGCATAATCCAAGGCTTTATTCGGGTTTCCCCATTTAATAACAACAGTAGTACTTGGCAGATTGATCGCGTTGTGGTTCTACCTGAAGCTCAGAATGGTCAGCATAACGTCGGTACACAACTGATACGCTATTGCCTAGAGTCCTGCCTAGAGGCGCGAACTTGGGTGTTACAGGTTGATATTAATCAAAAAGATACGATCGCCCTCTATCGTCAGAATGGCTTTCAGCCCCTCGCACAATTTACTGATTGGGAAATTGATACAGCAAGTCTGCACGAACTCGCTCAACATTCTCCTGATCTGCCAAATCTGATGCCCGTCAGCAATGCGGATGCTAGCTTGCTTTATCAACTTGATACCGCTGCGATGCCTCCACATATTCGCCAAGTTTATGATCTCAATGTTGATGATTTTCGGGCAAAAACGATCGACAAACTGGTTAACCACAGTTCCTTGCTGATTAATCATTTACAGGATGTGTCTGGCTATGTTTATGAGCCACAACGCAAAGCGGCGATCGGTTACTTTTATTTGCTATTGCAGCGCCCAACCATTAATCAGACTAATGAAAAACTGGTTCACCATTGCCAGCTTACGGTTCATCCCGCCTATACATGGCTTTATCCTGAACTCACTTCGCAAATTGCGCGAATTGTCACGAAGCAATCTTCTGATAAATTATCTGAGCAGGTTAGTCTCCAACTATCTTCAGCAGACTATCAGCCCGAACGGGAAGATTATTTAGAAAGTATTCATGCCCAACGTCAAGGGCATTCCTTGCTGATGGCGCGATCAGTCTGGCATAAGATTCGGGAGACTAAACCTGTTCTGGATGGCTTACAACTTTCTCGAATGTTGTCAGGTTTACAGCCTAATCAAAAGCCGATTCCTGGGCGAATAGAGACTTTACCTCAACAGCATCAACATACTGATGAGTCACTTTAAGTAGATGAGCCTAATTAATTACAAACCCAAACCCATAAGGTTTCGCCCCGCAGGGGCGAAACTTTATGGGTTTGGGTAATTTTATGCTGCTCTTTGGCATAGTTTTAACAACTGATTACAAGGTACTTCAGCAAAATATGCTAAAAGAACCCTACTTAATGAAATTATTGTTAACTGATCTAATTTTGGTTCAATTTATACAAAATGAAGATCCACTAGATCGCTAGGATTAGACACTGGACATTTAGGCATTGGATGCACCTTTAAAAACGCTTGACTATGAAAATTCTCAAAATCCAGACATTACGTGGTCCAAATTATTGGAGTATCCAACGACATCAGCTAGTAGTTGTGCGATTAGATTTAGAGGATTTTCAAGTACAACGAACTGGCTTTTATCAAAATTTATGCAAAGTGTTGCCAAGTCTAGCGGGGAAAGACATTGCACAGCGCTCGGATATTAGTGACTCCGATTTTCTAGCGACAATTGTTAAAGATATTGCGATCGCCCTTCAAGGCTATGTGGGCATGAAGGTTGATTTCGGCACGATTAGACAAACTGTTGAAAAAAATGTCTATCAAGTAGTATTTGAGTATCAGACCGAGGGAGCAGGACGCTATGCAGCCCGCGCCGCTATACGGATTTGCACCAGTATCTTAGAGACAGGAACCTATGCAACTACTGAGCTACAAGAAGATCTCAAGGATTTAAGAGATATTCGCCTTGATGGTCAGTTGGGACCTAGTACTGAGTCAATTGTTGCTGAAGCTAAGACAAGAAATATTCCTTGGTTAGAGCTTGGTAGCCGTGCCATGATCCAACTTGGCTATGGCGTATATCAGAGTAGGATTCAGGCTACTTTATCCAACAAAACGGGGATCTTAGCGGTAGAACTAGCCTGTGATAAGGAAGGGACTAAAAGCATTTTGCGGGCTTCGGGAATACCTGTACCAAGAGGAACGACGATCCGATCGCCTAAATATCTAGAAGATGCGATCGCTGAAGTTGGCGGCTTCCCGATTGTAATTAAGCCTTTAAATGGTAATCATGGACGCGGGATCACCATTGATGTGCGTACTGTTAAAGAAGCGATCGATGCCTTTGACATGGCGCAAGAGGTGTCAGAAGAAGTAATTATTGAGCGGTTTCATACGGGACGCGATCACCGTGTACTAGTCATTAATGGCAAATTTGTAGCTGTTGCCGAGAGGGTTCCAGCAAATGTCACAGGTGATGGCGTTTCCACAATTTCGCAGTTGATTGAAATTACCAATCAAGATCCCCGTCGTGGCGATGGTCATGATAATGTCTTGACCCGCATTGAGATCGATCGCACGAGCATGGATATTTTGGCGAGACAAGGCTTTACATTGGACTCCGTCCCGCCGAAAGGTCAAATCTGCTATCTCAAGGCAACTGCTAACCTCAGTACAGGTGGTGTATCAGTGGATCGCACTGATGAGATTCACCCTGAAAATATCTGGCTAGCGGAAAGAGTTGCAAGGATCATTGGCTTAGATATCGCAGGAATTGATGTGGTTACGGAAGATATCTCTGTACCTGTGCGTCAAGTCGATGGGGCGATCGTGGAAGTAAATGCCGCGCCTGGGTTCAGAATGCATACCGCTCCTAGTATTGGTACACCCCGCAATGTGGCTGCACCAGTTATCGATATGCTATTTCCGACGGGATCACCTACTCGTGTTCCCATAGTTGCCATCACAGGCACAAATGGCAAAACCACTACCACGCGACTAATTGCCCATATTTTCAAACAAACTGGTAAGAGAGTTGGCTACACCACCACTGACGGTATTTATATTGGTGAATGCTTAGTCGAGAAAGGCGATACTACTGGTCCCTATAGCGCCCAAGTAATTCTTCGCGATCCCACGGTTGAAGTGGCGATCTTAGAAACTGCTAGAGGTGGCATCTTGCGATCGGGTTTAGGCTTTGATGGCTGCGATGTCGGTGTGGTGATGAACGTCGCCGCCGATCACCTTGGTATTGGCGACATTGACACAATCGAAGACCTTGCCCAACTCAAGAGCGTAGTTGTGAAGACAGCTCTACCGAGCGGCTATGCAGTACTGAATGCCGATGATCCCTTGGTTGTTGCTATGGCTCAAGAGCTACAGTCAAAGGTCGCGTATTTCAGCATGAATCCTGATAATCCTTTGATCAAGTCCCATATTGCTGAAGGTGGACTTGCAGCAGTCTATGAAGATGAATTTCTGACAATTTTAAAAGGTGATTGGAAATTGCGGATTGAAAAGGCGGTAAATGTACCTCTGACCCTTGGTGGACGTGCCGCCTTTAATATTCAAAATTCACTAGCCGCAAGTTTAGCTGCCTTTGCTCAGGATGTGCAGATTGAGCAAATTCGCCAAGGTTTAGCCACGTTTGTTGCTTCTAGTGAGCAGACTCCTGGACGGATGAATTTGTTTGACTTGGGTAAGTATCACGCACTGGTTGATTACGCGCATAATCCTGCGGGATTTAAGGCGATCGCCGATTTTATCCAAAAATGGGAAGGTGAAGCGATCGGGGTGATTGGCGCACCAGGCGATCGCCGCGATGAGGACATCATTGAACTAGGACAACTGGCGGCAACAATGTTTAGTCGCATTTTTGTTAAAGAAGACAAGGATTTGCGGGGACGCGCCCCTCGTGTAGTAGCTGACCTGTTGCGTCAGGGAGTCGAAGAAGTGAATAGTAATATCCCCTGTATTACAATTCTTGACGAATCAGAAGCCATCACAGCCGCCTTGGATAGCGCCCCTCAAAGTAGTTTAGTTGTGGTATTTCCTGACAAAGTGGATGCAGCTATTGCTATCATTGAATCGCGAAAGTCCAAACTGTCCTCGTAAAGTCCGCCTATGCCGCGTGTAATTTGCCTTGGCGAAGTTTTAATTGATCAAATAGCTGAAGATATTGGGGTTCCCTATGACCAAGTCAGTTCTTGGAAACCATATTTTGGTGGAGCGCCTGCTAATGTCGCCTGTGGCTTAGCTAAGCTAGGCACTCCTGTCAGTTTAATTAGCTGCGTTGGTCAAGATGCCGCAGGAACTGATTTACTCAAACAATTGGGGGCCGCAGGTGTAGAAACTTCAGGCGTGCAAGTGCATCCTGAATCTACTACCCGTGAGGTTTATGTCACCCGTGACGCTCATGGCGATCGCAGTTTTGATCGCTTCAATGGTGATGCGAATACGGTATTTGCGGACACCTTGATGTCTGCGGAGCATTTGCCTGAGCATTTATTTGCGGATGCTAAATTTTTAGTATTAGGGACATTGGGTTTAGCAAATCCACAGACTTCAAGGGCGATCGGTCGAGCGCTAAAACTTGCCGAGGAAAATTTTGTAAAGGTAGTAGTTGATGTTAATTGGCGAGCGATGTTCTGGAAAAATCCTGAGCAGGTAGCTAAACTCTTGCCAGTTTTACTGAAATACACTGATTTTCTGAAAATGACTGAGGATGAGGCAAAGCTACTATTTCGGTTAACTAGTCCCGCCGCGATCGCCCAAGCCTATAGCCATCTAGAAGGAATTTTGATCACTAATGGCGATCAAGATTGTCGTTACTACTTAGGTGAAAAGCAGGGTAAACATGCTGTTTATCCAGTTCATTCAATCGATACAACTGGCGCAGGCGATGCTTTTTTAGCCGCATTCATTCATAAAATCTATCACCGTCCTCTAACCAATTTGCTCGATCCTAAATTTGCCAATGAAGTGATAGCTTATGCCTGTGCCGCAGGTGCGTTAACCACCTTAGATATGGGAGCAATCTCTGCTCAACCAAGCGATCGGCAAATTCGCGAATTTCTAACCATGCGCGAAGCAAAACATTAACCCCATAGGCGGCGCAAAGCGCCGCCTATGCAAAAAATTTATAGAATCACCATGCACTCTTTGTCTTTACCCACATGGGTCATCCATATTTCTAGCGTGATCGAATGGACTCTAGCCATTTGGCTCATTTGGCAATATGACAAGCAAAATCCCGATCGCGGATGGCGCAACTTAGCATGGGCGATGTTTCCTGCTTTGGTTAGCGCCATGTGTGCGGTGACTTGGCACTTTTTTGATAATGCTGATTCGTTAGAATGGCTAGTGACGGTACAAGCTGCTTTAACCTTAATCGGCAATAGTACTTTGGCGATCGCTGCTTATTTTATTTGGAAAATTGCACGCACAAAAACACAAAGTTAGTTTTTTAAAGCTGGGCTTTGCCCAGCTTTAAAAAACAGGATGAATCTATGCCTAAAGAAGCCTTATTTGGATTATCTCTATTTCCTTACCTCGCGTTCCTATGGTTCGCGACTAAGTCTCAGCAATTTCCGAAGCTAGGACTTTGGGGATTTTATGGCACGTTAGTTTTTGTGGCGATTACGATTCCCGCAGGGATTTATGCTCAGACACAATATAACGAAGCCTTAGCTAATGTTGATTGGTTGCATGGTAGTGCAGAGTCGTTTTTAACAATGACCAATATTTTGCTGGTTTTAGGCTTTAAAAATGCGCTTAAACCTAAAGATTAGAGTTGGCAATTTAAGCGTATCTTTAAAAACCGAATAGGTTGCGGCGGGGCGAAGCCCCGCCGCAACCTATTCGAGTTTTAATTTGTCCAATATAATGAGCAATTATTGTAGTTAACGTCTCTGACTGCTAATGCGAGGAATTTATGAACAGACATTATCAACGCATTTCTCAATTTTCAGCGATCGCCATTTTAGCGATCGTCAGCACTGCAATTAGTCCAGTCTCTGCACAATCAACACAGCCCCAACTAGGTGATGCCGATCGCTTACGTCCTGCCCAAGGTCAGCCGATTTCGCCCACCAATACTGATCAGTTTTCGATAGAAAGAGATTTACCAAACTCTAATCTCAAGATTCAAAATATTACTTTTGACGTTGAAGAGATCCAACCCGTTATCCCTGGTAATTACAACGCTTCTCCCCAGAAAGTTAATCGCTCTGGTACTTTTAGCAGCGATCCGCTCAATGCTATTCAGATTTTCCAAGAGTCTGGCACATCTCGAAGTGACAAATAAAATAGAGAGTTAGCGCGAAGCGCTAACTCTCTATTAACAAATGTCCTGTAGCCAAACCGCAAGCTCGTTGAATTGGCAAAGCGGCAGCTAGGTCATAGGCAGCTTGTCGAGCGATTGCCCCATCAATAGTTGTAGTTACTACCACATCTAAACCAGCTTGGAAAGCTATCGCTGCTGCACGATTTGCCGTGATAATTCCGCCTAGCGCCATTGGTTTAAGAATAATAATATCCGCAGCCTGAGACTTAATCACTTGCTGCAACTGCACCAAATTATTGACAGATTCATCAGCCGCAATGGGAATTGATTGAGATCGCCTGACGACCGCCATACCTAACAAATTAGAAGCAGCAACAGGCTGCTCAACATATTCGATTTGTAAAGATTCAAGCTTTTTTAAATTAGCGATCGCATCCTCTACAGACCATCCCTGATTCGCATCAATCCGAATTTGGATACCATTTTCCACCTGCGATCGCACTGCCTCTACTCTTCGCAAATCCATTTCAAAATCCTGCGTTCCTACCTTGATTTTGAGACAGTGATAACCTTGTTCTATATATTCCCTTGCTTTTGTGGCAGCTAATTCAGGAGAGATCGCTCCAATCACTGCATTAACTGTAACTTGATCTCGCACTATTCCCGAAAAAGAATTAGCTAATAATTGAGAAATGGAAATACCTTGGACTTGTGCTAATAAGTTGAGCAGTGCTAATTCAATTCCATGTTTTGCCGCTGGAGTAGAATTATATTTTGCAAGTAAATTCTCAATATCTTTGAGGTTTTGGATTTCTGCATTAATCAGCGATCGCTGAGCTTCTTTTAATGCTTGTTCTGTTTCGAGTAGAGATTCCATCCCAAAACCACAAAGTGGCGCAGACTCACCTAAGCCAATATGCTGAACTTGATAATCAGATCGGCGATCGCGAATCTCAATCACAAAACCTTCACGACTTAAAAGTATCCCCGTCGCAGTTTGAAAGGGTTCGCGGAAAGCCAATTGATAAGGCTGATATTGGATTGATTGAACTATAAAATTCACAGCTATTCCCTTCCTCGTCTAAAAATAGACATTAAAACCTAAGAATTAGTGGTGCGGAGCTTCGCTCCGCACCACTAATTCTTAGCCGAAAGAGAGTAAACCACATTAAAAGTTATAAGAAAGTTATAAGCATCTCAATGCATGTTGCAAATCAGATTTTATAGTTTATATTCTTACTAAGAGCTTCTTTAGAGAGTTTAAGACAGTGGTTAAACAAAGTTTTTTGATTTCAGCTAGTGTACTTGCCTTGAGTCTAGTTGCAAATGTTGCTTCTGCTTCTGCTGATCAGTGGTATTTCTACGTCAAGAATAATAGCAATTCGACAATCAAAAAGTTAATGGTGGGTGAGCCAGAAAAGACTTGGGGACAGTTTGATATTGGCTCAGGTATTGTTTCAGGGGAGAATGCCAAGATGGTCTGGAGTAGTTCCACTGACAATCAATTGTGTAAACAATGGATTAAGGCTGAATTTGCTGATGGTAGCGAAAGCGCTCCATCTTATATCGATTTCTGTCAAAATCTAGACGATCCGATTGTATTCCAATAGAAACAATAATTCCTAATTTCTGCCTTAACAAAAAAAGATGTAATGATGCGTGCTACGCATCATTGCATCTTTTTTTATTGTCATCAAACTGATTGTGGTGAATCGAGAACACGATCAATCAATCCATAGGCAAGAGACTCTGAAGAAGACATATAGTAGTCGCGATTCATATCGCGCTCGATCTTCTCTAGGGGCTGTCCTGTGCGTTTGGCATATTCTTCATTCAGCTTATGACGAATCCGAATGATTTCCCGCGCCTCAATCTCAATGTCGGACGCTTGACCACGAGTGCCACCTGACGGCTGGTGAATCATAATTCGCGCATTGGGCAGAGCATAGCGCTTACCTTTAGCTCCAGCCATCAATAGGTATGAACCCATGGAATCCGCCAGTCCCACACAAATTGTAGTTACATCAGCCTTAATATGCTGCATCGTGTCGAAAATTGCCAAGCCTGCGGAAACTGAACCACCAGGGGAGTTGATATACATATAGATATCTTTGGATTGGTCTTCAGAATCAAAGTAGAGCAATCGAGCAATGATCGAATTTGCCATCCCATCTGAAACTTCTCCACTTAGGAAAATAATTCGCTCCATTGACAGGCGCTCGTAGATGCTAATCCACTGCGTATATGAGTCACCAGGATAGCGATAGGGAACTCTAGGAACACCGATAGGCATAGGTTTTTGGTAATTGGTAATTGGTTGGCTTTTAGCTTTTGGCTTTTGGCTTTTGGCTTTTAGCTATAGACTATGAAATCAACTGAGCTAACAGCTAATTGCTAACAGCTAATTGCTTAAACAAGTGCGGGGACTGCTGTAGGCAAATCTTTGGTACTTTCGAGTACGCGATCAATTAACCCGTATTCTTTAGCTTGCTCAGGAGTCATATAAAACATCCGATCCATATCTTTGGTAAGTACCTCAGGTGACTTACCTGTAGTCCGTGACAGGATTCTGAGCATTGCTTCGCGATTGGTCAATACTTCCTTAGCTTGAATCTGCAAGTCAGAGGCTTGTCCTCTAGTTTGGCGGCGAGCTTGGTGGAGGACAATCGTAGCATTAGGCAAACTCGCTCGGAAACCTTTAGTTCCACAGGCGAGGATCATTGCGGCTGTCCCCATAGCTTGTCCAAGGCAGATGGTATGGACGGGAGGCTTGATATAGTTGAGTGTGTCACAGATGGCAAATGCTTCGGTTTCAAATCCGATCGCATCACCTGTGTACCATGATGTCCCTGTGGAGTTGATATACAGGAAAATCGGTTTTTCGGGATCTTCGTATTGTAGATATAAAAGTTGGGCGATGAGCAATTCTGTGACATCGACACCAAGCTGCTGTTTGTATTCGTCGGGAGATACAAGAGGCAACCCAAAGTAAATAATCCGCTCTTTTAGCAGTAGCGAAGGTAAGTCAGGCGGCGGTGTGCGTCCGTATGACGAATCCCCTGAATAGGCGGCTTGTGCGGCTTGGGGAACAGAGCGAGAAGGTCGATCCATGTTTATTCGTGTTAATGACACTAACACTGTTAGCTTATCACAGCGATCCCACTGCAATTGTTGATCCTAGCCAAGATTGAGGTAGGGTTAGCCGTCTAGAGACGGTGCGCTATAGCAATAAACCCCAAAAGAAAATGGCGGCGCAAAGCGCCGCCATTTTCTTTTGGCGCTTTGTTTGACAGACTGTCTTTTGACTGCTAGGGCAAGTACCGCCATGATATATCCAGACTAAAATTCAACTCGACTTTGCGGCTAAGCCGCGTAGGGCATCAGCTATAGCTTTGCCCTTATTTTTCGTGAATATTTAAGGACTAAATAACTATGAAACGGATTTTTTCTATTCTTGCGATCGCCTTAACAATCTTGGTGAGTCTTGCTTTCAGTCAACCAGCTTTTGCTGAAGTGTCCGCAGGCGCAAAAATCTTTAACAATAACTGCGCTCAGTGTCATGCAGGTGGCAAAAATAACGTAGTCGCAGCAAAAACCTTGAAAGCAGATGCCTTAGAAAAGTATGGCAAGAACACTGTTGAAGCCATTTCTCTGCAAGTTGCTAAGGGTAAAGGCGCAATGCCTGCTTTTGGGAAAAAACTCAGCGCTGATGAAATCACCCTAGTTGCGAACTATGTACTTGACCAAGCTGAGAAAGGTTGGCCGAAAGCATAAATGAAGTAAGTTAAGCCGCGCTATGCGCGGCTTAACTTGGAGAGAGTCACATTTTTAAGATGTAGGGGCAAAAGAACACATGATTAATTCTAATAAATATCAATTTCAGGCTAAATTTGCATCTAGGCTCGCAGTTTTGCTGCCTTTAATCACGATGGCAACTCTGACTGATACTAATGCAGCTATTTCTAAAACTTTAAAATCTAGCGCTAGCTCACAGATTTTTAATGCTAAGGGCGAACTGGTGGGAACTGCAACTTTTAGCCAATCTGCTTCAGGTGTAAAGGTAACTTTGCGAGTTCAAAAACTCTCTCAGGGAGAGCATATGGTGCATTTACATGAAAATGGTAAATGTGAAGCGCCAGACTTTAAATCAGCAGGCAATCATTTTGATCCAAAGCGATCGCCTATGGATAATTCCCATGATCACGGGCTTCATCATATGCATAACAAACATCATCATCATATTCATTACAAACATGAGGAGATGAAGCATGGATCTGATCAACATAAGCCTGCGGGTGATTTGCCAAATATCATGGTTCAGCATGATGGGACAGGAACTTTAACGGCTACCTTGTCAGAGTTAACTTTGGGTAAGGGTCACAACTCCTTACTAAAGCAAGGCGGCACTGCGATCATCATTCATGCAGGTGCAAATGGAAAATCAACAATTCCCACTGTTGACTATAAAACTCGGATTGCTTGTGGCGTTGTCAAACCTCAATAATTAAGAAGTATCATTAATCAATGTTTGAAGTAGCTTCTATCCTATTAAATTTGCATTTATCCCCTGCTTCTAGTGTCAATGGTTCACAATTAGAAAAATTTCCATCATCTGTTCGCATTGCTCATGAAGTGAAAGCTTCTCAAGATGTTGGTGGCACAATTCATATTGAGCCTAATGATCGACCTGTTGCGGGTAAAAAATCGAGAATTTGGATTGCGCTCACTAAGCGCGGCGGCGAGCTTATCCCTTATCGAAAATGCAACTGTCGGTTAGAAGTGCGATCGCTAACTGATCGCAACATCAAATTTACAGTGGCTAATCCTTTGTCAATTATTGAGCGCTATTTGGGATTGCCAAGTATGGAAGTCACATTTCCCCAAGTAGGTAGATATGAACTGCGTTTGAGTGGTTCGGCAAGAGATGGTGAAGATTTTGCCCCCTTTGAATTAACTTTTACGACAAATGTGGGTAGATAAGTCCTTAATTACCAAAAACTGTAAAGTTGCGCCCCACAGGGGCGCAACTTTACAGTTTTTGGTTGTAATTAATTATGCCTAGCTACTTAGCTATCACTACGTAACACCAGTTTTTAAAATAATTCAGCGCAAAGCGCTATAAATAAAGAATGCTAGATTTATTGCTTGTTGCTGCTTTAGGTTTTTTAGGGAGTTTCGGTCATTGTGTGGGGATGTGTGGCCCCTTGACCGTCGCTTTTTCGCTGTCAGGAAAAGATAGCAACTCCCAAAATCATCCTCAAGCTTGGCAACAGCACTTGTACTTTCATGCATTGCTAAACATTGGCAGAATTTTTAGCTATGCGATCGCAGGGGCTGCTATTGGGGCGATCGGTTCTGTGCTAGTAGCTAGTGGACAGTTAGCAGGTTTAGAAAGTGATCTGCGGCGTTGGCTTGCGATTTTGACGGGTATTCTTTTGGTATGGATGGGACTTGTCCAGATTAGACCAGACGGTTTGCCAAATATGCCTTTTCTTAATCCTATGGCATTAGTGGGGCTGCATCAACGCCTTAGCTCCGCGATGATGAAACTATCGCTGCATTCCCATCCACTAACACCAGCTTTGCTCGGTATGACATGGGGATTAATTCCCTGTGGATTTCTCTATACGGCTCAGATCAAGGCTGCCGAGACTAGTAACATGACACAGGGTGCGCTAACGATGTTGGCGTTTGGATTGGGAACTTTGCCATCGATGCTGGGTATTGGTGTATTTGCAGGACTACTGAGTCGCGATCGCCGCAGTCAGTTATTTCGTATGGGTGGCTGGATTACACTCACGATTGGCATCTTAACGCTATTGCGAACCAGTGACATGGTGGATTATACAGGTCATGCAGGTTTGATTTTGCTGATCCTTGCCCTTGCCGCTCGTCCGCTCAGTCATATTTTTAAGGCTTGTTCAGTCTTAATGACCTATCGTCGAGCGATCGGAGTTGGTGCATTTGTTCTCTCCCTTGCCCATACTTTCCATAAGGTTGAGCATACTTTTCAATGGAACTTTGATGCTTTATCCTTTATGATTCCGCAGCACCAAATCTCGATCTGGATCGGGGCGATCGCGATCGCGCTGATGTCTCCCGCCGCTCTCACCAGTTCCGATTGGATGATGACGAAACTAGGCAAATCTTGGCGCTATGTGCATTTGCTCTCGGTTCCCGCGTTGATATTAGCGTCAGTACATACCATTGCGATCGGCTCTAATTATCTGGGTGCGATGGACTGGACTCCGAAAAATTGGATTTTGACGATTTTATGTGGGGTGATTACTGTTGGCACATTGTTAATTAGGTTTTTGAGATTTGGCGATCGGAAACTGAGTCAAAACTAGTTTTGCTAGAGATTCCAAATATAGCTATAGCCACCTGTATCAGGACAAATCAAAACCCAAATAGTGTGAGGCGGCGCGAAGCGCCGCCTCACACTATTTGGGTTTTGATTTGTCCTAACAAGAATGGCGACAGCTATATTTGGAATCTCCTGAGGTTATTTCGACGAATATTCTGGCAAATCCCAAAAGCTACAATCATTTTTGCGATCGCTTGGCTAAACTCCAACTGCGTTAAAATCAGTATAGTTATTACCTTGTAAATGCAGCATGACCGCGATCGCCCCCATCTCTAATATTTATTCAGCATCAACACAGGCTATTGATTGGCAGGCGATCGCCAAGGACTTTATCGCCATCGTCGGCGATCGCTATGTCGTCCGTACTCGTGAAGAATTACTCGCCTATGAATGCGATGGACTCACTAGTTATAAGCAACAACCTGCGATCGTGGTGCTGCCTCTGACCACTGAGGAAGTATCGGCAGTCGTGAAAGTATGCGCGAGTTACAAAGTGGCTTTTGTGGCTCGCGGATCGGGGACAGGCTTATCGGGCGGCGCTTTGCCATTGCCTGACTCCGTACTGATCGTCACAGCCCGCATGAAAAAGATTCTCGAAGTTGATTTTGAAAATCAGCGCGTTGTCGTCCAACCAGGAGTAATTAATAACTGGGTGACTCAAGCCGTAAGCGGTGCAGGCTTCTACTACGCCCCCGATCCTTCGAGTCAAATCATCTGTTCTATCGGTGGTAATGTTGCTGAAAACTCAGGGGGTGTACATTGTCTCAAATATGGGGTTACCACCAATCACGTTCTCGGAGCCAAGATTGTTCTGCCCGACGGCTCGATCAAAGATATTGGCAGCAAAATCCCTGAAAGCCCAGGTTACGATCTCACAGGTATTTTTGTCGGTTCTGAAGGAACCCTTGGCATCGCCACTGAAGTAACTCTCAAGATTCTCAAATCGGCTGAATCGATCCAAGTCCTCCTAGCTGATTTCACGACCGTGGAAGCCGCAGGGTCAACAGTCTCCGATGTCATTAGTGCTGGTATCATCCCAGGAGGCATGGAAATCATGGATAACATGAGCATCAATGCGGTTGAGGATACGGTAGCGACAAATTGCTATCCACGTGATGCGGCTTCGATTCTGTTGATTGAAATAGATGGATTAGAAATAGAAGTTGCTGAAAGTGCTAAACGAGTTGAAGAAATTTGTTATAAAAATGGGGCGCGAAATGTGGCTACCGCAACTGATCCCGAACAACGTCTCAGACTCTGGAAAGGCAGGAAAGCAGCTTTTGCAGCAATGGGGCGGCTCAGTCCTGACTACTATGTACAGGATGGTGTGATTCCGCGTACTAAACTTACCTATGTGTTGCAGGAGATAGAGAAACTGAGTGAGCAGTATGGCTACCATGTCGCCAATGTCTTCCATGCTGGGGATGGCAATCTACATCCATTGATTTTGTATAACAATGCGGAAGCTGGCGCACTGGAAACGGTGGAGGAACTAGGCGGAGAAATTCTCAAGCTCTGTGTGCGCGTGGGTGGCAGCATTTCGGGTGAGCATGGAATTGGTGCGGATAAGAAGTGCTATATGCCTGAGATGTTTAGCGAGACTGATTTGGAAACAATGCGATGGGTTCGCGATGTTTTCGATCCGCAGGGTATTGCGAATCCGACCAAGATTTTGCCAACTCCGCGTACTTGTGGCGAAGGCGCAAAGCCTAACCATGATGCTAAATATAAGTTAGTGGAACGTTTTTAATAAATACCTCAAAAAGCTAGTGGCGGCGCTTCGCGCCGCCACTAGCTTTTTTATGCCCTAATAAGGCTGACACTTGCAAACTTCTACATCAAAAAATGATAGGGCGGCAAAGCCGCACTCCATGAGATCTGCCAATGGGAATGCATCTCTTCCCACGATCGCAATGTATCTTGTAAAAACTCAACCTGCGATCGCGGCAATAAGGCATATACGCGCACATCCTCTGAACCTTGAGTTTCCACATGCTGAAATTCAGGCTTATAGAGATCAGGGTTGAAGTTATCCGTAATCGTCTGACGATAGTCGAGAACCTCCTGTTGTAACTGCGATCGCCATTGTTCCTGTTGTAAATATTGCGATCGCTTAGCTAGGAGATAATCCTTACCTTTAAGGTTCGTAGCAGCTTCAGCTTTGGGGGCGATCGCCGAACCCGTAATCAAAAATTCGGCATAGCCATCTAGTCTCTGTAAACTAGCTAATAATCTTTCCCCCTCTTCTTTTAAATAAGTTTCTAAAGCGGCAATGGAAACAAATGCCGTTCCAAAGCGCAAAGGTAAAAGCGTGCGCTCATCAAATAATTCACAAATTAAGCGATCGTGTTGAATAATTACTTGCATCAGAGATGGCTCTGGCAATAGTTTTAGCGCATCAATATCGATATCTGGCTCGATCGCCGCAATTAGGCGATCGCATTGCAAATATTGAATAGGTTTACCTGTAATTCCCAATGGTCGCTCATCTGGAGCTGGCGCAAGCAAAATCGCAAAAGTATAAAGCATTTTTTCCTTTTTCCTTTTTCCTCGGACAAAGGCTATCTTCTGAGCTTAATCTGTTTGGGAACTTTGATCTCATGGGTCTTATGGAAATCATCTTGAACTTTTGCGGTCAAACTTTTGGAGACACGCTGCACAATGAATCCCAACACACTATCCCCTGTTTTCTGAATCATATCCTTAGCTAACTGCTGAATAAAAGCGGGAAAATGAAGAGAAACCGTGAGATGTAAATCCCATTCAATCGAGGTAATGATTGGATTACTTCCTAGCTTTTCACCTGCTCTTAGTTCTGGTGTCTTCTCCTCTAAGCGCATCTCTGCTTGGAAATCTACTTCATAACCCTGTGGCTTCTGTTCAGGAATCGGAATCGTCACAATCCGATAAACACAATTTTCATCGGGAGGCAACAAATTTAGCCCTACTCTGGCATCCACCTGAAACCCCAAAGCTCCGACTTTGCCGATACCCATCGCATAACCAGTTTCCCCAATTGGATCAGCCTTAAAAGGATTAGCACATCTCCGAAACCAACCCTGATGGGCATCAAGATATTTCATCACGGTTGCTTTATCAGCCAACAGATCCATGTTGCCAATGTAATGATTACGAAAATGTTGTAAATCCGAGCTTGGGTCAGTTTTCTGCTCTAAATTTTTGTCTGTCTTGGGGGCAGTCTCATCGTCAGGATCTTGCAGATCAAACTGTGAATCCTCATTATTGCCATATTCGGCTAGCATAGCGGCTTCCTGTTCAGGCGTTAACATAAACTCAGAGTCCCCATCCCCTGTTGACTCTGAAATAAAATCTTGATTTGCAGGCGATCGCATTGGTTCTTGCTGCATGACGGATATCCTAAAATTGCTGATGCGCTAGTTGTTAACTATTTCCATCATAATAGTCTTAGAAGTTCGATTAGGGAAAGCATATGGCTCCGCGTACAGCAGTGATGGAAGCCGTCGAAAAGCTCAACTATCGGGTCACGATAGGTGATGTGGCGGCACAGTCTGGACTTGATCTCAATACAGCACAACGCGAAGTGCTGGCGCTTGCCTCGGAAACTGGTGGTAATCTCCAAGTTGCCGAGTCAGGCGAGATTGCCTACAAATTTGCGCCAAATTTTCGTCAAATCCTTGTCAGTCGTTCATTTTGGCTACAGGTCAAAGAATGGCTCAAGGGTGTCTGGAAATGGGTGTTTTACGCGATCCGTATTTCCTTTGGCATTTTGCTGATTGTCTCGATTTTGATCGTGGTACTGGGCATTATTGCCGCGACGATCGCCATCCAAAGTCAAGGACGCAGCGACAATGATCGCGATGATCGCCGTAGCGATAATCGCGGCGGTGGCGGTGGATTTATTTGGCTCGGCGGCTGGGGTAATCCTTTCGGTAACCCTTTCATCATGTTTGACCCTTACTACTACGAGCCAGAACAGGTTCGTAAACGCGATCCCAATGACATGGGCTTTTTAGAAAGCGTATTTTCATTTTTATTTGGTGATGGGAACCCTAACTCTGACCTCGAAGAACGCCGTTGGCGCGAGATTGCGACCATGATTCGCAGTAATAATGGTGTGGTTATCGCCGAACAAATTGCACCCTACCTTGATGAAACTAGCCGCCTAGAGGGTGATGAATATTTTGTGATTCCCGTACTATCAAAATTTAACGGGTTTCCCGAAGTCAGCGATGCAGGAACCCTTGCCTATAAGTTTCCTGAATTGCAAAAAGTTGCCTCTGAGCGCAAAGCCAAGACTACCAGTTCCTATTTGCAAGAAAAACTCTGGAAATTTAGCCAAGCTCCTCAAGGCAAGATTGCTTTGGCGATCGGTTTAGGCAGTTTTTATCTAGTCGCCTCGCTATATCTAGGTAGTTTGCTCAGTAATCCCAGATTAGCCACATCTCTGGTTGGATTTTTAGGCTTTATCAAAGCCGCCTATGGGTTCTTGCTAGGTTATGCCATCTTGTTCCTGTCTACGCCTTTGGTGCGCTATTTTGTTTTGCAATATTTGAATGGCGGAATAAGCGATCGCAACAAAAAACGCGCCTCCCGTGCTGAGCAATTAAAAAATGCATCATCAACTCTGCGCGAAAAGCTAAATTTTGCGCGTACTTTTGCGATGAAGCAAGAGGCGATCGATCAAAATAATCTTGCCTACACCACTGAGCAAGATTTGGCGGATCAAGAATATGCAAAAATGCTCAAGGAAAACAAAGGTCTGTAGATTTTTGGCTTTAAGCGATCGCTGTTTTATAGCTTGATGCTAAGGCGATCGCTTTCAGTATTTATCGAGAAATTCATAAAGCAAAATATATTGAAATCTCGTTATATCTCAAGATCTACTAACACAGATTTATACATGTTTGTTTAGCTAATTCAGGAATTTATCTTTTAAAATTCAGCAATATTGGAGGATACAAGTAGTGATTGAAAAACTGATGACAGATAACAACTACGAACAAGCACTAATATCCTATGAAAAAGAATTACAAGACAAACCTGATAACTATGAATTATGGAATGAACGAGGAATTGTTTTAGGCTATTTAGGTAGATACGAAGAAGCACTCACATCCTATAACAAAGCAATACAAATAAATCCTAAAGCTTCTGAAGTATGGCATAGTCAAGGATGGGGACTAGTTAAATTAGGCAGAAATGAAGAAGCACTCACCTGCTTTCATAAGGTACTAGAGATCAGTCCTGACAATGCTTCAGCATGGTACAACTTAGGTGTTACATTAGTTGACTTAGGTAGATACGAAGAAGCAATTCCAGCTTTTAATGCAGCAGTAAAACTTAGTCCTTCCAAATATGAAGCATGGCATAACCAAGGATGGTCACTAGTTAGTTTAGGTAGATATGAGGAAGCAATCAACTCATTTGACAGGGCTTTACAACTTAATCCTGATGTAAGCGAGGCATGGCATATTAGAGGTATTGCTTTAGCTAATGTTGGTAGATATGAAGATGCTATTAGATCATATAAACAGGCTTTGATAATTAATCCTGTCGAATACAGAGCATGGTATAACCAAGGAACTGTGTTAGCTAATATAGGTAGATATGAAGAAGCAATTTTATCTTTATTCCAAGCTATAGAAATTAAACCGCAAGAAGACTTTTTGTGGGATGAAATTGATACTTTATTATGTGCGGTTAAAGAGCATTTAAAATCCTTAGAAAAAGTTGGAAGTATTTCCATAGTAATTCAAGCATATAAAAATGGGATTAGAATCCTTGAACACATAGGAGATCAGCAACGTTTTCTTAAGTTTTCTTATCAGTTAGGAAAGGCATTATTAGAGATAGGAAACTACACCGAAGCAATTGAAAATCTTCAAATTTGTGAGCAAATTGCTCAAAAGTTAAATGATATTCCTACCCTAGCTTTAACCTTATTTGAGTTAGCGCGACTATATCACCTTACAGGAAGACTAGAGCAAGCGCGACTATATTTTAAAGACTCATTACGGCTGTTTAGACGATTGCAAGATACCGAGAAAAGTGCTGCTGCAACCTTAGCTTTAGGCAATTTAGAAATGCAAATCGGTAAAATTTCTCAAGCCTTAATTCATTTAAAAGAAGCAGAAAATTATTATCAAGCTCACAATAACTCCGACCGCTTAGCAGAAATTAATTATTTACTCCAAATCTTACAAGCAGCTTAATTATGGCAACTAAAAAATCTCGGCTTGGCAATCACCAATCATCGCTTCAAAAATGGCAACTAAAAGAGAATCCATTTCGCCCTACGCCACCCGAAGATCCTGAGGTATTGGCAAAAATATTTTATGGACGTGACCAAGAACTAGATAATGCTATTCCCGCACTTTATGAAGGCAGAAATGTCTTGATTCGAGGGGCTTGGGGGATTGGTAAAACCTCCTTAATTCTCAATCTCATCTATCAGCTACAACAAGAAGTAGTGGAATTAGACGAAAAGATGCTAGTTCTCTACCTCAGTAGCATCCCTGGCGAAAAGCCCGTAGATTTTTATCGCGCATTATTAATGGCGATCGCCGACAGCCTCAAAGAAGACCCTGAAGCGCAAGACATTGTTAAGACTCTATTAGGCTACTCCATTCAACGTACCAAAACCTCAACAGAAGGTAAAGTTAGTTTAGGAATATTTTCCTTTAGCCTCAAAGATGAAACTCCTTCTAATCTCATCACGCCCATCGCCAACAGCGATCCCTACCCGTTACTTATTCGTCAATTAGAAAAAGCTGAACAGTACTACAATCGTATAGTCTTTGCTATAGATGATTTTGACAAAAAAGACCCCATCGTTGTCCAAACTATCCTAGAAGGTAGCCTTGATCTCTTCCGTAATAGCAAAAATCGCGCCTTCATCATCACAGGTAGAGGTTTTACCGATCTGCAAGAAGCGACTCTAAAAGCTCTAGGCATATTTTCCGAAGATATTAATCTTCCAATCATGCACCCCGACGATTTACGGCATATTGTTATCAATTATCTGAATAGTGCCAGACTATCTCATCGTGATGATTGCTATCCATTCACTGAAGAAGCCATAGCATTAATTACTGACTATGCTCAAGGATTTCCTCGACAACTAAACACCATTTGCGAAAAGGTTTTACGTCAAGCTGTTTCTAAAGGATATGACGAAATTAATTTAGAAGCCTTTACAGATATCTGGCAAATTGTTCAACAAGATTACACCCATTCTCTTACACCTCAGTTACTCAATTTACTTTATATTGCCCACCAAGCAGGAGGCATTAGCGAAGATATCAAAGATGAAGATTTAGCTAAACTTGATGCTCCAACTTTTGTGTCATTACTACCAACTCTCAAATCTATGGAAGATCGAGGAGTACTCATTCGACGAGAAGACGAAGGGGGAATGCGTTTCTTACCATCCAAGCTATTTCAACCGCCTACTTAAAAACTAATCAATCACATTAATTAAAAGCTTACATTGATACAAGATGATGGCAAATTGTGGTGTTAAGCCAAGGAGTTGATAAGGCATCGCCAAAAGATTTTATACTTAGCCTTGGATCTATTGAAAAAATATCAAGCATGAGTCAAAAAGAAGTAATCCGTAGCGCCAATGCTCCTGAACCCGTTGGTCCCTATAACCAAGCGATCGCTATTCCTGCTACCAGCAAATTAATGTTTATGGCAGGACAAATTGCGATTGATCCTGCGATCGGCAAAATCGTTGCTACTACGGTCGAAGAACAAGCTGAACAGGTGATCAAGAATATTCAAGCCGTTCTCGCTGAAGCAGGTGCAGACATCACCAACGTGATTAAAACCACCGTATTTCTCGCAGATATGGCAGATTTCCCCAAAGTAAATGCGATCTACGGCAAGTATTTTCTTGCTCCATTTCCAGCCCGTTCTACCGTCCAAGTCGCTCGACTTCCCCTCGAGGCACTTGTCGAAATTGAGTGCATTGTCGCCATCTAACCATTAGGGTAAGCAACATCCTCCTTGTACATTATTGTCATGATTTATTCGCGCCCATAACAATTTACAACAACAAACTTGTAGGGGTAGAGCATTTGCGCCAATATTTTGATACTCCTCACCGATCATCTCAAAATGCAAAAGCTCTACCCTCTTTGTTTTCACCGATAAATTGTCCCTGCGTTGCGAGTTTAGGGCAAAGCATTCCCAAACTAAAACAATCTCAAAATTTATGGGTTTCTTTGGGAATGCTTTGCCCCTACTTTATTTGAATTTATTTAAAAATCGTTTAGGAATTTCAAAAAAATGAAAAGTTTGTGGAGCGATCGCGAAGCTGCTGAGTATAAAACCGACTTAGGCTTAAGGGTATATACATCAAGGTTATTAGGGCGCGATCCATCGCTTGTTCTACATGGTGGGGGCAATACTTCCGTCAAAATCTGTGAAAAGAATATTGTTGGTGAAGAAGAAGAGATTCTTTATGTTAAAGGAAGTGGTTGGGATTTAGAGACGATCGCTGAGGCAGGTTTTGCACCTGTGCGGATGGCGCATTTATTGAAATTAGCGAAGTTACAAGTTCTGTCCGACTCACAAATGGTGAATGAACTGAAGACGCAAATGACCAAGGCGAGTGCACCTGCGCCATCGGTAGAAACAATTCTCCATGCGAGTTTGCCTTACAAATTTGTCGATCATACCCATGCTGACGCGGTCATTTCCGTGACAAATACCACGAATGGATGGGAACGCATTCAAGAAATCTATGGCGATGATGTGGTGATCATTCCCTATGTGATGCCAGGGTTTGACCTAGCGCGAGTCTGTGCTGAGAAATTTGCGACGGAGAAAAGCGATCGCACAATTGGCATGGTGTTAATGAATCACGGTATTTTCTCCTTTGGGGAAACCGCACAGGAATCCTATGAGCGGATGATTGCACTAGTCGATCGCGCAGAGGCTTATCTAAACAACCATCAGGCTTGGGAGATCTCACCACCAGCTTCTCTAATTAGAGAAAGAAAGGCAAGATTAGAGATCTCTAAACTACGCTCCGAAGTTGCTCAAGTCACAGGATTTCCCGTCGTTCTCAGTTCCCATACTGACGAGAAAAGCTTAGCCTTTGCTCAAAGGGAAGATGTGAATATTATTTCCCAACAGGGTTGCGCGACTCCCGATCATGTGATTCGGACTAAACGCTTACCTTTAGTTGGCAGAGATGTAAAAGCCTATGCGGAATCCTATAGAGCTTATTTTGCCGAAGAAGCTCCTAAATCAGCCCAACCAGTAACGATTCTCGATCCTGCACCCCGTGTGATTATCGATCACCAGTTAGGGTTAGTCACCGTTGGTAAATCCGCAAAGGAGGCAAAGATCGTCGCAGATATCTATGATCATACAATGGAAATTATCCAGAGATCGCAACTTTTGGGAGGCTATCAAGCATTACCTGCTAGCGATATCTTTGCGGTGGAATATTGGGAATTGGAACAGGCAAAACTGAAAAAAGGCGGTTCTTCTCCCGCTTTTATGGGTGAAATTGCTCTAGTCACAGGTGCGGCTTCAGGAATTGGTAAAGCTTGCGTAGACTCATTATTAAAGCGTGGCGCGGCGGTAGTTGGCTTAGATATTAATCCCGCCATTGAGAAACTTTATGATCGCCCCGATTTTGTCGGCATTACTTGCGATGTCAGTGATGAAAGTGCGATCGCTACTTCCCTTGATCAAGCCGTCAAAGCCTTTGGTGGTCTAGATATCCTCATTCTCAATGCAGGGATTTTTCCGTCAGGATGTCGCATCGAAAACCTCGATACCGCCACATGGCAAAAGGTGATGCAGATCAATCTGGAAGCAAATCTAGTCCTGATGCGCGAAGCCTATCCATTGCTGAAACTTGCGCCTAATGGTGGTCGCGTTGTGGCGATCGGTTCCAAAAATGTCCCTGCTCCTGGTCCTGCGGCGGCGGCTTATTCCGCATCGAAGGCGGCGCTCACTCAGTTAATGCGGGTAGCGGCTTTAGAATGGAGCAGCGATCGCATTCGCATCAATACTTTGCATCCTAATGCGGTATTTGATACGGGCATCTGGACAGAGGAGGTATTAACTTCTCGCGCTCAGCATTATGGATTAACGATTGAGGAATATAAAACGAATAATCTGCTTAAAGTAGAAGTTACCAGTCGTCATGTTGCCGAACTTGCCGCAGAGATGTGTGGAGCTTTGTTTGCTTGCACAACGGCGGCTCAAGTTCCCATTGATGGCGGTAATGATCGCGTAATCTAATAACAAAAAGAGAAAGGCGGCACGAAGTGCCACTTTTCTCTTTTTGGTAGAGATAAGTATTACCAACGAACGAGAGTGTGGCAACACTTTGCTCCATTAAGAAGCAAACCCAATTAGAGTTATACCAAAACACAAAATGGCATAACCATTTTGTGTTTTGGTATAACTTTTAAGGATTTAATGTGGAAAGGACATTTGTACCTGTGACTGTGACAGTTTGTGTTTCGAGATTAGCTACAGCGCGATCGCCACTAACGTTGAGATTTTTGTCGGGTTGTTTATAGACGATATTACCCTCGGCTGTAATCGTTTTTGTGGGAATTAGCCATTCCACTTTGTCGGCATTAACGACACCTTGCGTAGAACTAAAACTTGCCGATACTTGACCCGTGAGATTAATCTGTTCCTTGTCGATTTGAGCTTCTCCCTTTTGAGCCTTCACAACAATACCCCGACCTTTACTAGTTCCAGTAAAGGCTACTGGTAGAGTTACCAACTTTTTCTCAAGATTCCAAATGGCTTGAGCCGCCTCAATATCAACATCTAGGTTCGGATCTTTAGCTTTGATATCACCTGTGAAAGTAACTTCCTTTTTCTGAATATCCCAATTGCCTTTATTGGCAGTTAGTTGCAATTTATCTTTGATTTGAATTACAGAAATCGGAACATCCGTAAACACGCGATCGCTCTTGGCATCCCAAGTAACTTTCTCGCTTTTCATTTCTAATGGTGGTTCCACCGCAGTCACAATTACTTGTTTTTCTAAGCTGTACACATTAGTACTAGGTTTAGCCGTTAATTCTTTGCCTGTCATGGTCAGCTTATCCTCAGGCTTATCAATCTGAATTTTGCCTGTGGCTTTGAGCAGATCTTCTTCCGATTTCCAGACCATGCGATCGGCTTTCATATTGATCTTTTCTTGGACAGCGATCGCCTTAATATTGCCATCTAGGGAAATTTCTTTGCTAAGTTGATCGATAGTTCCCTTATCGCCAGTGGTTTCCATAAGTAGTTCCCCATCGCGATAAAATTTCCCTTCTACATCTTCCACATCAGCAATTTTGCGATCTTCCCGATAGTTAGCGCGTTTGGCTTGAATTTCCCAAAGCAGTTTGCCATTTGCGTCAAATTCGGTGAGGGTAATGTTTTGAAGACTAGAACCAGCAGTTTGGGCGGTTTTATTGAGGCTAGAAATTTCGGGGCGCAAAAATATAAACCACCCCAGCCCAAACATCAGCACCGTTAACACAAAGATGATGATAAACAGGCGCAAATTACGACGACTAAATATTTGTTGCATGATGCTTCTTGATAAAGTTAGGTGATTTGCGCCGTGCTTCGCACAGTGAAAATTATAGTCAAGAACCCGTTTTTTGTGAGGGCGACTTTGCCAGCCTCCAAAAAAATAGTTCTTGAGTTTTATTATTGCTTCATGGCGATCATTTCTGCCATATCTTCATCTGAAAGTATCCAAAAATCCTCCTGATGACGAGCCAATTTGGCGATCGCCTCATCTAAACAATCAAAGCCATCTTGCACCGACTCAATCCGACAGAGGCGATCGCGCAGAGCCGCCGCCCCCACAAAACCCTTGGCATACCAAGTCATATGCTTACGAGATTGACGAATACCACGGATACCTTTGTAATCCCACAGCCCCTGTAAATGCTCTTTGGCAACTTCTAAGCATTGAATAGGTGATGGTTTGGATAAATATTCACCCGTTTTTAAAAAATGATCGACCTCGCCTACCAAAAATGGATAGCCCAGAGTCCCTCGTGAACACATAACCCCATCCGCACCCGTTTGCTCTAAACAAGAGATCGCCGCATCTACCGAGAAAATATCCCCATTAGCAATCACAGGAATCGTCAGCACTTCTTTAACTTTACGAATCCATTCCCACTTAGCATTACCCGTATAGCCCTGCGATCGCGTTCTGGCGTGGACAGTGATCATCTTTGCCCCCGCATCCTCCATGCGCTTAGCAAAGTCCAAAATCGTAATTTCGGCATCGTCCCAACCGATCCGCGTTTTCACGGTCACAGGGATATCCACAGCATTAACTACTGAGCGAACTATTTGCTCGGCAAGCTCTGGCTGTCGTAACAGAGATGAGCCACCACCTTTTTTGGTGATTTTATTAACAGGACAGCCCATATTAATATCTACGGTGTCAGCACCCTCAGCAACTGCCTTTTGCGCCGCCTCTGCTAAAAAATCGGGACGACAATCAAAAAGCTGAATACTAATCGGTGTTTCATGGCGATCGATCTCCATCAACTTGGGCAAAGCTTTCATATGATGCAAATCCGTAGCACTGATCATCTCGGTATAAAGCATCGAATCGGGAGCATACCGCCGCACTAACCGCCGAAACACCAAGTCCGTCACCCCCGACAATGGCGATTGCAACACCCGACTTTGGAGGATGACATTGCCAATAGTTAAAGGTTCAGTGAATTTTTGCGGTAATTTTGATAGACCAGAAATCATGTGTGAAAACTTTGCCCTAAATTTTGCTTTCTTGGGCGCTATATACAAAGGTATAGTAGTTTTAATATTTTTTGTGACTCTTCGTTTGCGAACGATCACACTTAGGGCTTTGCCGTAAGATAAAGAACCAATTTTTGATGGCGCGGCGAATCCGTGCCATTAAAAATCGGGTTCTTTATTAAATTGCATAAACCTCACGTTAATAAAAAGCACATTGATTAAACAAAATTAAGGAGCAAAAATTTGTCTGCAAAACATCCAGTTATTTCTGTAACAGGTTCATCTGGGGCTGGTACTAGTACGGTCAAACGTGCTTTTGAACATATTTTTTTGATGGAAAATATTAAGGCAGCGATCGTTGAAGGCGATAGCTATCACAAATATAACCGTCTAGAAATGCGTGAAGTGATGAAGCAAGCTGCGGCTGAAGGGCGCAACATGAGTCACTTCGGATTAGACGCTAACGTGTTAGATAAGCTCGAAGCTCTTTTCAAAGAATATGGCGAAACAGGTAATGGTCAAAGACGCTACTACCTGCACAGTACTGAAGAGGCTGAGTTTCACAACGGTCGCCTAGGTACTGAGGCAAAACCTGGAGAATTCACTCCTTGGGAAAGTATCGAATCTGGCACAGATATGCTGTTTTATGAAGGATTGCATGGTGGTATCGTTGCCAAAGATATTGATGTTGCTCAGTATGTTGATCTATTAGTGGGTGTAGTTCCCATTGTAAATTTGGAATGGATTCAAAAAATCCATCGCGATAATGCTGAACGTGGCTATAGTGCTGAAGCGATCGTCGATACAATTTTGCGTCGGATGCCTGACTATGTAAATTACATCGCACCTCAGTTCTCCAAAACTCATATCAACTTCCAGCGTGTTCCGACCGTTGACACTTCCAATCCTTTCATCTGTCGTGATATTCCCACACTTGATGAAAGCTTTGTCATCATTCACACCAATCGTTGCTTCCGTGAGAAGTTCCATATTGACTTCCCTTATCTACTAGACATGATCCATGATTCCTTCATGTCTCGCCACACGACTTTGGTTGTTCCTGGTGGCAAGATGGGCTTTGCGATGGAGTTGATTCTTCAACCACTCATCGATTCAATGTTAATTGAATCGAAAAAGCTGCAATCATAATCAAAAAGGGGCGCTATGCGCCCCTTTTTTTGTGCGTATTCTAGCGATCGCGCCAAGCCTGTTCTACAAATTCTAAAAACTCTGCTTGAAATCTCTCGGTTGAGAAGCGCATGGCATTTTCGTGACAGATTTTAGGTGATATGCGATCGCTATTCTTCTCAAACTCAAGCACTGCTGCATGGATACTCGCCACTGACTGCTCCGCAAAAAATACACCCGTGGGGCGATCGCAATCTAAGCCACGCACTGATTCACAGACACCACCACGACCATAGGCAATCACTGGTGTACCGCAGGCTTGTGCCTCTACAGGTGTAATCCCAAAATCCTCCTCAGCCGCAAACACAAAGGCTCTCGCCTTTTGCATATATTCGCGCAAAGCCTCTGGTTCTAGATGACCCAGAAATTTGATGTTACTGCTTGCCTTGGCGCGAATTTTTGCCATTTGTTCTCCATCACCAATGACGATTAAGGAGCGATCGCTCATCTGCGAAAAAGCTTCCACAATCAGATCAATGCGTTTATAGGGAACTAATCGGGAAGCAGTGAGATAGAATTCCTGCTTTTGTTCGCAAAGTGTGTAATTTTGCAGATCTACGGGTGGATAGATTACTGTCGCCGATCTCCGATAGACTTTATGAATCCGACGGGCAATAAATTCGGAATTAGCCACAAATAGATCGACTCCGTTGGCTGTACGTGTATCCCAAATCCTAATTTGATGTAAGATCCATCGGGCGATCCAGCTTTTAATCCCCCGTTCTAAGTTTGATTCTTTAAGATATTGATGTTGTAAGTCCCAAGCGTAACGAATGGGGGAATGCACATAGGAAATATGTAATTGATGTGGCGCAGTTAGGACTCCTTTGGCGACAGCATGGGAACTAGAAATAATTAAGTCATATGCTGATAGATCAAGTTGCTCGATCGCTAAGGGCATGAGTGGCAAATATTGGCGAAACTTAGCTTTAGCAAAGGGTAATTTTTGAATAAAAGTAGTCTTAACAGGCTTATTTTGAATAAATCCCCGTTGAGAGTCATTGAGAAAATCTACGACTGCAAGCAGATCCGCGTGGGGAAATAAATTTAAAATTTGTTCAACCACGCGCTCCGATCCTGCGTAGGTCACAAACCATTCATGCACGATCGCAATCTTGAGATTTTTGAGTTTTGACATAATTAATTTCTTTGGGAAGGTGAGCATTACCCACTCTAATTTAGTGTCAATAATTATGGTTAAAATAGCAACGTTGAACTCACCTGATTTATGAAGTTTCGCCAAACTGCTTCTACATTAGCCTCCGTGGGGCTAGCGATCGCTAGTATCACAATCACAGGTTTCTCTGCTGTTACATTTTCGCCGCAATTGACTGAGACTGCGATCGCCCAAGAAGCAGCTCCCACGGTGACAACAACATCAAGAGTCAATGAGATCGCCTTAGCCAAGCATTTGCGTAAAATCGGCGCAAAGCTATATACAGCCTATTGGTGTCCCCATTGTCATAGCCAAAAACAACGTTTTGGTAAGGAAGCTGTAAAACACTTAGAAGTCATTGAATGCGATCGGCGCGGTGTCAAGCCTCAAACCCAACTTTGCCGAGACAAAAAAATTCGAGCTTATCCCACATGGGAAATTAACGGCAAGCTGTACCCTGGAAATCACTCCCTAGAAAGCATTGCCAACTTTTCTCAATATCGTGGCAATTTATCTTACTTTTCCCGTTATCTTTTCATTCCAGCGTAACCGTCAACATGCCTACCGCCACAAACCTTATTCTAGCGTTGTACATTGTCAATAAGTTTTACTTAATGACAATGTACTTGTTCTTGAAACCCTTGTATAGATAGTGTTTCAGAGATAGCGGGAAAAGTAAGAATTATCAACAGATTGACATTTTAGTTTTCGCTAAATAAATACAAAAATGAAAAATGCGCCCAACATTGAGCGCATTTGCAGTACATTTTAGATTCGGGTTTACTGACCTAGCAAATTCCTTCTACGCTGGGCTTTTTCATCTTGTTCAATTTTTGTTAGAGCATCTTCGTATGATTCGGCTGCCATGCGTTTTTTTTTCGCCAGGTTATACAGTATATCAGAAGATGATAGCAAAGACACTACATCTCGCCTTTTTGATTTATCCAATGACAAAAACCAGTTGATAAAACCTCTGTTAAGTTCCGAGTTAGAAGCATCATCATGAGCAACTACGCATTTAGGACAGACGAGCGGTAAAAAATCATCTGGCTGCGCACTATTTCTATAATCATAGTAACGCCTGAACCGAGTCCAAGAACATTCATTACCTCCATTAAAAACTTTACTTGTAACACATTTTAGTATTTGTTCTTCAGTCGCCACTTCAGTCGCCACCCCCCACTCATTATACAAATATGTCGAAGCCGATAATGCCACAGATGCCGAATAACCTGGCACAATCTCCCCAGAATCAGGTAGCCAAGGGAACTGCTCAATAACAGATCCATAATAGTAACGATACTGAATGCAAACTTTCTGCGTTCTTGATGAAGGTTCAGTGTTCAACTTTCTAACAAGGATGCCCATTCTCTTGAAATAATCAATACTCATATCTCTCTGACAGCTTTTAATCACATCCGATAAAAGCTGTTTATTAACCTGAGCCTGAGTCGGAGCTTGAAAAAATAGCGACATTGCAGAAAATGTCAACATTGCCAAAGCTGATTTAAAATTAAAAACTTTCATGTTTAACCTTTATTTGCGTGTTTCTCTAATTACATCAGAAATTTCGTCAACACTAGTCTTTTGAGGAGTCCCCTCCCAAGGCGCTGCCGCCCCCGATGCCGATACCTGTTGATCTCTCACTGGTTCGGTAGGATTAATACTAACAGGATTTGAAGTTACCTGAATATTTTCATAAATATTTGTAGTTGCCTCCTGTTTTGGTGGGTTAGCCTGCCTTTCCGTCTCATACTGTCTCTGAAGAGCTACTTCTCTTTCTTGCTCTAAAGCCCTTTGCCTCGCGGCAACTTTTTCCTGTTCTTGCCTCAAAACCTCTTGTTGCCTTCTCTTCTCCTCGGATAACCTGATGCTATCTTGTTCTGACGTACTGAGACTCGGCTTAGCACTTGGCTTAATTTCTATAGCCTTATTCTTTACCTCAGACTTAGTTACAGGAGTTTGCACAGGAACCAGTATTGGCTGAGAGACAGGAGTGGAAATAGGGGCTGGTAAAATTTCTGACTCAGTAACTTGCATAGGTTTGGTAACTCTGCCAGCGAATGAGTTAAACCCCAGATAGCTAATAACGCTCAACGATGTAACAGGAATAGCCCACAGCAAATATTTAAGATTTAGCTTGTTTTTGCCAGTCTGACGCACCGCCCCTATTTTCCCATTTACAGAAACCGTTTTTTGGATGTCTATCTCAATCTGTTGAAGTTTTTGTAAAACCTCTTGAGCATTTTTAGGTCTATTACCCACAAATGGTGACATCAACTGATCTACAAATTCCAACAATAAACTCGGAATTTTTGGAGCGCTAGAATGCCATATCATCTGTCCCGTAGTTGGACTCTCTGGAAAATTGCTTGGTGATTGCCCCGTCAGTAAATAGACAAAAGTACGCCCCAAAGAGAAAAAGTCAGACTGCGGAACGCCTTTCCCATTTGCCTGTTCTGGCGGTATATACCCTGGGGAGCCAATACTCGTTAAAACTGATCCTCTAACCATTTTTGCCATGTAGGTATTTGTCATCTCCCTAGCAGCCCCAAAATCAATCAATACAAGCTGTCCATTCGGACGAAGCATGATATTCGATGGCTTAATATCTCTATGAAAATATTGCTGTTGATGGATGAGGTTCAACAGTTGCGCTAACTGTTTCAGCCAATCGAGTGCCAAATCTAAGGGGATGACTTGTCCTTTCCGATTTTCCATCCATACCTCCAGATCAACTCCAGTAATTTTTTCCATTACAAAACAATGAAGAGGATCATTGTGCTGACCTCTGGGTAGAAAAGTAAAACAACCGTTCGATGTAATTTTAGGAATCCCAGAATGATTCAGACGACTCAAAATAACTGCTTCTTGCTGAAAAAGCTCAACAGCTTTCTGATTAGAAGAATGGCAAGGTAGTAAAACTTTTAAGACTCTAGGTGTTCCCCCCTCTAGTACTTCATAGGTTTTCGCAAATCCTCCCTCCCCTATAAGTCTCACGGCTCTATAAGAACCATGAATCAACAAGTCAGAGCCACAATCCTGACAGAAAGGGTTGTTTTGGGTCAGGGATGCAGCAGGATTTCGACAATTAGGGTTAATGCAAAGACTCATATTTTTGCCTATCCTTGTTATATTCTGATATTTTAATATACTTTACTTAACTTGACCAATGATGATCGCCTTTACAGCACCTTACTTTTCCCGTTAAGTATGAATTTGAGCAAGAAGCCAACCTTGGCAAAGTTCACGTAGATTAGACCAGCCCCGCCAGAGGAATTGAATGCCAATGGGAGATTTACGACGATGTTCAAGATACCCGCCAAGGAAAGCAATCGACTCGATAGCCCAAGCAACAGTTAAGACAGGAGGAGATTTAGGAAATCTAGCCTTTAAAACCTGAATTTGGACAGGAGAAAGAATCTCAACCGCAGGAGCATCAGGCTGATTGCGATGGAGATAAGTAATCTGCAAAAGCTCAACCGCACAGACACTTAAAAAGCCTAACAATGTCTTCATCCCTTCAGCAGCAAGTCTATAGCGCTCACACTGACAGCCAGACTTAAAGATTTTATGGAAATCTTCCACACGCCAACGGTAAGTATACCAACGTAAAATCTTAATGGCAGTCTCTAGTTCTTCTACAACTTCGGTGGTCAACAGCATCCATTCCAAAGAGGTTTCACCTTCTGGGCAATCGATTTCCGTTGCATAGACAGCATAAACGGTTAATGGGTCACGATTGTCAAAACGATAGGGAACCCGTAGTTGCACCTTGGAAAATCGTACTGCCAGTTTCGCGATACGGGCTTTACGTTTACCAGTCTCTGGTACTTTGATTTCTTGTTCAAATCTTACAGGTTGCGACTCCAGTTTTTGCCATAGTCGTTCGCTATTTTGGCCTAAGCTACGGTCATGGGCTGCTCTTACTAATACCCCTGTATGTTGCAGTTGTCGCACTTGGTCGAAGACTTCGGTGATATCTCCTTCACGGTCGAAAATATGAATTACATGGGTGTTGCTACTGACTTGATGCTCGACTTCGCTCATTGCTTCTACCCATCGATAAGATTCTTTATCGTTGAATGACCTTTTTCGCGCTGCTTTTCTCGCTATGGCAAGTCGCTGTTTTTTTGCTTCTGGAGTTTCATCTTGCGGTGGCTTGGCTTTCGGTTCGCGGTTCCACAATTTTTGCCATAACAACCCGATTACTTGTCCTTGTTCGGGGGCGATCGCTAAGGCACTATGCAGAATTAATCCGTTCCCACCGTTTCCTGTTGGTCCATAACCTTCCCGTTTGGCTTTAATTTTGCCATAATCTAGATAGGTGGTATCTCCTATGCATAAGACCTCTTCTTGTTCTTCCACGGCTTCACTGGTCATTTGACAGTGTGGTTTTATGATCTTGCTAAATTCTGTTTTCCGATTGGCGAAAACTCATAAGCTCTTTTTAACTCAGAGCCAATGCATGAATATCTCGGACAACGCTTTCCCAAATCCTTCACTTATTTTTTTGCCGATTGCGTACGCTCTGTCGCTTAGTCTCTCATCCCCTAATTCACAACTTACAAAATTCTTGTCCCACCAGTTCATCATTTTTTCTTCCCTGCTTTTTCTTGCTTTTTTTATACTTTAACCTCATCTGGGCTCTTTCCCTGAAAGACTTTTCTGTTATGCCTTTCAAAGATCCCGTGAAAAGTAAGGGCAATTTATAGGCTGTTTGCCAACAAACGATCTTGCAAGATATGGCTTTACATGCATTAATTGAGTCCAATGCATTAAATCGCTAAATTGGCAACTAGTAGTTGCGGGAAACTTGCTAGTGTAGTTACCGTCCTACTAAAAAATAGTAATTTTCCGCATAAACATTGTATATAGGTTAAGAGGGTATTTAAATAAGCCCTTAATTTTGATGATTAATTGCTTATTGATCTTCCCGTTATTTTGATTACCGCGAACCTTGCAGGCTAATATGTCTACCCTTGTTATTGTCGAATCGCCCACTAAAGCCCGCACCATTCGCAACTTTTTGCCTGCTGGATATCGAGTAGAGGCATCTATGGGGCATGTGCGCGATTTGCCACAATCAGCTAGTGATATTCCTGCCGACCTAAAGGGTACGGAATGGGCTAAGCTCGGCGTGAATGTTGATGCTGACTTTGAGCCACTCTACATCGTGCCAGACGATAAGAAAAAGATCGTCCGCGAACTCAAGTCAGCATTAAAAGGTGTCAAGGAATTGATCCTAGCGACTGACGAAGACCGTGAAGGGGAAAGTATTTCTTGGCATTTATTGCAAATCTTGCAGCCCAAAGTACCAATTAAGCGCATGGTTTTCCATGAGATTACCTCTGAGGCAATTAAGGGCGCATTAAAAAATTGTCGCCAGATTGACGATCGCCTTGTCCATGCCCAAGAAACGCGCCGCATTCTTGATCGCCTTGTGGGTTACACCCTCTCACCTTTGCTATGGAAAAAAATCGCATGGGGTTTGTCGGCTGGTCGAGTGCAGTCTGTCGCTGTGCGGTTAATCGTCAATCGTGAACGTGAACGCCGCGCTTTTAAATCAGGTAGCTATTGGGATTTGAAGGCAAATCTCTATGCGCCGAAACAGGAATTTCCTGTGCAGTTAGTCTCGGTCGGCGGCACAAATGTAGCTACGGGTAAAGACTTTGACGAATCGACGGGCAAAATTGCTAGAGGTCGCAAGGTTTTATTGTTGGATGAAGCGGCGGCGATCGCTTTGCAACAGCGTTTAAATGGCAAAGTCTGGTCAGTGAGCAATCTGGATGAACGCCCCACTACGCGCAAGCCTTCACCACCTTTCACCACCTCGACGTTACAACAAGAAGCCAACCGTAAATTGCGTCTATCAGCAAGGGACTCGATGCGGGTAGCCCAAGCTCTGTATGAGCAAGGTTTCATCACCTATATGCGTACTGACTCGGTGCATTTGTCACAACAGGCGATCGCCGCCGCACGGACATGTGTGACCACGATGTACGGCAGTAACTTCCTCAGCAAAGAGCCACGCCAGTATGTGACCAAATCAAAAGGCGCACAGGAAGCTCACGAAGCAATCCGTCCCGCAGGTGAAACTTTTCGTACGCCTCAAGAAACGGGGTTGTCAGGACGGGAGCTAGCGCTCTATGACCTAATTTGGAAGCGCACCGTTGCCTCACAAATGGCGGATGCTCAGCTAACCATGCTCAGCGTGCAGCTAACCGTTGAAGACGCAATTTTCCGAGCTTCAGGCAAACGTATTGATTTTGCAGGATTTTTCCGCGCTTACGTCGAAGGCTCCGATGATCCCGATGCGGCGCTTGAAGAAAAAGAGGTAATGTTGCCACCGCTAAAAATTGGCGATCATCCTGTTTGTCGTGAGTTAAATACGGTCGGACATGAAACTCAGCCTCCCGCCCGTTATACCGAAGCTGCTCTTGTGAAAATGCTCGAAAGTGAAGGCATCGGTCGTCCTAGTACCTACGCCAGCATTATCGGTACGATCTGCGATCGCGGCTATGTACAGCTAGTGAATAATGCGTTGATTCCCACCTTCACGGCTTTTGCTGTTACCAGTTTATTAGAGGAGCATTTCCCCAACTTAGTCGATCCTAGTTTCACGTCTAAAATGGAGCAAACCCTTGATGATATTTCTACGGGTAGTGTGGAATGGCTCCCCTATCTCAAGAAATTTTATTCGGGTGAGCAAGGCTTAAGCGGACAGGTAAAGTCTCGCGATAGTCTCATTGACGGCGAAGCGGCGCGAACAGTACGTCTGGAAGGCTTAGATGATGATGTCAAAGTCAAAATCGGTAAGTTTGGTGCTTATATTCAAGTTGGAGAAGGCGATCGCACGGTTAATTCTTCCATTCCTCAGAACCTCACTCCTTCTGATTTGGTTCCTGAAAAGATTGAACTCTTACTTAAACAGAAACTGGAAGGACCCGATCAAGTTGGTATTCATCCAGAACTGAATGAGCCAATCTTCATGATGATGGGGCAGTACGGTCCCTATGTGCAGCTAGGTCAAGCGACGGAAACTGTTCCTAAACCTAAACGCGCTTCATTGCCGAAGGGAATGCAACCAGAAAATGTCACTGTTGATATTGCTGTCAAGTTATTGGCTTTGCCACGCACATTAGGCGCACATCCTGATACTGGTAATCGGGTGTTTGTGAATACGGGACGGTTTGGTCCCTATGTTTGTCATACCAAAGGTAATGGCGACAAGGACGACAACCGATCGCTAAAATCGACGGATGATCCCTACAGCATCACCTTTGAACGCGCCTTAGAACTACTAGCGCAACCCAAGACTCTGCGAGGAGCATCGGCGGCGAAAGTATTGAAATCCCTTGGTAAGCATCCCAGTGATGATGAAGCGATCGAGATTCTTGATGGTAAGTATGGTGCATACGTGAAGCATGGCAAGGTCAACGTATCTCTGACTAAGGAGCAAACTGTGGAAGGGCTGACCTTAGAAGAGGCGCTATCGATGTTAGCAAGTAAGTCTGGCAAAAGCACTAGTAAGCGCACTAAGTCCGCGTCTAGCGAACCCAAGAAAACTACCACGAAAAAGACTACTACCAAGTCCGCCGCAACTAAAGCCACAACCACTAAGACCGCTGCTAAAACTACTAAAAAAGCCACAACCACTAAAAAGGCTGCTGCTACTAAATAAAAGAAAAGCGGCGCAATGCGCCGCTTTTCTTTTATTTATGAGGGGCGGCGCATTGCGCTGCCTCTCATGTCTTAGACAAGTCTGACTAACTTCGCACTCAAGTCCCACAGGCGCTCGGCTCTAGCATCATCACGGGCTTGAGGAGAGACAGTCTGCACAAAAGACTTACCATCCTTTTTCTGACGATTACCCCAACTCCAGTAGGCTCCCGATTGCTTGTATTCAGGATCAGCGATGACAGCAGCAACTCTCTCTCCTGATAGCTCCTGAGTAACATATCCCTTGGTGATGTTCTTTTGGAATAATGGGAATAGTTTCTGAAAGAGAGGGTAGTGATTACGGAAGAGAGGTGTGTCAGCGACACAACCAGGGTAAAGGGAAGTAAAGGTGATCCCAGTGGACTCATGGTAGCGGCGGTGCAATTCGCGCATGGTCAAGATATTGCAAACCTTGCTCTCTTTGTAAGCGCGAACTGGTTCAAATTTTTTGCCGTTTGCCATTGAGATTGGTGGTTTAAAGCCTTTCTCAAACCCTTCAAGATTACCGAGATCGGGCTGTGGAGGAATCTTGCCGCCCAGTTCGTCGGGGTTGTGAGTAACGGTTCCCAAAATGACCATACGGCGATCGGGATGGGTGGACTTTTTCATATCCTCTAGCAGGAGATTGCAGAGGAGGAAGTGACTGAGGTGATTGGTGGTCATCGTCAACTCAAAGCCTTCAGGCGATCGCAAGGGTTCTTTGAGTAAAGGCATATAGATCGCGGCATTGCACAACAGGGCATCAAGGGGCATTCCCGTCGCACGGAACTTAGCCACAAATTCGCGAACACTGACCAAGGAACCAAGATCAACTTGGATGATTGTGTAGCTATCTTTAGAAATACCGACAGATTCGGCGGCTTTTTCGGTTTTGGGGATATTGCGGCAAGCCATAACGATATGCCAGCCTTTATCTGCCATTGCTTTGGCTGACCATAAACCAACGCCTGAAGATGCACCTGTGATAATGACTGTAGGTTTGTGATATTGTGACATTTTTAAGAGTTAATTTATAGACTTTGACTAGAATTTTACAGCGATTTGGGATTAAGCGACAAATGGGAGTCAAAGCTTTACGCTGAGAGTATTTGCAAAATATTAATGGCGATCGTCACTAAGCGATCGCTTAGTGACGATCGCCATTAATATTTTGCACAGGTACTTATAACCCATTACCGATCGCAAAGAATGCTGACCAGTAATTAGGATGATTGAAATTAGGTGATTTAATCAGAGAAACTTGCGCTCGGCGTAATGCTTCTGTAACCGTGACATCGCCTTTTTGTAACTCTTGATAAAACGCTACCATCAGAGCCTGTGTACCAGCATCATCGACTTTCCAAAGAGAAGCGATCGCCTGTTTTGCTCCTGCTTTCTGCACTTGATAGCCAAAGCCCAAAATTTCCACACCATCGCCCAGCTTACCAACTCCAGTCTGACAGGCACTCAAGACGATCAACTCTATATTCGGAATCTGCCAATCGGTGATTTCACCTAAGCGGATTTTGTCGCCATTGCCGAAGATGATGAAAGATTTATCTGGTGCGCCAGTATTAAATTCTGCATGGGTAGCAAGGTGAAGCACATTATGGTTTTTGAATTTCGATTCGATCGCTTGGCGGCTAAATGCTTCTTCGGTTAAGATAACTGAGTTTTGGAATGAATTTGCGATCGCTTTGACTTCTGTAAGCGTCGCTGGCAAAGCATTTTGTCCATGCTTTTTCTCTCCTGCTTTACCACCAAAGGCTCCTGCGAGGATGTTGGGTGAGTTTTTAGGTTGTGCGGAAAAGTCAAAGAGGCTATAGGCAATCAGATTACTAATTTGATATTTCTCTGCTAGCCATTGTTTGCCGTCATAGAGTGCGGCGATGGGAATATAGCGCAAGATGCCATCGGGTGCATAGAGGATTGTGGTGGCTTTGGCTTGGATGAGTTCGGCTTCGATGGGTTTAATCAGCAATTTGTAGAGTTGTGCCGCAGGTTCTTTGACATCTTCAGAGCCAGCATCAAGGAGTGCAGCTCTAAAATCAATCACTAAAGTTTCTAGTTCTTTTTGCGAGATTTTGACGGTGCGGCTGATGGGGATGGTGTTGGGTGAGAAGAGAATGATTTCGAGTCTGTCATCTAAAATCAAGGGATAAAGTAAAGCTGTGCCTTGAGGGATTTTTTGGAGATAGTCGGGAACTTTATTGATTTCTGATTTGGGAAGTTGTTGGATTTGATTAGCAAGTTGGCTATTGATTTCTTTGCTATTGTCAAAGTTAACCGCTAACAGTTTCTCGCTAATAGCTTTCTCTGGTTCTAAAAGTCGGACACCTTGCGCCGATCTGTCACTGCCTTTGATGTTTTTGAAATAGTCTTCGAGTTCTTGGACTTTGAGGAGGTCGAGGACTTGTAGTGCTTCCATGATTCTTCCTTGTTTGAGAAGGAGATCGGTAAGGCGGCGATAAGATCTTTCAACAGTCTCTAAATAGAATCTTTGGTCTTCTTTTACAAGTTTTGTAATACCCTTGCGAATAGATTCAGTTACATTAACGGATTGTTTATAAAATAGAATAGATACTTCGGATTGATTAAGATTCTTAAAGGTTAAGCCCAAGTAGCTGAGAGAATGATGTTCTCTCGTGCGGTCTTTAATTTGCTTAAAGACTCCTAAAGATTGCTGATAAAAATCAACTGCTTGCTGATACTTTCCTAGTACGTTGTATGCATGACCAAGACCTATAAGCGCTACGCCTTCATCTTGACGATTACCAATTTGCTTGAAGATCATTAATGATCGTTGATGAAAATCAATTGCTGTCTGATATTCTCCTAGTCTGCCGTACAAATATCCTAGATTGCCGAGCAAAGATCCTTCAACACTAGGATCAGAATATTCTTTGACGATTGCCAAAGATTGATTAAAGTAATCCACTGCTTTTTTGTACTGTCCTAGATTACTAAATGTAATGCCGAGATTGTTAAGCCAAATCACTTCACTATTATTTCTAATTTGTCTCGCATTTACTATAGCTTGTTGATATAAATCAATAGCTTTTTGATCCTGTCCTAGAAATATATACACAGTTGCAAGATTTCCCAGAGCAGATTCTTGTAAATCTACATCTGCAATTTTCTTTGCTATTGCTAAAGATTGCTGGTGATAATCAATTGCTTTTTGATATTGGCTGAGACTATAGTATGAAATCCCCAGACCACGAAGTGATTCTGCTTCTCCAGATAGATATCCAATTTTCCTAAATAGAACTAGAGATTGCTGGTGATAATCAATTGCCTTTTGATATTGGCTGAGACTATAGTATGAATTTCCCAGACCACTAAGTGAGTCTGCCTCCCCATTGAGATCTCGTGTTTGTCTAGCAATCACCAAAGATTGCTGATAGGAATTAATGGCTTTTTGATACTGTCTTAGTTGACTGTATGCTCTACCCAAATTTCTCATAGCAGCTTTTACACCATTGGTATCTCCAAGTTGATTAGCGATTGCCAAAGACTGTTGGAAGAAATTGATCGCTTTCTCATATTGGTTCAGATTTCCGTATCCAATTCCCAATCTATTCAGAGTATCCCTTTGGTTATTAAGATCATTAATTTGTCTGGCAATCTCTAGAGATTGTTGATAATAATCAATTGATTGCTGGTATTGTTTTAGCCTATCGTATGTGTTCCCTAAACTGCTCAGCGAAATCCTCTCAATATTCCGATCTCCTAATTTTCTTGCATTTTCCAAGGCTTGCTGAAAATATTCGATTGCTTTGTCATATTTGCTGAGTGAATAGTAAGCAATTCCAAGACTTCCTAGACTTCCTAGTATGCTCTGCTCTGCTTGAAGATTTTTTATTTCCCGTAAGATTATTAATGCTTGTAGATGAAACTCGATTGCTTTATCAGACTTGCCGAGTCTATAATAAGCTATCCCCAAATTTCCCAGTGCCTGTCCTTCCCCAAGACGGTCTTTGATTTCCCGCACAAGTTCCAATCTTTGCAGATGGAACTCAATCACTTTGTCATATTTGCCTATGGATTCGTAAGCGATTCCCAGATTTACTAGCGTTGCTCCCTCACCAAGACGGTCTTTGATCTCCCGATAAATTGTCAAAGCTTGCTGCCATAACTGTAATGCGGATTCAAATTTGCTAGTTTGAAATTGCTGAACTCCTTGATAAAAAAGCCGATCTGCTTCTGCTTTGCGATCTTTTACTGTTTGTGCCTCAGCCACCATTAAACCCAAATCAGGCGGCGACACCACACCCAAAACCCCAGTCAAAGCCACAAACACCAACCCATAAAAACGAGAAGCCTTAACACCACCTTTGCGAGAGCCTAAATTCATAGCCATATCCTGATCTGCGTACTTATCATCTTATCTACATTTCAGGATATTGACCATATGCAGTTTTCAAGGAAAAAGTAGAAAGGAAAAAGGAAAAATTATCGTTATCTGCCCCCTAGCCCCCAATTCTGGGGGAACAAGAAAATAAAAGCCCCCTAAATCCACCAATTCTGGGGGATTTAGGGGGCTTAAATAAATTTAAACCTAGACAAATAGGCGATCGCCCAAACCCCACAACGCAGCCACTTACAAGCGATCGCGCTCATCAGGTTCCCCATTAGGCACTTTCGCCAACACCTTCTCAAACGCATCCCAAACTCACCCGCCTTGACTTCTCTGCTAAATAATCCCTAGTTGACCACACAGCAAGCTGAGACGATAATGTGATCGCCACTAATCCATCTATAGGAATTTGTTCTCTTTGAGCAAAAGATTCCAACTGTTGGTATAGAACATCAGGAATATCAGCAATAACTCTCATAACTCAACCTCTCCAATTATCTGTAAAAATTGTTTAGGCGTAACAACTTGAATTCCAAACCTTTCAACTGGTTGCAAATCCCTTTGATTGTAAGTGATGATAAAATCTGCTTGTGCTTTCAAAGCCAGATCAATTAAAAATTCATCATCTGCATCCTTGAGCATTGATCGTAAATATCCCGATCGCAAAGTCCATCAAGTCGTCATCTATCTCAGCCCCTCGCGATCGCATCTAGTCCATGAAACCACCTTCAACCTTGGCGAGCTAATCCATAACTTCAACGTGATCAGACTATGGGAACAACCAACGGCAATATTTCAGCAATACCAAGGACTATTACCCTTTGCCCCTCTATCCCAAACTAATGCCCCCGAAGAAACCTTAAGACAAGTGGCGAGACAAATCGAAAATATTGCCGATAAACAACTCCAAAGTAACGTCGCCGCCTCGACCGCTATAATATCTGGTATAGCCCTAAGCAAAGAAATCATCAAAAGATTACTCAGGAGCGACATCATGAAAGAATCAGTAATTTATCAAGAAATATTACATGAAGGTCTAGCTGAAGGTAAGGCTAGAGGCTTAGCTGAAGGTGAGGCTAAAGGCTTAGTCAAAGCAACTAATCAAATTGCCCTAAATATGCTGCTCTCTAACATTTCTGTAGATGTTATAGCGCAATTGACTGGACTAACCGCTAAGCAAGTGCAGAAGCTACAAAAGCTACCTAATAAAAAGTCTCAGAAGTCAAAAAAGTAATAGCGATCGCAAAAGAGTAGAGGCAATTCATAATTTGCCTCCCCACAAACAACTGGTTTCTTTTTCCTAGTCAAGGATGGACTTGTCCTAAGATTGCGCCGAGGCGATCGTAGTCATCCTTTAATAAAATGCTCAGCTTGCGACCTGCTTGAACTAACCAATTGCGATCGCATTTTCTCACCTGATAGACATTGCGTAATACTGCGGCAATTAACTCATCGACAGGCGCATTCGTCATCTGGACTAAGGTTCTTAAAAAATTTAATTCTTCCGTAAAGTTCTCAATTTCTGAATCTTCGCAACCATAAACCGCTTGATGGATTTGAGGTGGTTGCGAAGGTAAGTGCTGATAGATATTACCAACAGAACTAAAGCCCAGTAGGACAACTTTGATTTCGGAACGGAGCATTGCAAAAATTTGAGGTTGTTGTTCGCGCAACTCTTGTAGGCTAAGTCCTAGGGCAACAGCACGGTGAACAGAATCAATCGGTGCTGTCGTCGCATGATAAACCACCCCATAGGCAATCACGTCACTATTTTCATCCTGTTGTGACTTCACCCAACTACCAAAAGCTGGCATCAATGGGAAATCGAGATTGTCAGGTTCAAGGCATTGAGCTAAAAATTCAGTTGTAGAAGTTGCCACAACTTCAGCAAGATGTTGGGGATGGCGATCGCGTCTAGATTGAGATAAAGGTGCAAACATTAACTGAATTTCCTTAGTACAGGACAAAAAGTTGCAAAAGTAGGCAGGAAGGGGTTTTATAAAAGATAACCACATCACAAATAAAACCCCTATGAAAGAGATTAACCTATTTC
>NZ_JACJQY010000034.1 GCF_014696925.1 Phormidium tenue FACHB-1050 | reverse complement strand
CTGTCAAGGTTTGGATTTCTTTTCCTTCCAGATTCCACAATTTGACGGTTTTATCGGAACTTCCCGTGGCAATGGTCTTGCCATCGGGACTAAAGGCTACGTCACCGACACTATCACTATGCCCTTTGAATGTTTGGATTTCTTTTCCTTCCAGATTCCACAATTTGACGGTTTTGTCGGAACTTCCCGTGGCAATGGTCTTGCCATCGGGACTAAAGGCTACGTCACCGACACTATCACTATGCCCTTTGAATGTTTGGGTTTCTTTTCCTTCCAGATTCCACAATTTGACGGTTTTGTCATTACTGCCTGTGGCAATGGTCTTGCCATCGGGACTAAAGGCTACGCTCAAGACACTATCGCTATGCCCTTTGAATGTTTGGATTTCTTTTCCTTCCAGATTCCACAATTTGACGGAGCCGTCCCAACTGCCTGTGGCAATGGTCTTGCCATCGGGACTAAAGGCTACGCTCAAGACACTATCGCTATGCCCTTTGAATGTTTGGATTTCTTTTCCTTCCAGATTCCACAATTTGACGGAGCCGTCCCAACTGCCTGTGGCAATGGTCTTGCCATCGGGACTAAAGGCTACGCTCAAGACACTATCGCTATGCCCTTTGAATGTTTGGATTTCTTTTCCTTCCAGATTCCACAATTTGACGGTCTTGTCCCAACTGCCTGTGGCAATGGTCTTGCCATCGGGACTAAAGGCTATGCTCAAGACACTATCGCTATGCCCTTTGAATGTTTGGATTTCTTTTCCTTCTAGATTCCACAATTTGACGGTGTAGTCATTACTGCCTGTTGCTATGGTCTTGCCATCGGGACTAAAGGCTACGCTGCGGACAATATCGCTATGCCCTTTGAATGTTTGGATTTCTTTTCCTTCCAGATTCCACAATTTGACGGTCTTGTCCCAACTTCCTGTGGCAATAGTCTTGCCATCGGGACTAAAGGCTACGCTATCGACAATATTGCTATGAGCAAAGCGATTTTTTTCTTGGACTCCATAGACAAACCGCGACAAATTCGCAGTCACCAACATTTGCGTATTTGCCCTGTCTCGCTTGGCAACTTCAGGATCTAAGTCCTTGAGTTTCCGTCCCGCACTAACCGCCTTAACCAAAGCGTCAAATACCTGATCTCCCTGAAAGTCTCCCTTAGCATCGAGACTCTTGATCCTTGCATCAGCAATTTGAATATCATCAGTTGCAATCTTCACTGCCAGTGCCGCCTTTGCCTGTTCCGCTAAGGCAACCTTTACCTTCCCTTCCGCATCCGCAATTTTCGCTTGTGCCTCAGCCACCTTCTCCGCCGACTCTTGTGACACATTCGCTAACTCAGTCTTCGCCGATTCCAAATCCTTTTGCGCCGATGTCACCTTCTCATCCGCTTCTTTTTTTTTTGCTAGAGCCTCTCTCACTGCCTGCGCTGCATCTCTTTTCTCTTTTTCTGCATTCTTTCCAATTTGTTCAGCATCTTTATTTGCCAAAGCTACCTTCTGATCGGCATCCTTAACTTTAGTCTCAGCCTCTTTCCTTGTATCTGCAACCTTCACATTCGCCTCATTCACCGATCGCGCCGCCCATAACCCCGCACCCGTCGCCAAAGCCAAAGTCACCGCCAAAATTGCCGAACCTATCTTCACCCTGCGATCCGCCTTTTGCTTCGCATCATCTAAAATGATCGCCCTTTCCTCTAAAACCCGCGCCTCCTCCTCAGCGATTTCCTGCTGCCTCAGCGCGATTAATCTTTCCTGTTCCGCAGTTTCCCTCGCCTGACGTTCCGCCTCTAGCTTGAGATTACTCTCAACCTTCTCAACCTCCCGACTCTCCCGCAAAAAAAACTCATCCGCATCACTGAGTCGCTTACCCCGCGCCCACTCATCCGCATTCTTCAGCGCCTCACCCCGCAACAAAAAACGGTAGTGTGTCACATTTGTTGAACCAGGTAATTGATAAAAACGGCAAACCTATACCAGCATTTTTTATAGCCTATGCTTGGTATTTTCTCCCCAACAAATGTGAAACACTACCCAAAAAACCATCCTTCTGCTCCGCATCCCGCCATGCCCGAAACGCCGAACCATAAAACTCTGGACGCAAATCCGCTAACTGCCCCTCAACCCATGCATTATTAAACACCGCCCCATAGATTGGATTATAGGAAATCAACCGCCCATCCCGTCGCACCACCAACCCCGTCAACCGCAACTTCGATCGCTCCTCACTGCGATCATCTTCCAACTCCCCATCCGCCAACACCTGCTGATAGCAACCCAACATCCGTCCCCGTAACTTCTCTTCTACACTAATCACGCGATCCCTAATCGTCGTCAAATGTGGCGGCGCATCCTGCGATTCCCAATTCGTGACAATTCGCTCCTGTACTAAATTCTCAACCCAACCCGCAATATTCTCAGGTGGTGCGATTCCTGCTAACTCCTTCTCCATCATTCCCAACAACCGTTGAATCAGAAAAGGCTGTCCACCCGTCCACTTCACCGCCTCGGCTAGATAATCCTGCGGATTCGCCACCTTACTCGCCAAACCCTGCATCAATGGCAAAGCCTCCGTCAGCGTAAACCCCGCCATCTCCACCGCATAGCCAATATTAAACGCCGAAGTATTATGACTCTGAATCAAATCCGTCGGTGTCGCCACACCCAAAAAGGAAAAAGTGAGACGATTATATTCGGGCTTAGTCGGACGATCTTCAAAAAACGATCGCACCAAACCAAAGAAATCATCCATGCCAAACTTGAGACTCAAAAGGCGATCTATTTCCTCCACAAAAATCACAATCGGCGCATCAATCTCTTGCAACACGACTATTTCAATAAACTCCGCAAATCGCTGCACAGGCGACAGCAATTCCCGTTCCCTAATCCAACTCCGCAAATCAAACTTATTTTTTAAATCCAAATCCCCCACCAAACTCCGAATCGCGCTGGCATACCACTGCTCGCAAGTCACCTCCACCCCAATCTTCTGCGGATCGATCGTCGCGCACACAATCCTCTCCGCTTGCAACTTATGCGTCACCCGCACCCGCAAACTCGACTTCCCCATCTGCCGACAGTTAAACACATAGCAATACTTACGCTCCTTAAGCAACTCGTAATAGTCGCGATCGCATTGGCGCTCCACATAACTAGGCGCATCCGCAGGGAGACTACCACCAACTTGATAATTAAAAGAGCTAGCACTAGTCATAATGGCGGGTGATTTCCTGTTGTATAGAGAATACGACGCAGATTGACAACTCCTTGACGATTGAGTTTAAGCAATTCTACAGTTACTCGTCCTGTGGGCGTTAAACCAATGATTTCACTGTAATCATCATTCCAAGTAAAATGCTCATTCCATTGCTGTTGTCTAGGATGATAGAGATCTGTTACTTGTGAAGTTATGGGGTCAATTGCTTGAGTTTTAGTGTGTTTGTAATTGTTGCAGCCTTGACAAGCGAGAGCAAGATTATCAACTGTAGTTTCACCATTTTTCCAAATTGGAATAATATGCTCAACCGAAAGCCTCTGTGTAGAGTAAGTCTCTTGGCTAAGACAATATTCACAACAACCTTTTGCTCTTTCCGTGACTATTTGACGAAGCTTTTCGCTGATTGATTTAGCCGTCATAAAGCCTGTGGTTGTAACTGAAACTCTTGGATTAGCTCATTCAAAGATATTTGTCGAAGTTTCGCAAGTTTAGTTAAATTTTCTAACCTTTTAACATCAATTGCTTCAATATGTTCTCCTAGGTTGATTAACTCTTGGTATTCTTCATCCGTAAGGGCGTTATCTTGACGCTTACCAATAAGCAAGTCATAGCGCTCTTGTAGTTGATTGGGAATACATTGAGTAATTTGTTGCAATAGCAAAGATTGATCCTTTGGCAAGCTAAGAGTTTTGCGCTTAGTCTGAACTCGGATTGCTTTGGCAATCAATTGTTCTAGCTCAGACGAATCTAGCTGTTCTACAGTTTGAATAAGCTGCTCAAAGGGAAGTTGAGTTTGAACGGTAATTTGACTCATAATTTTAATTAGTTATTCTAAGTCTCCATAGCGATCGCGGTAGCGTTGCAATAGTACCTCAAGCTCCTGTTTTGCCTGTTCAGCTTGCAGTTTTGCTTGTTCAGCATCTAATTTAGCTTGCCGCTCTTGATTTACTTGTTCAGCAAGCTCAGAGGGAAAAGGTAACTTTTCGCCATTGTCCAAACGATGCAAGGCAATTTTTTTGTCCTCAATCGATAGCTGCAACCATAAAACTAAACTCTGTCCGTCGATAATCGGCTCATATTCTTCACCCTTGAGGCGATAACCTTGCAATTGCTGCTCTAACCATTCATTTTTCGGGTCAAATAGCCAATATTCCTGCACACCCATCTGAGCATAGAGATCGCGCTTAAAGCCAATATCAGTAATCTGAGTACTTTTGGAGGTGATTTCAAAAATCACCGCAGGTACTTGTCCCTCTTCCCAAATTTTATAATTGTCCCGACCGCCAGCCGCCACATCAAAAATTACCATCACATCGGGAGCCACACGCATTCTGGGGAATCCTTGGGCATAGTAAAGAAACTGATTGCCCAAAACCGTCGCTTGTCGACCCGTTAGATATTGCCGCAGCATTTCTAAGAGTATGGCGATCGCATAAAAATGGTCGTAGGTTTCTGCCACAGGCTCACCATCACTAGAGGGATATTCGGGTGGGTTGACTGGTTTAATCGCAGGTGCTGAAATTACCATAATTAATTTTTATACCTATTTTTACCCTAATATATCCGTTACGACAAAGACGACTTCATATGGCTAATTGAGCAAGATGTTTCAAAATACTGACAACTGTATATAAATCATTGCCACGCTTGATTGAGAATAGATCTGATTCGGCATATTTTAGGCTGTCTTGAAGCTGAAGTTTTAGAAAGATAAACTCACTGCCATTCGTAACCAGTCCAAAAACAGGGCGATCAGGGTGGGGATTTGCCATCATGTAAGTTAAGGCTTGGGGAATGCCAACTTCTACAGAATAAGCCGCTCTCTTTGCCTCAATCACGACTACCCAAAAAGGCGGTTTAAATACCAAAACATCAATTCGTCCTTGAACAAGAATATCTTGATCTTGGGAGAGAATATTCACCACCTGCTCGGCTTTGAGATAGAAAGGATTGCGATAGAAACCTGCTAGTTTCAGAATCGGCGATAGCACCACCATTTTTACAAGCGGTTCCAATAGAGAATGTTTCGACAGGTGTAGATAATCTTCTTTGAGATCGTCAAGGCTTAACTGTTCAGTGTCGTTGAGCTTAGGCAAATTACCGCGCCACTCATCAAAGAAATCGGTATCACTCGATTGCGCGATCGCAAAAAGTTCCTCTAGCTTTGCCAAATCAATTTCTGATGCTTGTAAAGTTTTAGGCATTGGTTACACTCCTAAACGGTTTTGGAAATAGCGCCTATATAGCTCATTGCGGATCTTTACACCAGTCTCTGTGCGTAATATTAAACCCATTCCATCTAGCTTTGCTGTAGTGGCAAGATCAAAACGTATGGGTTGCGGTGAATTAACCAGCGATCGCAAAACTTCCGTAAGATGAGCATCTTTTTCGACCTTGGCTAAACGAGTGGTGAGATGTTTGCCAAAAAGCCCCACTTCCGTCGCCGCAGTTTGGATGAACTGCTCAAGAGAATTTGCGCCACTAGCTAAATTATAAAAAGCTAGTCGTACTAGATAGGGATGTCCACCGATTAATTCTGATATTGGTTCGATTTGTGTAGAGGAGAATCCATGCATTGCGGCAAGTTCCTGCACTTGAGCAAAGGTAAATTCATCCAAATCTAATGGGCGTGCCCACATTAAACGGTGATTGGTTAATATCCTTCGTTGTAAAAGATTCCATCGAATAGGCAAGCACTAGGCGCAACTTGCCCCATCTTTTGTCATGTTTGCCCTGCTCATGCCAACCGCGCAATAAACCGCAAAAATCCACCTCGATCGCTTCGTGTAGAAATATCCGATCCAAGTTTTCAATCGCAATCACTAACGGGCGATCGTCGTCGTTATTTAACAAATATCTTTCAAAAAATTCCTCACAGTTGCTGTTTGCGCCAAACATTTCATCCCAATCATCAGTTGGTTTTGCCTTCACTCCCAAATCACGCCCAATCACCGCACAAAACCACTGCAAGAAGCGATCCATATTTTCAAAGAACTTGCGATCGCATTTTTGCAAATCTAACCATGTGGTGCGACTATCCAACCGCCGCGCTTCTTCCAAGACACGCACCAATAGCGAAGACTTACCCATGCGGTCAGGTGATTTTAAACGCAGTAGGGCATGGGGCATGGCGATCGCTTTAAAGCATTGTTCCTGTTGAGGCGATCGCGGAATATAAAACTCGGAACCAATCCGCACCGCGCCTTCAGGTTCTTCGATCGCTATATTTACCTTCGGTAAAACCTGACTTTCATAACGGCGTTCTAACAACACAGGCGTTTGCGTTTCAGGAATATTTTTGAGAGCAATCAGATTTTTTCCCAACTCAAAAGCATCTTTAACTGATTTCCCCTCAAATAAAGCCCCATAAAATCCCTTGGCAAACTCGATCGCCGCCACATCACCGATCGCCTGATTCATCCCTAAAACGTAAGGCACATAACGGGCGATCGCCTCCGCTTGCACCTTTGAGAAACAAGCATTCAGCACCACGCAATCGATGCCATTTTGGAGAATCCGAAACAAATCTGCTAGAGCCTCAGTGGGTGCGAGTTGCCAAGTGCCATCATCATGTTCTAACACCAACCCATTTTCCGCCGCCCCATGCCCTGAGAAATGCACCACACGCGGTACTTCCTGAAGCAAAATTGGTTGCAAGTCATCGATTCGGACTGCGCCTTTAGTCACAATGGCAAAGCGATCGCGCAAGCTCGACTTCTGACAACATTCCTCAATTTCCCGAAATTCCGCCTCAACCCGCAAGCGATCGGTATTCGCAGGATTCGCCGATAGCAATAATACTTTTTTCTTATCCATTTGCGAGCTTGGGGGAGGCTATTTAAGTTGGAAGCAATGTGTTTTGGTGCGGCGAAGCCTCACTACTCAATTTTAAATGAGTGCCGCCCGAATTATTTAGCATTGTTTAAAAAAGCACCTGAAGGAGCTTTTTTAAACAATGCTAAACTACAAATCATCGGTGTATCGCGCTACTCATGGGAATTATTACCAAACGTTCATCTAAAAAAGTTCGGGCTAACGAAATCCTAATTCGTCTCAAACGGCTTTATCCCGACGCAACCTGTTCGCTTGATTACGAGACACCTGTGCAGTTATTGGTAGCAGTCATCCTCTCGGCTCAATGCACCGATGAGCGCGTGAATATGGTCACACCCAAACTATTTGCACGATATCCCGATGCGATCGCCTTAGCTAATGCCGATCTCGATGAACTCATGGAGTTAGTCCACTCCACAGGCTTTTATCGCAACAAAGCTAAAAATATTAGAAGTGCCTGTGAAATGATCGTGCGTGACTTTGATGGGAAAGTACCAAATACAATGGAAAAACTGCTCAAGCTTGCAGGAGTGGCTCGTAAAACTGCCAATGTGGTCTTAGCCCATGCCTATGGGATCAATGCAGGCGTGACCGTTGACACCCATGTAAAGCGGCTTACTAAAAGACTGGGATTAACCAAATTTGAAGAACCAATAAAAGTCGAGCGGGATCTGATGGGAATGCTGCCCCAACGGGACTGGGAAAATTGGTCAATTAGGATTATTTATCACGGACGTGCTGTATGTAATGCCCGTAAACCTGCTTGCGATCGCTGTGAGCTAGCCGATTTATGTCCATCAGCAAATTATCAAAACCCGTAAAGTTGCGCCCCTGCGGGGCGCAACTTTACGGGTTTTGGTTTGTAATTATTTATGTCTAGCTACTCAAAATAAAAACTTGGCTTTGCCAAGTTTTTACTAGTGGTTGTGAAGTTTTCTAAAGATACGCCCTCTTTATGCAGAGACATCAGCGCTTATTCCCTAAAATGAAGACAAAATTCTCCCTGCAATCTTTAACTTAATAAAGACTTATGACAGATTTTGTAAAACCCTTCAAGAACGATCCCCAACTAGGGAATTTGTCTACACCCGTTAGCGATTCTGCGATCGTTAAGGCTTTTATCGGCAACCTTCCCGCTTACCGCGCAGGCTTGTCTCCTAGCCGTCGTGGTCTAGAAATCGGCATGGCTCATGGCTACTTCATTTACGGGCCATTTGCATTATTGGGACCTCTGAGAAATACAGAATTAGCCAGCCTTGCTGGTCTGTTGGCAACGCTCGCATCTGTTGTGCTGTTGACCGTCGGCTTGTCCTTATATGGTCAAACTGTAACTAAGTTGCAGTCTAGCTCAGCCTTAGAAGCCCCTGCCGAATTAGGTACTCCTGCTGGTTGGAGCGAATTTGCTAGTAGCTTCTTGCTTGGTGGTGCTGGTGGCGCTGCATTTGCATACTTCCTCAACTACCTAGAGCCAATGCAAAAATTCCTTGGTCTGCTTTGGAATTAGATTTATTTTTGGTGTTGTTAACTTCAGCTCCAAATCATATTAATTTAATCTAAATCAGATCCTCAAAAATTTATATCTTAATTCAAGGAAACCCACGACCATGACTGGATACTACGCACATTACTACGTCTCTTTCATCTTCGTACCACTTATTGGTGTAATCCTCCCGATCGCCACCATGGGACTACTTCTCAACTACATTGAGAACTAATTTACAAAATTGGAAAACAGGCTCTTTGTAGTCTTAATTTTCAATATCTTTAAACTCGCTCTTCGTATTTTTTTATCACATTCTCAAAAACAGGAAAGGCGATCGCTACAATGTAGCGATCGCCTTTCCTGTTTTTATAGCTGTCGCCATTCTTGTTAGGACATAAAACCCAAATAGTGTGAGGCGGCGCGAAGCGCCGCCTCACACTATTTGGGTTTTGATTTGTCCTGATACAGATGGCTATAGCTATACCAGACGCTAAGATAAAGCCATTATCTTTAGTTTTATTTCTATGCAATTTTTAAAACCGTCTTCATTTTTGCGCTTAGCGATCGCTCTAGTACTTGCGAGCGCCTGTTTACTAACATCGCCTATCAAGGTCCAAGCAGAAACACTCTCATTTAGCCATGCCCAGTTAAAAAACAGAGACTTTTCAGGGAGAGATCTGGTCGGTTCAGGCTTTGCCAATGCCAACATGGAAGGAGCCAACTTTGAAAATGCCGATGTGCGCGGAGCCGTATTTAGCGCCTCCATTTTAAGAAGAGCAAACCTCAAAGGGGCAAATTTTTCAGGCGGATTACTCGATCAAGCAGATTTTGCTAAAGCCGATCTCAGTGATGCGTTGCTAGTCGAGACAATCTTATTACGCAGCACCTTTGATTTTGTGAATATTGATGGGGCAGATTTCACGGATGCGATCATGGATGGTGGACAACGCAAATGGCTATGCACCAAAGCGAAAGGCACAAACTCGAAAACTGGTATTGATACCAGAGAATCTTTAGAGTGCAACTAAAAAGCCGCCCAATTGGGCGGCTTTTTAAAAGTGTATTTCGTGATTAGCTTGTCTATGGAAGTTTGCTAACCAAAAGTGCGATCGCTACTAAAAGCCCACCTGTGAGATAAAAGAATTTGACCACATGTAACTCATGCCAGCCGCTCAACTCTAAGTGATGGTGAAAAGGAGCCATTTTGAAAAGACGCTTACCCATTCCAGTTTCATCTTTGGTTGCCTTGTAATAAGAAACCTGAGCAATTACTGAAATTGATTCCCAGATAAAAATTGCTCCGACAATTAAAAATGCCCATAGCAAGTTACCAAGGATAGCAGTCGAAGCAAGTGCACCACCTAAAGCCAGCGATCCCGTGTCACCCATAAATACACGGGCTGGATAGCGATTGTGCCAGAGAAATCCTAAATAGCTACCGCTGAGGCACATGCAAAAAATGGCGAGTTCTTTGTTCTGAGGAAACAGTAGTAGCCCCATACCAAATAAGGCGATCGCACCAGTACCACCAGCTAAGCCATCTAAGCCATCGGTGAGGTTGGTCGCGTTGCTACTGCCAAGGAATACAAACAGAGCCAGAGGGAAAAACAGTAAGCCCAGAGGAATCACAAATTTCAGAGGCAAATTAATCGTGGCGATCGCCTGCCAGTTTTGGGTTAAACCTAGCCAAGTACAAAAACAAGCCGCGAAAAATGCTTGGAGTAAAAGTTTGGCTCGTGGAGACAAGCCTTTATTGGAGTGACGACGCAAAATTTTCCAATCATCTAGCCAACCGATAAATGCAAAGGAAAGCGTGAGCAAGCTACAAGCTATGACTTTGTCATTAAAGCCAGACCATACCAACGACAATAAAATTCCGACAGGTATAATGAATATCCCCCCCATCGTCGGCGTACCTTGTTTTTTGAGGTGAGCCTGTGGACCATCTTCACGGATGATTTGACCAGCCTTGAGGCGACGCAACGCGGGTACAGCAAAAGTCCCCAATGCAGCTACACCAGCCCCCCCAAATGTGAATGGTAACAGCAAACTTGAACTTATATTAGGATTCAAGAAAAGATCGACACCAACAATTAAACTTATTAAACCGATTGCTAAACCAAGTGCTAGGCTACTTCCTGTCGGAAATTTTGCTTTCCTAACTCTCACACCAGTATCAACCATTGCCGCTCCTCACACCCACAGTAACCATCACACTTTTTTTAGATCGAACTTTAGATCAGCAGCTTTTTTACGGCTTTGTAACAGATGATTAAATATCACCTGAATATACGCTCTTAGATACCAAATAATGACCGCATTTGTCTACAGTGCAACCATTGAATTTTGATAATTATTGAATCCTTGAACTCAATTTTTGTAAATAGCCCTTTAATTTTAAGTTTATTAAATTGCCGATGACGAGTAAGAATTCTCGACAAATTGCTTTAGAAGCACTACGTTTGATTCAAAGACGCAATGCCTATGCGGATGTAGCGCTTGACTGTACGCTGTCGCGGGCGCGTCAGGATAACATTAATCTCCCAGAAAGCGATCGCCGTCTGATCACGGAGTTAGTGTATGGATGTACGCGCCGCCAAAAAACCCTGCAAGCGGTTTTGCAAAACTTCTCACAAAAACCAACCACAAAATTACCACCCGACTTATTAATAATCTTACACATTGGTATCTACCAACTATGTTTTCTCGATCGCATCAAGCCATCTGCGATCGTTCATACCACGGTGGAATTGGTCAAAGAAAATAATTTAAAGGGCTTGTCAGGATTTACAAATGGGGTAATGAGATCCATACTCAGAGCTAAAGAGAAGGAAGATATTCTTGCTAATATTACCGATCCCGCTAGTTTTTATAGCTATCCTGAATGGTTGATCGAATTATGGCAAAAAGAATTTGGTCAAGAAGCGATCGCAAATATTTGTAATTGGTTTAACCAAACGCCCCATCTTGATTTACGGGTAAATCTTTTATATGCGACAAGGGATCAAGTCCTAGCTGCTTTTGCTGAATCTGAAATCAAAGCTGAGCCGATTCCCTATTTGCCCGATGGTATACGTGTGGCGCAGGGATCAGGGGATGTGAGCCAATTACCCAAGTTTAAAGAGGGTTGGTGGTCAGTGCAGGATGCAAGCGCACAGTTAGTTACTTACTTATTAGATCCACAACCTAATGAGATCATTATTGATGCCTGTGCTGCCCCCGGTGGTAAGACGACACATATCAGCGATCGCCTGAAAAACACGGGCAAAGTCTATGCCTTGGATCGCCTTGCTAATCGTCTTAAAAAAGTTGAACAAAATACGGCGCGTCTGGGGATCACGAATGTGCAAACCGTTGAAATCGATGCCCGTGAATTTGATGCGGACAAAGTATTAGAGTCAAAATGCGATCGAGTCTTATTAGATGTGCCTTGCTCTGGCTTAGGAACATTACACCGTCACGCCGATGCGCGTTGGCGACAAACTCCCGAAGAACCCTATAAACTAGCCAAAACCCAAGCCGAAATTCTGGAACGCGCTATCCAATGGGTAAAGTCTGAAGGTGTAATCGTTTATGGCACTTGCACCCTACATCCTGCTGAGAACGAACAAGTAATTACCCAGTTTTTAATCAATCATCCCGATTGGCAAATTGTGCCGCCGAGTGGTGATAATCCTGCCGCTCATTTTGCCAGCGATCGCGGCTGGGTAAAAGTCCTGCCCCATAAACATGATATGGATGGCTTTTTTATGGTTAAACTCCAAAAAACATAAGAGTTATACGATAGTAGGCTTCGTAAACTCTCGTATAAAAAATATTTGCTAACACTTTCTATATCTAGCTTAAGTACGCTATAATTGCAAACCTATGCCTATAGGTTTTACTAAAAATATTAACAACACAAATAGGCGTAGGATGTAAACCGCAACAAGCTGTAACGGCTACTGCTCTTACATTTCTGGGAGGAAACCAGATAAATTCAAAACAGGAACAAGGAAAAATTTAGTTATGATCAATCGGGCCAAAACTGCCACAACCACCAATGTCGGCTTCACACATGAAGATTTCGCGAAGCTTTTAGATAAATACGATTATCACTTCAGCCCTGGCGACATTGTTGCGGGTACAGTATTTAGCATTGAGCCTAGGGGCGCACTTATTGACATTGGCGCAAAGACAGCAGCCTATATCCCGATTCAGGAAATGTCGATCAATCGTGTTGATCAACCTGAAGAAGTATTACAAAACAATGAAACCCGTGAGTTTTTCATTCTCGCTGACGAAAACGAAGAAGGACAACTAACCCTTTCGATTCGTCGCATTGAGTACATGAGAGCATGGGAACGTGTACGCCAGTTGCAAGCAGAAGACGCAACCGTGCGATCTCTTATTTTTGCTACCAACCGTGGTGGCGCACTAGTCAGAATTGAAGGACTACGCGGATTTATCCCTGGTTCACACATCAGCACTCGCAAGCCTAAGGAAGAACTAGTTGGCGAAGAATTGCCACTTAAGTTCTTGGAAGTAGACGAAGACCGCAACCGTCTTGTTCTCAGTCATCGTCGCGCCCTTGTTGAGCGCAAGATGAACAAGCTCGAAGTTGGCGAAGTCGTGATCGGTGTCGTCCGTGGTATCAAGCCCTACGGTGCATTTATCGATATCGGTGGTGTCAGTGGCTTGTTGCACATTTCCGAAATCTCCCACGAGCATATCGAAACTCCTCACAACGTCTTCAATGTAAATGACGAAGTGAAGGTAATGATCATCGACCTTGATGCCGAACGTGGACGTATTTCGCTTTCCACCAAGCAACTCGAAGCAGAACCTGGTGATATGGTCAAAGACCCTCAACTGGTTTACGCTAAAGCCGAAGAAATGGCTGCAAAATATCGTGAGCAACTAAACGCACCTCCTGCGGTAATGGAAATTCCTGTAGCCGCAGTTGAAGAGGAAGAGTATGAAGTTCCTGATGCAATGGAAGAGCCTGAAATTCCTGAAGAAGTTGTAGCTGAAGCAGTAGAAGAAACTGTAGCTGAAGCTTAGTCAAGACTAACCAAAAACTAAAAGAGAGTTGCGGCGCAAAGCGCCGCAACTCTCTTTTAGTTTTTTATGTCCTGATACACTTGGCGAAGCTATATTTTTGATGTGGTTAAAGGTTATATAGAGTTTGAAAAAGCGTTTAGATGTCTTATTGGTTGACTTAGAGCTAGCACCATCGCGGGAGCAGGCTCAAAAGTTTATTCGAGCTGGCTGGGTGCAGGTCAATCAGCAGGTGATTGATAAGGTTGGTACTGAGGTCAAAGATGACGCAGTGATTTTGGTGAAGCAACGATCGCCTTTTGTGTCCCGTGGTGGTGAGAAATTGGCAGGAGCGCTTGCTAAATTTGCGGTGAATTTGGGCGATCGCACTTGTTTTGATGGGGGGATCTCGACGGGTGGATTTACGGACTGTATGCTGAAGCAGGGGGCTGAGAAGGTCTATGGGATTGATGTGGGCTATGGTCAGGTAGCTTGGGAAATTCGCAGTGATCAGCGAGTGGTGTTGCGAGAGCGGACTAATCTCAGACATCTTACTCCTGAAGATTTATATGCGCCTGAAGATATTGTTCCTGACTTTGCGGTGTTGGATTTATCGTTTATTTCGCTTACTAAAATTTTGCCTTCACTATGGAATTTATTGCGATCGCCGCGCGAGACATTACTGCTCGTCAAGCCGCAATTTGAAGCGGGTAAGGGACAAGTAGGCAAAAATGGGATTGTTCGCGAACCAAAAGTTAGAGCTGAGGCGATCGCTAATGTTTTAGCAACTGCTCAAGGTTTGGGTTGGCAATTTCAAGGTTTAACGCCTTCACCAATTCAAGGTCGGACTGGTAATTACGAATATTGGCTATGGCTAAGTGAGCAGTCTTCAGAAATAGTTACGCCTAGTTTTGAGGAGATTTTGTCAATGGCTCATGGCAATTAAATTTCTTATTATTTCAATCTCGTAAATTGCGGCAAAATAATAGAATTAAATCTATGTAACCTATAGCTTACAGACATGAGAACCTATCAGCCCAGTAATATCGCTCCCTCTCAAGGAGTCGCGATATTAGCTATCTCTTCTTTAGTCTCAGGTGTGGCGATCGGCGGAGCAACCGCATTTATCAGTAAATTTATTTACTTTATTGTTTTATTCCCTCTAGGAATGGGATTTGCAACTGGTGCTGCAATGGGGTTTGCAGTCAAAAAAGGCAAAATTCGGAATCCACTTACTGCTCTTGGATTAGGTATTTTAGGTGGACTGGTTACCTACGGCTCGCTGATGTACGGACAGTACATCAATTTTCAGCAGGAAACCGAAAAAATCATGGAGCGTGAATATAATGTCACCGACAAGAATCAGGCAAAAGAGCAAATCAATAGCTTTTTGCAACAGGAAACTGGTTCTTCAGGATTTGTTGGCTTTTTAAAAATGTCAGCCAAAGAAGGAATTACCATTAGTAGAAGAAGTAGTTCCTTCGAGATCAAGGATAATTTTGCTTATTTACTCTGGTTGATCGAGTTGGGAGTTGTTGGATTCTTAGCAGCTTCCATTCCTTTTAAATCTGCAAACGAACCATTCAACGAAGAAGCTAATGAATGGTATGGAGAGAAACAATGGGTAGGCAGTGCAACAGAGGAATCTAGGGATGAACTCATACGTCTCTTGAATATGGATGATATGGCAGGAGCTTCTGCTTTATTGTCTAGTCAGACTGATGTACCGACTCCTCGCATTGATATTTATTCCCAATCCTGTGCTGGTGTTCCTTTTAGCGATTCTGTAATTACAGTTAGCTATGTCTCCACCAATGCGAAGAAACAAAATGAATTTAAAGATATCTTGACAGGATTGGTCTCAGAATCTCAGCGATCGCTCCTTGTCCCTCAAATATCTACAGCAACCTCTGAAATTCCCCCAGAAGCCTAAATTTATAGCTGCCGTCGATTGTGTTAGGACAAAAGCAAAACCCAAGAAGAGAATAGCGGCGCTTCGCGCCGCTATTCTCTTCTTGGGTTTTATGTCCTCATACACTTAGCGACAGCTATATAAGAATAAAGAAAGGCAGCCATTAGGGCTGCCTTTCTTTATTGCTGGACAAACACAAAACGGCTAGCCGCTTTGTGTTTTGGTTTAGACCGTAGGAATCGGGAAAGTAACACCTTGCAGATAAGCGTCAAAATGCTGTTTGAAATATTGCCATGATGTCATTTCTTCCCCTTCAGTTTTTTCAGATGGTGCATCTCTAAACAGAGGTACACGGGTTTCAATTTCTTTTTTGAGAATCAGTGGTAGCTCGTTAAAATCTTTAACTTTTTTACCAGAGGCGCTATAAATCAGATTCCCTTCACGCCGTCCCATTTTCATCCAAGGTAGCCATGGACCCACCCGATTCCAAGACAAGACTAATTTGGAGACCGTTGTGGTTGTGGGATCTTCGAGATCGGCGATGGGAACAGAGAGTTTAAATAACTCGACGGCATTGTATATCGGGCGATCGCAATATTCAGCAAATTTAGGATCGTCAGCAAGGGGATTAGGATACTGAGCAAATAAATCGAAAATGAAAGTTGCAGTGTCGCCTTCCACCTCGGCAGGAATATTGTGGCGAAATGTACCTTGAATCGGACTATGGGCGACATGTACCACAGATAACATTTCCCCTGTCCAAGGATTTTGCCAATGGCGAATTATCTCTCTAGTCTCAGGATCAAGATATAGAATCACTTCGCGAGAGGTGAAGTCCCATGAGCCATCACCCTTGTCTATACATCGTGCCACATTCATCCCGACGATTTGGAACAACTTACGCTTTGGCTCGTTAGGCATAAAGGAATATAAATAACCACTCCAAGCCAAAAAAGATGGTGTGCCATTAGTGGAACATCTGGTTTTAGCAAACTGCGTAGCCGAAAATTCTCGCGTTTCTGCAAACATTGATTTTCTCGCTATTTTAGGTTTGGATCACTTATCGCTAGCTTCAGTGTACAAAACTTATGCAAAGTAAAAAATATATAAACAAACCCAAATTGTTGGGCTGCCCGCTAAGCGGGCAGCCCAACAATTTGGGTTTGTTTTATATAGCTATCGCCATTTAGGACACAAAAAGTGTGAGGCGGCGCGAAGCGCCGCCTCACACTTTTTAGGTTTTGATTTGTCCTAACAAGAATGGCGACAGCTATAACTATGCTGAGCTACTTAGGAAAAGACAAAATGCTGCTTAATGACATCAAATTTAGTACATTCCCAATAGTCAATGTGAGAAATAATTAGTTCTCCCGCCATATCTAGAGTGAGGTCACTCCAGCCCGTCACACTAATTCTTGGTTTCCAAGGTAATGGTGCATCCCAACTCATTGTCCAGCGAGCCTTGACAAGATTATCGGTGCGGGTGATATCGTGAAGCTCTAGCTTGAGATTTTTAAACCAAAAGGTAATGAAGCCAATCATCTTCTGATATTGCTTGATGCCACGAAAGTTATAGACAGGATCTTTAAAATAGACATCTTCGCTATAGATGCTATAGGTTTGCGCTTCAGGGAATTTTGCATAATCCGCCTTAATAATGTCGAGAATATTGGTCATTTTGCGATCGCCTTTTAAAAATAAGTACGTTTAGCTTTGTGAATAGAATAAATCTAAGTTTTATAGCGCCAAGCTCGAATTGAAAACCAAACCCAGAAAACTACAGCAGGCTTAGCCTACCGTAGTTTTCTGGGTTTGAATATTCTGGGGAGACAACTAAACTGGTCTAAAAACAGCCTTCAACATTCCTGCCTCAGCATCTTGGTGTAATTGAAAGCCTAGTTTGCGACAGAGGCTTTGCATTTTGTCGTTGCTATTGAGGATATAACCAACGATCGCCTCAAGTTTTTCCTCCTTACCAACTTCCAACAGTTGGCGTAATAACTCAGTGCCTAGCCCTTGATGCTGGTAGCGATCGCTAACGATGAGTGCAAATTCTGCTTCGTTTGTGCCATGTAACTTACTGAGCCTTGCTACTCCCAGAATCTCATGCTCTAATGTTTGGGGATTTTTGTAGTCAGCAGCTAAAACGATTTCGCGATCGTAATCAATGAAGCAAATCCGAGTGAGTCGCTCATGGGAAATGCGTTGCTTGAGTTTGACCATGTGGGCATACCGCAAATAGACGCTCTCTTCTGAAAGACTTTGGTGAAACTGCACCATGAGCGGTTCATCTTCAGGGCGAATCGGGCGAATCTTGAGGAGATCTCCTTTCAACGATTCCCATAGCTGCACATACTTAGTGGGATAGGGGCGAATCGCTGGAACGGGACGCTTGTCAATATCGGCGGTTGTATGAAGAACCACTCGCGCATCTAGAGCAATCATCCCCTCAGGAGAGACCGTCAGAGGATTAATATCAATTTCCCGAATTTGAGGCTGCTCAACGATTAGCTGGCTAAGGTTAACCAATAATTGTTCAAGTTTAACGAGATCGATCGCCTTTCGACCCCTGACTCCTTGTAAAGCTTGATAGATGCGCGTTTGTTCCATCATTCGCCGCGCAAGGGTAGTATTTAATGGCGGTAATCCTAAAGCGCGATCTTGAAAGATTTCTACTAATTGCCCCCCCATCCCGAAAAGCATCACTGCACCAAACTGGGGATCGAGACTGCTTCCTAAAATCAGTTCGTAGCCTTCCATCTTTACCATAGGCTGCACAGTGACCCCCAAGAAAGCTTGGGGATCAATAGCACGCACTTTAGAAGCGATCGCCATAAAAGCACGAGTAACGGCTGCGGCATCAGATAGATTTAAACGCACACCACCCACATCAGTTTTGTGAGTAATAGTTTCCGAATGAAGTTTGAGAACGACGGGATAACCAAAGCGATCGGCAATTTCGACAGCTTCGAGATCACTAGTGGCAATTTCGGTCGGTACAGTGGGAATACCATAGGCAGCAAGTAAATTCTTGGACTCATATTCAGTTAATAGACGGCGATCGCTGCTAATAGCTGGCGCTAAGATTTTTTCAGCAAGAAGGCGATCGGGTGCATGTTGATCTGAATCCGTAGGCAAGGAAGGTGTTTCATAGATCCCTCGCAAATTGTAGGTATACCGCCACATATAGTTAAACAATCTAACGGCCGTATCGGGATAGGGATAGGTGGGAATATTTGCCTGATTGAGAATTTGGGTTGCTGCGGCAATTTCTGCACCACCCATCCAACTGGTGATTACAGGCTTGCCTAATTGACTGTAAGCCTTGAGCTTTTCAGCCGTCTGTGTAGGATTAGTCATTGCTTGGGGAGTCAAGATGACGAGTAATCCATCGCTATTGGGATCGTTCGCCACAACTTCTAAGGTCTTGGCATAGCGATCGCTACTGGCATCCCCCAAAATATCAACGGGATTGTGATGGCTCCATTGAGGCGGCAAAAATTGATTAAGTTGCTGTACTGTTTCTGCTGCTAGTTCTGACAATTCACCACCGCCACTGATCAGGGCATCGGTAGCGATCGCCCCAGGCCCTCCCGCATTAGTGACAATCGAGAGACGATTTCCTTTTGGTCTCGGTTGTTTAGAGAGAATCTCAGCCATATCAAATAGGTCGGAAATCGTATGCACCCGCAATACTCCACAGCGTCGGAATGCGGCATTCAGCACTTCGTCACTGCCTGTCAATGCACCTGTATGCGAAGCCGCCGCCTTTGCCGCCGCTTCTGTATGACCGACTTTCAACACAATAATCGGTTTGTCCATGGCAACTTCACGAGCTGCGGAAAGAAAAGCATGGGCATCACCAATCGATTCCATATACAACACAATGCTGTGGGTATGGGGATCATCGCCCAGATATTCAATCAAATCCCCCCAACCAACATCCAACATCGAACCAATGGAAACGAAGGCACTAAATCCCACATTTTCGCCGAGGCTCCAGTCTAAAATCGAAGTACAGAGCGCTCCACTTTGACTAATGAAAGCGACATTGCCTGCACGGGCGATCGTTCCTGCAAAAGTAGCATTTAGCCCTGCGAGAGGATTCATCAGCCCTAAACAATTTGGACCAATAATTCGCATCCCACCCCGTCTTGCTTCGGCGAGAACTTGTTGTTCTAAAGCTTCGCCTGCTTCACCAATTTCTTTAAACCCCGCCGAAACAATAATTGCACCCTTCACCCCCACTGCTACACATTCCCGAATCACCTGTGGCACTGTTGCCGCAGGTGTGGCAATTACGACTAAATCCACGACTTCAGGGACGCTAGCGATATCAGGATAGGACTTAATTCCTAATACACTATGGCGCTGAGGATTAACGGGAAAAACAGTCCCTCCAAAAGGACTACGAATTAAGTTCCATAACAATGTTCTGCCGACACTTCCCTCTCTTTCACTTGCACCAATGACTGCAACAGAGCGAGGATGAAAAATACAATCAAGGGGATGGCGCTGTCCTTTCCAAATATCATGGGCAGGATCACCTACACATATTTGATTCACTAAAACTTTTTCCATGCCATTATCCTAAGCTTAGATATCAAGGTGGATTACCCACCAAGGACAAAACAAGAAAGTCTCTTTTCTATCTCTTCAACTATAGCGGCTTTCAAATGAATAAGTACTTGTACAAAATAAATCATGTAAATCAGTCATGTCAGTATCCATAAAAGCCCGCGCAGCAGTTTCAGGATTGAGCCTCTCTAAGGTGAAGTATTGAGATGTGGACTGGGCTTAATGTTAGCAGCAATGGTCACTACGGTAAAATACAGAAACTATACTATTGAGAATTATGACCCAGAGTATTGTGGCGATCGCTAGTGTGATGATGATGTCCGCAGCAACTAGTTTTCAATCTGTTGCCCAATCCCCTGCCAGTGACGAATGGACTGCTCTCAAAGGCACAGGCAAAGTCGTACTAATGCGCCATGCGCTTGCCCCCGGCACAGGAGATCCGAGTGGATTTCAACTGGGAGATTGTAGCACTCAGCGTAATTTGTCAGAAACGGGACGAGAGCAAGCTCGCCAAGCAGGGAATGAGTTTCGGAGGCGACAGATTCCTGTTAAACAGGTTTTATCTAGTCAATGGTGTCGTTGTTTAGAAACTGCCAAGCTTTTGAACTTAGGAGAGGTGAAGCCAGAACCTGCCCTCAATTCCTTTTTTCGCGATCGCAGTACAGAGGATATCCAAACCGCTCAAACCCGCCGACTGATCACAGAAAATCGCCAACAGGAGGGCGTAGTGATTATGGTGACGCATCAGGTAAATATTACAGCTTTAACAGGGATAGTGCCGCGATCAGGATCTGCTGTAGTGGTACAAGCTAACTCCGCAGGCGAAGTAATTGTAATTGGAGAACTAGATCCTTAAGATAGGACAAAGAGACTGAGGTAAGGGAATACTTTGAAGCATTTATTTGAAGAGTTTAAGAGATATAAGTCTCAAAGAACCTTATTTTTTGTGGCGCGGCAAACGCGCCACAAAAAATAGTTCTTCATTTTACTGCGATACCTTAACTTACAATGAGTGCAATAAGTATTGCCATTGCTGTGACTAAGATAGCAAGTAGAATTTTATATTTAGAGTGAAGTCGATCTTTATCAGTTAGAAGAGTAGGCTCTTCCATATACATCGGAGTTAGAATTGCATAGTTATTGAGCAGTCCTTGATCATCTACGGTATAACCTCTTGAGAGAGGCATACCTGACACAGAACTGGTTTCAAAAGTGGTTTCTTGAACTGCTTCTGGAACTTCTACAGAGGGTAGCTCATTGCTATCACTACGACTATCTGCTACCTTCATTTCGTTGCGATCGATGGTATACATATCGGTGATTCCTCAATGAATAGTTTTATCTCTTCATTCTGTAATTGTACCACTTTCTACGATAGCGAGATCAACGATTAGCGATCACAAGTGTCAAATTACTACCAAAAATTAGTTTCGAGAAGGTCATCATGCTATATCGCTCAATCCTATCTACCTTGTTGATTTTGAATGCTTCGACTTTTTTAGCAAATTCAGCAAACGCCAAAATGCTTTTGCAGCCTTTAACTTCTCAACATAAACTGGCTCAAAGTCAAGCTCCAAAACCTGAACAAAGCAATCTAGATCGCGGTTTTCAGTTAGTGATTGATGGTCGAACTCGGTTGCAGCGTGGAGAGGCTCAAGAAGCAATTCAACTATTTCAGCAGGCGATCGCCATTTTCCAAAAAGAAGGGGATCGCTTTTCGGAAGCAAGAACTCAGAATTTTATTGGTAATGTTTATCTGAATTTACAGCAATTTGATCGGGCGATCGCCTCCTATCAAGGAGCTTTTAAGATTGTTAGTGATCTTCAGTTACAAAATGTTAAGGAAAATTTGCAAGTCAGATTAGATGAAGTCCAGATTTTGCAAAATCTAGGCTTTGCTTTGAATCGGGCTAATAATTGGCGGCAAGCGATCGCCACCTATGAGCAAGCATTGGTAAAAGCGAGAGCCATTAAAGCCCAAGAACGAGAACTGACGATTCTTAATAATATTGGCAATATCTATGTGGAGATTGGACAATTTAGTCAGGGGCTAGAACGATTACAGCAAGCTCTGGCTATTTATGAATCCACGAATAATCAAAAAAGTTCGGCAGGAGTCCTACTCAATATTGGTTTTGCCTATCGACGATTAGGACAATTTGAGAAAGCCCTAAACTTCTATCAGCAATCTCTCAAGATCGTGCAGGTCACAGGTGAGCGCAAAATCGAAACTAGCATTCTCAATAACATCGCAGGGGTATACCGCAGTCAGGGAAAATATTTACAAGCTTTAGAAGCTTACCAAGCTTCACTGGAAGTGTCTCAGCAACTTAACTTAACTAGTCAGGCGGCAACCACTCTCAGTAATATTGGAGTTGTCTATAAGGAATTAGGACAACTAGATAACGCCTTACGTTTTCAAGAATTAGCATTACAAAAAATTCAAAAACTTGGCGATCGGCAAGCAGAGAGTATTTTTCTGAGTAATATTGGTTCCATTTATGATGACAAAGGGAATCTCAAACAAGCATTAAGTTATTATGAAAAAGCCCTTGCGATCCATAAAGAACTCAATGATATTCCTGCTCAGGGCATCACATACAACAATATTGGTGAAATATATCGACTTTCAAAACAGAATGACCTAGCAATTAGTAATTATCAGAAGTCCTTAAAAATTTTACGGGAGATCGGCGATCGCTCTGCTGAAGCAACATCTTTGAGTAATTTGGGGCTAGTATATGCCGATCTCAAACGCTATCCCGAAGCTCTTGATGCGTATCAACAGGCTGCCGCCATCCATCGCCAGTTGGGAGAACGCCGAGGTGAAAGCATTGACCTTAGTAATTTAGGAAATTTATTTGCTAGTTGGCAGCAACCAGATTTAGCAATTCTCTTTTATAAACAATCGGTAAATATCCGCGAATCCATTCGCAAAGAACTGCGATCGCTATCAGTAGCCGATCAAAAAACTTTTACAGGGACAGTCGAAAGAACCTACCGTGATTTAGCAAACTTACTGCTCAAACAAAATCGCATTTTAGAAGCTCAACAGGTACTTGACTTATTGAAGGTACAAGAACTGGACGACTATCTCCAAAACGTGCGCGGTAATGTGGAAACAGCGAAGGGGATTGAACTTCTAGCTCCTGAACAAAGATTTTTAACCGATTATAGTGCGATTCAAAATCGGGCTATTCAAGCGGGGAAAGAACAACTTGATATTTTGAAGATTACTCAAGCAAACCGATCGTCACAGCAAATTCAGCGACTGCGGGAGTTGCTTGATGTCCAATCACAATCATCTCAACAACTGAATACCTATGTGCAGAGTCCCGCCGTGGCAACGATTTTGAACCAAATCAATCAAGGCGGTGATCGCTCAAATGCGTTAAATCTGGAGCAATTCACGGCTCTACAAAAGACCCTCCAAAAAATGTCGCAAAAAACTGCCATTTTCTATCCACTAATTTTAGAAGATCGCTTAGAACTAATTCTTGTAACAGCTAATGGCGATCCGATTCGGCGCACCGTTGCGATTAAGCAAGAAGATCTCAATAGTGCGATCGTGGATTTCCGTTCTGATGTCCGCGATCCAAGTTCCCTTGATATCTTGGACTCATCGCAACGCATATATACTTGGCTGATCGCACCGATCGCGGCTGACTTACAAAAAGCTGGTGTACAAACAATTATCTATGCCCCTGACGGGCAGTTACGCTATCTGCCGATCGCTGCGCTCTATGATGGCAAGCAATGGTTAGTGGAACGCTATGCGATTAATACGATTACTGCCGCGAGTCTCACGAATTTAAGCGATCGCCGCCGCAATAGTCAGCCCCTCGTACTTGCAGGTGCTTTTACCTCTGGCAAATTTATCTTCGATGTGAATGGTCAAACTTTTAACTTTTCTGGATTACCTTTTGCGGGTATAGAAGTTGACAACCTGATTGCCAAGTTGCCTAATTCCACGAAATTGATAGATCGGGATTTTAATGTTAAGTCTACTGTCGCTAAATTTAAACAATACAACATCATTCATCTGGCTACCCATGCCGCCTTTGTGATTGGGAAACCTGAAGACTCCTTTGTACTTTTTGGAGATGGCAGTCGAGCGTCCCTCAGAGATGTGTCCACATGGTCATTACAAAATGTCGATCTCGTAATTCTCAGTGCTTGTGAGACAGGGCTAGGCGGCACACTTGGTAATGGGACAGAAATAATGGGCTTTGGCTATCAAATGGAGTACGCAGGAGCAAAGGCTGCGATCGCATCTCTCTGGCAAGTTTCCGATGGTGGCACACAAGCTTTAATGGATGCTTTTTATGGCATACTCCAAGATACAAAGCTAACCAAAGCTGAAGTATTAGCCAAATCCCAACGAGTGCTGATTAATACTGGTAAAAATAGTAACTTTAGTCATCCTTACTATTGGTCACCATTTATCATTATTGGTAATGGCTTATAAGCATTTTTGTCCGCCTCTAAAGCTTGCCCTATGCCCATAACTAGTGATATCTCTCCGATCGCCACCCTAACGCTTCAAATTATTGCAGTGGCTATTTGGCTTGGATTTGTATTTCTAACTTCAGCAATCCTACGTCGCTTCAAACAAGATCCCGAACTCGTGCGTAAGGTTGTACATATTGGCACTGGTAATGTCTTGCTGATTGCTTGGTGGTTGCAGATCCCGACGTGGCTATGTGTGACCGCAGGCGTAACTTTTACCGCGATCGCCTTAGCCTCGCACTATACAAATATTTTGCCAATGATCCATGATGTGGGTCGCAAAACCTACGGGGTGTTTTACTATGCGCTCAGCATCACGATTTTAGTTGCTCTTTTTTGGGATCAGCATCCCCAATATGCGGTTATTGGTGTGATGGTGATGTCTTGGGGGGATGGCATGGCTGCCCTAATTGGCAAACGCTTTGGTCAGCATACCTTTGTGCATCTCGGAAATAAACGCAGTTTTGAAGGCTCCTTTGCCATGTTTGCCACCAGCTTGATCGTGATGCTTGGTATTTTTGGAATTACCCACGGTATTCAGCCCCGTGACCTTGGAGTTGCCATACCTGTAGCCGCGATCGCCGCCTTACTTGAAGCCTATTCTCCAGGGGGAACTGATAATCTATCAGTTCCTTTATCTAGTGCAGCTTTAAGCTATGTACTCCAATCATTTCTGTGACGCAGTGACAAAGATCGCATCTTCGAGCCAATAGTCTTTCATCTCATCGAATCTTTTCTCTTGGATTCCAGATAAAGGATTTGCTACAGTTATTTTTTCCTTTAGAGGGTCAATCGCTAATAAAGCGATCGCATGTTGGATTCTTGTCCCTGATACTGGCTCCATCACATGCAAAACTGCCATTTGTCTGCGCTTCACCAAATCTGAGATCGTGAGATTGCGTTCATACTAAGGAGCAAGTCCTAATTGCTCCATTGCTTGTATTTCTGAGAGAATATTTGTCCCTTGCCGACTCGTGCCTGCGAGCTTAACGACATCCAACTCTGTAGTCTGTGCTAATGGATTGACCCGCCGTGAAAGTGTAGCAATGGTGGCGGCGGCACAACTGTAGGGCGTTGTCTGCAAGACGACTCCTTTGAGGATTCGAGGAGATTCAAGTAAATCTGTTATCGGCAAATTTTGATAAAACAACAAAAAAACTGATGAAATGCTAATGAGTAGAAAAAGAATTAGTTGCTGTAGGCATTGCCAATCTTTCCAAGCAGATATTTCTAATAAAAGCATCAGCCCTATACAAAAGCTACAAATGAGCAAAACACCTTGCCATGCGTAAGCTCCTACATAAAGTAAAATCCAAGCAGGAACCCAAGGACTATTTTTGCCAGAATTCATCAGGATGATGATCAATATAATGATTCCGAATGTGATGGAACCAATCCAGTAAACTTGCTTTTGATAATGGCGTAATGCATTGTCAGCAGTTAGCCCTTTTTGAGCAAAATATCTGCCAAAGTATGAACCGATCAAGAAAAACATACAAATTGCGATCGCTAGAAACATCAGTTCATTGGTTTTATGATTTCCAAAATGTTTTATCTATACGGCGCTTTGCGCTGGTTTAAAAACTAGAAAGATTTTTGAAAGCGTCGCAAAGCAACGCTTTCAAAAATCTTTCTGTACTACTCAAAGCCTCAATAGGCTGTAGGAGCTACCCTAAATATAAATTCTAGAGAACTTACCAACGGAGCAAGTTAAATTGCTCCATGTCCACTGTGTCACGACTCCTATAAATCGATAGCACGATCGCCAGACCAACGGCGGCTTCGGCAGCAGCGATCGAGATGACAAAAATGGTAAATACTTGACCACGAATACTCGCTGAATCCAAGAAGTTAGAAAAAGCCATCAGATTCAAATTAACGGCATTTAACATTAGCTCCACGGACATTAATACGCGCACAGCATTACGACTGGTAATTAATCCATAGATGCCAATACAAAAGAGCGCAGCAGCAATAATCAAAAAAGGTTCTAAAGACATATCTGTTTACTATTAATTGAAATTTACAGCGCTTTGCGCTTTCTTAAAACCTGCGAAATTTTTTAAAAGGCTAGCTTAGCCAGCTTTTAAAAAATTTCTTGTATACGAATCCTCAAAAGACTTTGTTACTTATTTATTTAGAAGCAACAAGTTGCTCTTTGGGCTTTTCTAATAACTCCAGTGAGTCTTCATCAACTTGCCCAACCTTCACAGCGTCAGGGACAAGCTCACGACGAGCCAATACGATCGCCCCAATCAGAGCCACCAACAGCAAAACTGATGCTAATTCAAAGGGCAGTAAGTAGTCGCTGAAGAAGTGCTGACCAATCACCACCATTGTCGAAGGCAACTTAGCGATCGTCGCAGTAACAGCCCAGTCTGTCGAAATGACAGTGGCTCCTAACAATCCAAATAAACCTAAACAAACAACACCAGTAACAACACTGCGTAAAGCTCCATATTTGACATCTTGGTAGTCTTGACGCTTGTTGACCAACATGATCGCAAACAGGATCAAAATATTGACAGCTCCAACATAAATTAGGACTTGAGCCGCCGCCACAAAATCAGCATTGAGTAGCAAATACAAACCCGCCACACTGATAAAAGACGCGCCGAGCAGAAAAGCCGCATAGACGACATTTTGTAACAGCACCACACCCATTGCCGAAGCCGTCAGCATTGCAGCTAAAACGACCAAAGATACGGTTTGTGAACCATCACCTAGACCGATATTACTCATTAAAATCTCCTTCAGTAATCTTGTCTGTTATACCAATTTCCGAAATTGTGGCTACACTTTTGGAAATTAAAAGCCAAACCCAGCAAGGGTTTTAAAAACACAAAATGGCATAGCCATTTTGTGTTTTGGTATTATTTGTTCTCAGAAGTAGCTTCGGCAATTTCTTCAGGACGTAGCCCCGCACGCTTAGCTGTGTGAGGTGTTTCATGCCCCTCCATTACACCCTTCGGCAAATAGCCAAGCTCACGAATTGGCGTGACCAAAGGATCTTCAGTAACTTTGGTAGGCATCCGTCCGAGAGCGACGCTATCAAAGTTTAATTCATGGCGATCGAAGGTTGACAGGTCGTATTCCTCAGTCATAGACAAGGCATTAGTGGGGCAGTATTCTACACAGTTACCACAAAAAATACATACGCCAAAGTCAATGCTGTAACTCTTCAGTTCCTTTTTCTTCATTTCTGTGTTGAATGTCCAGTCAACTACAGGCAAGTTAATCGGACATACCCGCACACAGACTTCACAGGAAATACACTTATCAAATTCAAAGTGAATGCGTCCACGAAAACGTTCAGAAGGGATCAGCTTTTCGTAAGGGTACTGCACCGTAATCGGACGACGACGCATATGGTCAAAGGTTACCGACATGCCTTGTCCGATATACTTAGCTGCCTGTACAGCTTCTTTGGTGTATTCACCAACTTTATTAAGAAATTTCAGCATTTTGGTAATAGGGGTTTAAGTTTCTGCTTTAAATTCAAAAATCTTGTTCCCCTCTCCCAGAGGGAGAGGGGTGAGGGCTTATCCGCCAAAAGCAAAGGGGAAAGCCAACTTCAAAGCGGCGGTAATCAACAAATTAGCAAGTCCAATTGGTAATAAAAATTTCCAGCCTAGATCGAGCAGTTGGTCGATCCGAACACGGGGAACTGTCCAACGTAAGAGGATCGCAAAGAAAATAAAGGCATAGGTTTTGACTAGGGTTGCCGTTAGTCCAATGAAAGCAGCAATAACTTGCCACCAAGCTGTATTTGCTTCAATACCAATAGCTTCGCTAACTTTGTCGATGGGGAATGGTAACTCCCAGCCGCCGAGATACAAAATGGAGGCAAGTAGACCAGCTAGCAAGAGGTTAGCGTAGGAACCACCATAGAAAAAGGCAAACCTAATCCCTGAATATTCAGTTTGATAACCAGCAACAAGTTCTTCTTCTGCTTCTGGCAAGTCAAAGGGTAAGCGTTCGCATTCAGCAAGAGCCGCGATGATAAAAATTACAAAACCAATCGGTTGTCGCCAAATATTCCAAGAGAGGATGCCATATTCAGCTTGTTGATTGACAATATCAATGGTGCTAAGTCCATTGGTCATTAGGGCTACAGCAAGCACTGCCAAAGCTAGAGGAATTTCGTAGCTAATTGACTGTGCAGCGGCACGTAAACCACCTAAGAGCGAGTATTTATTGTTAGAAGAGTAACCTGCCATCAGTAAGCCGATGGGAGCAATACTGGAAATAGCAATGATAAAAAATACACCCGTACCAATATCAGAAATGATCAGGTTTTGACCGAAGGGGATAACTAGATAGCACAGGAAGACAGAGGTAAATACCAACGCAGGTCCAATCGTGTAGAGCAATGGATCGGCTTTGGCAGGAATCGTACCTTGCTTGATCAAGAGTTTGCCAACATCGGCAAGGGGAATCAGTAAACCAAAGGGCCCTGCATATTCAGGACCAATCCGTTGTTGAGCCGCAGCAGAAATTTTCCGCTCTAACCATGTGCAGACCAGTGCGCCCACGGTTACGCCTAAAACCATTACTGCCATGGGCAATAACATCCAAATTACTTTAGCGACATCGGCGGGTAAGCCCAGCCCTGTCAGGATTTCAATTAAAGATCTTTGTAAATCAATTCCACCGTACATTAGCGATCGACCTCACCCATAATAATGTCCACACTTCCTAAAATTGCCATGATGTCTGCGAGCTTCATACCCCGCACTAGGTCTGGCAAGATCTGTAAATTAATAAATCCTGGTGGACGAATCTTAAAACGCCAAGGGAAGACACTATCTTCACCAATGATATAGACACCCAGTTCACCCTTTGGTGCTTCGACACGAACATAATGTTCGCCTGAAGCAACTTTGAAGGTAGGGGATGGTTTTTTGCTAATAAACTGATAGTCCATAGAGTTCCATTCGCTCTTAGGACCAGCAAGCACTCTTTGCGCTTCGAGGTTTTCGTAGGAGCCACCAGGAATTTGCTTGAGGGCTTGCAGGATCATTTTGGTGGATTCGCGCATTTCACGGACGCGCACCAAGTAACGGGCTAAACAGTCGCCGCCATTGTCCCACTGTACATCCCAGTCAAGCTCGTCGTAGAGTTCATAGTGATCGACTTTACGCAGATCGAGTTTTACTCCTGAACCACGCAACATTGGACCTGATAAACCCCAGTTAATTGCCTCATCGCGGGTAATTGTGCCAAGTCCTTCAATCCGTTTACGGAAGATCGGGTTATTGGTGATTAATTTTTCGTATTCGTCAATGACGGGAGTGAAGTAGTTGCAAAAGTCTTCACATTTCTCGATCCAGCCATAGGGTAGGTCGGCGGCAACTCCCCCGATGCGGAAATAGTTGTGCATCATCCGCATCCCTGTTGCAGCCTCGAACAGGTCATAGATCATTTCCCGTTCGCGGAAGACGTAGAAAAATGGTGTTTGTGCACCGATGTCTGCGACGAATGTGCCAAGCCACAGCAAGTGAGAGGCGATGCGGCTAAGTTCTAGCATAATCATGCGGATGTAACTGGCGCGACGAGGCACTGGTACATTAGCTAGTTTTTCGGGTGCATTAACGGTGATTGCCTCGGTGAACATGGTTGCGAGGTAATCCCATCGGGTCACGTAGGGCAAATATTGGATAATCGTGCGATTTTCGGCGATTTTTTCCATTGAGCGATGTAAGTAGCCTAAAACAGGCTCACAATCAACTACATTTTCGCCGTCTAGCGTGACGATAAGTCTGAGAACGCCGTGCATGGATGGGTGGTGAGGTCCCATATTTATGACCATGCGTTCGGCTTTGGTTTCAATCATCACCATGATTTGCGATCGCCTCTTTACTCTGTAAACTGTTGCTCTGGTTAAGTAGTGCTAGTTTTTGCTAGTTATTTAGGATCTGTTGTGCTAAGCGCGACAAATCCCAAATCTTTGTTATTTTAAGTCACTGTTTGAGCTATTGCTTTAGCAAATGACTCTATTAGTTATGTTGTTTAAGTAGATATACCTTGATGGTTATCAGTATATCGCCATGTTGAGGCGGGAATATGTGTTAAAAAGTAGTAAGTCTATGATTTTCGCCATAATTTATCTTGTCAATTACATAGATAAAAATCTATGCTTAAACAAAAAACTATTACTTAACAATTGTAGTAAATCCATATAAAACTTGAGGCTTTTACTGAGAGATAAATTACGTTGACAGTAAAGCACTTTAGTTACTCAATATTCATGGCAGGAATCAAACGACGTATTACTCCCGCCCCTAGATCAAGTTTGATTGATAAACATTTGCCGAATACGCTTCAAGTTCAACGATTGCTGAGGAGGGAAGGCAGAGCAAATATTTTTAGCGATCGCGAAACTCTAGAAAAAGTTATACAGCCTATCATCTTAGGTGGAGAACGCACTGGCATCGATAATGAAGAAGATGACTATGAAAGGTATGGGTTGTATTTTGCCGAGACAATTGGTTACATAATTAACGTGAGTTCGGGATAAGCTACATAATTTTAAAAGCCAAAACAGTAAAAGCCTCGCTTCGCGAGGCTTTTACTGTTTTGGCTCCTAGAAACGGTTCGCGGTGCGAACCATTTCTAGGAGCCAATTTGAAATTAACCCGAACTGAGGTTAATTAGAGTAGATGGTAGCCAAACGCCTATTTATTACGGTGAGATCAAAGTCCTAAAAGCCACAGGTGAGTATCATGCCATCCCTCGTACCAGCCCTCGAAAAACAGGCTAAAACTTGGCAATTTATCGAACTTTGGGTTGATCCCATCCCTTTCCCACCTAAAATTTTGATGCTTGTCGGCGATCATGATGGTAGATGTAATATTTTTAATCCTGCATCAGATTACAGACTAGTAGTTTCTCATTCAAACTATCAAGCAGCCCAAGATTGATTTCTTGAAGATGATTATGAACGTGTCAAGGGTAAGCTTTTGGCTGAAGAAATTATGTGAGGCTAGGCGATCGCCTATCTGTTGATTTTTTATAAAGTGTATTTCCTTAAATATAGATCTTAACTACTAATCCCAAAACACAAAATGGCTACGCCATTTTGTGTTTTGGGATTAGTAGTTAAGAAAACCCGTAAAGTTTTGCCCCGCAGGGGCAAAACTTTACGGGTTTTGCTTTGTAATTAATTATGCATAAGTAATTCCCTGTAGTGAAATTAGGGCGACTGCGACAGATCAGTATTAAGACAATTGCTCTATATTTTTTTGGGCTTGATATTGGTATAAATGTCTTTGATTAAGTAGATAGCCATAAAATATTGAATCCGCAATCCTTGAACACAAGAACAAAAAGCATTAAAGACTTGGGTTTTGATTTTATCCATATCGAGCTACTTAAGATTCAGAATCGCTACCATTATTTAAATCATGGGCAAAGCAAGAAAACATGAATCAGCCCAAGCAGACTAAGCTTCAGTTTATTCGCTTTGATCGAGGTATTAGTCAGTACAATCACGACTACTACGCTGCTTTGGGTTTACCAATCATTAGCAATTCTACTTACATTCGCAATGTGTATTTGCGGATTGCCCGCATCTTGCATCCTGATGTATATGGCTTTTCGGCAGAAGAAAAAGAAATTGCCACCCAATATCTCGCAAAACTAGTCAACCCAGCCTATAACGGGCTAATGAGAGACCAAGATCGCACAGCCTATCAAGGGATATTTAAGTTGCTTTCCAAACGTTTAATGCAAAGATCTCGGAATATCCAGATTCATTCGGAGAGTGCCTGTGAGTTAGTCATGAATCCTAGTGATGAGGTTTACGAGCGCTTAGTTACAGAAATCGCCAAAGTACAATACCAATCACTCACCCAAATTCTGGAGCATACGGCAGAAATCAGTGAGTTAAATCTGGTTTACATCCTTTATAAAGAGGGTTATCGACATGGGGCAGTTAATATGCCACCAGTACTTGCGCCAAAGTTGACACCCAAAAGCACCAAAGCGCTTACCACAAACTTTCTTCCACCACCCTCCAAACCTAGCTATACCTATAACCTCCAGTATGCCACCGATCAACAGGCTAGTAATCTGCCAGCCAACCCTGATGAGACAATCATTCAGCCGAGAGTAACAGACTACGATTTCCAGAATGCTAGTCATCTACGAGCTAAATCTGATGAGACAATCCTTCAGACTGGCTTTGCGAGCAATGACATGCAGATGATTAACAATCGCATCAAGGTATGTGAAATCTATATATTGCAGAATAATTGGAAAGCGGCTCTCCAAGACCTGCGAGACATCTTGAGAACCGATGAAAACAATAGCAAATGTCTTGCTTTGTTAGGTGTGGTTTACACCAATATGAATCAACCCCAAATGGCAAAAGCGAGCTTCAAGCGATCGCTTTATCTCAATCCTCAAGAAGCTCTAGCTCTCAAGCATCTTCTAGAATTAACCGACTCCAATGCTGACCAAAATCACGCAAAAAATGCAAACAGTAGTAAAGGCGATCGCAAAATAATTTCCTCAGCTATTAAGAAAACCCCTCTACCCCAAGAACAAGGCTGGCTAGCCCATTTACTCAAATGGGCTTTCTCCCGACGCTCATAATACCAATTCACGAAAGTGTGGCAACACTTTCATGAATTATAGCTACCGTCGATTGTGTTAGGACAAAAGCAAAACCCAAGAAGAGAATGGCGGCGCTTCGCGCCGCCATTCTTTTCTTGGGTTTTTTGATTTGGAACCTACCTATCTTTTGCATTGCTACCCATAGAGAATTTTCTGGGTTAGCTGGCGGGATAAACGTGTCATGAAAGCATAAAGTAAATTTTAGTAGTGATGCTATCAGCACCAATTGATGTCAATTAATTTGTTAGAAGCCTTTGTGCTTGCGTCGATACTTTGTGGTTTTTTAGGGATTATTCTCAAGAAAAATCTAATCATGAAAATCCTTTCGATGGATGTGATGAGTTCGGGTGTAATCGCTTATTTTGTGGTGATTGCGTCCCGTAGAGGCGTATTCACACCGATTCTTGGCAATACGCCAAGAACTGATTATGCTGACCCAGTACCACAGGCGGTAATCCTGACGGCGATCGTGATTGGCTTTTCAATTCAGGCGTTGATGTTAGTCGGAACAATCAAACTAGCGCGGAATAATCCTACCTTAGAAATTAATGAGATCGAGAAGGGCGACCTATCATGACCGTCTTAACTTTGATCTGGATTGTCTTGCCATTTTTGGTGGGATTCATTATTTATCTGCTCCCAAAGGGCGATCGCTATTTGGCGTTAATGGGGGCAGTTGCCTCAGCGTTGTATGTAATTCCGTTGTTTGTTCAACAAACGCCGATCAACCTACAACTGCTCGATAACTTTGGTGTGACCTTGGTTCTTGATCCCTTGGCAGGATTTTTTATCTTGACCAATGCTCTGGTCACGGCGGCTGTGATTATTTACTGCTGGAATAGCGATCGCAGTGCCTTTTTTTATGCTCAAGTCATATTGCTGCATGGCAGTATCAATGCGGCTTTTGCCTGCTCCGACTTCATCAGTTTATATGTGGCTCTAGAAGTAATTAGCATTGCCAGCTTTTTATTGATTGCCTATCCCCGTAGCGATCGCTCCATTTGGATTGGTTTGCGCTATTTATTTGTCAGCAATGTTGCCATGTTGTTTTATTTAATTGGCGCAGTGTTGGTATATAAAGCCACCCATTCCTTTACTTTTAGCGGACTGCGAGTCTCACCTCCCGAAGCGATCGCCTTGATCTTTTTAGGGCTGTTAGCCAAGGGCGGCATCTTTGTATCAGGACTATGGCTGCCATTGACCCATGCCGAATCTGAGTCGCCTGTCTCGGCGCTAATGTCGGGTGTGGTGGTCAAAGCAGGCGTTTTGCCATTAGTGCGTTGTGCATTATTGATCGAAGAACTTGACCCAATCGTACGTATATTTGGGGTTGTAACCGCCCTACTTGGCGTTTTTTTTGCTGTGTTTGAGAAAGATGCCAAACGGATGTTAGCCTTTCATACCATTTCGCAGTTAGGTTTTATCCTCGCAGCTCCAGAGGTTGGCGGCTTCTATGCGCTTACCCATGGCTTAGTCAAATCGTCTCTGTTTCTAATCGTGGGAAATTTACCTAGCCGCAACCTGAAGGAATTGCAGCACCAGCCTATTCCTAATCAACTCTGGATACCTTTGGTGATTGCTAGCTTTTCCATTTCTGGGTTTCCCTTACTATCTGGATTTGGGGCAAAAGTATTAACCATGGAAAATCTCCAGCCTTGGCAGGTGATCGGCATGAACATTGCGGCTTTAGGCACTGCGATCTCCTTTGCTAAGTTCATTTTCTTACCCCACAATCATCAAGATCCATCAGTGCTTAAAGCGCCTTTGCGGGCTGAGTTTTGGGTAGCGATCGCCATTTTATTGGGCGGCTTGTTTGTGGCAAATGTCGTTTACTATGAAGCCTATACTCTGGAAAATTCCGTCAAACCTTTGGCAACAATCGCGATCGGTTGGATAGCATATTGGCTAATTTTTAAACACGCTACGGTCAAATTTTCCAAGTTATTTGAGGATTTTGAGAATCTGATTGGTGTTATGAGCCTGACGTTAATTCTACTGTTCTGGATGGTGATGGCATGATTGGACAATTTATTTTGCGAATTGTGATCTGGTTTTTGCTAACCGCCAATTTCAGTATTACAAATATCATCATTGGCGTGAGTATTTGCCTGCTAATACCCTATTACCGATCGGAAAACGTGCGCTTTAAAGATGTTCTACAAGGCATCGGCAGAATTATTAAGGCAGTTCCGCAAACCTATATCGAATCATTCGAGATGATCTGGCAACCTCATAACCACGAAGAAGTATTGATGGAAAAAGCCAAGTATCAGCGATCGGCGGCATTAGTTTTCTTGGACATTTTCCTAATTACATTTACTCCCAAAACCATTGTGCTTAGACATCACGAAGAAGGTTGGTATGTGGTGCATCATGTGATCAAACGCCAAAAGAGGTCAAACCCATGAACATTGATTTATCAACTAAGGCTGTTTTGAATTTTGCTGTTAGCGCGATGGTAGTCTCCATGCTAATTCCGCTATATCAGGCTTGGAAACACAACGACAATATCTGGGAAATTATGCTCGCCTTTTCCAGTATTGCTGCCAAATCCGCAGTGATGATTTTGGCGATCGCGATCTTGCGAGATGATTGGATGATTGGCGTAGCTGGTGTAATTATCTTGAGTGTCGGCAACGCTGGCTTTATGCTCCTAGCCCATATCATTAGACGCGCAGGAGAAGTATAACCGTGGCAATCTTCATAAATATTCTCAGCTACATCTGTATTTTCGGTGGATTAGTGTTCTGGTTTTGGGGAACTGTGGCTCTACTGACAAAGCGATCGGTTCTTTTTAAGCTCCATAGTCTATCGGTATCCGACACCATCGGCTCGATCTCGATCGTGTTCGGCTTGATATTACTCCGTCCTAGGGAGTTACCATTACTGATTCTTGCGGTTATTTCCTTGGCTTTATGGAATACGATGCTGTGCTACGTGATGGCTTACTGCTCTAGCAGTACAAGAAGTAATAAATAGCGATTGATTATCTAGATCCTCCCCAGCCCCCCTTACGAAAGGGGGGAGAATCAATTAAATTATCTTCTTCCCCTTTTTTAAGGGGGATTGAGGAGGATCTCTTAGAGTCTCTGAGCGTAGAAAGTAATTCTTAAATGGTTTCTTAAAAATTCAATAAGCAAGTATAAGCAAATAAAAGAGGTAAAGAGGTAAATGAACAGTAATTATGATGGTTATGTCTATGCGATCGCCGTACTGTTACCCATATCAGCAGGAATGTTGGTTTCTCAAAGTAATCCCTACAATGCCCTAGTCATACGCGGCATTTTGGGGACATTATCGGCATTGGTCTATACGATCTTGGGAGCGGCGGATGTGGCGCTGACTGAGGCGCTAGTGGGTGCTTTTTTAGCGACAATGCTCTACGCAGTTGCCGTGCGCTCTTCTTTAGTTTTGCGCCTAGGTGTAGTTGAATCAATTGCGATCGCCCACAATTTAGAAGAAGAAGCACTAAATAAGTTTAATCTTCCCTTTGAACAGCTAAATCAACAGTTAAACCAGCTAAACCAGCAAATGGATCAACAATTGGATCAATCTGAGCAGAATCGCGATCCAGTTCCTAGCTCTGATTTAAAAAAACTGATCGATGTTCTCAAAAGTACTTTCAGTAAGCACTATATGCGGGTTGAGCTAGTTCCCTATCAAAGCGAAGCAGAACTAGAACAAGCACTAACTGATAAAATCGTCCATGCAACCTTACACAATTCAGAACATCAAGATGCTGCGGAATATCAAGAAGGTGTGCAATCCAACTTTTACCAAATCAAAATCCGTCTGCATCGTCTCTATGAGATCATGCTAACAAATCCAGTTTTAGCAAACGTTCAGTTGCTTTATACCAATGCAGCAAATGGCGTTGCCATTTCCTAGATGGCTTTGCACTATGCAGGAAAAAAGAACCAATTTTTGGTGGCGAGGCTTCGCCGCGCCACCAAAAATTGGGTTCTTGATTAAATCGCAGAACCCTTTGCACTCAAGTCAAACAAATTTTTAAATAAACTTTTATAAGCCTTGCCAAGCAGCACCTTTAAAAATTTATTTGTGATTCAACCATAAAAAACACCTTTGAAATAGATTATGAAATGGATTTATATAGTTGCTGGCATTGCTTTTGTTGTGAAAATGCTATTTTTGCCAAACCCTGCCCCTAGTTTGCCTTTCTCGATTGTCGAGGCGATCGCCCAAGACAGTGGGGTTAGTAATGTGGTATCAGGCATCATTTTTCGCAATCGCCTCTATGACACCATTTTTGAAGTAATCGTCTTCACAATCGCAATCATGGGCGCTAATTTCTTGCTTGCCAATGAGAAACCATTTACGCGAATTTACCAATTTACCGATCAAACTTCAATTGTCCTTGCTCAGTTGGGCGCAACTGTTGCTGCTTTAGTAGCGATCGAGTTGGCAATTCGTGGACATCTCACCCCAGGGGGAGGATTTGCGGCAGGTGTGGCTGGCGGAACTGCGATCGGTTTGATTGCGATAACTTCTCCTCCAGAGCGACTGCAAAAGCTCTATAAACGCTGGCACGCCGCAACTTGGGAAAAGATATCAGTACTGATTTTTATTGTTTTATCGGTGATCACCCTATCAGGGATAGAATTGCCCCATGGTCAGTTAGGAGAACTAATTAGTGGCGGCATCATCCCGATTCTGAATATTCTAGTTGCGATTAAGGTGGCGCTAGGGTCGTGGGCAGTCGTATTAGCTTTTATCCGCTATCGCGGTTTATTGTAGGAATATTAGCGAAAAGCACCGCCATTCATTTACAAGAAAATTTTTGAAAGCTCTGCAATGCAAAGTTTTCAAAAATTTTCTTAGGTTAGATTTAATTGCAAAGCGTTGTAATATAGCTGTCGCCATTCTTGTTAGGACATAAAAGCCAAATAGTGTGAGGCGGCGCGAAGCGCCGCCTCACACTATTTGGCTTTTGATTTGTCCTGATACAGGTGGCTATAGCTATAAAAGGGATGACAGCGTTATGATGGTAATTACGATTTATGGTTGTGATCTATGCAGAACATATTTGCAGGGTTTCTCTTTTCCATAGGATTTATCTTTCTGACTGTAACCGTCTCATCGCTAGCCATCAAAAATCCTACTCCTGAAGATCGTAGTGCGGCGGCTGGAGGAATTATGATTGGTGTTCCTGCCATAGCGGCTGGAACTTGGCTCGTCTGGAAAGAGAAAAAGAAACAAAAACAGGATGATTTGATCGAAGTACGTCAGCGTCAACTTGAATTTAACTTTTTAACAACTTTGCAAGCTAACAATGGCATTATTACGCCGATTAGTTTTGCGATCGCTAATCAGCTATCTCTAGAAGAGTCAAAGCAATATTTAGACAAAAAAGCCACCGAATTGAATGCCGATTTTGAAGTTACAGAAGATGGCGGAGTTAGCTACAAGTTTTATCTCTCTTAAACCCTATACAGTGCTTTTTTTAATCTGAGCCGATCGCTATAAAATTTGAGATAGAAACTTCTTCGTGCGTTCTTCTTTAGGATTTAGGAAGAACTCTTCAGGATCTGCCTCCTCAACGATTATACCGCCATCCATAAACACAATGCGATCGGCGACTTCACGCGCAAAGCCAACCTCATGCGTCACTACCACCATCGTCATTCCTGAATCCGCTAGCGATCGCATAACATCTAATACTTCACGCACCATCTCAGGATCAAGCGATGAAGTCGGCTCATCAAAGAGCATCACTTTCGGTTGCATCGCTAAAGCTCTAGCGATCGCTACCCGTTGTTGCTGACCACCAGATAGCTGTAATGGATACTTATGCGCCTGTTGAGAAATACCGACCCGTTCTAATAACTGTGTCGCAACTTCTGAAGCCTTAGCCTTTGACCATTTGCGAACCCATGACGGTGCGAGGGTAATATTTTGGAAAACCGTGAGATGAGGGAAAAGATTGAATTGCTGAAATACCATACCCACTTCGCGACGGATCGCATCGATATTCCGATGATTTTCGGGTGAAAGCTCAAACCCATCAATGACAATTTTGCCCTTTTGATATTCCTCTAAAGCATTGAAAGTTCTAGCGAAAGTCGATTTTCCTGAACCAGATGGTCCCATAATTACCACTACTTCACCACGGTTTACGGTCAAGCTGACACCTTTAAGCACATGAAAGCTGCCATACCACTTATGCACGTCTTGGGCAACAATCATCGGCTCAGTCATAGATGGATTTGAGGCTATTTGTTCTTGCATGATGATTGAGTAGTTTTGCTAATTATAGCGCTCCTAAATGAGTTGTAAGATTTTGAGTGTTGTGTGCGCCCCGAAGGGGCGCACACAACCTATTTAGGATTGCTATATGAAGAATGAGAACAAAATTTGCTCTGCAAATTCTGTTCTCTATAAACTATTTTGATGTATTACGCGAGCATCAAGCCCAATAGCCGATCGCATAATTACTTTTAAGACTTCAGCGCGATCACGATCGGGGTAGCCTTGTACCAAAATAATATTGCCAAATCGAGAAGGAATTACTTTACCACTGGGGACAACACTACGAACTCGATTGAGAGCTTCAGCATCTGAAGATGGAATTACAACTAAATAAGGGGTAGTATCCCTTGCTGGGGGTGGTACTAGTGCTGCAATTTGAGGATTGTAGGGGATTGTGGCTGTCTGTGCTGGTGGCGGTGTAGCTGTTGGGGGGATAGAAGTTGTTGGGGGAGTAGTTGTTGGAAGAGGATTTTTTGCGGGTGGAGTAGTAGTTGTGGTAGGTGGTGGATTACTGGGGACAAATATTGATCGCGGCGGGGTAACTTGCCTTGGTGGGACGACAGGAATAGGATCTCGATCAATGAGAACTTCGGTGGGACTTTGAGCGAGATTAACGGATGGAGCCACTGGTCTAGACGTAGTTACGGGAGACGTAGTTACGGGAGACGTAGTTGGAGGAATTAGAGGAGTGCTTGGTTTAGCGGTCATAACTGGTTGGGGGACATCGGGCAATGGCTCAATCAAGATGCTGTTATTGGAAGGCGCTAAAGCATTTGGTGACGTAGCAGGAGGAATAAAACTGGTTTGGGGTCGTGTGATTTCGACAGTATCAATATTGCTGGGATTAGCAGTATTCCGAGCAGGAGCCAAAGTTGCTGTAGCCGCAGGTAATGGAGTGCTGGGGATCTGCGGTGCTGGGGCAGTTGGAGATTCTCCGACAAAGGCAATATTTCCTGCAATCTTTTTGGGGTCAAGTTGATTGCCAACGGCAACTTGGGTAACACCAGAATTATTGTTAATATCTTTACCTAGATTGTTACGGAATATGTTTTTGCCAAGATTTGTGGAAGTCCCCAAATCTGGAGTGGGATAACCTTTACGATCTTTGAGGATGACAATTCCATCACGCTTATTATCAGAAATTAAATTATTTCGCAAAGTCGGAGCCGAAAGATTAGAAACAATAATTCCATCAGTATTATTAAGAATATTGTTATTGCTGACATTCACTCGCGAGTTCTGCCCGATCGCTAATCCAAACCCTGTACTTTCAAAAGTATTATTCCGAATCTCGCCTGTACTGCTGCCCACTGCCGAGAGTCCATTTGCGCCATTCTTTTTAAAGACATTATCACTGACGATCGCATCAGCAGTACCCGTCAAAAATAATCCTTCGCGATCGCTATTGATAAAAGTATTATTGGTGATCGCCACGCGCTTACCTGACTCAACCCACACCGCAGTACCCCTCGTATTAGGATTAGTAACGGTAACCCCTTCAATCCGCGCATCATTATCGGCAAGCATCGTAATATTTTGGCTAGCAAAGCTGGTACTAATAAATCTACCTCCACCGCGAATCACCGTATTCAAACCCCTAGCCGTGGGTGCGCCGCGTAATGTCACACCTGCGGGAAGTTTAATCGGAAAAGACTCCCCTGTATCAGTACTGTAAAGTCCTTCCTGTAATTGAATCACTGTCCCCGCAACGGGTTTAGTAGCAAGAGCAGCCGCGATCGAGGGATAGGGACTATTGGGTGAACCATTACCGTTAGGATTAGCACGCGGAGCAACATAAATCAGTGAGGCTGTCTGCGGTAATTGGCTAGTTTTCCATGTTTGCGCCTGTGTTATTGATAGGGCAGGATGCGCTAACATTGGTGGGGCGATCGCCAAAACCGTGATGCTTATAGCGATCGCGCTGAAGAAACTAAGCTTGCACCGCATACAGGAAATCCTCTTAACCAACGGACAAAAAATTACACAAACACACAATTAATTGTGTGTTTGTGCCAATCAAAATACACGAAAATTCCCCCACTTGCAAAAAATCCTGATGCAGCAAATTTTTTATAGCAATGCAAGTTTTGCAAACCCAAATAAACAAAGGCGGCGCAATGCGCCGCCTTTGTTTATTTGGGTTTTGAATAGAATTGATCTGCCATTAAGTAACAAACCTGTTAAGGTTGCACCCCTGCGGGGTGCAACCTTAACAGGTTTGTTACTTAATTTGCCTATTTACATTAGCTGACTTTGAAATGATAAAATTTCGCGATGTATGACAATACCTGCAAATTCCTAGCCGAGAACTTCCCCGAAGACTTTGCCAGTTGGCTCTTGGGAAAATCCATTCCCCTAACAAAACTTGAGCCATCGGAACTCTCCGCCGAGCCTATTCGCGCAGATTCGGTCATCTTTCTAGAGTCATCGGAAATAGTTGTCCATTTAGAATTTCAGACCAAAATCGATGACACAATGGCATATCGGATGGCGAACTATTGGTTGAGACTTTACGGTAAATATCCCACCAAAGCAATTCATCAAACTGTCATCTATTTAAAGCCTACAAAATCACCTCTCGTCTACCAAAACAGCTTTAAATCTCAGCAACTAAACCATGAATTTAATGTCATTCGTCTCTGGGAACAACCTACTGATATCTTTCAGCAATATCTTGGGCTGTTGCCTTTGGCTGTCTTAACCAAAACAAACAATCCTGAAGAAACTCTAAGAGAAGTGGCTAGACAAATTAATAATATTGCCGATAAACGAGTACAAAGTAACGTGGCAACTTCTACCGCTATAATATCGGGTATAGCCTTAGATAAAGAAATCATCCAAAGACTACTAAGGAGTGAAATCATGAAAGAATCAGTGATTTATCAGGATATTTTACTAGAAGGCAAGGCTGAAGGTAAGGCTGAAGGCAAGGCTGAAACTACTCGTCAAATAGCTCTAAACATGTTGCGTTCCAACGTCTCTACAGATTTAGTTGCCCAATTTACAGGACTGACTCTCAAACAAGTCCAAAAATTACAAAAGCTTTCCGCTAAACAATCTCCAATGCCAAAGCCATTAAAAACTAAGCGATCGCCTAAATCTTAACTTCTAAAGATATTGCTATAGTTTCGACTTGAGTACCTCTTCACTCAAAGCAACCCACTGAGCAACATCTAGATCCTCGGCTCTCACCTGTCCATTAATTCCCATTGATTCCAAAATGAGAACTAATTGATCGCGATCTATTTCTGAAATTAAATTATTTCGCAGCATCTTGCGTTTAGTTGCAAAACCAAGTGTGAGCAGTCGCTCTAAAAATTTAGGATCACTTGCAGTAGTAACTGGTGGACGCGGAATGATACGAACAACTGCCGAGTTAACTTTGGGTGGTGGATAGAAGGCAGTCGCAGGAACATCGCAAATAAACTGACATTCTGCAAGATATTGAATCTTAACGCTGAGAGCATTGTAGGCTTTATGTCCCGCTTTTGCCGCTAAGCGATCGCCAATTTCTTTTTGAACCAATAGAACAATTTGATCAAACTGCTGCACGGGTTCAGAGAGAGTTCCCAATAGCTTTTTGAGAATTTCGCCTGTAATGTTGTAAGGAATATTGGCGATTACTTTGTTGGTATGAGCAGGAAGAGGAATATCGAGAATGCTCCCTTCGATCAATTGAAAATTCTTTTGCGTCATGGTCTTGCGAAGCTTTTCGCAAAGATCACGATCAATTTCCACGGCGGTAAGCGACTCAACAAATGGCAACAGTAACCGAGTAAGGTTACCAGTCCCTGGCCCAATTTCTAAAATGCGATCGCTTGGTTGCAATTGCCCCGCCCGCAAAATTTTATTCAGCACATCATCGCTTCGTAACCAATGCTGTCCAAATTGTTTACGAGGGCGAATAGTTTTACTAGGGACATAGATGGGTTTGTCGGAATTGGTCATTGCGATCGCACAAGTAGATCCAAATTTGCAAGGTTACGCCCCTTTGGGGCGCAACCTTGCAAATTTGGGGTAATTTATTAGTGATAATAACTGAGATCGTTAAATTATTTTCGCTAAGCCGTTAGCGCTGAATGTGCCAAGCCCATCTCCTTCGTTTACTATTCGTCACGCTAGCTCTAGAGATGTTGGGCATGTATCCGATATCTTGACGGAGAGTTTTTATCGAAATACCGATCACCCAGTTAACTTTCTACAGCGATGCTTTACGGATCTGGTATATCCACTTTTGCGCTATGGCATCATGCTTGATCTCAGTAGTCGCTTTGGCGATAAAACACCTTGCTATGCTTGTCTTGTGGCTACCCATCCTGTTAATAAATTTCAAGCGATCGCCTCCTTAGAAATTTGTATGCGTTACGTGCCTGTCAAAAACTACCGAGAATTTTGGTTAGGTCGCGAAATGCAGCAATATCCATATGTGTTTAACTTGGCTGTACATCCACAATGGCGGAGGCGCGGCGTAGCCAAGCAACTATTACTAGCAGCAGAGCAAACCGTAAAACAATGGGGCTTTTCGCGCCTGTACATGCATGTACTTGAGAACAATCAGCCAGCGCGGAGTCTGTATAATCGCATTGGCTATCGACTACATAGCCAAGAAGGTACTGTCAAGTATTGGCTAATGGGACAACCAAGAAGATTTTTACTGCACAAAAGGTTCTAAACATTTACAGCGAAATCCAAACCAGATGAGCGGCGGCGCGAAGCGCCGCCACTCATCTTCTGGTTTTAGCCTGACTAAGGCTATAAAAACCGATTTTAGTGTTTCTAGCGCCTTCGGTGCTAGAAACACTAAAATCGGTTTGATAATGAGAATGGCAGTTTCACATGTTTAGGCAATGCCAAACTTAAGACCTAACTTGGAGATCAAGTTACAATATTGATGTGCTGAAATAATTTATCAGGAGTACATCTGCCAACTATGACCATCGCAACCGATATCGCTACCCCCACGGATCTCAATCTCAATGAGAGAGAGCAAGACCAAAGCTATCAGATAGCACAAGCAGCCGCGATCGCAGCGGATGATCGCAAGGGAGAAAATATCGTTTTGCTCGCGATCGGTGAAGTGTCGAGTTTGGCGGAGTATTTTGTCATTGCGTCGGGATTTTCTAAGGCGCAAGTACGGGCGATCGCAGGTATGGCTGAAGAATCCATCTTGGAAAAATTTGGACGTAAGCCTAGAAATATTGCAGGAGAGCAAGATGGTTCATGGATTTTGCTAGATTATGGCGATGTGATCGTCCATGCAATGATGGCTCAAGAGCGTGAATATTATGACCTAGAAGCATTTTGGGGTCATGCGCCAAAGCTTGAAGTATTTTTACCAGTGCCTGAACCAGAGCAATCAGCATAATAACAAAATCCTTACTGGTTTTTGTTATTATGAAACCGATTTTGGTGTTTCCTACGCCTTTGGCGCAGGAAACACCAAAATCAGTTTTTTGAAAGCCCGCCGTTGGTGGACTTTCAAAAAACTGATTTTTATAATGAGAATTGCTGTCACTCTACTTTTTGTTTTTGATGTTAATTAACACGTCAGACAAGCGATAATTGACAAATCTCGTTTACATTTGGATATATTAGAATTTTATGAAGGTTGGCGATCGCGTTCGTGTTAAAACAGGTTTAAATGTTTTCCATCATCCTGAACACAAAGGTAAATCCTTTGATATCGTAGGAATGGAAGGCGAAATTGTCCGTGTGCATACGGAGTGGAATGGTCGCCCGATCAGTCCTAACTATCCCTATGAGGTGAGATTTACACCTAAATTTGTAACTCATCTAGGCGATCACGAAATAGAATCAATTAGTTAAGATTTTAAGAATTTACAAAAGGCTTGCTAAGCAAGCCTTTTGTAAATTCTTAAAATCTGAATAAATCGCTACCATTGGTTTACATATATGGAAGCAACAATCTTCGGCATTGTCTTTGCACTCTTGAGTGGTACTTATATCTATCGTTCCTTTCAGATCATGGAAGAAGGTCAGATCGCACTGGTTGAAAGGTTTGGGAGGTATCAAAAAACAATGGAACCAGGGATCAACATTGTTCTACCATTTATAGACCGTGTCTCTTTAATTAAAAGCTCTCGTGAGCAGGTGTTAGAGCTTCCTCCTCAACCTTGCATGACCTCCGATAATGTTAGTGTCAATGTCAGTGGTGCAATGTACTGGCAAATTGCTGATCTCCAAAAAGCTCGCTATAACATTGAAAATGTCGATCAATCTTTACAAATCTCTCTTTCAACCCAAATTCAAACTCAAATTGGACGCTGTGAGCTAGACACCATTATTGGCGGGCAAGAGCGGATTAACGCTGAAATTTTAACTGGCATTTCTGGTGATACCCAAGACTGGGGAATTAATGTCCTGCGCGTCAGACTAGGCGAAATCACGATTCCTACTTCTGTACTTCAGTCGATGGAAAAACAAAAGGCAGCCGAGATCGAGAAAAGAGCAATGATTTCGCTATCTGAAGGTGTGAAGACTTCAGAAATTACCAAGGCTGAAGCCGAAGCTCGCTCTAATCGCGTATTAGCTGAATCAGAACGTCAAGTGCAGTTAGAACAAACTGAAGCGATGGCTTTATCGATTGAGCGGATTGCTAATGCGATCGCTAAGCATCCCAATGGCAAGGAAGCAGTGCAATATTTGTTAGCCCAAAAGTATCTAGAAATGGGACAGGCGATCGGTGAAAGTCCCAGCAGCAAAGTTTTATTTATGGACCCAGATTCTATCCCTGCGGCGCTGCAATCATTATTGGCAATGAGCAATCGCAATCTCCCTGAAAAAACGACGGAGGCGATCGCCAAGAAGCCTTTTGGGGAAAGTACAAATATTTCACCCACATTACGCAATTTACCTGAGATTAAACCATTCAACGCACCACGAGATAGTGAGAAAGGTGATCCTAGTACTAATTAAAGAAGCAAATCTTTGTGGCGCAGCGAAGCCGCGCCACAAAGATTTGCTTCTTTATTAATTAAAAGGGTTTGATTCCCCGCCTTCGGCGGGGAATCAAACCTTTGTACCTCGCTAGACACGCTATATAAGCAAGTGATCGTTACAAAAAGCGCAACAGACGGCATTCCTAAAATTTAGGCAGTTATACTGATCCAAACTTTAGGTTAATCAGAAAGCTATGCAGTCATTAAAGTTGCCTTTCGCGATACCGCGATCGCTTTTCAGATTTTTCAGTTTTGGTCTCGCTCCTTTCCGAGATGCCCGTGATTATCAAATTCTATTTCTATCAGTTTTTTTGTTGTTAGGGGTTAGCACCCGTGATTGGTCACTAAAACCGATCGCGATCGCGCTAACATTTGTGACTTGTTGGTTGACGCAAATATGCATGATATCGATATTTCCTCCAGCAACACCACAAAAAAATGAACGTTGGCTATCCCTTAAAAGCGCGACAATCACGGCATTGGGCTTAAGTTTATTATTACGTTCTGATAGTTACGGGGCGATCGCCTGTGCCTCATTTTTGGCGATCGCTAGCAAATTTATCTTCCGCACCAACGGCAAACATTGGTTCAATCCTGCTAACTTCGGGATCGTCGTGGTTTTGCTGCTCGATAGTTTTGTTTGGAATAATCACGCATGGGTTTCTAACGGACAATGGGGTGAAGATAGTTTATACGCTCTAGTGTTTCTCGGTTTAGGTGGCATCGTTCTCAAAAAAGTAGGGCGTTGGGATACGAGCGTCATGTTTTTAGTTGCCTATTCTCTTTTAGAAGGATTACGAAACCTTTGGCTGGGTTGGACTTGGGATGTCTTAGCCCATCGCCTAACGAGTGGCTCTTTGTTGCTGTTTGCGCTATTTATGATTACCGATCCGCGTTCCATTCCGAATGCTAAAGTGGCGCGATTAATATGGGCTGTGGCGATCGCGGTTTTAGCCTTTATCTTCCGCAATGTTTTCTTTAACTCTGATGCGATGTTTTATGCATTATTTCTAATTTCACCACTTACAGTTTTATGCGATCGGCTCTGGAATGCTCCACGATTCCAATGGTTGCCCAAACGCTATAGCACTTTCCTTTCCAACTAAAAACAATATGAATGAGAGCGCTTCGCACTCTCACTCATATCACTGATTTTCAAGGATAGATATATGAAAAAATTTCTGATTTGGATGCGTATACTTTTAAGTACCGCCCTTGCTTGTTTAGTTGTCTTTGCCTATTCACCTGCTGTCTTTGCCTTCTGTGGATTTTATGTATCGCAAGCCGATGCTAGCCTCTTTAACAAGGCTTCACAGGTGGTGATTGCCCGTGATGGCAAGCGAACCGTTTTAACGATGGCGAATGACTACCAAGGCGATGTTAAAGACTTCGCTCTGGTTGTGCCAGTACCAGTATTGCTGAAAGAAAAGCAAGTTCGCATTGGTGAACAGAAGATAATTGATCGCCTTGATTCCTTTAGCGCCCCTCGCTTAGTGGAATACTTTGACTCCGATCCCTGTGCTAGATATGAAGCCTATGATCGGGTTAATCTTGGGGGCATAACCAGAGCAAGTGCAGCCCCAGTAACAGAATCAAAAGCACGCCGTGACAACTACCAAGTTACAATTGAAGCTAAGTTTTCGGTTGGAGAATATGACATTCTCATTCTTAGCGCCAAGGAATCCGATGGTTTGGAAGCTTGGCTCATTGACAATGATTACAAAATTCCACAAGGAGCAAAGGAATTACTTCAGCCTTATATTCGCCAAAACATGAAATTCTTTGTGGCTAAGGTGAATATTGCTGAACTAAGTAAAACAGGTTCTCAATCACTGCGTCCTCTGATGATGGCTTACGAATCACCAAAATTCATGTTGCCCATCCGTTTGGGAATGCTCAATGCTAATGGCGATCAAGATTTGCTCGTTTATATTCTCTCACCCAAAGGACAAGCAGAAGTTGCCAACTATCGCACCATCAAAGTACCTTCCGATGCCGATATTCCCGTTTATGTGAAGAATGAATTTGGCAATTTCTATAAGTCAATGTTCCAAACCTCCTATAACAAGGAGGGACGCAAAGTAGCCTTTTTGGAATATGCATGGGATATGTCAAACTGTGATCCTTGTTCTGCGGAACCGCTCTCGCAAGAGGAACTTCGCAAAGCAGGTGTATTTTGGATTGGTGCGCCCGATTCTAGCCAGCCTTCAAGTCGGCGCATAATGCCTAGACCTCCTAGCCGCAGCGTCTTTATCACACGCTTACATATTCGATATAATCGCGACAAGTTCCCAGAGGACTTAACCTTTAAGGAAACTTCCAATCAGGAATTGTTCCAAGGACGCTATGTGTTGCGACATGCCTTTAAGGGCGAGATGAATTGCGAAGCAGGAAAAGAATATCAGCGATCGCTACGTCCTCGCTTCGAGAAGGAAGCCCAAACTCTAGCAAGTTTAACAGGATGGAACATCGCCGATATTCGCCGCAAGATGAATATCTCTAGTCTTCCTACTCCTGTGGAAACGCCTTTCTGGGAAAACATTTGGAAGTAATCATCAGATAGGATTCTGCGATTTAAACAATAAGCAATTTTTGTTAGTGCGGCGAAGCTATAGCAATGTAAGTTTTGCTTAGGACATAAAACCCAAAAGATGAGTGGCGGCGCTTCGCGCCGCCACTCATCTTTTGGGTTTTGATTTGTCCTGATACAGGTGGCTATAGCTATAAAATCTCGTAGAAACAGTTCGTGAATTGTTTCTACGAGATTTTGAGATAAACTCACTTCGATTTTGCTAAATCTTCTTTTGCTCTTGATTATAATAATATTGAATTGTTTTGACAATTGTTATTAGTCTCACAGCAATTTGAGACAAAACAAATTGTAAGATTTTCATTGAACGTGTTGATTCATAATGCTTTCAACGAAAATCATTGTTCTTATTCACTTAATTTAATTTGTGATTTTTACTCTCAATTATCCTTAAAACTATTATTTTGAATACCTATGCTAAATAACAAATATCTATGAAAGCCCCAGATTACCCAGAGAATGAAGACATTCGTCTTGCCACACTGCGATCGCTAAATATTCTTGATACGGAATCAGAAGAACGCTTTGATCGCCTCACTAGAATCGCCAAGCGACTATTTAGAGTGCCGATCGCCTTAGTTAGCTTAGTTGACACAAATCGTCAATGGTTTAAATCCTGTCTAGGTATAGAAGTTAACGAAATGTCACGCGATATATCCTTCTGTGGTCATGCCATCTTAGGCAATGATATTTTCATGATTGCCGATGCCTTAATGGATGAACGGTTTTACGATAATCCTCTAGTTCTAAATGATCCGAAGATTCGCTTTTATGCAGGAGTCCCACTAGTTGTCTCTAACGGAATTAAGGTCGGTACGCTCTGTTTAATTGATCAAGAACCTCGCATCCTCAGTGAAGAAGACCGAGAGTTGCTGCGTGATCTTGGTCAAATGGCAGCTCAAGAACTATCATCCGTACAGCTAGCAACAATCGATGAATTGACCCAAATATCTAATCGGCGCGGCTTTAGTGCTTTAGCACACCATGCCCTAAACCTATGCAAACGTATGGGTAAGCCTGCTTCTCTCTTCTTTTTTGATCTAGACTTTTTTAAAGAAATCAACGATCTCTATGGACATGCAGAAGGAGATCAGGCCCTAATAAATTTCAGTAGAATCTTAAAAGAAGCTTTTCGGGAATCAGACGTAGTCGGCAGACTAGGCGGAGATGAATTTGTGGCTTTATTGACTAATGCCAATCAGACTGAAACGCATCTCATTTTAAATCGTTTAGAACAAATACTAAAAGACTTTAATAATCAACAGGGATCTCGTGGGTACAATATTATTTACAGCGTTGGCATGGTTGAGTTTGATCCAAGTCGTCATCATTCAATTAATGATCTGTTAGTAGAAGGCGATCGCCTGATGTACGCACAAAAACGTGAGAAACGAACAAGGGAAGTCATTTCATCGTAGGGGCAATTCATGAATTGCCCCTAAATTTCGTTCTTCGGTGTAAGTCCTAACTTTTAGTTCTTCTTCCGACCTTCTTGATCATAATAATCAGGCTTAATGACCTGCTTCGCTCTGGCGATCGCTAAAGCATCAGCTTCCACATTTTCCACAATTGTCGAACCTGCGGCAATATTGACGTTCTCACCAATTTGAATTGGTGCAACTAGAACCGAGTTAGAACCAGTCTTACTGCGATCGCCGATTACAGTCTGATGCTTTTTAAAGCCATCATAATTAGCTGTAATCGTACCTGCGCCAATGTTTACTTGTTTGCCAAGAGTCGCATCACCAAGATAGCTAAGATGAGCAGCGTTAGTGCGATCGCCTACTTTGGCATTCTTCAATTCCACAAAGTTCCCAATCCGACATTTTTCTCCCACTATTGACTCACCACGAATTCGCGCAAAGGGACCAATCCGACAGTTATCCGCGATTTGACTATCTTCAATTACCGAGAATTGCACCGTACAGTTCTCGCCAATAATGCTATTTGACAACATACTCGAAGGTCCAATCGTCGTACCTGAACCAACCTTAGTATTACCGCGCAAATGGGAATGTGGCTCGATAATTACATTCGGCGCAAGTTCCACTTCATCATCAATGGTAATTGTTTCAGGTAGAAGCATGGTGACACCAGCACGCATCCACTTTTCTCTCGCTCTTTTTTGCAAGACATCATAGGCATGGGATAGCTGGATGCGATCGTTAATTCCTAAACTCTCATCAGGATCTTCTAAATCACTTGCATAAACCGATTTGAGATAATCAAAAACTTCAGTCAGATAATACTCCTGTTGAGCATTATTCGTAGTCAGTTTCGGTAGAGCCTGAGCTAATTCTTGCCAATCAAAACAATAAACACCCGTACTAACACGCTGATTGAGAAGCTGTTCAGGATTACAATCACGATGTTCGATGATGCGTTCGATCTTCATATCGTGATCGCAGAATACACGACCATATCCCGTCGGATTTGGCAAAATGGCTGTGAGGACAGTTGCAGAAGCTTTGTGTTGGCGATGACTATCAATTAAAGCTTGAATCGTTTCTGTACGCATCAAAGGTGAGTCACCAGTAAGTACAACTAGTTCACCTGCAAAATCTGCTAAAGGTTCCAATAGTTGCTGGATCGCATGACCCGTTCCTAATTGCTCTGTTTGCTCTGCAAATTCTAGTTGCGGATAATCTGCGAGCGCAGCCCGAACCTGATCGCTACAATAACCAATAATCGCAATACGGCGATCGGCTTTGAGAGAGTCTGTAGCATTGAGAACACGCTCAACTAATGATTTACCTCCCAGTGGCTGTAATACTTTAGGTAACGCGGACTTCATGCGCGTTCCTTTACCTGCCGCCAAGACTGCTACTGCTAACATATTTTTCTCATTCTCCATTGATAATAACTATTGGGGCTTGGAGACCAAGCCCCTACCTTTACAAAAATATGTAGGGATTTGATCTCCAAATCTTCTTTTAAAATGACATAGAAAAATCATGAGTGCTATCCATTGGGACGGCTCATTTGCTCAAGATCAAGAACTTCGGCTAGCTTCTCCTCTGTCATCAATCCCTTATCCAAAACCACTTGACGTAGAGATTTGCCTGTTGCTAGGGATTCCTTGGCGACATCAGCAGCATTGAGATAACCGATGTGGGTATTTAAGGCAGTCACCAGTGAAAGGCTACCTTCGGCATAGGCTACACAGCGATCCTCAACTGCCACGATTCCTCTAATGCATTTTGTTGCAAGGGTATCGATCGCATGACCCAAAATCTCAATACTCTGAATCAAATCGTAGGCAATCAAAGGCATCATCACATTCAGTTCCAATTGACCTGCTTGCGCCGCAAAAGCGATCGCTGTGTCGTAGCCGATAACTTGATAGCAAACCATATTTGTCATCTCAGCTATTACAGGATTATACTTGCCTGGCATGATGGAAGAGCCTGGTTGTACTGGTGGCAATTGAATCTCGCGCAAACCAGTTTTGGGGCCTGAATCCATCAAGCGCAAGTCATTGGCAATTTTGCAAGTATCTTGGGCAAGGTTGCGGATTGCACCCGATACATTCACAAAGGGAGCCATACTTTGCATCGCAGCCATCAAGTTACTAGCGGGCTTCAGTTCAAAGCCAGTAATCTCGCTCAATTTTTCAGCAACGCGATCGCAATATTGGGGATGCGTATTTAGTCCTGTACCTGACGCACTCCCGCCTAAACCCAAGGTTTTTAAATCATTGGCTGCTAGGTGAATGCGTTTAATGTGATCGCTAATAATTTGGGCATAGGCTTGAAATTCATCACCAAGTCTGACGGGGACAGCATCCTGTAAATGGGTACGTCCAGATTTGACGATTCCTGCAAAGGCGATCGCCTTAATCCGTAACTGTTCACTGAGATTTGCTAAGGCAGGAAATAGAACGTGATCAAGGGCTAATAATGCTCCAATCCGAATCGCTGTGGGAATTACATCGTTAGTAGACTGTCCGTAATTCACATGATCGTTAGGGTTTACATTTTGGTAATTCCCCTTAATGTCACCCAAAATCTCAAGGGCGCGATTGGCTAATACTTCATTGATGTTCATATGATGCGATGTACCAGCCCCCGCCTGATAAACATCAACAACAAACTGATCCCGTAACTGTCCATCTAATATTTCATCTGTCGCCGCCGCGATCGCCATGCCCATCCCGACAGGAATACAACCGAGTTCGGCATTAACTAATGCTGTAGCTTTTTTGATCAGCAAACAAGCATCCACAAAGGTGGGTAGGGGCTTAAGTCCACTAATTTTAAAGTTATCGATCGCCCTTACAGTTTGAATACCATAGTAAACATCATCGGGCAGGGACATTTCCCCCATGGAGTCGCGTTCGGTTCTAGTCATAGGAATCTTGTTAATCGGCTGTTTTTTTAGGTATGCGTTATAGCTTAATGTTAACTTGGCAAGTCGAGATTAAATTCATTTATTTGCCCTAAAGAATGGCGATCGCTCTAGAACATATCAATTTGAAAGTAATGTTATAGATTAGCGATCTCGCTTATTAGGCGATCGTTTAAGAGCTTCACAATTCAAAGCTTTATGATCTCATCCCAAAAAGTACGTGGCTTGATGACTGAAGTATTTTGAATTGGGTTCAATACAAGCAAGTCACTGTCTCCAGTAATCAGATGAGAAGCCTCACCATTTAGCGCTAAGTCTATAAATTTATCATCTTTCGGATCTCGACATAATTGAACTTGATTCAAAATCTCGACAAACAACCATACAGTTTTGATGCGGATAGATAATCCATCAATATCGTCATGATCAATTGTATCGAGAACTAAACGCATAGAACTATTGGTCGTCACTCAACAGTTCATTTAACTTTTCTTCCGTTAAGCCACGTTTTTGTGCTTTTTTTGCAATGCTAGATCTGAATTGTTGAAATTCTTGAATATTAATACGAGTAATGCGTTGATAGTCTTCAATAGACATAATTACAGCGACATCACGATTCTGTTTGCGGATCATTACAGGTTCAAGCTGGGCTTTGTCGATGATTGCACCAAAGGATTGTTTGGCTTCTGTTGCTGAAGCAATTTGCATAGCTTTAGCTCTTTTTCTTATATTATAGACAAAATAGACAATTTGTCCGTAAGCATGATAGCGATCGCGCTTATCAGGCGATCATTCAAGTATCTCCATCTTGAAAGCTTTTGGTATAATTACTGATAATCAAACGGCTTAGGATGTAAATCATGAGTATTGCCTTAAAAATTGAGCAAGAGCAGTTTATTCAAAAAAAGCTCAATAGTGGTAAGTATGGCTCTGCTGATGAGGTGATTTTTGAGGCATTTCGGTTACTTGAGGAAAGAGATCAGCATTACGAGCAATGGCTGCAAGATACTCGCCAAAAGGTAGCTGAAGGTATAGCTCAACTAGATCGGGGTGAAGGATTGGATAGTGAAACTGTGATGGCAAGATTGAAGGAACGGGTTCGTAATGCTCGTGAGAGCCATCAATGACAAGCTACATTATTTCTCCATTAGCAAGTCGAGATTTGGATGATATATTTGACTATTTTGCAGAGTTTAGTGTTGATGCTGGCGAGAGATTTGTTGATGACTTCAATAAGAAATGTCGTAACTTAGTCGCTTTTCCTAGTATTGGTCGTGCCTATACTGAGATAGATACTTCTTTGCGTGGTATTCCTTTGAGTGGCTATATCATCTTCTATCGAGTGAATGAGAACTCCATAGAGATTGTCCGAGTGGTAAGTGGATATAGAGATTTAGATTCTTTGTTTACTGAAAGTAATGATACAAATTAGCGATCGCCATATCAGGTGATCGTTTAACTACATCTGCTTTTAAAGCCGTAAGCCACAATATTAATTTTATATGATATGCTAGTCTTAGCATATTTGTAATGTGAGTAGTTTATTTTTGAAGCCTGTTGAATGGATTGGAAGTTCTCTAGATGATTTAAAAGATTTCCCAAACGAGGTTCAGCAAGTTGTGGGTTATGCCTTGTATATAGCTCAATGTGGAGACAAGCATCCTGTTGCTAAGCCACTTAAAGGGTTTAAAGGTGCTGGGGTTGTGGAAGTGGTAGATGACTTTGATGGAGATACTTATCGGGCAGTTTATACGATCAAATTTTCTGATGTTGTTTATGTTTTGCATTCCTTTCAAAAGAAATCGAAACAGGGTATTGCTACTCCAAAGCAAGATATGGATTTGATTGAGGCAAGACTAAAACGGGCTAAAGAACACTATGCTGAGCATTACAACAAGAAATAAATGGAGGTGTTAAATGACTGAAGAGATTAAGGTGCAAAGAAGTAGTGGCAATGTGTTTGCTGATTTGGAATTAGAGAATTCTGATGAGTTGCTGGTTAAAGCAGAACTTGCTTACAAAATTAGCAGTATCATTACTAAGTTAGAAATAACTCAAGTTGAAGCGGCTAAACTATTGGGAATCGATCAGCCTAAGATGTCGGCTTTGATCAATGGCAAGTTATCAGGCTTCTCGACTGTGAGGTTATTTAGATTTTTAAATTCTCTAGGTCGAGATGTAGAGATTGTTGTGAAAGATAAGCCTAAATCTCGTTCTCAGGCTCGTACTCAGGTTGTGAGTAGATAAGTTACTTTATTTGGCTTATTGGAAGTAGTAGTATAGATTAGCGATCGCCATATCAGACGATTGTTTAACTACATCTGCTTTTAAAGCTTTATGTCCCGAAGCTTGAGCTTTTTCGACTACTTCATACTCATATTTTGAGCGTAAGTCTGGTGAAGCCATTAACTTAAGTTGATCACGAAGAGATTCAAAATGAGATTTTGGTTTTAACTCGTCATAGATTTTTTGTTCGGGAACTTCAAAGCTGCTAAGTGCAGAGGTCATTTCTTGAGGAACTGGGCTTAGTTCAGAGCTTTCTAGTAATTTCAAGTCAGAAGCGGGTAAAGATTGAATCCATTCTGATTGTTCTTGCCAAGATGACAGAACTGCGAGATCTTGGGTGCAAATACGGTTAATTTCTGGATAGAGTAGGTCTATTTCTTCTTGGTACTCTACAGCCTCGCTCACATTCAAAATATCTTGACAAATACTGTTTTGTAGATTTTGGAGTCTGTGGGTAACTGCTCCTGATTGCTTTTGGATTTGGTAGGTCATGATGATCATCTGCTCGATCGCCCAAGCACATTCCTTTCTTCTGAGTTGCCCGATTGCTGAAAGATCGGAAAGTAGTTGAGGATTGCGATAGTCTCCAAGGGCTATAGAAAGCATTTGTCGGGCATTGGCTAAATCGTGATCTTTAATTTTAATGTCGTCACAAGCTAAGGCGGATTTAATTAGCTCAATGGCTTGCAAAAACTGACCATAGGCACGAATGAGAACGACTCGATGCTGTTCAAATTTGATGTCTGTGGCGACTTCATCAATGTGATTTAAGATTTCAGTACCTTGATCTTTAAGTGCTTTTTTGAGGTCAATAAAGCCATCTTTAATCTCAACGCGCATTTGGCGAACGTCTTCGCGTAGTTTCAGGATTTGATGTAAGCTTGCTGCGGAAATTGCTACATTTGCGATCGTTCCCACCCCGATTAATGCTGTTGTGGCTTGTAATACTCCTAAAGTTTGCTGAATCTGTGTGATTCCACCTAATACCGCAGTAAATCCTTTATGAGTTTGGTACATTTGCAAACCACCCATAGCAACCTGTACTGGAATCGCTAAAGGATTACAACAAGATGAACTGACTCCAATCGCCATTTCTATAAATCTACCTGTAATCGGATCTCTTACTATTGGTAACAGTTGACCTGCTTTTGATATTACCTGTACCAATTGACCAGAATTTAGCAATGCTTGACTTGCGCCAGAAAAGATGTAATCCATAGTACATAAATCATAGAAAAAGCTCTTTAAAAGCTTTATTTGATTAAATATTATCAGATTTTATTGTGTAAATGATTTTTTTGGGCTGTATTTCTGATAAATTCTAGATAACTAGATTTTTAACCCAAGCATGAATACTCAACTTATTGGTAGCCAAGCGGTCAAACTCTTGTCAAAGTTGACTGGTCAAGACTTGACGGTACACGACATTACGCCGCAAGTGGTGTTTATGGCTAACGTGATCGCGTTGTTGAAAGGGGTAATTCATGCGGATGCGAAAGTTAGCGAAGATGAGGTTTCTCAATTCAGGGCGACACTTAGCAAACTCAATGTGGGCAATAAACAGACATTTGAGTTGTCAAAGCTTTTGTATTCAGGTATTCAAAAATATAAACTACATTCTGAAATAGATGATTTTCTGATTTTGCTTGTTCCACTAAGTGAAGCAGAAAAACTGCTTTTATTTGGCTTAGGGTACAGAATGACAATGGCAGACTCTAGTTTAGATGAGAGTGAGAGTAAATATTTAAGGGATTTAGGCAAACGATTAGAACTAGAATCACGTTATCTTGACATTTTGGAATCTAGTTTTGCTGGTAAGTCTTACAACAATCAAGATTTTCAAGAGGTATGCGATCTAGTCGATCCTGCTCGTTTTCATGATTTGGGAACTGTGTTTGTGAATGCAGCAGATGATTTGCTCACTGCGTTAAATCAGCTTGTTAAAATTGAGATTAAGGAAGCTCAGCCTGTAGCCAGTCCGACAAATTCAGTAAGTGGTGAATATCAAAAGCTGCAAGGTTTTCAACTACAGAAACAATCTTTGCTCAAGCGGATTAATCATTTATCTGAACTTATTGATGGCGGTATTAAGGAGAGCTTTTTACCTGTTACTTTTCAGGATGAGATTCAAGCTATTAAAGACAAATTAGAGTCTCAGCGTTTTCGGGTGGCGGTGATTGGTGATTTTAGTCAAGGTAAATCGACTTTGCTCAATGCTTTGCTAGGTGAAGAGATTCAGCCTGTGAGGGCAATTCCTTGTAGTGGTACTTTGTCGGTTTTGAAATATGGCGATCGCAAGCGGGTAGTTTGTCGTTATCGTGATGGCAGTGAACAAGAAATTGCGGTTGAAGATTATCAGAAAAAAACGGCTATTTCTAAGGAAGCGGCTCTAAATAATCGTAGTGAAGAACTGCTTAAATCCAATATTGCCGAGATTGTTTTTGAGCATCCCAATCTGTTGCTATGTCATAACGGTGTAGAAATTGTGGATTCCCCTGGGCTAAATGAACATCCAGATCGTACTAGGGTTACTGAGGAGTTGCTGAAAGAAACTGATGCAATTTTATTTATGACCAATGCGAATAAATTATTAACTCAGGGTGAAAGGGATATCATCACCAGAATCAAGGAACGTGAAGGCGATCGCCCCTTAGAAAATCTATTTCTAGTTGTTAATTTTATGGACAATTTGGATAGTGATGAAGATCGCGAAGATGTGCAAATTGCCGCTAACAGCATCATCAAGGATGGCTCTATTACAGGCAAAGAGAGAATCCATTTTGTTTCTGCTAAGTCTGCTTTAAAAGCTACTCTCAGCAATACATCGAATGAGTATCTAGTCAGTTTTCAAAACTTCACTGGTACTTTAGAAGCTTTTCTCACTGATGAACGCGGATCTGTAATTTTGCAATCTGCTACGCAAAAGCTTAATGAGCTTACCCAAGATTGCGTCAATGAGCTAAATAATGCGACTGACAGCATTAACACAAACTTAGCAGCTTCCTATAAAGAGGAAATCTTAGAACGTATTGGTGAAGCAAGCGGAAGATTTATAACCATCCGTAAAATGGTTGATTTTCTTAGAAAACAGACCACTGATTTAGCTCTAGTCTCTTGGCAGGAAAACAGCGCTAAATTTCAAGCAAAGATTGAGCAAAGAAGCAAAGAGTGGAAAACTGACCATAACCCGCTTTTTAGTCGTGACTCACTAATCCAAGATTATGTAGGGCAATTTAGTAAATCACTTCAAGATGAAATCAACTTATGGGTACAACTCCACTTAAACAATGAGATTATTGCCCCTAAACTAAATCTACTGGATAGAGGAATCAAAGAAGAATTGACAGCGCTTAATTCTAGTTTTTCTGGACTTGACAGAAAAATTGGCACAAATTTTGACGATAATTTCAGCCCAGCTTTTAATAATTTTGATGCGAGTTATGTAGCTGCGTTGACTGCTGGTGGTGTTGTTGCAGGTGGTGCAGGTGCAGCAGCAGCTTTCTTTATGATTCCAGCTTTAGCATTAGGACCTGCAATTATTATCGGCATTGCTGCGGCTGCTCTATTGGGAGGAGGCGGTTTATTTGCTTCAATGTCAGATGCTTACTATCAGATTGCTAAACAGGTCTGTGATTCTGGATTTAAAGAGTTTGAGAAATCAGAAGATAGTATCAAAGAAAAAATTGGTGAGTTCATTGCTACTTTATTTGATAACCGTATTCAGTCAGTTGATGCACTAATCAAGCAAGTTATTTCTGAATGTGAAAATCGGTTAGAACTTGAGGATCGGAAACAACAGGAAGAAGGCAATCGGCTACGTTCTTTAATCTCTAGCAAAAAACAAGAATTTGAAAAATCTCTTTCGATTTAATCAGAGTAAAATCATCTCAATCCATTCAACAAGGACTATGTAAATATGCTATTACAACGTATCACAATAGATTGGAATATCTGTCATGGAAAACCCTGCATCAGAGGTTTGCGCTATCCTGTCGAGATGATCTTAGAACTTCTCAGTTCAGGCATGACTACCGAAGAAATTTTAGAAGACTATGACGATCTAGAGCGAGATGATATTTTTGCAGTCCTAGCCTATGCCACAAAACTTAGCCAAGTAAAGAGCATTCACAAGTTTCTTGTATGAAATTATTGAAATGTCACGAGACACAGTAATAGTTTATCCATAAATACATCAGTTATATACAATATATCTAAAAAATGAACTTATGCTAATTTTCCTCATTCATGGGGTCGCCACGCAAGATGCAGGTTACGGCGATCAATTTAAGAAAAAAATCAAAGAAATTTTGAGTAAGAAAAATGCCCAATCACCGATCTTTTACTCTAGCTTTTGGGGACATGCCTTTAAAAATAAAACCGATCAACTCTTTAACTGGGTCCACTCAGATATTAAAGAATTATCTGAAAAATGCAAAGCACTACGCGGCAGTGAATATGATATCTATCGCTACCAAGAACAGCGCGAAGACTTTATTGCCAAGTTCTTTGGAGACTTTTTGGTATATCTCAATCAGGACAAAGGCGCATCTATCCGCAAACAAATCTTGCATCAATTCCAAGACTTTGTGGATAACCATCCCGAAGACCAAGAAATTGTGATCGCCTCCCATTCGCTCGGCACATTAGTTCTCTGGGATCTCCTGTTCACCAAAGACTTACCCGAAAATGATCCTGCTTACGAATTTCGCAAATTATTCAACTCAAGCGATTCTAAGTACAAATTACGCGGAATTGTGACAATGGGATCACCACTGCTATTCATGCGACTCAAGCAAAATATAGACTTTTCCACAGTTGATGATTTTGTTGCCACCAGCTACAACGCGCTCACTTGGCTGAATATCATTCACTCTTCAGACTTAATCGCCTATCCTCTAGGTAACGCCATTAAACACGACAGAGCTAAAAATTTTTTCTTTACTGATCAGTATCTCTGGATGAATGCCAATGGCGCAGAATCAGGCGCATTAAGACTTGCTCAAGTTCATGCTGGCATGGCTTTAGGTATGGCAGATGCTCACTGCTCTTATTGGAACAATAATATTGCTGCGGACTTAGTGGCTTCCCTCATCAGCGGAGACTTAACTACCTTAGCCACTCAAAAAGTACATACAGGTTGGATCAGTTACAGAGAAGATTTACCTAAAAATTCTTGATTAGATGTAATCGCTTAGAACTTGAGGAGAAAAAACAACGGTCAGAAGGCGATCGCCTACGTTCTCTCATCTCTAGCAAAAAACAAGAATTTGAAAATACTCTCGAATCCTCATAAAACTATGATCAAACAAATTACCCTAGAAGTCGAATCCCCCATCGCTGACGCATACCAAAATGCAACCCCAGAACATCGTCAAGCATTACAGGCGATCGTCAGTCTATATTTAAAATCTATCTCTATCCCACAGCAAATAGTCTCTAAAGAAGCTAATGCAAAATCAGAGCAAAAAGACGTTAATCCCGATCAAGAAGGTCCTAACAAAAAGCCAAAGCGCACAACCCCAACCCATCTAGCTGGAAAAATCGAAATTTTAGGTGATATTGTTAGCCCAATCGTAGATGAAGAGGACTGGGAATGCCTGAAATGATAATTCTCGATACCCACATCTGGATTTGGTATGTCAACGAAAACTTCGATCAAATTCCTACACAATGGCTAGAGCAAATTCGGCAATCAGAAATAGTTGCAGTGTCAGCAATGTCTTGCTACGAAGTTGCTCTAGCCTATAACAAAGGCAGATTAGCGATACATATACGCGTTCAAGATTGGCTTACTGATTCGTTAGCTCCCGCAGGAATCGATCTATTGCCACTGACTCCAGAGATTACAGTCAGAGCCGTAAATCTATCGCCCATTCACAAAGATCCCTTTGATCGCCTAATCATCGCTACCGCATTAGAATATGGCGCAAAACTTGCAAGTGTTGACAACTTATTTTCTAAATATCCTGAGCTAAAAAATTATTTGATGTAAATTCTGCACAAATAAAAAAGCCCCTCCTTGCGGAGAGGCTTTTTTATTTCGAGAAGACTAGATTAGTCGATTAACCATTGATAGCAGGAGCAGCCATTGCTACAGGAGCTACATCAACTGCTGCCAAATCGAGTGGGAAGTTGTGAGCGTTGCGCTCGTGCATTACTTCCATACCCAAGTTTGCGCGGTTGATTACGTCTGCCCAGCTAGGTACAACACGACCTTGGCTGTCAGA
>NZ_JACJQY010000033.1 GCF_014696925.1 Phormidium tenue FACHB-1050 | reverse complement strand
TTGCTCTTGGGGTTACTCTCTATAAATTCAGTTAATTCTTCCAAGTCTTTTCTTTGATTTCTTCTTCTCTATTTTTCCACAACTCATTTAGGATTGCTATATAGTTATGAACTTTTTACCATGTCGAAAATATGCCATCTCAGGGACATTTGCTTTTCTAGTCTTGTCTCTACCCGCGATCGCTCATGCCGAGCAGATCTTTCCTGCCAAGCGGCAGATTGGTGTCAGTCAGGCGATGGGTGTAAGCGGCGTGACCTCGGTAGTTAGCCTATCGCCGATGCAGTCGTTAAATATTAGCTTCATCAAGACAGGCGAGATTATCAAAAAGGTGTGGTTGGGCAATCCTTCTAAGGTGGTGATGGACTATGACAGTCCTCTCTGTAAGGACGGTGCGAACGATAGCAATTGCGGGGCAACGGTAATTAATCTGCGGCAACTTGCTCAACCCCTTGACTTGGATATGAATCTATCTGCCTCGGCAAGGGGAAATCTCACCTCCCTAACTGTGATCACTACGGGCGCAGGGGGACTGAGAAATCTCTATCAGTTTCAATTAGTTCTGAATGTCCCCACTCCTGCCTACAGCATTTTGGAAGTCGTCCCCGATGCTCAAATCCCTCGCCTTGCTCCGCTTACACCAACTGCTCCTACTCAAACGAATAAAACCTCGTTGGATTTCTAATCATGTTGTATAAACGTATCATCCAAATAACGGCGTTAGCGATCTCCTCTGCGGCGATCTCTATTTTCAATCCTGATTTTGCTACGGCTCAGTCTTTGCCCATGTCCTCACAGCCGATTGGGAATTCTCAATCGGTGATGATTCCTGATTTTACGCAAATCAGTTTCGAGAATTTACCGAAAATCCAAGTTACCGCCCAATTGCAGCAACAGCTATCGCAACTACTTTCTCCAAATGCCTTAACCAATCTGGTCATTGGTAGTTTTGTTAGCCCAGATCAGTACCTGACAGTAGGTTCACTTCAGTCTCTGGGACTGGAGCAAATGAGCTTACAGGCGATCGCTAGTCGTGCTGGTGTTTCTCTCAACAATGTCAGTCTCGGTCAACTAGGCGAACTCACATCACAGCAGACGATTAATAGTTTGTTGCAGTCGCTGCCAGATCTGCATAATCAGCCTTTGAGTCAAGTTAAACCCATTCTCGATCTGGTTACCCAGAAATCTGGAGTTGCCAATCTCGCTAGTCTGAGTGATGAAATGTCTGGTATTACCGTGGGGCAGTTAGTTAACGCTTTTCCAGATCTTGGCAATTTACCCTTGGGCAGTCTTGGGGAACAGCTTAATAGCTATAGCCTTGAATCGCTTGCGGGCTTTGCTCAGTTGCCTTTAGGCAATATTCAGGGTGCATCGAGCGTGGTTTTATCGGATTTGAATGCTACGGGATTGGGGAAACTCAGTCTTTCCCAATTTCCCAATGCTCCAGCGTTACTACCCAATGTCAGGTTTGGCATGGTGGATATTGCTCTTGGCAATAAGGAGAAGAATCGCATCAATCCGATTAGCGGTGGCGTTACCGAGTCAGGATTTCAAGCGGTGGGTTGCGATGGTAATAATGATTGCCCGCATATTGAGGTTACGGACTTCGCGGGTGGTTACTATACTGGCAAACAATGGATGACTGCATCGCAACAAGTCCCCGATGGTTATGGCTTTCTAGGTGGTCTATTTGGCAATCGCGGACCCGCAGGCAATCATCCCTTTGGCGATGCTTTTCGCGTCACCATTGAATCTTTAGATGAGGCTTCAGGCACAATTAACCTCGGTCTGCGGTTTCGCTGGTGTCAGCGATCTTGGTTTGTGGATTTAGGTTGTACTCCTTACATTACGCCTCCTTTGCCCTTGGTTGTTCTCCAAGAAAAAAGCGCGATTCCCTATGCAGGTCCCAGTAATGCGGCGGTTAATTCATCTATTTCCACTAGCAAACCTTTTAGCAAATAGATTGCCATGAATTTTTTGATGCTTTGGTTTAGCCAGAATAAACTCCCTAAGAGACTATTTTTGCTGGCGATCGCTATTTTGATAACTTGCTTATTTCCTGTAGAGATGTCGCATTCACAGGAGATAGACAATTCTGCGAACTCCGCAGAGGAGAAGTCTCCAGCCAATAGCTTGCCTCCTGAATTTGCTTCCATTATTAATCAGCTATTTACTCCCACGGGTGGGATTATTGCTGCCTGTGCGATCGGCATGGTTTTCTTGAGCACGAACGGTGGCGGCAATAGTAAAAATAAGTTGGCTAATGCTCATTGGGCAAATGGTGCAGAGATTGCGGCGGCAAGGAAAAAGGCTAAGGAACAGATTAATCGCCGCGAACGCAATAAGCTGTCTCTGTTTATCGTTAAGCCTAAATTGATTTTCCCGCCCGAATTGATTTCTCGTCCAGGGGTAGCTACACCCAATCACGAACTACCTATTGCGGGACAAAAGCCCAAAGTGATTCAGGTATCGCAAGCGGATCGGACGATTTGGCTACCTGATGCTAATCGTGGCATTGCTGTACTCGGTGGTACGGGTTCGGGTAAAACCTATGGCGTGATCGATCCTGCGATTCGTAGTGCGATCGATCAGGGGTTTCCGATTATTCTCTACGATTACAAATATGCCGAACAGTCGTCACGGATTGCAGGCGTGGCGGCGGCAGCAGGCTATCAAGTCAGCATCTTTGCTCCAAGTTTTCCTGAAAGTGGTATTTGCAATCCCCTCGATTTCATTCGTGATGCTGCGGATGTGGATATGGCGCGACAGGTAGCGATCGTCCTGAATCGCAACTTCAAGTCTGGTGGCAAAGGTAGTGAAGATCCTTTCTTTACCAATAGTGGCGACCAACTGATTCAAGCGGTGCTGCTGCTGGCGAAGACAACTCCCTATCCCGATATTATTTTCTGTGCTAAGGCATTGGGTGCGAATAATCTTCCTGCCAGAGTCCAGAATGCTCATTTACCAACTTGGGTAGAAACTAGCTTTGGGCAGTTGATTTCGATGGCGGATTCTGAGAAAACTGTTGCTTCTGTAATCTCGACGGCAAGTATTCTCTTCAGTCGGTTTATGTCCCCTGATATCCTCAGCGTGTTCTGTGGCAAGACGACGATTCCCTTGCAGTTAAAAGGCAAGCAATTGCTGATTATCGGCATGAAGCGCGAAAAGCAGGATGTGGTTGCACCATTGTTGGCGACGGTTTTGCATATGATTGTCACCCGTAATGTGGTGTCTACTAAACGAGAAGATCCGTTACTAGTCGCGATCGATGAACTGCCAACTTTGTATTTGCCGAGCCTTGTCCAATGGCTGAACGTTCACCGTGAGGATGGCTTGTCCTGTATGTTGGGTTTCCAGAATCTCGTACAGCTTGAAGAAACCTATGGCAAGGAGGTGTCAAGAGCGATCTTTGGTGGCTGTGCAACTAAGGCGATCTTTAATCCCCTTGAACCTGAATCAGCGAAGATTTTCTCTGATTATCTTGGCGATGAGCATTTGAAGTACAAATCTAAATCCCGTAGTTCGGGTGGTGGTAGGACTAGCACCAGTACATCGGATCAGGAACGTACACGCAAACTATTTGCTCCAGAGGATTTTCTCAAGTTACCGCAAGGTAATTGTATTCTCATCTCCCCAGGCTATAGCTCCAAGAAAGAAGCAAATGTGCCTCGGCGTTGCCATATCAAAATCCCCAAAGTTGATGCAGAAAGGGCTGATAAGAGTAAGTTTAAATGGGAGTCCTTAAAAGTTAGGTTGGCTAAATCTGGTAGTCAAGTACCGATTACGGACGCTGCGATCGCTTCCCGTAAGGATTACTTTCAAGAACATTTTCCTTTACCAGCCAAAGATGCTCCCAATGCTCCTAAGTCCACTGTTCCTGCTTGGGCTGAAGGTTTATAGAGGTAAATTATGGTTTTTATGCAGACATCGGAAGCATCTCAGGCTAATGCTCAGCAATTGGCGATCGCGCAAACTACGATTGAAGCTCTGGCAGAACTACTAAGGCAATTGTTAGGTAAGCAGGAAGAGTTATTGCAAGAGAAAGATGGAAATACGCAACAGCCTGATGCTCCATCATCGGGATTCAGTGATGCGGAGTGGGATCGGGTATCCCAGCAATGGGATCAGGACATCATGGATGACTGGTGGCGCAGATATCAGGCTGCACCAGATCGCTCTGCTGCTCCTGAGACTTCACTGGCTTTGACTGTGACTTTGAGTAATCCTCGCGATAAAGGCGATCCAGATTTTGCGATGCTTCCCAATGCACCCATTCAGCCATCACCTCTATCTGGTAGTAATCTACCGCCATTGCCTGAGTCATCGCAGTCATCATTGCCCACTTTTACGGAAGAGAACTATATCGATGTGGAATGGCGAGAACTCCCCAAAATAGAGTTAGCCGAGCTACTACGGCGCGATTTGGATGGGGATGGGATTACTGATGTCGATGAACTGCGGATGGGACTCAATCCTCGCAGCATTGATACTGATGGCGATGGTATCAGCGATCGCGATGAGTTAGGACGTTCTAATCCTCTATCTTTTGATGACTTCAGACAACAGGTGATGGCGGCGGTGTCGGTTGCCCTAGTTGCAAAATTGGGTGTCGATGGCAAGTATGAATCGGAAAACTATTGCATTCAGTCGCAGGATAATTTCTATGAGATTTCTAATCTTGATGGTGAAGCGATCGCTAAGTTTGAATTGCAGAGCGATCGGGCTGTGTTTATTGAGGATAGAACTACTGTTAATCAACAGGTTGACTTTACGAAAACTGCTTTCAAAACAAGCACTGTGGATATTTCTAGTTTGACTCAAAATCAGGGTTATCTCGCGGCAATCGATAAGCTGGGAGACCTAGCTCCTGCTGGGGCTAGGGGTGTGGTGGTCGTGGAAAATGTCCTTAATGAGACTGGTCAGGAGTCTTTCAAGGGTGAGTATTACAATTTCCAAAGGAATCAGGATAGTGATATCGCCATTGTCAATAACCATACTGGTGAAGATATTTTGCGGACTACGCAAGGGCAAATCTCTCTGAATGCGATGACTCCGACTGATCTAAACAACTTTCAGCAAGCATTTCAACGCATGAATTCACCTCAACCAGTGCTAGAGCAATCTAGTCTAGCTAGTCCAGATTTAGAGCGTTAGGTAAAGGCAATGCTTACTGCAAATCCAGATCTGGATATGGCTCAATTTATGGCGGTGTTTAACCAAGTTGTGGAACTGCATAGTGTCCATATTTTAGCGATCGCTGAACGAGAAATGTCTTCCATTAGTATTAAGGATTTAACGATGATCGATAAAGATGATGTATTTGATGAAGAGTGGCAACCATCGCAGGTACGGGGCAAGGGTAGCGATTCTAATTCGGGTGGTAATGATGCTCAACAGGTGAATGCTGTTATTCCAGAACAAAACCAGAGCGATTATGCAACGCAGATTCAGAATTTGGCGCTGTCAATGTTTGATGGGTTGAGTAATCTGCGTAAAGATCAATCAGACGGTAAGTCTGAAGATACTGCAACTGCTGCTATGCCCAGTTCTCCTAGTCAAATTACTGATGCAGAGCGAGATCTGAAACTGGCGCGGGATTGTCGCGAATTACTACAGGTAAAGGGTAAAGATGATGGTAATAATCTTATCTTTGAGCGTCCTGATGGCAAGGGGAATTACAAATTTAGTTTAGAGAGAGCATCGGATACGATGACATTGAATGCAAGGGATCGTCCTGTTAATCCGATCCTTGTGGAGTCACAGGGGAAAGTCTTAGAGTCCCATGTTACCGATCTTGATGCTGTAAATATAGCTAGGGCTGTGGAGATGTTAAACGTACAACAATCTAAACCTATTGAAAATTATAAGTAAGTCTGTTTGGTGGTAAAGTTTACACAGGTACAAAAACATGAAAAAGCTGTTACTCGTTGAATCTCCATCTAAATGCAAAACCATCCAAGCAATCCTTGGCAGTGAATGGCAAGTGGAAGCTTCCTTTGGTCACTTTACGGAACTAGCCAAAGATGGTGAAGATAGCTTGGGCTTTACCATGCACAAAGATACCAACAAAATTGAATGTCGCTACCAATTGACCGAAGGTAGAGGTCAACAGGTAGTCGCTAAACTTCGGGCGGCGGTGAAGAATGCATCAGAGGTGGTGCTGGCTACCGATGGCGATCGCGAGGGTGAGGGAATTGCTTGGCATTTACAGCAGCAACTTCATCTTCGTAATCCCAAACGCGCTGTCTATAACCAGATTACGCCTACGGCGGTTAAGGCAGCGATCGCCAATGCTCATCAGTTAGATTTAAACCTGATTTCCGCACAACGCGCTAGACAATGCTTGGATCGGTTGATTGGGTTTAAGGTTTCACCCCTTGTACGTCGGACAAGTGGCGGTAGCTCGGCAGGTCGGGTGCAGTCGGTGGCTTTGCATATCGTCTGTCAGCGTGAACGGGAGATTAATGCTTTTGTGCCGATTACTTACTGGTCGGTATGGACGGAATATGCTGAAGGCTTCATTGCTTTTTATGCGGGTAGTAGTGAGATTGAGCCTGTGCTTGAGGATAACGATGTCACCGATGATGCGGCGGAGGTGAATACGGAATCTACGGTGGAGTCAAAACGGGTATTGTCAGAAGCGGAAGCTACCAGAATTATTCAAGTTGCCCGTAATCATCCCCATGTCGTTCGCGAAGCTACGGGTGTTACTGCTCAGAAATCACCACTACCACCTTTCATCACCAGTTCGCTCCAGCAAGCTGCCTCGGTGAGATTAGGGCTATCGCCTGAAGAGACGATGAAGGTGGCTCAAGAGTTGTTTGAGGGTGTCGATTTACCTCAAGGTCGCAAGGGTTTGATTACCTATCATCGCACTGATAGTACTAGTCTCGCGCCTGAGTTTTGTGCTGAGGTAAAAGAATGGCTATCAAAGCATGATCCTGATAACGTCCCTAAGAAAACTACTCGTTATCGCGAACAGGCAACTGCTCAATCCGCCCATGAAGCGATTCGTCCTACCTATTTGAGTATTACGCCGAAAACGGTTAGAGACCATCTCAGTGCCAAACAGCATCAACTCTATGAGTTAATCTGGCGTAGAGCCGTTGCTTCTCAATGTGCGAATGCTTTGATTCAGAAAAGTCGGGTGATTATTCAGGCTGGTTCGACGCTCTGGCAAACTAGGGGTAGTATTCTCACCTTTGCGGGGTATACGCGCTATTGGAATGATTTGAGTAAGGATAAACATATTCCTGCTTTAACGAGCAGTCAGACTTTAGCTTTGGCGAATGCAGGTTTTACGCAGAAACAAACTCAACCTCCTGCGCGGTATAGCGAGGCAAAGTTAGTACAGGTGCTAGAGCGTCAGGGTGTGGGTAGACCGAGTACGTTTGCAGCGATCGTTAAGACGCTGAAGGAGCGCACCTATGTGTTACTCAAGGGTAAGGTTCTGGAACCTTCGGCTTTAGGAATGTCTACGGATGATGTGTTGCATAAAACTTTCCCTGATTTGCTCAGAGCCGATTTTACCGCAGGGATGGAGACGACTTTGGATGAAATCTCGGTAGGTAAGTTGGAGTGGCAAAGCTATTTGATTGGTTGGCATCAGTCCTATTTTCAGCCGATGTTGGCGCGTGCTTATACGAATCTCGGCGCAGATTTACAACCAAGTAATCGCAAAAATGAGCTTTCGGATGTGGATTGTCCTGTTTGTAATCAGCCTCTCAGTAAGATTCCTTCTAAGAAAGTGAGTGGTGGGCATTTTCTCAAGTGTGAGCATGGCTGTGAGAATCTGGTGATGTTTTGGAGCGATCGCCGTAATCAGTGGGAGATTCCTCAACCGAAGGGTGAGAATGCAGTGACGGCAGAGGTGACTAGTTTTGCTTGTCCTGTCTGTGGTAAGCCTTTGGCTAAGTTTCCCTATACTAAGGATGGTGTGGATAAAGTGATGTTGAAGTGTGGGGATGTTCAGGCTCGGCAGCGCAAGGATCATGCGGATGTGGTCTTTTTCTGGTCTTCTCAGGAGAAGTGGTGGTCGAAGAAGTTTGGCGATCTGGATGAGGCGGCTAAGCCGAATTTGGGTAAGACTGCTACTGCGAAGGAGAAGAAATCTTCTCAGGGGAAGCCAAAGCGATCGAGTAAAGTAGCTAAGCCTAGCCCTAAAAAGTTGTCTTGATAAGCATTGAGATTCGATAGGGTTATACTGTATTTAATCAATCAAAATTTAGTGTTGTCTACGAGGCAATATGTCTGAGTCGATCACCTTAGAACTTCCCGAACCTTTGGTAAAAAAAGTTAAGGAAATTGCTGCGCTCAATCGTCAGGGGATTGAAGAAATGCTGATTGAATGGATCGATCGCACTATTAATGAGATTCCCATAGATACTTTGCCTGATGAACAGGTTCTGGCTCTTTGTAATTTGCAAATGGGTGAACAGCAGCAAAGGGTTTTTAGCGATTTACAAGCTCGAAATAGTGTAGGGTTGCTTAATGCACAGGAAGTTAAGAAGCTGAATGAGTTAATGCAGGTTTATCGTCATGGTTCGGTACGGAAAGCTAAGGCAATGCAGGTTGCGGTGATGCGTGGATTAATCCCTGCTTTGAATACTACCTCATGAGTCGTCTTTATATTTCGGTTGAGGTTGATCGCAATGTTCGTAGTATGGCTAAGAACCGATGTGGCTATTGCCTTAGTCCTCAAAAGTTAGTCATGGCACGTCTAGAGATTGAGCATATCATTCCTGTTTCTAAGGGTGGCAGCAGTGAAGAGTCGAATCTTTGGTTAGCTTGCCCTATTTGCAATAGTCATAAAGCTGGCAAGATTGTGGCGATCGATCCAGTTACGAATGAGGTTGTGGCGCTATTCAATCCGCGTACTCAAGTTTGGGTGGAGCATTTTGCTTGGGCTGAGGATGGTATTTGTATTCTCGGTAAGACTCCAACGGGACGGGCAACGGTAAAGGCTTTGAGTCTTGATAGTGATTTTGATGCTTTGGAGGTTCGGAGTTATTGGGTACAAGCGGGTTGGCATCCGCCGAAAGATTAAGGCAAAATTGCTCCTAATCTCGATTCAAACAGCGTTCACCTATCCAACTTCCTGTAAGCAATCAATGACTATCGCTTTAAATTATATTAAACAAGTTCTGTTCAAGTATAATTTTTGCACCTATAGAGATAAAAATATGAGTAGCAAAAATATTGACAAGCAAAGAAAAAACCTTAAACAATCTCATTCAAAAGTTGCTTTAGAATTAACCCGTGATATTAATAACAAAAAGATGATATGGCTAATACCCTCTGTTCTTATAGGAATTATCGTTATTATTATTAGCTTGGCTATAGCTTTTCCACCTCCATGGGAGTGGGCAGGAATGGGGACAAGTAGTCAAAAATCATTAGAGACAGTTGAAATGATAAGTGGGAAAGTCACAAAAACTACTACCACTACTAAGTTTGATTCGGCGAAGACCCTATGGGATTGGATGAGCTTGTTTCTTGCCCCCTTGACTTTATTTATTGTTGGATTTGGCTTTCAGTCTTCACAGGAAAAAATTCGTGAAGCTAAGGAAAAATCCGAGAAATTTAAAATCGAGAAGGCACAAAGGGCAGATGCAACAGAAGCTTATTTTGATAGGGTTTCAGGTATATTACTTGAGAAAGATTTACTCAATATAGAAGAGGATAATCCTTCTCTTAAAGCCGCATTAAATGTAATTAGAGCCAAAACTCTATCAGTTCTTATAAGAATACAAGATGATAAGGATTATCTTAGAGAAAGCGTAATTATTTTTTTATACTCTGCCCAATTTTTAACTGAAGGTAAATTGCATATTAGTCTATCTGAATCCTGTCTCTTAAATGCTGACTTTCAAGGTGTTGATCTATCTAAAGTGGATCTATCTGAAACTGACCTTTCGGAAGCAAACTTTTCACTTGCTAAACTAAATTATACTAATTTTAGCAAAACCGATCTACAAAAAAGTATTTTTACTTTTGCCGAATTAATTAAGAGCAATTTCTCTGAGTCAGAACTATCTGAATCAAATTTTAGTTTCGCAGATCTGACTAAAGCTAATCTCTCTAAAGCCAATCTGTCTGAAGCTAATCTATCTGAAACAATAATTATTGGAGCTAATTTTAGTAATGCCACTCTTGACAAAGCAAAGTTTGAGAAAGCAAACACTAATATGGAATTGAAAGGTGTAATCCCTGAAGATGAATTGGTAAACTTTAAGGGAGCAATCCTAACCAACGCAAATTTAACCAAAGCCAATTTTCTAGAAGCTGATTTTGAGGGAGCTAACCTTAGTGGAGCTAATCTTAGCGAAGTAAATTTTCAAAAAGCTAATCTTAGTAGTGCTGATCTTAGTGGTGCTAAGCTCATTGATGCTAATCTTTATGATACTAAGCTTATTGGCGCTAATCTTACTAAAGCTAACCTTACTAGAGCTAAATTGATCTATACCCAAATCTTTAATGCAAATTTAACTGAAGCAAATCTTGAATATGCAGACCTCACTGGATTTACAAAAAACAATGTAACTGGAACTAAATTCAACGGAACTAAATTCCGTGATAATAAGGGAATTTCGCTAGAAACAAAAGAATATATAAAGTCTGTAGGGGGCAAATTCAGAGACTCTTAACATAACGTAAAATCTCTTCCTGATTTCTTACCAAAAGCTTTTAGAGAAAACTATTGCCACAATAAACACAATCCGCGACCCTTAAATCATAGCCAATGCAATTAGCCTATTGATTAAAAAAACAACTATGAACGAAATCCAAGAATATGACCTTGTTGCTTTAACAGAAAATGCTATCGCTACTCATAAAGTCATTCATCAGCAAATCCTACTGCGACGAGGACAAATGGGAACAGTTTTAATGTCCTTTGATGACAAAGCATTCCTAATCGACTTTACCGATAAAAAAGGCAATACCTTCGCTATGGAAACAATCGAACCTGTCAAGCTATTACGCCTTATCAATGAACCTGAATTAGTCTATTCATGACTATACCCATGACCTTCACATCAGTCCTAGAGAATATAGCCCGATCGCCTATCGCCACAAAAATAGGCGAGAAACTGACAACAGCCAAAAGCATATCCCTATCAGGTCTATCACGCTTAGGCAAAGGACTGATTAGCACCCACCTATACCAACAACAAGCCAAACCATTACTCATCGTCACCGCCACCGTCGAAGAAGCAACCCGATGGGCTTTCCAACTCCAGTCCATGTCATGGCACGTCTATCTATATCAACCACTTGATACATTTCCCTACGAATCAGCGCAAATCGATTTAGAAACCACTTGGACAAGGGTTGAGATATTAGCGGAATTGCTTGCCAAACCACAGCATAACTTAGCGATCGCTACCACCATTAACGCCCTACAGCCCCATCTACCATCCACTCAAGTCTTCCAAAAACATAGCATCTATCTCAATATCGGCGATTCGCAATCGGTTAAATTACTTGCCGAAGCTCTGGCAAGATTAGGATATGAAGAAGTCAAAGAAGTAAAGGAACTAAAACAATGGAGTCGCAAAGGATTTAGTTTTGAAGTATTTCCAGTGAATCGAAATCTACCCGTGCGCCTAAGCTGCAATCGCGGCACTGTCGAGAAAATCAGAGAGTTTGACCCCACTAATCCCAAAAGCTTCACTGACCTATCCAGCATCGCGATCGCCCCTGTCGATTTGCATGAGTTTGTTTCTGCTCACAAAAACACATTGCTAAATTATTTACCCAAGAACTTTATTGTCGCCATTGATGAACCCGAACAATGTCAGAGCTATGGCGATCGCTGGTACGAAGCTGCGGAAGAACTTTATCAAAATCAATATTCTCAAGCCGATACACCGAAACTGCATTGGGACTTTGCTAAGTGCATGACTGAGGCAAAGAAATTTCAGATGTTTCAGCTTACCGAGCGATCGCTTAAACCTAAATCCAATATTTTTGATTTTGCCAGTGCTTCTATTCCCATAGTTCCCCATCAGTTTGACCAGATTGCAGCGCTCATTCGTGAATATCTCAAATCGGAATATCAAGTCACCCTCATTTCGGCGCAACCTCTGCGTGTGGCAACTCTGCTCAAGGAATATGACTGCATTGCTAACTTTGTCAGTGATCCTGACGATTTACAGTCAATTGCGCGTATTCAGAAAGCTGGTAAATCCGTCATTTTGAAATATTCGGGACTGATGGAGATGCAAGGCTTTGTTTTGCCTAGTTGTAAGCTTGCCCTATTGACCGATCGCGAGTTATTCGGACAGCAATTACTAGCCTCACCAACTTTTGTACATCCCTCACGGATGAATACAGCTAAGTCGATTAATCCTGACGAGCTAAATGTGGGTGATTATGTGGTGCATCGTAAGTATGGGATTGGCAAGTTTACGCGCTTTGAAACCATTGAAGTGAAGGGAGAAAAGCAACCGCATTACATCGTTGAGTTTGCTGATGGTAAAACTGCGGTGGCGATCGCACCAGAAAATGAGAAGAGCCTCTCCCGCTATCGCAGTGCTTCTAATCAGCCTCCTAAGTTACATAGCATTGCTAATACAAAGGGATGGGATAACGCGCTCAGCAAATGCCAAAAGGAGATTTACAAGTTAGCAAGGGATTTATTGCAACTCTATGTTCGCCGCGCCAATTTAGTCGGCTATGCTTTTCCACCTGATACCGATTGGCAACAGGAGATGGAGGATTCTTTTCCCTATCAACTGACACCAGATCAGGTCAAGGCTGTTCAGGATGTGAAGCAAGACATGGAGAGCGATCGCCCGATGGATCGGCTGGTTTGCGGTGATGTTGGCTTTGGTAAAACTGAGGTGGCGGTGAGGGCAATTTTTAAGGCGGTTTGTGCGGGTAAGCAAGTGGCTTTGTTAGCTCCGACGACGATTCTGGCGCAACAGCATTTTCATACGTTCCAAACTCGGTTTGCGGCTTATCCTTTTACTGTGGATATCGTGAATCGGTTTCGCCCTACTAAGGAGCGCAAACAGGTTTTGCAACAGGTTGCGGATGGTAAGGTACAAGTGATCGTTGGTACGCATCAACTTTTGTCTAAGGATGTTGAGTTTCACGATTTGGGTTTACTGGTGATTGATGAGGAGCAACGCTTTGGGACTTTGCAGAAAGAGAAAATCAAGGCGATGAAGGGGAATGTGGATTTATTGACTTTGAGTGCTACGCCGATTCCCCGTACCCTCTATGCGGCTCTTTCTGGGGTACGGGAAATGAGTGTGATTGCCACTCCTCCTCCCTCAAGGCGATCGATTCAAACCCATTTGTCTGCCTATGATGTGTCTCTAGTGAAAACAGCGATTCGTCATGAGTTAGATCGTGGTGGTCAGGTATTTTATGTTGTGCCGCGTATTGAGGGCATTGAGGCGATCGCTGTTTCTTTGCAAACAATGTTGCCGAATGTGAGATTAGCGATCGCGCATGGACAGATGCAAGAGTCAGAGTTAGAGGCAGCGATGGTTGCTTTTAATAACAATGAGGCGGATATTCTCCTCTGTACCACGATTATTGAGTCGGGTTTGGATATTCCGCGTGTGAATACGATTGTGATTGAGGATGCTCATAAGTTGGGGTTGGCACAATTGTATCAATTGCGTGGTCGCGTTGGTCGGGCGGGGATTCAGGCTCATGCTTATTTGCTATATCCGCCTAATCTTGAATTCACAGATTCAGCTAAGAGAAGATTAGAAGCAATTCAGGAGTTTAGTCAGCTTGGATCGGGTTATCAACTGGCGATGCGCGATATGGAGATTCGTGGGTTAGGAGATCTCTTGGGTGAGGAGCAGTCGGGTCAGGCGGATGTGATTGGTTTTGCGCTGTATATGGATTTGCTTCAGGAATATATTAATGAGTTACGGGGGAAGATTCTGCCTGAAGTTGCGGATACTGAGCTTCAGTTGCCGCGCTTGGTTGCCTTTATTCCTGATAGTTACATCGAAGACAATGAGACGAAGATTAATGCTTATTTGACTTTGGCGAAGGTGAAGTCGAAGGAAGAGATTGTCAAGTTGGCTGCGGTTTGGGATGGTCTGTATGGGGCTTTGCCTGAAGAAACTCAGGTGTTACTCAGGGTGATGGAATTAAAGTTGGTGGCGCGTCAGGTTGGGGTGTTTCGCATTTATGCGTCGGAGGATGGGCGCGATCTGTTTCTAGAATCGAAGCTTACGGATTCGCTTTGGGAGTTACTTCATGCAAAGATCCCGATTGAGTTCTATTATCGTTTCTCTTTCGAGAAGGGGAGAATTAAGATTACGAGTCTGGCTCTTCTACCTGGGGATAAGCAGGTGCATTTCTTGATTGAGTGGTTGGGCTGTTTTTTATAAAGTAGAGGTTAAATACTTAGACAAACTAAATATTGTCGGAAATTGATGTCGTTGGTTCTATTGCAGTTTGACTGACTGCTAGAGACTCTCTAATTTGTACCAACTCATTAACAAAATTTATAGCACGTTCATATGTTGCATCTTTCTTTAGTCTTCCTTTCTCTGTCAATACTTCTACTGTCTCTATGAAACGTTTCAGCAGATCTGTGGGTAGGGTTTGACTAGTAGATAGGGTTTGACTAGGTGGAAGTACTAATCTCGTTGTAGGTTCTATCATAGTTGTAGGTTCTGTCGGACGTATGGGGCGACTCGGTACTTTTCGTCTTGGTGCTGTTAATCTAGCTACACTTGTTGTTATTGTTCCAGGTTGAGAAAGTAGATTCCATTCACGTGTGCCCAATAGAAGTTTTTCGTTGATTTGATCATTATTACTATTAGGTAAAACTTGCAATATTTTTTCAAATATATTTGTGAGATAAGCATAAATATCATTACGGTAGGCACTATTTACTGATCGTACAAAACTCAGCCCAGTAGAGATTAGTGCAATCGGAATCAGTGAAACGAATTGGGGACGTGTAGATTGATAAATCATTATAACCTCTTCTAATTCAATTGTCGGATTCTCTCCTTTTAATATGGTCGTAAAAGCAGCCTGCAAAATAAAATTTGACCAAGCACAGTCCATATCATTATCTGAAGCTGGACTATTTGCTATGCAATTTCCCCATACTTCAAGATCTTTAATTCTCGTTGCACAAACAATCCATAGAATATGTCTCATGCTTCCTTTACTTGAAACATTATCTAACCAATTTAGTGTTCCATCTTCTACAGCAGAAACCATAAGAATTATAATTGGTCTAGATGAGGATGTGAGACTTCGGAGAGAGAAAGAGGATAATTCAAGTCTTACTTTATCGTTTATAAGTTCTTCCTTTATATATGATGTCAGAAAGATAATCTTGGAATTAAATATATCATCATCCTCTACACAAATTGTACTAAGTAATAATCGACGACGTATTTCCAGTTTAAATTTACTATATTGATCGTATAGAATCCCACAGGCTAAATCCAGTGCTCTAGCATCTATACATGCTTCAATAAATGATTCTACATCAGATACTGGAGCAAGTCCTGCCCAAAGAAAAGTCACAGTATTCCACCGATCATCATTGCGATGCTCAAGTAGAGAAAGCCGATCTATTCTACGTCCAAATTCATCTCGTTGATCGCCTTGCAAGATAGATTCAGAGACTAAATATTCTAAAACAGTCTTGTGTACAAAGCTATAAATACCAGGTCCAATAATCAATCCTGATCTCTCTCTTAGACTTCCAAGAACTTCTTCTTCTGGCAAAGAAATATTTAACCTTTGAAGTAATCCATGCATTAGCTCTAATGCATTATTCTCGTCAAGCTGATCTTTTTGTTGAAGAAACATTTGTAAAGCAAAGCCTCTCATGATTTCTTTCTTTTGATCTAAAGAAAGTGAAATGCTTGTTGCTGCTACCTTTCGACGATCATCCCATAAACCAAGCATACCTGAAACATATCGTTGATACAACGCCGATCTACCATTAGGGAGACTACCATCTAAATGATGAACCATTAAAAGAGTTGAGAGTAGAAGTGGGTTACCTGTAAGGTGACCAATCGTAGGATCTCTTAGCCAACTCTGAGCCAGTGCTTCAGCCTCAACTGTATGACTACCCTCTGCAAGTAAAGGCATATGTGCATACCAACGTTGAATATAATCAATTATCCTTACTGTATCAAATGGTTCTATAATCCAAGAATGCCAACTTCCACTAAATTGTGCTAGATGATCAGTAGTTAGGTAACGGGATGTAATTATAAAAGGACATTTTTGCAATGCTGGATTTAGATCTACAATCCATTCACATATCCTATCTCGATCGCACGGACGGATTTCATCAAAACCATCAAGTATCAGAACCACTCTACTTGTTCTTAGCCATATTCCTATACGCTCTGGTGTGAGTTCATCGGCGAGGTGCTGCCCTGCCGCCTCTTGAACTAGTTGATGCAGTGATAACAAAGGTTCATTACCAAAACGTCGTAACTCAACGCGAATACAAAGACCAGTCCAACGAGTACTTAAAGCCTCTCTCTGTAACCACTTTGCCCAAGTTGATTTTCCTGCTCCTGCTTGACCAATTACAATTGCTCTCTGACCACTAGAAGTAAACAGATTAAAACTTTCATCTGTACTGTCCACAACGTTTACTGCTTCTCTTATTTGAGGATGAATTATTTGAGGATGAATAAAAAAATCATCAAATTTACCTATGCTAGGACTATCTCCCCTCAATCCTGTAAGATCTAGATTGAATCTAATCTTTTGTGCGAGTACCTGTCTAACACGAGTAAGTAATGCATCTGTATCTTGAGAGGAAGATGTTGCGAGTTCATCAACTTTGTGAAAGAGAGTACGTAATTGATCTGTAATCTCATCAAAACGGCGAAAATTTTCAGACCAAGCTTCATTTTCCCAGTCTTTTACGGCAGCAGGTATTTTACAGATAAGAGTAGCAATACGAGGACATAAAAGTGTATAAACATCTTTCAATCCATCTTCAACCACCACTTGTGGCAAATCACGATTAGTATACAAATCCTCAAAAATCTTTTGTCCATTGAGAGAGCCTTGAAATAACAACTCAGGATTTTTCGCTAACGGGCTTAATTCATCAACACAAGTTTGAATTAGGCGACGTTGTTTATCTTCTGAAATACCCTCATTTTTAAGGAATGGTAATAAAGGCTCAACAATCTCGGCTGTAGCATCCTCAACTCGTCTTTCAATCTTGCGGCGCTGAAAATAAGGTTGAGATTTAATTCCATCGTAAATTATGCTCGATAACAGGTTGGTAATTATACCAAGTGTAAATTCACCTAATTCCATTTAAATAACCCTATTTTCATTTACTTTCAAGATGAGCACCTTTTACTATAGATTAGTCTACCCTGATACATTTAAGTCTATTATTTACATCAATACTAGCAGTAAACTTGATTGTTTTAGATTCAAAAAACGCTAATCCGCTAAATTTTAAATCTATTGGAAATAACAATGTTAGAAAACTTGCGATCGCTTATTGGTGAATTTGAGGTGATCGCCGTTTACCCACACCAAAATCAAAATTGCTATATAAATGGTAAAGCGATCGCATTATCATTATATTTATTGTTGCATTTCATCCTTGAATTGGCAGTCGATATCTGACAACACGAAATATTTGCCTTACTGATTTTTTGTAAAATAATGTTCAAGAGAGAAAATATGGTCTTTCTCCAATGAAGTTTTCAATCGTCATATTCGCTAATTATTGAACTTCCACTCATGTTATTAATACACGAAAGAATTGTTGACTCCATTCTATTTCATTTCTTAAACATTCCCTTAATATTTTTTTTAAATCAAAGCTTCTATCTCAATATCTAGAAATTTCGTGACTTTCTGACAACTCTACGCGAGACTGCGGTTAAGGAACAGGAGGTGGCGATTAGTCAGGCGATCGCTAATATCATCAAAAACAAACAGTATCAGGAATCCCAAGGTTATTGACGGGCGATTAGCTTGCCCTTTATTGGATTCTGTGCGGGGATGTTGATGATTGGCTTAGCGGCGGGTCTGGTTTCGGGCTTGGAGATCGCGCATTTACCTGTTGCCGCAAGCATCTGGACACTAACACCGATTGTAATTATCCGCACGATTTTACTTAATTCCACGTTAGGCGTAGCCTTTGGCTATCTTTACTGGTACTGGGGCTTAGAATATGCAATTCTCTCCCATTTTCTAGCTGGTTTGGTTTTGCATGGCATCGGTGGCAGTTGAGGATAGCAGTATTGGTTGTTCATTATTCTATGAAACTGAGTCTTTACATTCGCGATCGCGTTCTAAGAACTGTTTGCCGCAATCCTTGCAGAGATATCGTTGCTTGTTGTGACGATGCCCATTTTTAGATAAATGGGAGGAATGGCAGTATAGACATTTCATTACTTTCATTACTTTTCCTCCTGTTGACTCTAGATGGGGGGTGAGGTACGCAACCACTAAAGATTTGAGTTCCTCATAACGAGCCTGTCGCTTGCTCTCTTCGCCTCTCAAGGCTTGCAGTAGCAGAGCATTGTAACAATGGTGAACAGTCTCCGCAAGGCGCTCACTTTTTTCTGCCACCAGTTCTGGATTCCATCGTTGCAAAAGAGCGCCATACTGCTGAATTAACTGTTGGTTAAAGGTTTCATTAAAAAGTACAAATATTTGGGGCGCTACAAAATACTGAAGATAGACGACACGGGGCATCGGGTCTTGAAAATAAGTAACATGAGCCTCGACCATCCGATCCATAAATTCGGCAAATGGACGTTGCGGATCAGCAGACTGCAAAAGCGCCCCATTAATCGCCATGACGCGCTCCATGTGACGCGCCTCTAAGGAATGAAATATGGCGAGCTTATCGGGGAAGAACTGGTACAGAGAACCGATCGCCGTCCCCGATCTTGCGGCAATCATATGCGTTGTGGCGGCTTCGTAGCCAAGATCATCAAACACCTCTGCGGCGGCTTTTAAGATTTGTTCAACCCTTTGCTGGCTGCGTTTTTGTTGAGGTTTGCGGCGAAGTTGTGTTTTGAGTTGCGGTGATTCGGTCATAGGTTGCTAAAAAAATATCCTCGAAATAGATGCTTGACAAACATGAAAAAACTGTCGTATTTTAAATATCAAACATGAATAATTAATCACATTTTAACCTATGTCACCGATCTTGCTTGGCGCACCTTGGTTGATTGCCCATCGCTCAATGTTGGGAATTGACAAACCCTATAAAGTTTCTCTGAATGGTCAGGATTATGTTCTCTGGCAAAATCAGCAGGGAGAAGTATTTGCTCTTAATAACATCTGTCCTCATATGCAGGCTCCATTGTCGAATGGTTGGATTTGCGAACAGCGCCTTGTCTGTCCTTTTCATGCCTTGGCATTTGACGGTCAGGGACGGCTATATCAAGCTGGGAAAGAATCGGCTCAGCCGATCGCAACTCCTTTAAAGCTAGAGGTCAAAGGAGACTGCATTTGGACTTACGGAAATATGGAAGCCAAAATTCCTGTGCCTGACTTAATCGAAAATTTGAGCGATCGCATGACTTTTTTGGGTGCTGCGGGAGAATCGAGTATTCAAGGGGAGTTTTTGCATAATCTGCTAATTAACTATGATTACAACCATCAGAATGGTACGCATCGCGAGTTATTTGGTATTAAGGCAAATCGCATTCCCTTGTTTGAGCAGAATGGCTATTGGGCTAAGGTTGTCCAAGAACTTGATCGCGCCGATGTTACCTTTGCTGATATTCGCCGCAATCCCGCAATTCTGCTTGCTCCCAAAATCTACACAGGGATTTTGGAGTATGCTTTTCCATCTCTAACTACCTTTAGAACTGAGTTTCCTTGGGGTGAGCTTTTGCAAGTACATGTTCTTTATCCTGAAACTGCGACCCAGACCAAAACCTTTGTGCTGGTCTATGTGAGATTCAAGAGAAAGATATATCAGCCGCTTTTGCATCAATCAATCTTGAGTGCCGTGGCAACAATCGTAGAGCAGGATTCAAACGCGATCACTACTTCCTATCCACGCCAGACAGCTAAGATTCGCTTACCCAACGAAGAAATTATGCTTCACGCGAAGAAACTTTATCAGGAATGGTAAGGAAATAATGCCGCAATGACAGCCCTTAAAAACATGAACCAGAGCGACCCCGCAGCAATCACGTACAGAATGAATCTGAGGGGAATAAAGTTAAAGGAGCAATGTACGGCATAGTCGCAAAGAACGGTTGAAAGATAGTAGCTTGATCCATACTCTTCTACTCCAGATTGTTGTCGAGGGATATTAGCAATTGTCGTAGCATCTTTATGAAAGATTCCCTTTCATCAGGATTAGCAAACTGACTGAGTAAATCCTGCTCACTTTTCAATAATTTTGGAATTACTAAATCAGCTAGTTGAACTCCTTTAGAGGTCAATTGCACGATCACACTGCGGCGATCGCTAGGATCTCGGAGACGGATGACAATGCCATCCTGTTCTAAGCGATCGATGCGGTTAGTAGTTGCTCCTGATGAGAGCATGAGCAAACTATACAAGTCGGTGGGCTTGAGTTGATAGGGCTTTCCCTGCCGCCGTAGTGTTGTGACCACATCAAATGACCAGACGCTCAACCCATATTCCGCCAGAACCATTTCGCGATGTTTTTCGAGCAGACGGGCAATCCTTAGCACTCGCCCAACTATGCCCAGTGGAGAAGTGTCTAATGGCGGCGATTCCTGTCGCCATTGCTCGCAAATAAAGTCAATCTTATCTTGTTCCATAGCGGGCATTATATCTTGATGTCGAGATAGTTGACAATTGCCTTGACATCATTTATCTTTATATAAAGATAAATGATGTCAAACTATTTACCAGAACAAGGCTTCTATCTACTGCATTTTCAACATTCACCCTTGTTTTGCTATGACTTCCCTTCCTTTAAAAAATCTACATTTGTTCGCATCTCGATATCAAATCTATTTGTATTTACTACTCGCGCTCTTGAGTGGCGTACTGCTCCCCATTCAAGCTAGTTGTAATGCTCAATTAGCCCGATCGCTAAATTCTGTTCCCTTGGCGGCGGATATTTCCTATATTGTCGGCACATTGGTTTTGCTAGCACTAATCGCGACGCAAAAATTTGGTCATCCTGATTGGTCAGCGATCGTCAAAGCTCCAAAATGGAGTCTGATCGGTGGGGTGCTAGGTACTTGGTATATCTGTTCTAGTACTTACTTCACCTCGATGCTAGGGACTACGCTGACTTTGGGATTAGTGGTCGGCGGACAGTCACTCGCTGGCATCATCGTCGATCATTATGGTTGGTTGGACTTGCCCAAACATCGACTTACGCGCAATCGCCGCTTTGCGATCGGTTTATTAATCGTCGCTATCTTCTTTCTTGCTCAACCTTAATACTGCTAGCAAATAATTCAGGTAAATATTATGGATACGCTCATTGCTTTGATTGGTGCGAGTTCGGGAGGTAGCTTTTTAGCGATTGGTGCAGCCGCAAACGCACGATTGCGAACAACTTTGCAGTCTGCCATTGCTGCCGCAACTATCAATTTCATGGTGGGTTCGCTAACTCTGACCCTTCTCATTCTATTGGGGATTTTTGGTACTCAACATATGGATCGGTTAACTCAAGTTCCTTGGTGGGCATTTTTAAGCGGTTTACTCGGTGCTGTTTATGTAACCTTAAACACGATCATCATTCCCAAATTAGGTCTAACGACAACGGCTCTAGCTGTGGTATGTAGCCAGATGACTGGTTCTCTGTTGATCGATCAATGGGGCTGGTTTGGAGTGACACCTCATCCCATTAGTCCTTCCAGAATTGTGGCAATTGTGTTGTTATTAATTGCCGTTGCCCTCACCCAATTTGATCGAGATCATCGCCGCAATACCCTATGATTACTCCCAAAACCTCACCTCCAAGATGGATTGGCGTAGCTATTTCCTTTTACGCCTTCATTGCGATTGGTATTGCCGAAGCGAGTTTAGGGGTTTTACTTGCTTCCATTTTGCTGGAATATAATCTCACCCCAGCTACCATCACCCTTCTTTTTGTCAGTCAGATTAGTGGATATATTCTTGCCGCCTTGACCAGTAGCGTCGTCAATAGCTGTTTGGGATTGGGAAAAATGCTTTTCTCTGCTGCCAGTATGCTGACAATAGCACTAGTTATCTATGCTCTATCACCCACTTGGTTGCTAATGGTTGCGGCGGGAACTCTCTTTGGTTTAGGGGTTGGACTGATTGACGCGGGTATTAATACTGCGATCGCACAGGATGATCGCAGCACAAATCTAATTGGATTACTACATGGATTCTATGGCATTGGTGCGCTATCAGGTGCGGCGATCGCTACAACTTTATTGGCGATCGGCATGAACTGGCGACAGGTCTATGGAGTATTGGCAGCGATCGTCAGTTTATTGATGATGAGTGTGCTGACAGCAATTATTTATCGCTATCCATCTATGACCAAAAGCAAAGCTGCATCACCTGCTCCCGCTTGGCAAAATCTAGGACGATCGCTGCAAATGCCTCTAGTGTTAATCACAGGCTTAATGCTGCTCATTTATGTAGGTTTAGAAGCTTCGATTAGTAACTGGGCTTATATTGTTCAAGTCAGCGATCGCCAAATTCCTGCATTAGTTGCAGGGTATAGCATTAGTGCTTACTGGTTAGGCTTGACCGTTGGTCGGTTTATACTTGGCTACTTTTTGCGATCGCTTGGAGCCGTAAAAACGATTAGTATGTCCCTCGTCCTGCTGCTGATCGGGCTGTTAGCTTGGTGGCAATTACCTGAGCAATGGATTAGTTTACCGATGATTGGGTTTGCCCTTGCGCCGATCTTTCCTGCTACCATCTGGCTAATTCCCAAGCAGTTACCCACCAGTTTAGTTCCTGCCGCCGTCAGCTTTGCGACAAGTGCCGCGAGTGTTGGTGCAGCGCTAATCCCCTCTGGTGTGGGTTGGATTGCAAGTTGGTCGAGCTTAAGCGTTATTCCTTTGTTAATGCTACCCTTAGCGATTGCGATGATAGTTCTACATTGTTCAAATTATCTTTCTAAAAACTTAGTCCACTAAGCTCGACCGCATTACTAGCAAAAGCTTACAAGCAATCATTAATCAATAGCTTATTCCTATGAACATCAACTTTGAGAAAGTACAATGGATTAATCAGCCGCAGCACTTCACTGTAAGTCGTGAGTCAATAACGCTCACCACGGAACCCAATACTGACCTGTGGCAGCGCACATATTATGGATTTCAGCATGATAATGCTCCTGCAATTTTACTAACCAGTGACCTCAATTTCTCATTTACCACTAAAGTTTCCTTTAATTACCAAGCGAGATTTGATCAAGCTGGTGTCTTGATTTATATTGATCATGACAATTGGTTCAAGGCTTCCGTTGAGTACGAAAATACTGATGTGTCGCGTTTAGGCAGTGTTGTCACTAATCAAGGATATTCAGATTGGGCAACTACGGATATTTCGACAACCCCTTCCATTTGGTATCGTCTGAGTCGCCGAAACGCTGATTTTTTAATTGAACATTCTTTCAATGGAAAAGAATTTAAACAGATGCGAATTTTCCATCTGTCTGCCCTTGGTGACACGGATGCAACTGCGGCTCAACTTGCACCCACAGAAATATTTGCTCAACCCGTGCGATTTGGTATCTATGCCTGTAGTCCTCTTGATTCTTCTTTTACAGCTACATTTGAGTATTTGAGCCTTACTGATTCCCTATGGATGGCGCATAAGTAGACTGTTTTAGGCGATCGCTTGCCAATATTTGGCATTTACAAATCTTTCCAAATGCCCCACATTTGTTGTGGCTACTACGACCATGCGATCGCCTTGGGATTCGGCAATTAGTGATGCTTGGGCAGCAAGGATGACATCTCCATCTAGGGCTTCTGGACTAGCTGTTGGTTTACCTGTCTGTCTTGCTTCTGCCCAAAATTCAGCAGCTTTCAACATTGTTGCCGTGGTCAGGGGTTGATATTCGAGCCGTGATTTCCAGTCATCTAATCTCTGTATGCCCTCTAAACGCTTAGCTCTGATCAATTCTCTTCTAACTTCATAATCAGCAATTTCTGGCAAAATTACGCGGTAATTCTTTAAAAGCAATTCTTTCATCCATTGCCGACATTCTAAATTTAGTGGTCTAGCTTTAGGGTTTGTCAAAATTCCCAAAGGGCCAGCATCAAGTAAAATTATCATTTAAGCGGCTTGCAATGGTCGGCTATGTTGTTGATTTTCAGGTAAATTTTGTTGAAGACATTCGTAGGTTTCACGTTGTTCTTCAGCATCGCCTTCTTCTACCCATTCATCGAGAAGCGCTATTAGGGCTAGATTACGCTGCATCTGTTCTTCGGGTGTCCTTGTTGGCAATATGTAAACGCCTTCAGCATTAACATAGGGCTGATTGGTAGGGATGGTTGGCTCTGGTTTGACTGTGATAATAGATGAGTTTGGTTTACCAAACCATTGCTGTAGCTGCGTAACTACTACTTCAGTAATCACTACCTTGAGATCTTCTATGGTTAGATCTGTAATTCTTTTCTGGTTCATTTTGCAACTCCTAAAAGATCTCAAGTGTTTACTAGCTATATATTACCCTATATAAATCGCTGTTTTAGTTTTTAGTAAATCTAATGGCGATCGCTCTGCAAAATTTGACGGTTACTTAAAACAGAATTTTATCTAATTAATTGCTATTTTATGAAGTTAATATCTCCACACATGACTATGATGATCGAAATTAGGATTAATCAAAATTTATGTGAAACTGATACTTCTGATTAAAAGCATTTCTTAAATTGGTTCCAATCCATTAAGAATTAACTCTAGTCCAAACCCAAAGTTATGAATACCGTCATAGCTTCCCTCTATAACTTGATGTGTAAGTTTGTTGAGATAGGGATATTTATCAGCAGGAATAATTGGAAGACCCTGCACCGCCGCTTCAGAATAATCTGACTCATTAATTGGAAAGTTTAGTTTTTGAAGAGTGAACCCATAAATATAACTATCAATCACATTTGTAGCATGATCCGCCATCTCGAAGGAAAATCCCGCTTCATACAGACAGCCCAGAGTCATATCGATATATTTCAACATGGCAGAACCAACATTCATCCGTGACATCAATGCCATCGCCGCCCAAGGGTGTCGCAACAGAATTTTATACGCCGATATCGCCCGCCGCCGCATCGCGTCTCTCCAATCACCGCCAATCTTAGGTAACTCAATCTCGCTAACTACAATATCAACAATGCTATCTAGCATGTCATCTTTGTTAGTGACATGGTTATACAGTGACATCGCTTTAACACCCATTTCCTGTGCAAGTTTCCGCATTGAGAGTGACTCAATACCATCCTTGTCAGCCAAGTCTATGGCAGCACGTAAAATCCGTTCCCGACTCAATGGTATATGGGACAAGGGATCTGAGTTGGTTGGTTTAGTCATCTACACTATTTGAACTATTTAAGCTTTTTCTTGTTGCTACTGAGTATGGACGCAGCTAATCCCAAGATTCACATATAGCAATCCAATCTGCTTGCGATCTTGACAAACTTACAGCGTAAGTTATACTTACGCTGTAAGTCATTATAAAGTAAATAATAGTATGAAAGCAATCTCTCAGAGCAATTATGGCTCAACAGATATGTTGAGTCTGCAAGAAGTTGATAAGCCTGTAGTTACGGACAAAGGTGTGCTGATAAAAGTTCAGGCTGCCTCTGTCAATTCTGGTGACTGGCATCTTATGCGCGGTACACCTTTCCTAAGCAGACTAATGTTTGGCGGCATACTTAAGCCCAAAATCAAGACCCTTGGTATGGACGTGGCAGGACGAGTTGAGGCTGTAGGTAAAGATGTCACCCAGTTTCAGATTAATGATGAGGTCTTTGGTGACATCTCTGGATGTGGTTTCGGGGCATTTGCCGAGTATGTCTGCGCCGATGAATCCGCCTTAGTCTTAAAACCTAGCAACACCTCATTTGAGAAAGCAGCTACCGTTCCTGCTGCTGCTCTTGCCGCTTTACAAGGATTGCGTGACTTGGGACAGATCCAATCAGGACAGAAGGTGTTGATTAATGGTGCATCGGGGGGCGTAGGTTCGTTTGCAGTGCAGATTGCCAAAGCATTTGGTGCTGAGGTGACTGCTCTATGTAGTACTAAAAAAATGGCGATGGTACAATCGCTCGGTGCTGATCACGTCATCGATTACACACAAGTAGATGTCACTAAAAGTGGAGAGCGTTACGACCTAATTTTGGATGCTGCCGCTTATCGCTCTGTCTTCCACTATTTACCTATATTGAGTAGTCATGGAAGTTACGTTCTAGTCGGTGGTTCTATTATGCGACTCTTTCAAATAATGTTCTTTGGAGCTTTGATTTCAAAAATCAGCCGACGCAATGTCAAATGTCTATCTTCAAAACCCAATCAGAAGGATCTCACCATTTTGAGTAATCTCCTTGAATCTGGCAAAATCTCTCCCTTCATTTCTCAACGATATAACTTGAGCGAAGTTCCCACTGCGATTTCTGCACTTGAACAGCGTCAGGTAATGGGTAAAATTGCGATCGCTATGTGATTCGTGCCTTACTCCACAAGGATGATATCTCCCTCACCAATCAATTATGGTACTTCCACGTTTTTAGCCAATAATGGTAAAGCGATCGCTACATTTATCCATCCCTTTGGCTTATGCCTGACAACATCGACTACCTCCAAGGCATCATCGAACGCCTCACCTTTCACTCCGAAGAGACAGGCTATACCGTAGCGCGGCTAAAAGTCCCCAAGGCTCAAGACTTAATCACCGTAGTCGGTAACTTTGCCAATATCCAAGCAGGACAGACTCTTGCCCTAGAAGGCACATGGCGATCGCATCCCAAGTTTGGCGACCAATTCCAAGTCACTCAATACCGTGAAACTAAACCCGCCACGATTACGGGAATTGAGAAATATCTGGGCAGTGGTTTGATTAAAGGCGTGGGACCAGTCACTGCTAAACGTATCGTCACTCATTTTGGCTTAGATACCCTTGACATTATTGAAAATGAGATTGACCGTCTCATTGAAGTTCCTGGCATTGCCAAGAAACGGGTGAAGATGATCAAAACTGCTTGGGAAACGCAAAAGGCAATTAAGGAGGTCATGGTATTCCTACAAGGACATGGAGTATCCACCACCTATGCAGTCAAGATTTTCAAGCACTATGGCAATGATTCCATTCAGACAGTTTCCGAAAATCCCTATCAACTAGCAACAGATATCTATGGCATTGGTTTCTTTACTGCCGATCAGATTGCTCGGAATATTGGCATTGAAGTTAGTTCAGAGTTTCGCAGCATTGCGGGAATCTTCCACTGTTTAGGAGAAGCTGCCGAAGATGGTCATTGCTATTTACCGCGCCCTGAACTAGAAGAGAAAGCGATTAAACTGCTTGCCATCGAAGACTATCAGCCAGATCCTGAAACTATCTCTAAAATTGTTCTAAGTCTCTCTATCAATGATCGCTTGGTGATGCAAGGTTTACAAGGAGAGTTCATCTGCTATAAGCCAACTTATTTTCACACCGAACAAAATTTAGCCGAACGGGTTTATCAATTATTGCAACACAAACATCATCCAGATCCTGAACGAGTCAAGGCTTGGATCGATCGCTACACCACCCAAAGAAATATCCAACTCTCTCCCAAACAACGCGAAGCCGTGGAAATGGCGGCAACTTCGTCGGTACTTATTCTCACAGGTGGACCGGGGACAGGAAAGACTACCACCACCCGCACGATTGTCGCACTCTGGAAAGCGATGGGTAAGGAGATTGCTCTCGCTTCGCCGACGGGTCGGGCGGCTCAACGATTACAGGAAGTCACGGGCTGTGAAGCTAAGACAATTCACCGTTTTCTAGAGTTTGACCCAAAATCAATGGGCTTTAAACGTAATCAGGAATATCCTCTGACCGCTCAAGCGATCGCCATTGATGAAGCCTCAATGTTGGATCTATTTCTGGCTTTTTCTCTGGTGAAGGCGATTCCCTTGGGCGCTCAACTGCTTCTTGTCGGGGATACCGATCAACTTCCTAGTGTCGGGGCAGGTAATGTTCTCAAAGATTTAATTGATTCTCAGCAAGTCCCTGTAATCACCCTCACTGAGGTATTTCGTCAGGCTCAGGCAAGTCAAATCATCCAGAATGCTCACCGTATCAATACGGGTAAGTTTCCAAACATGGAAAAAGTCTCTAACCAGCCCCAATCCGATTGCCTCTGGTTAGAAATGCCTAATGCTGAAGCGGGTCAGCAGGGTATTTGTGACATTATTACGGAGTTGTTACCGAGTCTGGGCTTTGACCCTCAGCAAGATATGCAGGTTCTCTGTCCGATGACTAGAGGTGATGTGGGTACGCGCAATCTCAATGCTGTACTGCAACAGTTACTCAATCCGCCTGATGCCATGAAGCCTGAACTCAAGTATGGCAATACGATCTTTCGTCTGGGCGATCGCATTATGCAGCAGGTGAATGACTATAACCGTGAGGTGTTCAATGGGGACATTGGTTCGATTACGGGTGTGGATTTGGAGGAGCGGGAAGTCACGGTTGTATTTGGCGATCGGCAAGTGGTCTATGATTACGCCGATCTCAATGAGATTGCTCTTGCTAGAGCGACGACAATCCATAAGGCACAGGGCAGCGAATATCCTGTGGTGATTATGCCTCTGTTTATGCAGCATTTTCTGATGCTTTCTCGTAATCTTTTCTACACTGGGCTGACTCGTGCGCGAAAGCTTGCCATCATTGTCGGGGAGTCGAAGGCGATCGGGCTGGCGGTCAGACAAGTTAGCGATCGGCATAGATATACTTATCTCGCGAAACGTTTAGCAAAGTTTGCCGAGCCGTAATCCTGATTGCTAGTGATGAAGTTTCATGTAAAGAGTTAGATAGATTATTGCTAACAGGTATAGTGTGGCTCAGTATGGGCTATTTCCCTTAGAGGGGAATTGTAGAGAATATGCAAAGAGCGAAGTTTATTTTTAGCAAACTGGGTATTTGGCTGGGAGCGATCGCCTTGATTGCTGGGTTATTGCTCCATCAGAGCTTTTATCCTCATAATATCGCCACCGAAACAATTAACCTAAAACGAGATCGAGATCGTCCCCTTGTCGGCAGGCTATATATTCCCAATCAAACAAAAACTCCCTATCCCACGATCATTCTCTGGCATGGCGTAAGCTCTTCTAAAGAAATGATGGAACCACTTGCAGTAGAACTAGCCCGACAAGGTATTGCCGCTATAGCCTTTGATGCTGGCGGATTTGGAGAATCCTATGCCAGACCATTTAGCTCAGAAGAAAATCTCAAGGATGCAGGTGTGGTATTTGATTATGTAAAACAACATCCCGAACGCTTTGACCGATTACATTTTGGCATGGGCGGTCATTCCATGGGAGCCGCCACAGCGATCGCCTTTGGTTCAGAAACAGCAAGTTCAGATCAAATTCGCGTTACCATCGCCCTCGGTATGAGTGCGGAGATTAGCCGCACAAGCCCTGCTAACCTCTTAATGGGTATTGGATTGTACGAAGAGCTGCATAGTCCCGCAGCCATGCGCGAAACTTTACTACAGGGAACTGGTGAAGCAACTCAGGAATTTCAACTCAAAGGAGATTTTCAAAATGGTTCCGCCAGAAAACTGGTCATTTCCAGTACCTCTAACCATTTGATTGAGCCTTTTGACCCCACCTTAATTCAAGAAGCTGTAGTTTGGGCTGTGAAAGCTTTTGGTTTAACTGAGAGGTTGGTACTTTTAACGATGCCATTTGTCATGTGGGGATGGTTTCTAATCTTCATCGGTTCAGTTTTAAGTATTGGTTATGGTCTACGTGAGCTTAATTTCTTAAGGACAAAATTGCGCTTATTAACGGTGGCAATGGTGGCGATCGCTGCGATTTTTCTCTGTTTGGGTATGATGGGAGCGATACCTAGCAGAATGGCAACCAGTTTAGTCTTTCTAGTGGCAGCAGTTTTGCCTATCAGTACCTATGCCATCAATCAACCAAAGAAACTGACATCATTTTTGCAACTGTGCGGACTTTATGTTGGTACTATCCTGATAGCCTACGCGATCGTCTCCCTTGTCATGCGTTGGCAAGAGTTTTTGACCCATCCTGCATATTTATTAGGATTACCTCAGTTCCTTGTCCAACTTCCTGTGGCGATGATTTATTCGAGGGTTCAAGAATTGAATGCGGCTATATTTCCTGTCTATAGCAATGGACTTGTTCCTAGTTGGCAGCTTTCCCTTCTCTTTTTGCCCGAACTGATTTATCCCAGTGTAATTTTAAGCGTTGGGACTAGATCGGCTGCATGGTTGGTCAGATGGCTACGCCAACCACTAAAACTAGCAAAAGTAGATCGTCCCAGTAAGAAATCTCTGCAATTGCTAGGCGGACTCAGTTTAGTTTTAGCGATCGTTCTCATTCAACAGGCAAGAATGGGAACTGTCTCTATGGAATATGCGATCGTTGCCATAAGTCTACTCGCTCGGATGGCTTTATTCCCTGCTCTACTGGTTATCTTGATTGTGCGATCGTCTCAATTTCAAGCTTTAGAAAAACGATGCTTTTAGATGTGTAAGCATTCATGTATTCTTTCTCTAAATCCATCTCAGAAAGTTGATTTGGATGTTTTCAATTAGCAAATTAAATTCTTATCCCTTAAACTGCAAGATGCTCTGGCGATCGCTCTACAAAATTTGACGCTTGATTAAAACAAATCCTTGATCAAAAAAACACTATAGCCAATGACTTGATTATTTTGTTTTTAAAAATCAGTAACATTTACTATCTGGCTTAGTTACAATGCAGATTCCTTGACCTTTATATTTGAAATTAGCAAATTTAATGCTTGTCCCGTCGCCTCTATTGTTTTGGCTGGGATAGCTTCTGGTTGCTTGATTTTTCTGGGTTTTGGCTGCCTCGGCTTCGACTGATTGCGATCGCTGTTCTCAATTCTTCCTCGCTTCCTGATTTCATACCCATGTCTTAGTAACATGGCTCGGATCGTGGAATCGCTAAGACCAAAGACTGCTCCCACTTCGTCTAGGCTCATTGGCTTGCTATATAGCTCCCAATATTTCTGGGCGATCGCTTGTTCTTCTTTGAAGGCGGCGGCTTTTTCTCTGCGGGCTATTTCGGAAATGTCGATTCCTGCTCGGACAATTACCCGTTCTATGGTTTTACCTGACAGGTCAAATAGTTTACCCACTTCCTCAAAGTCTAACCCGCCTTCATTTATCAGTTGCCAATATTCTTTGGCACGGTTGTAGTTCTTAAGGCGCTTGAGTTTTTGGTTATCTTCGCGTCTCTGCCTGATCCGCATCAAGATCTGACGACGCTCTTTTTGTTTGGGTGTTAGTTTCGGTGTGGGTAAGCCTACTATGCCTCCCAGTTTGTGTTTTAGCTTAAAGGTGGGACGATTTTTGGAGTCTACGCTCTGCCTAATTGGGTAGCCATTGCGCTTGAGTTCTCGCAGGATAATTGGGTGGGAGACTCCAAATAGTTCTGCGGTTTCTCTTAGGGTTAAGTGGTGATCGTTATAGGCTTTGTGATACTGGGCGGCGCGATTGGCGGAGGTGACTAAATCGATCCCTCGACGAATGGGGATTCCATGCTTTTCTAGGACTTGGTTGAGGGTCTTAGCTGAGATATTGAGCTTGTGGACTACGGCTGTCCTTGTCAATCCTGTTTGGTATAAGGCGATCGCCTGTTCTTCTTTTGACATCCTCGTGTGGCTCATTCGCGCATGTTTGGGTCTAAATTCACTAAACCCTGATGCGATCATTGCGTTATATACCGTCGAAACCGATACCTGATAGTGTTTTGCTATGTCTCGAATCGGGTAGTTTTCTTCTTTGTACAGCCTGATATACTCTGATACATCGGGCATTACTCTTGAGGGCTTCTTTTTATCTATTTTCTGCTTACTCATTCACTTCTCCTCATTATGGAATAGAATTTTAAACTTAATGTTTTTTTGATCTTTCTATCTCATTTTACTTTCAACAAATTGATAATTACATAACTTATACTAGCGCTTACGAATTTGAGTTCAAAATTTGTTCAAGCCATAAGCGTTTTACTTGATGTCCTCGTTCAATTTTATAGACTTCAGCTTTTGCATAAGCTAATGCTGCGGCTGAATACTCAGAACTATGACTAATCAATCTAAGAAGTTCTTTCTGTTGATTTTTATAAAGACATCTCATGCTTAGATCTGTGATTTTAGGGAAAAGCATCTCCATATTTTGAACTAATCTTTGAACTTTCCCCGCCAAAGCCCTACGAGCATCGACAAATTCTTTATAGTCAAGGTGAAATATTTTAATTGAAAGCGCAGCTCTTTCGTATTCTTTTGTGCCTATAGAACTTGAAGGAGTAGGCATACCATCAGATCGAAATGTAAGAAGTTTCCAATCATCAGGATCAACGGGATCAAGTAAACATACTTCTTCCATCTCAAGTTTATCCGACTCTTGCATAGCTCTAAAATGCCCAAAAACAGGGAAATAATCCCACTTCCCCCCATCTGTAGTATCTATTCGACTTATTCGACGCTGATTGCACCACTGACAAGAGTAACGGTAGTTATGCCAATCGAAAGCAAGCCACCAATATCCCTCATGACTGGAATCTTCAGCTACACGCTTCTTTGGACGAAAATGATCAACATTCTTATCAGATCCTGAATTTAAGCTTTCTGAATACCAACATTTACCATTATGAAGTTCAGCTAGATTTGGGGCTAAATCGCGCCAAATTTGTGTGCGTGAACTTTTGTCTAATTCTTCTGAAATCACTTTTTTTCTAGCAGCAAAAACATCTCCTCCATTAGACTTGGCATCTTGCTCAGCTTTATGTATTTCTTTTCTCAAATCATTAAGAGCATTATCAGCTCGTGCTTGCCATCCATCTGGAATCTCTAATTGATCTATATCAACCCAACGCATTAGTTAACACCCTCTGATTGTAATTCTGCTAAAACCTCTTCTAGAACTTGACGAGCAATCCGATCAATTTCTTGTTGTTGTTCGGGATTGACAAATTGAACTCCCGCCATAAAGTCTCTATGTCTTTGTCCCCAAGCCTTTATAAAAGCGGCATAATAAGGGTCGCTGAATGCTTTTTGAAATCCAGCATCTTCTAGCCGTTTATTGATTTCCTCAAGTTCTAGTACATCTTCTGGAGTTAAATTATCTTCCTTAGCAACAATGCGAACTTTAGTATCTAAGTCTGCAAGTGTTTCCTCATCTAGATCACTTCGCATACCAAACATTTCACTTGTAAGAATGCCAGTGAATCCAAGTCCGCGTGGGTTTACTGTGGGCTGCTCCCATTTACAAATACCAGTTTGCCAATCTCGTTTAAGTAAATGAATTTGCTCTTTAAGGAGACTTGCAATAACTAAAGGATCATGAGTGGACATAAGAATTTGGCTTGTTTGTTGCTCTTCTGAATCACTATTACTCTCACTCATTACACGAGTTAGTAATTTCAGATAGTCTACACTCCAATGAGGATTGAGATGTGTATCTGGTTCATCAAGTAGTACTAATGATTGATGGGATTTTGTAAAGCGCATTAAGCCTAATACCATAAGTAGTTGCTGCTCACCTTCACTTAACTCATGAAATGTAATTGCTACTTGCTCTGTTTTAGTTGATTGTACCCGAACCTGAATTTTTACGTCATATATCAACTCTGAGAAGTCTGTACTTTCAAGAGCAATAAAGAATGTTCGAGCATCTTGATATTCGGCAGCAAAAGCGTGTAGGCTCTGTAAGTCAGGTAGAAAAAAGTAGTAATGATCTTCACGCCTTGAGTTATACCCCTCGCTTACAGTCTGTTCAACTACCATTGGCGCAATAGCAAATTGCCTTAATCGCTCCATAACACGGCGCATGACACCCCGCGCACCCCAAAAATCTTCAGCAGATTGCCCTTTTTTTGCCCATCGAGGTTTACGAATAACAAATAATGCCGACTCAAACCCAACAATTCGTAGTCGGTCTTCAAGAAATTGATTAATAGCTGGATCTTCTTTATGAAAAAAGGCAAGCAGCACATATTTTGCATGATGGTTTTCGGCGCAGAAGAAACGGCGCTTTTCTAAAAGATTAGCAAGAGTTGTTGGATCATCGGATGTTGCATCTCGTAAGCGATTGTAGTGATCTTGCTTCATAGGCAAAAAATGTTCAGCTAATCTATTCGTTGGACCTGAATAATAACCAAAGATAAATCGAGGCAGTGGAAGCTTATCACGAGTAAGATTTTGAAATTTATCTAATTCCTCTATGCCGTCTTTAAATGTCACTACCCTTAACTTTGGACGTTTCATCTCTTGGGGTTGCCAAAGAATCTCAATGATTTTCTCGTTGATTAAATAACGCAGCCGATAGCCTTTCATTGGCTTATCTGTCCACTGATTCTTTTCCCACCATTTATGTAAATCTCGAAAAATGATAACTAATGCTTCAAAAAGGTTCGATTTACCTGTTCCATTCCAGCCGAGTACAACATCTATGCCATGAGAAGGATCAAATCGTACTGTATAGTCAGTCAGATTTTTAAAGTCTTCTAACCAAAGCTCTAGTAATCGAAAACGTCCTTGCTTTGATATGTCCTTATCTATGCTCTTAGCCTTTGCTACTCGTTCTTGTGGAGAGTTTTCTTGTCTAGTTTTCCTGAAAGCTATAAGTAATTTTGGGATTGAACGAATCCCTTCGTAAAACTGTACAACCTCTTCGGAGTTAAATCCAGCTTGATCAAAAAGTTGACGAGCATCTACTTGATTTTCTAAGTTGCTAAATGCAGAGTTGAGAGCCGATGAATAATCTGATAAATGTTTCATAAGAACTTTTCTATTGGCTTTTGTGGAGCGTCGAACAATGGGTATATTTTTTTTCTCGAAATCGATACGAACTTTCTCATGACGAATCCTTGCTAGAAGATCAGAAACAGATTCTTCATCTGGATCTTGAGGTACTAACTCACCACGAAAAGCTTTATTCAGTATCACAGGCACTAACTGTTCTACTTTTAGCAAAGCTTCTTGGTAGCGAGATTCAATGAGATCTGCATATGCAAATAATTCGTCAACACGACGAACTATTTCTTGTTGTTCTGCCACAGGTGGAATTACTACTGGTAACGCAGATAAGAGGGATTTATTGATAGATGCAAGATTAGTTGTTTGCTTCCCAACCGAGAGAAAATAATCTGCTCCACGTAAATTACCATACCAAGAAAAAAACTTAGGTTCAAATGATTCATCATGAAGACGAACTCGAAACACATGATTCTGGAATGTACATCGTTCAATTTCTTCGTTCCAAACCCAGCCTCTACCCAGTTTGTCAATATCGCCACCTTCGTTAAAGAGAATATCACCTCGCTTAAGTAAAAATCTTTCAACTCGTTGTTGGGGTACTCGTATAGTTTTTATCTCTTTCAAATCTAGGAAGCCTCGCTGCACATTAGCAACTCTCAAATATGGCAACTCCTCATATGCTGGATCTTGCTTTTTTGAGTCTTTCGTAATTCCACCAACAATTTCTGAAATTCCTCCTAATGGAGAAATATTCCAGCTTGACGGAAATCTAAAATCACCAAAGCAATGTTCATCTACAAAGCTAAATTTAGTTAATTCTTCGTCTATATCATCATCTAAGTCCGTATTTTTATTATCATTTCTCCAAACTTCAGTCAGTTTTCCAGATGTTGCAGCAGTAAGAACTGCTTGGCGAAAATTTTTAATGATGACTGATACTCTATTAAGCCGATCACGACAAGCATCAACTCGTGCAAGTAACGAATCAAGTTTATCAACAATCCTTTTTTGTTCACTTAGAGGGGCAATTGGAATACTTATAGAAGCGATCACTGCTCTACTAAGCTCAATTTGATTCGTTGCCCCTGTAGCAAAGCTTACAATATTGTCCTGTACTTCAGAGCTTTGAATCCAAAAGAATAGGTATCGTGGATCGATAGCAGTCTTATTAGGTCTAAGTATTGTGACATGACTATCTACAACTTTTGGTGGTTCTAAATCTCGCTCTGTTACCAAATATGCTCTTCCAAGTGTTCCAGTACCTGTACTATTCCAAAGTATATCTCCAACTTGAATAAATTTTTCTGGTTCCCATAAATCAAATTGAAGAGGATCAACATATTTTAGATATTCATTTTGAATTCCTGTCCACCGAATTGCTCTTTGGTTGATAACTGGAAGAGTACTATAATTAGTATACTTTGGCTGCTTACCCCGAGATATATATTCAGTAATATCTGAGATCGTGGCTGTTGACCATCCCAAAGGTATATTAATCACACCGCAACCTCCCAATCTTCAAGTTGCAATCCCTGCACATTCTCAACCTCTCGTGTGCTATGAGTAACTAGAGTTAGATTGTTTGCTAAAGTGATCGCAGTAACTTGCAAATCATCTTGACCAATAGGGTGAGGTTTTTTGGCGCTTTCCATAGTTCTAAACTCCACAATCATACAAACACTTCCGTGCCTAACTCTTTCAAAATTTCTCGCAATTCACCCAATGCTGCCTCCAATTCGCTTATTGCCTCCTGAGCTAAAATTGCAGGTTCAGGTAAATCACCATTATTATCTGCATTTTCATCTTTTAGCCAAGAAATATCCAAATTATCACCACGTTCAGTAATCCAATCACGCGAAAACCTTCTAAAACGACCGTCTTCACCAGTATCAACACGTTTAGCAAGACTTATTGAATCGCCTAAAGCATCATCACCAAAAGCTTGCTCAAACTCAGAAAAATGCGATCGCATCAAAGATGTCCGTTTTCCAAATGAAGGTACATTTGATCGTAAATCATATACCCAAACCTCTTTAGTATTCCCTTTATCCTTTTTACCACGAGTAAAAAATAATACATTTGTCTTTACACCCTGAGCATAAAAAATTCCAGATGGTAACCGCAAAACGGTATGAAGATTACATTTATCCATCAATTCAGTACGAATTGACTTTCCTACATTATTTTCAAACAATACATTATCAGGTAAAACTACAGCAGCACGACCACCAGCCTTAAGCCCAAGATAAATATGCTGTAAAAAACAAAGCTGCTTGTTACTAGTCGGAAATTGAAAATCTGAGCGCTCTGGTATTCCCCCTCCTTTTTTGCTGCCAAATGGAGGATTTGTCAAAATTAAAGAAGCTTTTGGTAAACTTTCTCCATTTAGTGAAAGCGTATCACCATAATGGATACCTGCACCCTGGGGATCAAAATCCAATCCATGCAACATTAAATTCATTAATGCTAAACGATGGGTATCTTGGTTAATCTCCATCCCATAAAACGTATTAGACCGATACTTACGCTTTTGTCTCTCCGTCCATTTACTTGAATCGCTATGTTCTTGAATATATCGATTAGCTGCAATCAAAAATCCGCCTGTTCCTGATGCTGGATCTTGAATAATATCTTCTAGACTAGGACGCATTAGATGAACCATACTGTCAATCAATGGTCGAGGCGTAAAGTACTGCCCCGCGCCAGATTTCGTTTCACTAGCATTTTTCTCTATCAAACCCTCATATACATCACCTAACTCTTCTTTCTTAGTGCTGTACCAATCTAATTTATCTATTTCATCGACTAACATAAAAAGCGTTGTAGCTTTTCTAATCAAAGAGTTAGCATCACCAAAAATTTCTTTAGCCAGTGGAGAGCCATAAACACCAATATGACTCAGGATATTTTTATAAAACTTAAGCCGATTATCCTCATCTTGTGCCTTTAAATCATCCCACCGATAACCATCAGGAAGCTTATCCTCTGTATTAGTTTCTTTCGCCATTTTTAAAAACAGTAGATAAGTAAGCTCAATCACATACTGATAGTAAGTGACTCCGTCATCCTTAAGGATGTTACAGAGATTCCAAAGCTTCGCGACAATATCGTGGGTGACAGTACTCATAGGCTGAGATTTTAACCTTTTCTTAGCCCATAATTTTAGCCTATGAGCATTAATTTTGATTATTCACGCTTCAGTTACAGTAAAACTGTAAATATAACGAAATTAAACTTAAATAATTATTCCAATAACTATACTGATGTTGCTCTTAGTCCCTTGGCTTTGTAATAGGCTACTGGCGCGATCTCTTCTAATTTTTCTCAAAATCCTCGGATCGTCATCGGCGCGGCGATCGGGCTAGCTTTTTTCAGGTTGTCGATTGTCCTTTGAATGCATAGACTATATTTTTGTAATTCTTTGCTTGTTTCGTCAAAGTCCTCTAACCCGATTTCACTTAGCTCGATTAATTGAGTCCCTTGCTGTTGGTACTTCTCAATTTCCCAGAGTATCTCTAGCAAGGGGTTGATTTCTTCTGGAGCTTTCATCAAACTAGCGATCGCTGTCTCGCTCATGTTATGCCTTTTGTCCCTGCGAGTTTACAGACATCCACAAGGATATCGCCGTTGGCTTGCACGGTTCTTTCGATTTTCGAGTTCTTGATTCCTTCAAAATACAGGCTGAGAGTTGCCCTAATTTGCTCATCGCTACTGCCGATTTCAGGTGGTACGGGAATTGTCTGTCCTTCAATCTTGATGTTATAGTTCACTGTTGTTTCCCTCATAGTAAGGTCATCTGTTCTGGTTTTGAGGATACTAAAGATCTCTTGGTGATAGCGATCGGTTCTAGGTTTTCTTCTTCAATGGTCGGGATTTGATTTGCCAACTCACTGGCGGCATAGGCTTGGATTACCTCGGCTAAAGGTAATGGGATTGGTGCTAGTTCATTCAAGCTTATCGTCCGAATCAAGGGCATTCCCTGCTCTCGGCAAATAGAAATTATGACCATTCTCTCGGTTGAGTCGGCTTCTGGCAATATTTCAAGGCACAGCTTTAGTCTGTCTTTATCTAAGTCGATTGCTGGGTTGGTCATGGCTTTTTCGCTAATGGAATTATGTTTTTCTCCATCAGCACGAGCGCTAGCCTTATTTAATTTTCAGTCGATTTATCTTGACCTTCGCAGTAATGTTTTTATTAAGTTTTTTGGAAGTATAAAATTATGATTGTTTAACTGCAACTTGTAAAAAATGGTGCGATCGCCTTGCATGGCAATCATCATTTCGTTTATTGCGTTTAATATGTTAGACTTTAAGCAAAATTCAAGCAATCTAAATACAAAACTATCTGAGGTTGCCCGATGGTTGCCATAACCCAGTCTTTACACATTCCTACCGAAGAAGAAACCGAAATTTCTAAAGAAAGCAGCCGTATTCTTGCTTCGCATATTAGCGAAGGTGTCTGTCATCTCAAAATCGTAGAAGCTGATGGCAGTGAAGAAACAGCCACAATCCCTGCGGCAGCCTATCGCCTATTTATAGACATTTTGACCCAGATGTCCCAAGGCAACGCCGTAACAATCATTCCCATCCATGCCGAACTCACTACCCAAGAAGCCGCAGATTTAATCAATGTCTCACGTCCTTTCCTAATCAAACAACTAGAAGAAGGCTTAATTCCCTATCACAAAGTGGGCAAGCATCGCCGAGTTCGTTTTACTGACTTAATGGAATACAAAACCAATATTGATGCCGCTAGAAGCAAAGTTTTAGATGAGATTGTGGCAATATCTGAAGAGCTAGGACTATATGACTAGCAAGTTTACAGTAATATACATGCCTGTGTCCTTTATCCTAACTATCTTAGAGATATTCTCATTCAATTAGCGATCGCCGATCTCTTTAGAGCTAAATGGACTAACTTAATCCATGACGAATGGATTCGCAATCTCATCGAAAATCGTCCTGATTTAACAAAGGAAAAGCTAAATCAAGTCAAAGATTTGATGAATAGTCAAGTTCGAGACAGTTTAGTGACTGATTTTGAACAACTAATTCCATCCTTAACATTACCCGATCCTAACGATCGCCATATTCTGGCGGCAGCAATTGTGGCTGAAGCTGATGTTATTGTCACCTTTAATCTAAAAGATTTTCCCGATCTGAATATCAGTCAGTATGGAATCACAGCAAAGCATCCAGATGATTTTATTGCCGATTTGATTGGCTTAAATCCTTTCAAAGTTATGGCAGCAGTTGAGACTTGTCGGCAACGCTTAAAAAAGCAACCCAAAACTAGCAATGAATACTTAGAAATTCTGTTAAAGCAGGGGCTACCCATCTCTGTGTCAATGTTAAAAGAACTCCAGAATAATCAAAACATAATGTAAAAAAAGCAAGGAAATACTATAACATCAACCTCCTCCGAAGTGCGATCGCCTATCAGCGCAATGCAGGATCTAAAGCCAATAACTCAATAACAGACATCAAAAAGACAGGTTACATCCTGACTGAATAGATAGATTTGACAAAAAAGTAAAACCTTCACAAGGAAGATTTTACTTTTTGTAGAGATTGCCGATTAAGCAACAAGTTGCCTGTATCTTGGTTTCACGTTAGGTTTGATGCCTACGGGAATCGGGATACGTGCTGGGAATACTCGCAGACGTTCTTCTGTAAACACTCGAAACTTGGCGGTGTGATGTCTACCGCTATTGTTGACTGTCAGGTATACTCGCTCATCCAGAATTGCTTCAATAGTCGCATCTGGTAATTCTGGGCGGGGATACAGTGGGAATATTTCCTCATGTTCTTGCAAGAATAATTCCACAATCTCAACAAAGTGTTGTTTGGTCTGTTCAATGTCAAAACTAGTAATCAATTCTAAACCACACCATTGGAAGAATGCTTTCTGCTCGATGCTGAATGAATATCTCTTGGCTTGAGCTACCCATTCGGTTCCTCGACGGGTGGTTCGAGTCGATAGCAAACCTTGATAGCCTTTGTGAGTGTAAATCATAGTTAATTTCTATTTTTCTTAGCTGGTCAAGAGCCTTGAGCGATAGCGACTAAAAAAAGCAGAGAGCAATATTGCTCTCTGTTTGTTCAACTAGAAGTCATCATAGAAAGGGGTTGATTCTTGATACTCTTCGTCTTCGGCAGACTTCTTCACAACATCAATGAAGTTTAGAGATTGGGCATGAATCACAGTCCGCGCATGATGCTTCTTGTCTTTCTTGGACTTATACTCTTCAGGCTGAGTCAGAACTCCCGTAACTTCGACGAAGCGTCCAGATTCTGCACGTTCTTCGGCATATTCCGCAGTTCCATTCCAGCAGACTACCTTCACCCAAAGCGGTTCTTGGTTGATCCAATTACCATTATTGTCGCGACGAGGTTTGGGCTGTACAGCGAGGCTGAAGTCTAGTACGTCTTTGCCGCTGGTCTTAGTTTGACGTACTTCAGATACGTTGCCGACATAGCCAGAGAGAACTACGAGATTAGTAGAATTACACATGAGTTTTTTCCTTCTATTTAGGAATCAGGTCACGGACTTCTACGCGATAGCGTATCTTTAAAAAACAATAACTCTCTCATCCAATTTAGATAGAGAATTATTGTTTTTGTGTTTGCTAGAATTCCAGTTGGTTGGCGATATCTTTGGCGATCGCGGCATATTGTCCTGGATGCCGCGATGTCGAAATGTCGATCAGATTCTGGGCTAGTTCGGTGGTGTATCCTTTCAGCCCTAACCATTCCCGCATCAGTGCTTCACAGACGGCTTTGATCTGCTCAGCGGTCATGTTTTCACTGTTGAATTTTGGCTTTGTGCCACTTTCATCGGCTCCATATAGGTCAATGCTAGCTTCAATCACTTTGCTGATGTTTTGTTGGGTAATGGCAAGTAATGCTTTGAAAGCAGCTTTGGCGGGGTTATCAGGTTTGCTGGAATTAGTTTGAGGATTGGCAATTGGCTTAGTCTCCACGGCTGTTGCTACATGACCATTGGTACTAGCAATTTGAGATACATGACCATTGCTGCTGGCAACGGCGGCTAGCTCAGGCTGTACCTGTGGTTGCTGGATAACTGAACTTACAGGTACAGCGATCGCTGGGATAAAAGCATTTTTGTTGGCTGGAGTGTCATCACTAAGCCATGTCTGAATCATTTCGGCAAACTTCTTCCCTGGTTTTGGAAAAATACCATTACTAATTTCGGGACATCGGCTTTTGGAGATTGTGAGTGTGTTCTGGTCATCTAGTAAGCCACAGATGTCCAGTTCATATTCGCTGCCTTCCTTTTGAATTGGTGCTGTGCCAATCTTGCGGACACTGGTGATTTTCTGCTTGCCACCAACTTCAGCAGTGTTAAAGTCATACTCGATCTTCGATCTCATTGTGGCAATGATGTGACAGCTTGAGCTGATGATTTTATCCCATAGTTGGCGTTCGATAGGACGGACTTTTGCCCAGTTCCTCACGTCACTTCCCACTGCGTCTAGTTCGGCATACCATGCATGGGATAGGGAGTCGATAATTAGGTAATCAAATCCTGATTCTTCGGCGCTTTCAATGGCGTTGTAATATTGGCTGGGACCAAATTTGGTTAGTTCTAGTGATTTGAAGTCAAACAGGTTGGCATATTTACGGCTAGAGCCATATTCGGTATCAATCAGTCCAATCTTTTTGCCCAATATTGATGCTAGTTGCAGGGCAGTGTAGGTTTTGCCACAGCCTGGTGGTCCGTACAGTGCCATGCGAAGTTTGATGTTTTCTTTCGTTGCTTTCTGAAATAAGTAGGTCATAGATATTTCTCCATGTTGAGTAAATAATTTGGTTTTTCCTTGCGAGCCTCGCTAGAGGAAAAGCCAGAATAGGCGGCGCGATGCGCCGCCTATTCTGGCTTTTAAATGTTTGTTTAGATGCTGTATAGACAGTCGGATACTTCGCTGTCGTCTGTGAGATCTTCTATTTCCACATAGCGATCGCATAATTTGTTGATCGTGCTTTCGTAGTTGCTAAGGTTGCCACAGGTAATCAAGATGCCATAGCAGCTAAATTCATACTTTTTCCTGTCTGCTTGCCATTGCTCCATGAATATGGATGATGGGTTGTCTAGTCCATCGGTGATTAACACCACGTCGGCTTTCTTGGTTTGTTCGTGCTGTTGGATTGATGCTAATGCTCCCGTTAGGGCGGATGTAAAACTTGTACTGCCGCCGTTGTAGAACTTTTCGATGCAGTCAATCACGCGATTGGTATCGGGGATTTCGCCTGCAAAGTCGTCGATCCGCTCCACTACATCTGTGAAGTGCAAGATGCGGCAATGGCGCTTTTGACTGACGGCGATACTCAATAGCGCGAGGGCGATTGCTTTGCTCCAGATTTCTGCTTGACCTTGCATCGATCCACTCGAATCTAGACAAATAATGATTGGTCCTCTGGCTAGGGGTTCTCTGCTGATTAGTTCTCGTTGCAGGAGCGATCGCTCGATATAGCCTTGGGCAAATATCGGAAATAGTGCGGGTTGGGTGAGTTTGACTAACTCACAAGGCAGTAAGCGGGTTAGGTCGTTGCCTGTGGTTACTCCTACTATTTCGGTGCGTCCTTCTTTGACTTTGCTGCGTTGTATCTTGGCAGCGATCGCGATTTTCTTTCCTGCGAGTTCGGCGATTACTTGCAGTTTTGGCGATGCTTGAATTCTCTGGGCTAATTGGATTTTGTCGGCAATTTTTAGTTGGGTTTCGTTGCTGTAATTGTTGCCTCCACTGAAGGCTGATAAGCTCTCAGCAATGGCTTGCATTTCGGCTTCGGCTTTTCTAATTCCTGCGATTAATGCGGTTTCGATTTCGGCATTGCTAATTGAGTCGGCGTAGGCTTCACAAGCAAGTCGGACTTCTAGACCTTGTTGTTTTAACTGTTGAATTTTTAGCATCAGTGCTGCATTGGGTGTCTGCCCTTGCAAAGCTTCAAAGATGCCCCGCAGTTGTTTTCTGATTACTTCTGGGTCTTCTAATGGCTCGGCTGGTTCTGGCAACATTTCGACGATCACAATGCATAGGGCGGTTGTGCCAATACCTGAGAGGAATTCATCTCCGTTCAGGCGGTTGCTAAATTGTTGGAATACTTCTAGTTCGCTCATCTGTTGGTGGATGGCGATCCAGATTTTGTTTTCGGGTTTGATGGCGCTATCTTCGAGTCGGTTGGGTTGGCGATCGTACAGCCGATGATAGGTTTCGCTAACAAAGGTTTCAAAGTTGTAGATTTTGAGATCGCCTTCTTCGATAACATCATTCAGTCTGGGTGACTTTTCTTTAAAATCATCTATACATAACTCTGTCCATTTGGGGATTACATACACTAATGGTTCTTGCATTTTTGTTCTCTAGAATCTGGATAATTTAAGAGAGCAGATTATCTGCTCTCTCTTGGTTGGTTCTCTACGCGCCGTACATGATTTCACTGACTTTCGCTAGTAATGGTTTCTTCTTGGATTCGATTTCGGCGATCGCTTGTTGGGCTTTCTTTGCCCTGTTTGGGTGTTGAGCAATCAGGCTTTGCAGTCTGTCGATCATGTTTCGCATATCGGACAATACTCCTGAGCCTTCGGTTGCCCAATCATCTTGCTGTTTCTTTGTGCCATAGGTGGGACAGTTTCCCAAGTCGGACAGCTTTTCGGTGATGGCGGCGAGGATTTCTTGAGCTTGGATATTCACGGGATTGCCAACTTTGGCAACGATTTTTCTGATCAGTGCTTGCTCTCTGGGATGGTTCCAGATTACATGGTTGAGAATTTCAAAGCTGTCTTCGCTGACTTCGGGTTCTTCTTGCAAATAAGCATAGGCTTTGAGAATGGTGACAATCTGCACGTATTTTCTGGTGCTGACGATGTAGTTTTCTTTCTTTAGTTCTCGTTGCAGGTCGATCAGGGAGTCGATCACTGGGGCAGGAAATGTCACGTTTTTCACATCGGTTTGCATTTGCTCTAGTTCGGCTAGGCTCAGCATGGTGGTGATTTTGGGTGAGTAGATGTTGCCAGTCTTGCGAAGCAGCAGTATTCGCAGATCTTCATCGCCCAAGTAATCCACCATGTACCGCAGGCTCAGCCGATCCCAGAATGCTCCGTCTTCTTCTCCATCTAGGAGTTCGTTGGAGCAGCCAATCATGGTGATTAATGGTGACTGGAGTTTGGTTTTGCCGTTGAGAAATTCTCGTTCATTCATTAGTCCTAGTGCGGAGTTACGGACAATGCTATTTGCTTTGCCGATTTCATCCATTAACGCTAGGTGCGCTTCGGGTAACATTGCTTCGGTGTCGCGCACGAATTTGCCTTTTTGCAGTTCGGCGAGGTCGGGTGCTCCTAACACTTCTTCGGCGACGGTGGTTTTAGTCATCAGGTAATGAAAGAAGGTGGTTCCTGTGATTGCATCAGAGACGGCTTTCGCAAGTTCAGTTTTGCCTGTGCCTGGTTTTCCTCCTAAGAAAATATGCATTTTCGATAGCAGTCCCACCATGATCAGGTCGATCGCTTCGCTGCGGTCTAGGTAAACGTTTTGCAATTGTTCTCGCAGTTGTTGTAATTTCTCCAAAGGCGATTTATTGGTTACGGTCAATGCGGTGATATGTCCATTGTTCTGGGCGATTTCGGTAGCTATCATTGTTGAGTTCCTCTTGATATTTGATATTGAATAGGGAGTAGCGCGTTGGCTACTCCCGAGATCCTTCGCTAGAAGCCGAGATCGAATAGGTTGTCTGGGTTCTCTTCTGTTGTTTCAGGAATTAGGCTGGTTTCAATGGAGTAGGTTTCTTCTGATTCACAGATACTTGCTTCTGCTTGATGGGATTGCGCTTCTGGACTTTCAACTGCTGTATTTGTCGCAATTTCATCCAATACGTTCAGGCAACGTTGGCGCAGTTTGGCGAGTTTGTCGGTCAGAGCATCGGAGCGAAACTGCAATAGTTCAGACAGCATTTTGGTTTTGTCTTCTACTTCCCGATATACCTTGAGTTGGTTCTTCAGGGTGCTACCTTTGGTCTCTGATACTTTTTGAGGATCTAGCAGTTCGTCTAGGTAACTGGACATCGACTGCACTTCCTTTTCAAGGGATTGCCTCGCGATGATGTCCATGTCACCGATGCCTGCGATCGGCATCCAGCGGATGTTGTTTTCGCGGTGAATTAGGGGTAGCAGTTCGCGAAAGGCGGTTAATTCTAACCGATAGCTTCTTGCCACAAAGTATGTGCCGCCTCGTTCTCGAAATGGCACTCCTGATTTTTTGACAAATTCGGTCAGCATGGCACGGATTTCTTTGCTAGTGATTTCTTGGCTCCATGTGTACCATTTGTCGAAGGTGGTTCTGGCGATGTCGATCAGGGATTCATTGTCACTACTCCAGTCTTCTCGGTTCCAATTGGTTGTCTCGTTACTCTTATCGAAGCTATAGGACGCAAGTTGGTTATAGCGCAGCTTTTTGTCTTTCTCGTTTTTGTTCTCTAAGACAAATCCATAGACTAGTACGCCATTATTGGAGATTTGACGAATAAGGAGATTGTGGTTACTCAGTTGGGTCTGGGTTTTGGTGCGGGCATTTTTAAATGCACTCAGCTTATTTGGGCTTTCGGGGAGGTAGCTGAAGTCAAGATTTACTTGCTCGGCGGCAAGTTTCAGAGTGGTTTCACTGAGTCTGGTTTCAGCACTGATTGACCATGCGATGAGGTCGCCTAAATATTCGGCTCCTTTGTCAATCAATGCTTGCTGCGTGGCGATCATGGTGGCTGTGTTCATGGCTTTTTTTTTGACTGTTAGCTTTTGGCTTTTGGGATGTTGTAGATTGAGGCTGAACTAAGCGCTAAGCGCTAATTGCTTCCTTCTTCTAAATTGGCGACGGAGTTGCTTGTGGATGATTTTTGGGTACTTTTTTTCTGAATTATGCTGTTCTGGTTGGACAGCGATCTCTAGTCGCAATCGTCCGCACAGGATGCTTTTGTATCTTTTGGTGGTCATATTTGACTCCATAACAAATTAGCCTCCTGATTTACATCGGGAGGCTTTTGGATGTTGCATATTGGGATTGGATTTAGTCTGGCTTATCTACGGCAAATTCTGCTTGCAGTCTGTTTTTATTGACTTCATAGGCTTGTTTAGCGGTCAGGAATGGATGTGCGATCACATAGGAGCTAAATCCGCCATCGGTGCGGATAAAGCAGACTACAACTTGGTTGTCAGGTTTATATTCCCTGATCTGTCTCTTCTCTTCCTTTTGGAATGGGTTGGGATATCCCGATTCTTTGGCAATGCGATCTGCTGTGGCTTGGCTTAGATAGCAGCCATAGCTTTCGGAGTTCAGCCATTTTTGATAGGGGCTGATGCCGATTTGCGATTCTTTCGATTTGCTGACATCGATGATGATCGCTCCTCTTCCTTCGCTTTCATAGCCGTGCCATGCTACTGCTAGCAGTAGTTCAAGGTTTACACGAATGAATTCCACATGGCTTTGCCGCGATTCGCTGCCACTGGGTAAGTCAGATGCATTATATTTCCACACCATTACTTGGCTCTACTCCTTATATTCGTCACGAAACTCCTGCTAAGGACTTTTGACAGACCTTTGTGATAGAAAATTAGCTTACCCATACTCTTGTAGTAGAATGGGCAAGTTTAGTTCAATTGCACTGGTTTATATGTTTAAATTTTTCAGTGCAGTCTTGTATTTTTCCACTTTCTAGCATTTGCTGAATTGTTCCAGATTTTGAAGGCAAGAAAGCCACTGCATCTCGATTGCATTCGATAATTTTGCACCCATAATAGTCTTTGAGCCTAGATGCTATCTTTTTTATTGATAACTTGAAACTCACTATTACATAATATAGCAATGTAAGTTTTGCTTAGGACATAAAACCCAAAAGAAGAGGGGCGGCGCTTCGCGCCGCCCCTCTTCTTTTGGGTTTTGATTTTTGTCCGAGCTATCTCTTACGTTGCTATATTTGCTATTTTTATATAGTGACATTTGGCAATTTTCTTTGTTCATTTTTACATCTCAAATCTTCACAGACTTTTAGCGATAGCGCATTTTTCTGAAAGCCTTCAAAATTATGATGCGAACTCGGAAGAATTTGCATAAGCTAAGATTGAGTTACAGCTTTGCTTTATTTTCTTAAGTACCTGAAAAGTTTTTTAGCCTGTAGTCTACTCAAATATTGATGACGCATTATGACCGATCGCCATACGATTGAACTGCCAAATTTACAATTGTCATATCTATCTTGGGGACAGGGGAAAGAGCCTGTTCTATGTTTACATGGCATGGCGGACTGTGGTCTAGTTTGGTCACATTTTGGGCAGTTTGTTACGTCTCAAAGCGATCGCTATTGTGTTGTCGCTCCCGATCTACGTGGACATGGAGAAAGTACCAAACCTACTGATAATTACTCCTTTGAGAGCATTATTGATGACTTAGAAGGCTTAATGCTATCTCTAGGATGGCAAAGTGCTCATATTATTGCTCATTCATGGAGTGCCAAAACTGTTTCCCTTTGGGCACAACAATCACCACAACGTTTTCGTAGTTTGATTTTTGTCGATCCCTTTTTCATGGGACGTTTCCCTTGGTGGGTAAGACATACTTTTCCTCTTTTCTATCGCGTCTTACCTTTCTTAAAAATTGTGGGCACATTCCCTACCTACGCCGAAGCCGAGAAAATTGCTCGAACCCTTAAGCAATATCGTGATTGGACTCCATTCCAAGAAGCTGTCTTTCGGGCTACGATTGCCGAGCAACCAGATGGTTCTTGGCGCAGTAAGTTTCCAGTTCATGCACGAAATCTTATTTTTGAAGCAATTTTAGGAATTGACGGGCTAAACCAATCCATCACTGTACCAACTCTTTTTGTCCAACCAAAGCAAGGACTAAACCAATCTGAATGGCAGCTTAAACCCTATAAAATCTACTGCTCAAATCTCCAAATCTGTAAAGTGGATGGAAACCATTGGGCTTTTTTAGTCGCACCAGAATCTTTTGATGAAGCGATTCTCCAATTTCTATCTAACATTCAGCGTGAGTTAGGAGATTGCTCAAAATCAGGATGAATTTATCTCAATGCCCAACTTGTCAAATTTATCGCAATGGTTGCTCAGTACATCCTCAAGATGTTATGGGAGATGATTGTCTTGATTTCCGACTGAGGTATGAAGTAGAAAAAGTCAAACTAAAGCTGACATGTATAGAAAAGCAGGTTTTTCTATACATGTTTTCATAATATGTATAGAAAAACCTGCTTTTCTATACATATTATGAAAACTTACTTTCCATGCACATTACTCAATAAGTTAAACAGCGCAATGTTAATGTAGTAGTTATCCCGTCCTAGTTTTTGCCTACTCATCAATCCTATTCTGGTCATTTCGTTTAAGTATCTTGTTGCAGTGAGGCGCGTTACCTGTAAACTTTGGACGACAAATTCTACTTTGCTGTAGGGATGACTAAAAATAATGTTGAGCAAATCTTGACTATAGATTTTGGGTAGTTCTCCTCTTAATTTTATTTTGTATTGCTGCATCAAATCCCTAATGCTGTGAATTAACACTATGGTTTGTCGAGAAGTCTGCTCAATCCCTTCTAGCATGAATATTAGCCAGTCTTCCCAGTTTCCTTCAGTGCGAACCTCTTGTAACAAACGATAATATTCAGTTTTAGATTGGTTGATATAGCGTGAAAGATACAGGACTGGACTACCGAGTAAGCCTTGCTTGACCAGATATAAGATGTTGATGATTCTTCCTGTTCTGCCATTGCCATCATAAAACGGATGTATGCTTTCAAATTGATGATGGATTACTGCCATTTTGATGAGTTCGTCCCAGTCACAGAGAATATCATCATTTATAAATTTTTCGAGATTACTCATCAACGCTACTATTTCGTCATAGTGCTGAGGTGGTGTATAAACTGTCTCTCCTGTCTGATCGTTCTTCAATGCAGTGCCAGATAGTTTGCGGTAGCCAGCACGATTTTCTTCTATACAAGCGTGTATTTTGAGAATGTCGTTGTTCGTCAATAGTCCCGTCTGTTTAACTTGGATAAATCCATTCCGTAAGGCTGTGGCATAGTTATATACCTCCTTTGCGGCGAGACTAACAAACTGCTCGGCAAGACTATCGCTTCGATACAAATCATCATGGGTTGTGATGATATTTTCAATTGCTGAGCTATCTTTCGCTTCTTGTAAAGATAGAGTATTAATCAAGATGCTTTGGTTAGGAATACTTGCGGCAACTCCTTTTAACTCGGCAAGTGCTTGATGTGCTTTTGCCAGTTTTTTTAAGACTGCTTTGCTTTCAATATCGATATCTAAAGGCAAAGTTGGTAATGCGTTGTCCATTAATAGAATGGTTCTTGTTCTGAGGATTATCTAGTAAAGTCATAGCACAGGAGTAAGCATCCGCCAAGCAAATACTTACTCCAATACCTTAATTAATTTAGAACAATGTCAATTGTTCTCTTTGCTCTTTTGTGTTCTTTGTTGGAATCATAAGTTGTTTGTCTAATAACGTAAATTCAGACATTGATTTGCTTTCAGTCAAATTTGGTAGTTTCACGCTACTCATGGGTAGTTCCAGATCTCCGACAAGTTGCGCGATTTGCTCTAGCCAGTTTTCTGAGTCTGGGGCTACCCAATCCTCAAACTGTCTCTGCCTCAATCCTTCAATGATCGCTGTTGATGGTGGCTCTAGTTGAGATGCCCTAGAGTCTCTTTCCCAGAAGATTTCTCGCGATTCTTCCAAGTCTTCTCCCTCTAATGCATAGTCGGCTCCACTATCATCTACAGGAGATTCATTGGCGATCGCATCAAACATCTCCTTCAAGAATCCTAACCGATTTGATTTCTGCTCGTATTCCTGTGCTTGATCAAAGGGTTGACTGACTCGATTTTGGAGAATTGGCAGTTCTTGTCTATCTCGTTCGAGAGTTTCTTGCGCTGCGGTTAGCTTAGCGGCGATCGCATTTCTCACCACGTACAAGAGTGAATTATAGAGATCAGTAAAACAAAACCTGATAACAAACACAAAAGTCAGATGAATTTAGTTCACACTTTTTTACACTTAGTTAATGACCACAAATTGAAATCAACTTAATAAAATCATTTTTTCTAATTTTTGGTTGATTTTTCTTTGATTTTACTCCACATAAATCAAAGAAAATATAGTCCATTGAATGTGACACGAAAAAAGTATCTATTGGCATTTTATAAATAGAACATTGAAATGTAATAGTATTGGATTTTCCATATTTTTCAATTAGCTTCAAAAAGCTATCAATATTGCCATTTCTGGCATCTTCAAAAAGATCTATATCCTTATCAAAGTTATCTTGGATCAAAACCTTATCTAGTTCACAAAGAGTTAAATTAGTCTTGATAAAATTATTATTTTTTGAATATATATACAACTGTCTACAGTTCGTCAATATACCATTATTGCAAGAATTTAAGCTTAAATATTTAAGCAACTGAGATTCAAAATTTAAAACATCAACAAATTGATTCTTTACCTCAATTATTAAAATTGGAGGACAGGCAGGCTGAAAATATTTAATTTTATGCTTCTGATATATAGCAATATCTAAATTTTTATACTCCACCTTAATTACATAGTTGTCAGCATTAATATTAGTAAAGTTAACTAAATACAAGATTAATGCTTGCCTTACTCTTTCTTCTGGGTATAAAACTACTCTTCTTTTTCGGATTAGACAGTCTGTATAACTAATGTTATTAATTGAGTATTCATAGATTTCAATCGAATTACCAAAGCAATTTACAGACATCTACTTAGAGACAAAAAAATCTAGAATTATTTGTATAGTGTTTTTCCATTCTCTCTCAGAATACTCTTGTAGTAACCTGCTTGCAGAAACACCCGTATCCAGTATTTCTAATTTTCTACGTAAAATTGTACAAACATCTTGATTATATCCAGCCCCTTTTCCCCTTCGATCAATTAATTCTGCCCAAAAAATTTGATTTTCATTATTACTTCTTAAAAAGCCCTCTATTTGACGACCGACCCTGCTAACAAATGCATCATATTGAATTTCAAATTGCCTTTTTATTTCAGGAGTCAAGCTATCTATTTCTTTAAGAGATTCACCTAATTCATTAATTATTTGTTCAACATCATTCTTCAAATTCCTTGTAAACTTTTTGAGCATCTCATTCTCATCAAGCCCTTCTGCTACAATTTTCGCATCAAAGAATGTATCAAATCCTCTTTCCTCAAAAGTTCCAAATCTCCTATGAATAGCATCTTTTGTATTCCAAGCTTTATAATTTTCTGAGTAATACTCAACATATTTATCAATAAACTCTTCATAAATGAAGCTAGGAATTCGCTTGTCTAAACTTTGGACATCTTTTAACTTAGCAACTGCTATTTCTATTAGCGCAACTTCTTGTTCTGATAAAGTTTTCCCTTCCTGCATTTGCTGAAAGCTATTTCTAATTTCACATACTTCATTGATTAAGGTATCTTTTCTATTTTCAATGACATAGTTTATAGCGAAAACCACTTCATTTTTCATGTCTTGAACATCTTGCTCATCATAGTCTCGTTCTATTCTACCCTTTTCGTCATAGCACTGAAGCGCATCATAAAACAGGATGTTATCTTTAAGAAAGTTAAGATTTAGCCTATCAAAAACACTTTGAACAATTCCTTTCTTAATTTCTATTCCTACTTCTCTAGTCCCGTCTCCATCATTTTCTTTTTCAGGCTCACCTTTACGTGGCATGACAAATGAGACGAATCTATTTTCATATTTTTTTGAGTGTTGACTTAAAAAATACTTCATCAATTCGCGAACATTGGTTTCAGGTGAATCGCTATATGTAGAAGTAAAAAGACAAATTACATCTTCTCTTTCAATATAGTCTAGAAGATCTGCTCTTATCGGACTCTCATCTATACCCTTTGTATCAATAACCGAATCAAAACCGTCTAGTTCAGACAAGCCAAAAATTTGATTGTTGATGTAAATGAATATCGTCTTGGGAATAGACAAAGATGGAATATCAGCTTTATTAACTTTATCAAAAGTTTCTTTAAGCCATTGTTTAGGATCAACTACCTCAGGGCAAAAAATTAGACTATTTACTCTGTCGTAACATCGTTTATCTAAATCGGCATTTTCAAAGGCATATCTTTTGAATTCTTCTAAAGATACCTCTTTTGCTTTTTCTTCAGCCAAATCAACTGTTTTGGAAGTGATTTTTCCATCTTCTTCTTTAATTTTTTTTGTGATTTTATTTAGTTTTGTTATTGAGCGAAGAGCTCTTTCCATTTCAGTTGAAATTACATCATTATTAGATTTTTCACAATAAAAAGAATCACAGAAGTCATTAATTAATAGTTCTAGTTTTTCTCTATCGTAAGGGTCAATTTCAATGTATATATTTTTAGCAGATTTAATAATTACTTCACTTATTGTTGTTCTACCAGATGCAGTTGACAACAATGGTTCTACAACTTTTATACTTACTTTACCTTTTTTAGTCTCAATGTTTTTATCAATAGCTTGAACTAGATTAAACAAATGGCATATAGCTGTTGTTTTACCAGCACCAATTTTACCGATAAATACAATTTTATATTTCTCAATATTCAAAATATTGCTTATTTCATTTAATCGACTGAGTTTAGATAGCAAGGATTTTTTTCGTATATGCTCAAAAACATTGCTTTTATCATCATTGATATTGTCGATTACACTTTGGATCTCGGTTTTTAACTCAGGAATTGATATGTTGTTTTTATTTAAAATCATGTTTTTATTTAACCTAGCTTATTTTTACACAATAACACAATTAACTTGTTTTTTATTTAGCAAAATTTACTCATTGGTTGGTAGGCTCAGAAGGAAATTTGACGGTGCTGGTTCCTGCCTGACTCAGTAGTTGTTCGCTAAATTCTTTGATTACATCTTCGGGCAACCATGTTGTGCCTAGCCTGACGCGGATCGTGTTATGCAATAGCAGTTTTAACTCTTCGGCTGTCATCGCATTGACATTAATACCTAGCTTTACTGCACAGCGCACTTTGATATCTACGTCTGGAGTTTCGGGTAAACAAGGGACAGGTTGATTGCTGCTAATGGTGTTATGGTATCTGTTGATGTCCAGCCAATTGGGAACTCCGCTTTCTTGCCATGCAACGATCTTATTAAGTCGAGCGACGACATTGCCACTGATGAATTCTTCTCTGGTGATCCATTCAGCATTAATGGTTTCTTGTACTGTTACTGGCGGGATTGTGCCGTTGTAGAAGATATCGCCTTCTAGTTCACTAATAACGGTGCTAATGCTTTTGTCGATGAGGTTAGCAATCCAATCTAAGTCGATAAAGCTTTTGGCATCCAGACACTGGACTAGAGCATCTTTGGCATTATCTGCTCGATATCTTGGAGTCGCTCTAACTGTTCTTTGATTGAAGATTGGGGCTTTAGCTGGGCTTTTGCCTTTGCCTCGGTCAATTTCCAATGCTCTCAATCGATAGTAGTTGGGGTCTTCTTGGAAGATGCTGAGATTCTCTTTGCTGGTGAAATGCCCGAATCTAATTGCGAACTCATCATATTTTTGATTGAGAATTTGGCGCAGTTTGGCTAGTTCTTTTTCGTCTTCGTACTGCTGCATTCTCAGCACTAGGTCGAGGATCTTTGCCACAGACATGGCGGCGCGAATGCGTTGTTGTTGGTTTGCAACTAGTTCTAGCTGATAGTCGGTGCGCCGATAGATTTGTCCTTCATGTTCACAAAAGGCATTCGGCAGCACTTTTTGTAACTGTGGGGGGATCTGGATTATTTTGGTTTGAGTTACTGCTGGTTCATAGAATTTAGCGATCGCTTTTCCAATCTTACTAATCTCTGCTCTCAAGTCAAAGTTTGCTGGAGCAGTTACTCCTAAATGCTCTCCGCCGTATAGTTTTGAGACGGTCAGTTCTCCGAGGATATTGCGGAATTTCAATGGGGATGAAGTCATGGGCTTTTTCTCAATTAAAAAAGCGAGTCAATCTCCTTGATAGGATTGACTCGCTTTGGTGTTTGAATCTGTTAAATACTCTCTAGTACAGCCGCTAGGCTAATTCTTTAACAAGCCCATTTTTTCACAAAATTATTGAGTTATACCTGCATTGCAATCCCTATTATCACTCGTTTCTACTATTTTGATAAGAGTTGCTGATGCCTGAATTTAAGATCCTTCTAATCGACATTAGTAACATTAGATTTTTAAGCTTCCCATCTACATATGGTTTAATCCCAGCTACTGCTATCGCTATTCTCTTCATATACATAGTGACATTGAGGACACATCCCCGTAAACATTGGGTGAGTCATAAAGATTTGATACTGCTGCACTCAAGTCAATTGAGAAACATGATCAGTTTCATAAGTAACTGGCAATTTTACGAGTTGCTGCTGATCGTCAAAAGTATAAACATCGGGACACCATAATTCTTCCCTGCTTCTTTCGCCTGTAAAATCTGGACAAGAATCACTGCTAACACCTTTTGGATGGATCGCACAGACAAGGCAGGCACTATGGGCATTGTTGGTGCAGTGATCGCAGCCGGGTATTTTAGGCATTGGCTTTTGACTTTTATAGATATAGCGATCGCTTAATTTTCTAGTGGAATTTTTTCAAGATTGGCTAGGATGTCAGCTTTTAAAATTTGTTAATAGTCAGGGTATAGATTACTAAAAACCCATCCCAATAAATAACCATTATGAAAAACCCAGCCTAGCTCTTGTTTGCCAACTGTGGGTAAATGACCTTTTGGAGCATTAATTGCATAGGATGTCTCACGGTCAAAACGCCATTCGTAAACACCTGCACTTAGCCATCCAAGAACAATAGCTAGCGCAGTCATGGGAACCCACTTTCCTACTATGGGATATTTTTCTTTAACTACTGCCTTCCCTAACTCTTTTGTCTCAGCAAGAATATCTTGATAAATTTGCCATTGGACACTAAAGCCAAAATGACCATTGCTATGCTCGACCCAAAGGCGATCGATTTCTTTTAGTTCTTCCGTTGAGAAAGCTTTAATTTTTGGAATAAGTGCTTTCCTGACAGTTGAACCAGAATCGATTTTGAGATCTTCTGGGTTAATTTGAAAAGTCAATTTTTTGGTTTCTAAATCTGCTTCCCGCCAGTTTTGGGCAACGAGAAGATCTTGCAGCGTTTGATGGTGAGAGTAAAGCATAGACGGGATTTTCAGGATGTTGCAAACGTTTATATCCTATGGCAAAGTCTGGTTTTTGGGGACTTGTTCTATGGGAAAGCTGCCATTAATTAGGATGTCACGCTATCCGTTACAAAGTGAGATCGCATCTTGTAACACATGGCGATCCATACCTAAATCACCTTATTCAATCTGTGCAGTAACCATTTGACTTGAGATAAGAATTCATCATTAATTTGAGCATAATGGGTTTATTAATCAAAAGACTTATTTCAAATGACATAAATATTAAGCTCATCGTGAAAAAGGCTTGCAAAACAAATGGCACAATGTTAAGTTTCATTACACGCAACAGAACTTAAACAAAAAAACTGCTATGTCCCCTATTTTTTCTCCTAACTTCAACAACTTTGAAAATATTAGCCAATCTCAAGCTTGGTCTCTATTTTTTGCGTTTGGAAGAAATTCTAGCCTTTTAGGTTCAGGACGCTCTAATGGTCGCCTTTTCACTTTAGCTCTGACAGCAATAGTGGTTGCATCAGTTGTGGAAGTATTAATTTCATCTATCTAGCTCAAGCTTCTACTAATCGAAAGATGATTGCAAAGAAATGATTTTAAAATTTATTGTTGCATTACTTACCGCCAAGACTTCTCGCAAAAAAAGAGCATTTCCAAAAGAGAAAATCAGAATATCTAATGCGCTGCGGTTTTTATAAATAGCGTTCTATTGTCCTTTTCCGATATGGCGATCTGTAAAAATGTGGCAATAAAATTTCGTCTTATTTTACGAAACATACGATCGCCCCAAAATTTGCGATCAGTACTTTCAGCCCAATCGTCAAGCAGACTTTGCACTAAAGTTTAATTCTCACATCATAGTAAGAAGCACCCTAGACATTATCTAGGGTGCTTCTTAGTGTATTCACTGGAGGCATTGTGGAGACAGCGATCGCAATGGGGGATTTTGGGCATGGTTTTGCAACATTAGGCGATCATTGTTCTGGTGGAAAATTGAAACAATAATTTCTACCAGAACAGGCGTAAATATTTACAGTGGTTGGTCGTTTTGAGAAATTCTCTGTGTGATCGCTATTCTCCGACGATAACATTACTACTTCGGTTGAATGGCAGGTAGTGCTGTTGAGTCACAGATCTTGAATAGATTCCATTTTTCCCTCCTAGTTTTTGCCTCAAAAGTCATTTGATGATCGTTTTTTAATGCATAAACATAGGGGATTTTTTCTTTGTCGGAGATTACCACTGTTAATGATTGACTGTTTTGAGCGATCGTATATGGGAATTCAGAACGCGCAAAATTCTGCGTCTCATCAATAGATAGCCAAATCATTTTATTGTCTGAGGTAAAAATTGCTCTCACTACCATCGCTCGGGGTACAATCATCAACCAAGTTCCAAGCACTGGATTTTTTGGCGAAGAAGTTAGTTCAGAAGTCTCGCAAGCCTTTCTTAATTTAAGCTTTTTGGAATAGTAAGATCCTGTGGGGTTGAATAAAGTAGCTTTACCACCTGCCAGCACTTGAACGTCATAGTTTGTGGTCACTTGATCGCTAGTTGTAACTGCTAACTTCTTACCGTCAGCAGAAAAAACATACTTGGCGATTTTCTCAGATTCTATTCTGTCTTCATAGGCAACGATTGGCAAAATCATTACTTGCCCATCTGCGGTGAAACGCATTCTAGAGACACCTGAATTACTATCGTCAGAGATCCAAATACCAGTTAATGGATTTGGTGGTTTAACAGCTTGTATTTCAGGACTATTGGCGAGGATAGAGATAGAAGCAGTAGTGACAATACCCAGCAAAGCTTGATTGATATTCAACATAATAGAGAATGGCATTGTTTCATAAAATAGGGACTGCGGTGGTGCGGCATGATAAGTTGAAACTACATACCAAGAAACACCATAGACATGAAAAGTATGCACGATTAACAGCAGTACGATCGCATCTTGTAACACCACCCGATCCTCTGTGCGATCGCCACCCTTAACTACTACTTTTTCACTACTTCAACAGATTGGGCACGGAAAACACGGCTGGCAATGCCTGTGTCATAACCATTGGCTTTTCTGTAGTCCATAGTTCCCCGCAAACGCAAAGTATCACCAGCTTTTAATGTAAAAACTACATCAGCTTTTTTATGTTCAATAACTACGGAATAAGCTTCTAAAGCTCCTAACTGATTAAAGCTCGGCGGCTGTCCCAATGGCATCACTCGAAACATGGTCAATCCGTCAAGTTCGTAAGCCGAAAATACATAGTATCCCCCCGACCCAACGCCTACAAAACTGACCTCTGTGGTGACATCGCAACCAGTAAAAATATCTGCCTGTGCCGTAATTTGAGCAAAATTCTTTAACTCCCCAGCCTTGGGACAATCTGCCTGAGCCTGAGCCACATTGCCAATTAGTGACATGGCGATCGCAGAGGCAACAGTGGTCAAAATTTGCTTGGCAGTCATGGTGTATTCCTTGTTGCGTTCTAGGGGAAAGTCGATAACTCAATATTCTCACGCTATCCGCTCCAGTGGCGATCGCAGTTTGTAACGGCTAGCGATCCATATAAATAATTTACCGTGACAAAATAATTACAGTAAATTTTAAGTTTCTTTGAGTAATAAAACAAACATATAATTTAAATGATTTAATTTAGAATAATTCGACAAGTAATTTCGACAAGTAATAATGTTGTATAGCCGTCGAATTTAGTTTTATTGCTATTAAATAATTAGGCTGAATCATATGGATATCGCAGCATTGTCAGCTCTACTTAGTTCATTTTTGCCCTCTTTAATGAAACTGGGAGGCAAAGCTGTTGAAAGTGCCTCTAGCAAGATTGGTACAGATGGTTGGGAGATGGTTAAGAAAATCTGGGAAAAGCTCCATCCAAAGTTAGAAGCAAAAGACGACGCAAAAATTGCTGCGGAACAAGTAGCAGCAAAACCAGAGAGTGAAGCTCGTAAAGCGGTATTTAAAGAAGAATTGGAAACCTTACTTAAGGAAAATCCAGACTTAGCTAAGGAGATTTCCCAAATTCTGGCAGAAACGGATTCAGATAACAAATTTGGGTTGCAAATTAATCAGACAGTAACAGGTAACCAAAACCAAGTCATCGGTCAGGTTACAGGTGGCAAAGTATTTGGAAATGTTAAAGGAAATGTGACCATCAGCGAGTAAATAAAGGAATCGAGCGCTATGTCTGATGATTTGCTAAATCCGAATGTTTTGTCTCAGATTAATCAAAGAGTAGATGGCGATCGCAGCCAAATGATCGGTGAAGTTTATGGTGGAATCATAGTTTATGTTAGTGGTGGGCAGGCGATCATAAATCCTCCTACAACCGAAAGCCCAGTAGCTAAAGCTAGTTCTTCAGATATCGGAGCTAACCCATATAAAGGTCTAATGGCATTTCAGGAATCTGACAGCGCTAATTTCTTCGGGAGATCGCGAGATATCCAACATCTATGGGAACAATTTTGTGACTTACAAAACAAAGAGACTCGTTTGTTGCCTATTTTTGGCCCTTCGGGTTCAGGTAAGTCTTCCCTAGTTCGTGCTGGACTGATTCCTTACTTGGGATACCATCCTTTGCCAGTGAAGGAAAAAGCAAGAGTGGCAATATTAGTTCCAAAAACGCAACCTCTAGAAGCATTAGCTACAGTGCTAGCACGAATAGCTGAAAATGACTTAATTCCAGTAAAGAAGACAAGGGAATTTGTAGAAGAGTTAAAACTCAAGAATAAATCAGGTCAATATGATGGGTTGCAGAGAATCGCTAGTGCCTTGCCAGAAATTGACATAACACCATTAATTATATTGGTAGATCAATTTGAAGAAGTCTATTCCCAATGCAAAGATGACAGTATACGAGATGCCATGATTGGCAACTTGCTCTATGCAGCAAGTGATAGATCTCAATATGTCTCAGTTATTCTGACAATGCGTAGTGACTTTTTGAATGAGACGCAAAAGAATTCGACTTTAAATCGGTTGTTCTCAACGCAAGGTTTCTTAGTACCAACAATGGATACGCAGTGTTTACAAGAGGCGATCGCAGAGCCAGCAAAACAGGCGAAACATCCACTTGACGAAGCGACTGTAAAGCTTTTAATTGAGCAAACTGAAGGTCGTGGAGGAGCCTTGCCATTACTCCAGTTTGCTTTATCTCAGATTTGGGAAGGTAAGAGGCAAGGAGAAACTCCAATCGCGACAATAGAGCGAATTGGAGGAGTAGGGGGAGCTTTAGCTGGTGAAGCACAACGTATTTATGAGAAATTTAGTCCTATTGAGCAGCAAATTGCTCGAAGAGTTTTTTTGATCCTAGTGCAACAGGTTAAACTTGGCGATACGATCAAATACACTCGACACAGAGAAATGATTGCAAATCTTGTATCTTCTTTGGGGACAGCAGAACAAGTTAAACAAGTAATAGGTAGTTTTGCAGCCCCAAAGGTAAGACTGATTACTCTCTCTACTCAACCAGATGGAGAAACGGCGGAGATAACCCATGAAGCTTTATTTCGTCACTGGCAGTTATTGAGAAATTGGCTTGAAAACAACCAAATTTTTCTCAATTGGCGCGATCGCTTACGAATAATTATCAAACAGTGGGAAATAAATGGATGTGATCGCGAAGCTTTGTTAAGAGGTAAACCATTGATTGAGGCTGAAGATTGGCTTCTGAAACAGAAATCTGACTTAAGCCAAACTGAGAAAGTATATATTCAGGCAAGTGTAGAAGACCGCACTAACTGGCAAAAAGCCTATAAAGCTCGTCAGCGATTAGGAATAAATCTTGCCATATCAATAGCTGTATTATCAGTTGCAGCTTTGGTAGCTATATTGTTTGCATGGCATCAGCAACAGGAAGCTCAAAAAGCTCAAAAAGCATTCTTACTCGGTATTGAGCCACCTAGCCAAGAGCTTCTCAAAAAATTGCCTAGTTTGTTGGAAGAAGCAGATAAGCTAAGCTCTACTAGACAAGAAGAAAACATTCAATTAGCACTTGCATACTATCGCAAAATTCTGACAGATACAGTCTCGCTAAATAAGACAATTCAAACCACTCCTACACTGTTTCAGAATCAAGATAAGCAAATTATCAGGGTAATTGCGAAAAAAGCTGAGGATGGAATTGTCGAGACTATTCGACAATCTCGGCTTCCACAATTAGAAGTTGAACTCAATAATAAAATGTTTGGGAAAGTTAATGGTGATGCTTCTATGACAGATATTGAAAATGCCCGATCTGGTGCATTACGGACTACTTATAAAATTTTAATGTCTGACTTTGGTGCTAAAGCTGATTTGAACGGTAATGGGACAATTGACAATGCGGAAGAGGCAGAGCGTTTTCCTTGTGAAACATTTAAAGATATTGAGCATTTATGGAGAAAATATACAAATAAACGTTGTGGCTGGTATGGTTCAATCGACAAAGATTCAGAACCTACTTGTACCGAATTAGGTAAACAAACCCTTGTTAGTTCAATTTTTACTCCACCCATTAGTGATATTGAAAACAGTTTGGATAAATGCCTAGGTTTAACAAAACCGCTATCAAACCCAAATCGAAAATCAAAGTAGAATCATGGACTTTAGAACGTAAAGAATCAGGTAAGAAATTGACAAAAGAGTCAAAGTGGTTAAAGTAAAGGGATGAAAGAACCACCACAATATGAACGAGAAGCACTAGAAAACATGCC
>NZ_JACJQY010000032.1 GCF_014696925.1 Phormidium tenue FACHB-1050 | reverse complement strand
GAAATAGGTTAATCTCTTTCATAGGGGTTTTATTTGTGATGTGGTTATCTTTTATAAAACCCCTTCCTGCCTACTTTTGCAACTTTTTGTCCTGTACTAAGGTCCTAAGCAAAACTTACATTGCTATAAGCTCCAAAATTTTAAAATCAAAAAAGTAAAAGCCTCGCAAAGCGAGGCTTTTACTTTTTTGCTCCTAGAGAGAGTTTGCGCTGTGAACCCTTTCTAGGAGCCAGTTTGAAATTAACCCAAACTGGGGTTAAATTAATGTAGTCAACACTTCGTGTTGACTACATTAATTTGGGGATGTTTATGGCAAATCGAAATATTCGCGATCGCATTCAGCGTTTTAATCTCAGCCAACCACGAGATCCTGAATTGCTTAAGGACAAATATGCGGCGATGCGTGCAGACAAAGAAAATCCCTTTGTCTTTTTTCGAGCTACCTGTCATCTGTTTTATGAAGACTTGCCAATTAAATCTTGGTTAAAAAAAGCTCCTCTGGTCTGGATTTGTGGAGATCTTCATGTTGAAAATTTTGGCAATTACAAAGCGGATAATCGTCATGTTTATTTTGATGTCAATGATTTTGATGAAGCCGTACTAGCACCATGTACTTGGGAAATTGTGCGGTTATTGACCAGTATTTTTGTGGCTTCAGAAACCTTTGCCGTTAAGCCATCAGTTGCCGAAAGTCTCTGTCAGCAATTTCTCAATGCTTACACTCAGGCGATCGCGGAGGGTAAAGCCTATTGGATGGGTGCAGATATGGCTCCTTCAGTAATTGAAGCGATGCTTTCTCGCAAAACTCACGTCCAGCGTAAGGAACTTCTTGATGAGCGTACAGTTTTAGATAAGGATAAACAAAGGCGATCGCTAAAAATCGACAACAAAAAAGCAAAATCAATTTCTAATCAACAAAGGGAGAAGGTAACCAAATTTATAGAATCCTTTGCAGCTCAACAACCTAATCCTCAATTTTTTAAATTATTAGATGTTGCCCAACGCATTGCGGGTAAAGGCAGTTTAGGGATTGAGCGCTACGTTTTGCTAGTAGAAGGTAAAGGCTCACCCGATGGTAATTATCTGCTCGATCTTAAAAAATCTCTTCCTTCTTCGCTGAATCCCTATATTATTTGGGAACAACCAAAATGGCAAAGTGAAGCTGATCGCATTGTTTCCATTCAGAAGCGATTTCAGGCTATGCCAACTGCTTTTTTACATTCTGTGACTATTGGCAAAGATTCATTTGTATTGCGAGAACTTCAGTCTACACAAAGTCCCACTGATCATTTGAAGATTGAGAAATGGGATGATAAGTTGTCAAAATCTGAGCAGTTAATGCGATCGCTAGGGCAGATCGTGGCTTGGTCACATTTGCGAACTAGTGGACGACAAGGCTCAGCGATCGCTGATCAGTTAATTGATTTTGCAAGTAAAACCAAGTGGAAAACAGAACTAATGGAATATGCTAAGGTGTATAGCCAGCAAGTACATCAAGACTGGAAAGAATTTTGCAAATAAATGTTTAGGCAAGTCTAGAGTATGCGAGTTAAGATTGAGAACGAAGTTCTATTTATTCATCGAGATGATGTGCCGAAGTATAACAAACAAGGTTCTATCGTCCGTAATAGTTACTTTTGGGCCTTGCGATCGATCGCAGGTCGGGCAAACTCTCGCTATGACTGGGAATTTGAATCAGAAGTATGGATTGCCTTGCAGAGAATGTTACTCTCCTTTGCGGAGTCAGGATATTTACCCATCCGTGAAACTCAGTTAGAATTTGCGCCTGAAGCAGATGAAATCCCCCAATTATTACGACTAGTTTCCACAGTTACTATTGATGAATAAAACCCAAAAGATAAGTGGTGGCGCGAAGCGCCACCACTTAATCTTTTGGGTTTTGATTTTCTTGCATTGCTATAAAACTGATAGATTGAGTGTTAAAAGCTCTAAAAATCAATAAAATCCCATGAAACTTGCCTTTATTATTGATCCGATCGCGAAACTCGATCCCGCCCATGACACTAGCATTGCTCTGATGGAAGCAGCTTGTCGCAAGGGGTATGAAGTATTTATCACTAATATGAATACGCTCAGTGTCAAGGATGGCAAGGCTTGGGCTTTTTTACAACCTACTAAAATTCATCCTGTGCCACTAGTTGATGGTAAATGGCAAGTCCCAAATCCTTGGTATGAAGTTGCCGAGGGCAAATTTCAACCATTAGAAGCTATGCAATTTGTGTGGATGCGTCCCGATCCACCCGTCACCACAGAATATCTCTATGCCACCTATATTCTCGATTATGTGGATGCTAGCAAAACTACAGTTCTTAACTCTCCCCAAGGCATTCGTGCTGCTAACGAGAAAATGTACGCACTGCAATTTACCAAGGCAATTCCCAAAACAATTGTGACGGCTGATAAAGGGACAATTCGTGACTTTGTAGCGACTGAGGGCAAAGCAGTGATGAAACCATTGGGCGGCAAAGGTGGTGAGGGGATTTTGTTTTTAGAAGTAGGCGATCGCAATCTCAACTCCCTTATCGAAATCAGCACTAATATTGGCAAAACTCCCGTGATGGTGCAGGAATATCTACCTGACGCACAGAAGGGTGACAAGCGGATTATCTTGTTAGATGGGGAACCAATTGGCGCAGTTAATCGCGTTCCCCAAACAGGAGAATTTCGTGGCAATATGGCAGCAGGTGGCAATGCAGTTCAGGTCAATATTACCGATCGCGAACGGGAAATATGCACTCAACTTGCACCAACCCTAAAGCGTGATGGCTTAATGTTTGTGGGTATCGATGTTATCGGCGGCTACCTAACTGAAGTCAATGTCACCAGTCCCACAGGTGTGCGCGAAATTGATCGCCTTGATGGTGTGTCTCTAGGCGATCGGGTAATGGATTGGTTAGCAACTAAAACCGATGGTTAATGGCGTGGCAGGTGCGGAAACCCGTTTATATTTGTCGCAAACCTTGTTAGGACATAAAACCCGAATAGTGGGAGGCGGCGCGAAGCGCCGCCTCCCACTATTCGGGTTTTGATTTCGCTTAACATAAGTGACTATGGCTGTAGCAGATCTTGACTAGGTTAGAATTGATATAGAACATCTATAGCAATTCTTTGAGAAATAGCCTTTTTGTCTATGAAGTTTTTTAGCCCAGAATTTATGAAAAAAGTTAAAACTCACGTCAAAGTCTGGACGCGATCGCTACTAGCGATTTCCTTAGTTGCGATGACCATATTTGGCAATGCCCACGAAGCCTTTGCCAAACGCTCAGGTGGTCGCATTGGTGGTAGCTCCTTCAAATCAGCCCCAAGTCGTTCAGCTCCTTCAAATTCGGTATATAGCGGCAGCAGCAACACCTACTATGGTGGCGGCGGCAGTGGATTTTTCTTCCTACCCATGTTTTTTGGTGGTGGCGGCGGTGGGCTATTTACAATCCTGTTGTTGGTAATTGTTGCAGGTGCAATCATGCAAGCATTTCGCGGCAATGGTAATGGCGAAGGCATTACTGGCATGGCTAGCAAAGTTAGTGTTGCCAAAATCCAAGTAGGTCTGCTCTCATCCGCGCGATCGCTGCAACAAGAGTTAACTCGTCTCGCACTAGAGTCGGACACCTCAACATCGGAAGGCTTAGCTACGGTCACCCGTGAAACAGCGATCGCTTTAATGCGTCATCCTGAATATTGGGTTTATGTAAGTAGCGCTAACGAAAACACCAAGTTTGCCCTAGCTGAACAAAAATTTAATAGTTTGGTGATGTCTGAGCGCAGCAAACTCAATGCTGAAGTCTTGAGCAATGTCGGTGGTCGGGTACTCCAAGGCAAAACTACGGCAACATTGCCTAGTGAAAGTAGTAGTGGGCTAGAAGATCCTAGCGAATATATTGTGGTGACGCTTTTACTTGCTGTTGCTGGAGAAACTCTAAGTAAATTACCAACTTTGCGTTCTTCCGCAGATTTACAATCGGCACTATCTGTAATTGGCTCTGTGCCTACGGATAACCTGTTAGCTGTCGAAGTATTATGGGAACCCCAGTCTGAGGACTATACCCTCACCAACGATGAAGTTCTGACGATTTATCCTGATCTAGTCAGAATCTAGATACAGCATTTTGTGCTCAAACCCAAACCAAGAAAAACCTTAAAAGCTTTGCTTCGCAAAGCTTTTAAGGTTTTTCTGTTAGTACAATAAGAGAATGGCGGCGCTTCGCGCCGCCATTCTCTTATTTGGTTTTGATTTTGTGCGGCGCAAAGCGCTGCCATCAATCTTTAAGGCAAAAAGGAAAAAGGACGCATTGTGTCCTTTTTCCTTTTTGCCTTAAAGATTTGCGAAATCTCGTGTAAATTTGTGGCGCTTAGCGACAATTTGTGGTATCACTTACCAGTATTATTTTTTCTTATTTTTGCTGAGACAAATTTAAAGCATTGTGATTTGGCTAAGATAGCGGTAAAAAACAGCACAACTTTGGGTATTACCAAATGTGCATGGCTTATGGAGTGAATAGGATCGGCATATGATGCAAAATACAGATAATAAAAACCAGTTTTATGTAACTCAAGACGTTGATGTTTATACAGACAACGTTGATAACTTAATGGACGATCTATTTGGAGATGTCGAATCCACACTCCATGTCGATTATGCTAAGCAGCGATCGCTTAGATCAAAAAATTCACAAACCAAACAAAGCAAATCATCAGCCCCCTATGCCTCTGTAAACTCCTCAAGCTCAGACATAGTTGCTATTTCCAAAATTGACACCTCCGAAAAAGAGATGTCAACATCAAAAGATACCGTTAGCATTACCAAACTTAACGTTGCTGATATTGCCTTACCGCCCATCTCTAAGCAAGATGTCCTCTGGATTCAACCCTACATCATGCGGAATCCAGAACCAACTAGCAACCTGCCACCGATACCACCCGAACCAGTAGCTCCAAAATATAACCTGCTTGATCGGCTGTTACTAGTGTTTGCTTGTAGCTCAGCCTTGATTGCCGCCATAATGTGGACAATTAATCACGGAATTTGGTTAGGTCGGCAGTCAGTCACAGTTGCTCAAGTTTCATCAAAAGATACCGCTACCAACAAATCCTTTGGCGAAGAAATTAAGCGGATGTTATCGGAAGTAGCCGATAAAAATCGCGCGATCGCCACTAATCCCAACAATATCAGCAGCAATATTCCGCTCATGGCTGCGCCCCTAGTCAGTAATATGCCCTTACCTGTTGGCGCAAATAATCCTTTTACTAATGGCATCCAACAACCTATGTATGTGCCTGTATATCAACCACCAGCCGTCAGCAATAGTGGTAATGCACCATCTCCTTTAGCCTTGCCACCTGTCACCGCAAATAACTCGGTTGATGTCTCTAACTCCACAACCACAGCAAAACCAAATACTGTGGCTGCATCTCGTCCAGTTGCTGCTGCACCAGCGCCATCGTATACATTAATTGGAATACTGGATTTGGGCGATCGCTCTACTGCCATGATTGATATCAATGGCTCTGTGCAATCCATCGGACTAGGCAAGGCGATCAATAACACAGGCTGGATTTTATCCCGTGTTAGCCAGCAAGAGATCATCCTCAAACGTGGTAAAGAAACTAAAACTATATTTGTTGGTCAAAAGTTTTAACCAAACCAAAAAGAGAGTGGTGGCGCAAAGCGCCGCCACTCTCTTTTTGGTTTGGTATCAAAGCCAATGTTGATATTGAGTTACAATTTTTCTGGAAAGCGCCTAAACCAATTGAGGAAAATATATGGGGTTAATAGAGGATATATCTCGCTTTTTAGAGACCCGCCTAGAGGAGTTTATTCGCAATAACCCACAGATTGAGTTGCAAATCCTCGAAGATAAGTTGCGTCAACAAGAAGAAGAAATAACGAAATTAATTGCTAGCTCGAAACTAGAAGAGAAAAAACTCCAAGATCGAATTCTAGAAATTGCCGAAGAAATTCGGGTCTGGCATGATCGCACTGTCAAAGCCGAATCCTTTGATCGCCCCGATCTAGCTAGTGCGGCAAAAGAACGTGAAGCAGCTTTATTGAGACAAGGCAATCAAATTTGGGCGCAGATGGAATTGGTCAAAAAAAGAGCGATCGATAGTCAAGCCCTACAAGTGCAAATCCAAGAACGGCGGAAGGAAGTCCAAGCCAAAATAGCGGAAGCTGCCAAAACTGCCAAGGCAAAATCGCCAACTAGTACTCCTTTAAATTGGGATAACCTTTATACACCACCCTTTCGAGATCCTAACGATCAGTTAGAAGAAACTTTTCGGCGTTGGGAAATGGATGAAGAACTCGATCGCCTCAAACGCAATATGGGCAAATAAAATCCACAATAAGGGTTCTACTATTTAATTAAGAACCAGATTTTTAGTGGCGCAGCTTCACTGTGCCATAAAAAGTTGGTTCTTTATTTTACTGCTTATCCCTAAGGGAGACAGACAGTGAGTATGGCTAGCCCTGATGCTGAAACTCATTTAGGACTAACCTTTGGTTAGTAATCATGGATTTACCACTTATCTATCATCCCAATTACGTCGCGCCGATCGCTAATACCAATCGCTTTCCGATGGAAAAGTTTCGCTTGCTGTATGAGATGTTACTGACGGATGGTGTAGCGCGACCTGAGCAATTTTTTCGACCAGAATTACCAGACTTAGATGCGATCGCCTTAGTCCATGATCGCGAATATGTAAATGCTTATTGGCAAGGCAATCTCGACCCTAAAGCCCAACGCCGCATTGGATTACCTTGGAGTCCCGAACTCGCCTATCGTACAAGAATCGCTGTTGGTGGCACATTATTAACCGCACGATTAGCCTTAGCTCATGGATTAGCCTGTAACACCGCAGGGGGAACCCATCATGCCTTTCCTAGCTATGGTTCAGGTTTTTGTATATTTAATGATCTGGCGATCGCTTCCCAAGTTTTACGCAGAGAAGGTTTAGTCAAGAAAATATTAATCGTTGATTTGGATGTGCATCAAGGCGATGGCACAGCTCTAATTTTTCAGGATGAGCCAGATGTGTTTACCTTCTCTATGCATTGCCAGATTAACTTTCCGTCTGTTAAACAAATTAGCGATCGCGATGTTCCCCTACGTGAAGGAATGGAAGACGATGAATACTTACGCACTCTTGCTAATCATTTACCCGATTTATTAACCGAATTCCAGCCCGACTTAGTTCTTTATGATGCAGGAGTCGATCCGCACATAGGCGATCGCTTAGGCAAACTTGCTCTCACTGATGCAGGGCTATATCGGCGCGATATGCAGGTTTTGAGTACCTGTGTCTCTCAAGGTTTTCCCGTCGCCTGTGTGATTGGTGGTGGTTATTGCGAAGACATGCGATCGCTAGTATATCGACATTCTCTATTACATCGAGCTGCTAGTGAAGTCTATCGACAATATTGTCTTCACTAGAAGAACTGCTTAAAGTTTAGGTATAGCGCTTTGCAAGCAAACGAGGTGTAAGGGTTTGTTTTCCCGCCTTCGGCGGGAAAACAAACCCTTACTTCACTAGACTGATAAACGCTGTAGTGCTAAAGAAGTGATGAACGATAGGCGATCGCCATACCCCAAAGACCCAAACAAGATTACAATATGTTAAGCAAAACTTAACAACAAGGTAACGACGGTCAGGGTCGAGCATAAACATGAAAGCAGTGATTATTGGTGCAGGCTTAGCGGGTATGAGTACTGCCGTGGAACTCAGTGAGCAAGGCTACGAGGTAGAACTTTTTGAATCCCGTCCCTTTGTTGGCGGCAAAGTCAGCAGTTGGCTAGACAAAGATGGCAACCATATCGAGATGGGCTTGCACGTATTTTTTGGCTGCTACTACAACCTCTTTGCACTGATGAAAAAAACAGGCGCATTCGACCATCTACGTCTCAAGGAACATACGCATATTTTTGTTAATCCCGGTGGCGCACAGGCTGCCCTTGATTTTCGGAACTTTGGCGGCGCACCCTTTCATGGTCTAAAAGCATTTGTAACCACAGGACAGCTGCCACTCAAGGACAAAATCCAAAATGCGATCGCGATCGGGCGGAGTCCCTTAATTCGCGGCTTAGTCGATCATGTCGGTGCAATGAAGGAAATCCGCGCCCTCGACAATATCAGTTTCAAAGATTGGTTTTTGGGCATGGGTGGATCACAGGCGAGTCTTGATTTGATGTGGGATGCGATCGCCTATGGTTTAGGCTTTATCGACTGCGAAAATATTTCTGCACGCTGTATGCTCACCATCTTCCAATTCTTTGCATCAAGAACTGAAGCTTCGATTTTGAGAATGCTCGAAGGTGCGCCCGACGAATTTCTGCACAAGCCAATTGTGAAGTTGATTGAATCTAAAGGCGGCAAGTTCCATTTACGTCGTGGTGTACGCGAAGTTCTCTTTGAAGGTGAAGGCGAAGATACTCGCGTTACAGGTTTGATCATTGGCAAAGAAGACGGTGAAGAAATCGTGAATGCCGATGTATATATCTGTGCCACCGATGTTCCAGGGGTAAAAAGGATTATCCCTGAGAAATGGCGAGCATGGTCACAGTTCGACAATATCTATAAGCTCGATGCTGTGCCTGTAATTACGGTGCAACTGCGATTTGATGGTTGGGTGACAGATATTGATAATTTACTTTATGCCATTAAAGTCGATTTCTCCACCTTTGCAGATTTGGCAATTACTAGCCCTACTGATTATTACAAAGAAGGCGAAGGCTCTCTCTTGCAATTAGTGATTACCCCTGCGGATGATTATATTAAGCTCAGTAATGAAGCGATCGTTGAGAAGATGATTGCTCAAGTACATCAGATTTTCCCTTCTTCCAATAAGCTGAATGTAACTTGGTCAAGTGTGGTCAAACTGGCGCAGTCGCTCTATCGTGAAGCCCCAGGCAAAGATCCCTTCCGTCCAACTCAAGCTACACCTGTAAAGAATTTTTTCCTCGCGGGAAGCTACACGATGCAGGACTACATCGACAGTATGGAAGGCGCGACACTTTCGGGCAAGATGTGTGCCGCAGAAGTGATTAAGGGTATTCGTATTGCCCAATAGAACCAAAACAAAAAATGGCTACGCCATTTTTTGTTTTGGTTCTATTGTTTTTTTATACCAATTCACGAAAGTATTACAACACTTTCGTGAATTGGTATAAAAAGATTGCAATTAGAATTGCTGATATTTTTATACCAATTCTAATTATAAAAATCGGTTTTTTGAAATCCTGCCGACGGCAGGATTTCAAAAAACCGATTTAGGTGTTTCCAGCGCCGAAGGCGCTGGAAACACCTAAATCGGTTTCATAATGAGAATTACTGATATTTTTTGCTATGGCAACGTAAGAGATAGCTCGGACAAAAATCAAAACCCAAAAGATGAGGGGCGGCGCGAAGCGCCGCCCCTCATCTTTTGGGTTTTATGTCCTAAGCAAAACTTACATTGCTATAGGTGTTAAAATTTGCAAATGATTATGCTATGATAGGAAAGCGTCAAAAACGCAACGGGATGTAGCGCAGCTTGGTAGCGCACCACTTTGGGGTAGTGGGGGTCTTGGGTTCAAATCCCAACATTCCGATTTAGTGATCAAAGAAATAGGTAGATTATTTTGCAATCTATCTATTTCTAAGCAAATAGTAATCTAGTTAAACTTTCTGGAACTAGTTTTATATTCTGCTGCTGCATATCTGTTAAGGACAGCCATTTTGCAGTGAGTTCCGTAGTTATGGAACTTTCATAATAGGTTAGTGCTTCCTTGTCATAACAAGATTTATCTACAAATTCAGCATCATAGACAAATACAACTTCATGTCCTTGCTTACCATCGTAGATAAATATATTCTCAATCACCTCAAGCAATTTTAAATTTTCTAACTCCAGCCCAAGCTCTTCTCTAATTTCGCGCAGCATTGCTTCTTGACTGCTTTCCCCAAACTCTATCCCTCCGCCCAATGGACGGCAAAAATATTCCTGCTTTGTCGATTCAAAGCTTGTAGAAACTAGAATTTTGTCTCCATTGCGAAATAAGCAAATGGAAACTGGTCTAATACATGGAATCTTATCCATAAGCCTAAATTTCTGGATTTTGTGATATCGATCGCAAATTACCACACATAACATCACCGAAACAAGAATTAGCGATCGCAGTCCCAAAACTTATAGAAAGCGATACTCATAGCTATAGAAAAATTCCTTTACAGATCGCAAGTTAACCGTCCAAAAGCCATGATTCTCAACTCGCTAAATGAAACTCGTTCAATTGAAGTTATCACCCTTGCTGGCAGAGAGCGCGGGATTGTCTTTTTAGGCAAAACTTTTGTTGCTGACAGGGCTTACAAGAGCTTAGATGAGGCGATCGCTGCTTGTAGACAAGACTTAGATTTGGGTTTAGCTGTATTGATTACCCCTGATGCAGAAAAGTTTCGGGTCTGGGTCTCTGTACCTAATCAAATGATTTTTCAAGCTGCTTAGTCAAGATCAAAAAAATCAAGCTCTGATTTTTTTGTATAGCTATCGCCATTTGTATTAAACCCAGAAGAGGAGTTGCGGCGCAAAGCGCCGCAACTCCTCTTCTGGGTTTGTGTCCTAATTTGATCTTGCTATACATAAGCGATCGTGTTAAAGTTTTGAATATCGTACTTTAATCAAAAAGCAAGCCTATGGAAAGTGACGAGCCGCATCAAAGTAAATTTAGGCAACTAAAAAGCAGTAGACATGATCCATCTGCTTTCAATATTCAGTTGCTAACTAATAAGAACGTCGTAAATATTGGATCATGGACAAAAGAACAGGTTAGTGGGCTTGCCGAAAGTGTTAGAGATATTCATCTTCCTGATATGAGTACTAAACTAGAATTGCCATTACAGAATTGTTCTGTTCCTGCGGGATTCCCTTCTCCTGCGGAAGACTATGTGGAACATAAACTCGATCTCAATAGTTATTTAGTAACTCATCCTGCGGCGACTTTCTTTGTGAGAGCTTCAGGGAATTCCATGACAGGAGCAAATATCCATGATGGCGATTTGTTGATCGTCGATCGCTCGATTGAAGCTACTCACAATGATATTGTCATCGCTGTAGTGCTAGGAGAAATCACCGTCAAACGCCTGCATTACTTAAGAGGAGAAATTGCCCTAGTCCCTGAAAACGAAAGCTATCAAACCATTTTCATTAACGAACATTCCGACCTACATATTTGGGGAGTTGTCACCAATGCCATCCACTGTGTTAGACCAAAAAGTCGAAAAAAGATTCGCCCTAGTCGATTGCAATAACTTTTACGTTTCCTGCGAACGTTTATTTAATCCCGTACTCATTGGTAAACCCGTAGTAGTTCTCTCCAATAATGATGGCTGCGTAGTGGCGCGATCGCAGGAAGTTAAGGATCTTGGCATTAAAATGGGTGTGCCTGTATTCCGAATTTATGAACTGATTAGGCGCTACAACATTCAAGTTTATTCCTCAAATTACAGTCTCTACGGCGATCTGTCAGGCAGAGTCATGTCCACACTGGCATATTTTGCCCCTGATGTGGAAATCTACTCAATTGATGAAGCATTTATCGATTTGTCGGGATTCCGATATCGTGACTTAACGACCTATGGCAGTGAAATCCGTCAAAAAGTGCTGCAATGGGTAGGAATTCCCGTGTCCGTAGGAATTGCCCCGACCAAAACCTTGGCAAAGCTAGCTAATCTCATAGCGAAGCAATCTAGTTCAGGAGTTTTTGATCTCAGTGTCTATCCATCTATAGATGAGATTCTATCTCAAGTGGATGTTGGCGATCTTTGGGGTATTGGCTCCAAATATGCGAATTGGTTGAAAGAAAGAAGAATAACTACAGCTTTAGATTTGAAGGAAGCCCATGAAGGCTTGATTCGGAGCAAGATGGGTATTGTCGGCGTGAAACTACAAAGAGAATTAAGGGGAGAATCTTGTCTGTCAATGGAATTGATAGACAATCCTAAAAAAGGAACCTGCGTCTCGCGCTCTTTTCCGCAGTCGATCAATAAACTGTCTGAACTAAAGGAAGCGATCGCCTCTTTTACGCATCGAGCCGCTGAAAAACTGCGACGGCAGCAACAAGCTGCTAGTGTGATCACCATTTTTGCGAGAACTAGTCCTTTTCGCGATAATTTCTACTCTAATAGCGCTACCGCAGAATTAGATTTATCAACCAACTACACGCTGGAACTATCCCGTGTTGCGTCACAGTTAACGGAAAGTGTTTATCGTCAAGGACAAAATTTTAAAAAAGCTGGTGTGATTATGACAGGGCTTGTGTCTGAGAAACAAATTCAAGGAAATCTTTTTGATGTTAGTAATGATGAGCAAAAGCAGCGATCGCGCAATCTGATGAGCGTGATGGATACGATCAATGAAATATATGGCAGAGATACTTTGCGATTTGCGACTACTGGAGTAATTCAAGTTTGGAAATCTAAATCTGAACAGCGATCGCCAAAATACACAACCTGTTGGCAAGATTTACTTGAAGTCTCCTAAAAGAAAGGAGGCGTGTAGCGCCTCCTTTCTTTTGTTTAGTCAGAGCGCAAAGCGCTATGAATTAAGCTAATAATTTTTCAACTGCGGCAATCACATCTTCAGGTTGAGGGATCGTCAGATTTTCCAAGCCACCGTTATAGGGAGTTGGTACATCAAGCGCCGCAAGACGTACGATCGGAGCATCAAGCTCATCAAAATAGCTGTCATTGATCGAAGCAATAATCTCTGAACCAATACTGGCACAGCGCATTCCTTCTTCAACAATCACAATCCGATGGGTTTTACGCAACGAAGTAACTATGGTTTCCATGTCCAAAGGCTTCAGGGAAATCAAGTCAATCACTTCAGGATCGTAGCCTTTGTCAACTAAGGTCTCGACCGCTTTGAGAACGTGATAGCGCATTCTTGAGTAGGTGAGAATGGTAACATCGCTACCTTCACGCACGATTTCGGCTTTGTCGAGAGGCAACAAATATTCTTCGTCAGGAATATCTTCCTTGAGGTTGTATAGCAACACATGCTCAAAGAAGAGGATCGGATTATCATTGCGAATCGCCGATTTCAGCAAACCTTTAGCATTGTAAGGCGTAGAACAAGCCACCATTTTAATGCCGGGAACAGCTTGGAAATAGGTTTCGAGACGCTGTGAATGTTCTGCACCGAGGTTGCGTCCCACACCACCAGGTCCACGAATGACGATGGGGATTTTGAAATTACCGCCAGAGGTATAGCGCAACATCCCTGCATTATTGGAGATTTGGTTAAAGGCGAGTAGCAAAAAGCCCATGTTCATGCCTTCGATGATCGGGCGCAAACCTGTCATCGCTGAGCCGATCGCCATACCTGTGAAGCTGTTTTCAGCGATCGGGGTGTCCAACAGGCGCAAGTCACCATATTTTTTGTAAAGGTCTTTGGTTACTTTGTAGGAGCCGCCATAATGCCCCACGTCTTCGCCTAAAACATAAACGGCTGGATCGCGCTCCATTTCCTCATCGATCGCTGCTCTGAGGGCGTTGAAAAAAGTAACCTCTGCCATATAAATCTGTGATTGTGTCTATGATTATGTAAATAAGTCTTAAGCGATTATATCTTTTGGGGTGCGCCAATATACACAACCTTGCTTGGGGATATTGACGCTATAGAATGCTCAAAAATAGCTAGTTATTATGCATCCAACTAAATTTCCTTCGATTATTACCCCCTCTCAAAAAGTTCGTATCATTGCTCCTAGTGGTGCATTGCGCGAATGGGAGCGCTTTGAGCAGGGGCTAAAAGTCTGGCGTGATCGCGGTTATGAACTGGTGATACCTGAGCATCTCAGTCAGCCTTGGGGCTATCTGGCAGGAACCGATGAGGAACGGTGTCAGCAATTAATTGATGCATGGAATGATCCTGACTCTGTGGCGATCGCCTGTGCGCGGGGTGGTTATGGCTCGATGCGCCTACTCGAAAAAATCGATTGGCAAGAACTGAGCGATCGCCCTAAATGGTTAATCGGGTTTTCTGATATTACGGCGCTACTCTGGGGCTTTGCTAAACATAAGGGGATTGGTGGCTTACATGCACCAGTAATCACGACATTAGCTAAGGAACCTGAGCGATCGCAACAGCAGTTATTTGATTGGCTCGAAGGAAAAATTAATGCGATTTCCTTGTCAGGTGATGGATGGAATAATGGTCAAGCTACAGGTGTTCTTTTACCCGCCAACTTAACTCTCGCAACTCATATTATTGGTACAAATATTTGTCCAGATTTAGAAAATGTCATTTTAGCCATTGAGGACGTATCTGAAGCACCTTATCGAGTCGATCGCATGTTAACCCATTGGCGTTGTTCGGGGCATCTTCAAAAGTTAAAAGGTATAGCGATCGGTCGATTTAGCCAAGCAGAAGTTAATACTCCCAGTTTTACAATGGAAGAAGTATGGCGCGATCGCCTGACGGATTTAGGAATTCCGATTGTGATGAACTTACCCTTCGGACATGATGGCGAAAATGCCCCTCTACCCGTTGGTTGTATGGCTGAGCTTGATGCTAATCAAGGAACTCTAACCTATTCGCACCCAAATACATAAAAGCGGCGCTTCGCGCCACTTTTACAGCTATTGCGGCTCAAACGAACCACAAGAAAAAAAATGAAAGCGTTGCTTCTCAACGCTTTCATTTTTTTTCTTGGTTTGGGTTTGAGCGCAAAGCGCTGTATGTATTACGAACCTGTCAGAGTAGCTAGCTTTTCTATCCATGTATTCATAAAAGGAATTGCCGCAGCAAGAGTTAAGTCATACTTGAGAGGTGTAATCGTCACGTAATTATCTCTAATCGCTTGAATATCTGTATCAGCTTCTGCTTCTTCTTCGACCACTACACCTGATAGCCAGTAGTAAGTTTTGCCACGCGGATCAATACGTTTTTCAAATAAATCCTTATAGCGACGAATTCCTAAACGAGTAACAACAGCACCGCAAATATCTGACTCTGGAATGGCAGGGATATTTACATTTAGAAGAATTGCTTCTTCTAGTGGATAAGTTGAGATCATGTTGACCATTTTTTTAGCGAAATTTGCCGCTGCGCTAAAATCTAAATGGGCGAAGCTAGTCAAACTAAAAGCAATACTTGGCACACCTTCTAGTACTCCTTCCATTGCGGCTGATACTGTACCAGAGTATAAAACATCAGTTCCTAAATTTGCGCCGCGATTAATGCCTGATAATACGAGATCGGGGCGATCGCTTAATAATGCATCGAGTGCTAATTTCACTGTGTCCGAAGGCGTACCAGAGCAAGCCCAAGCTTCAATATTGGATGGATAAACTCCTTCGATTTGATCAACCCGTAAAGGTTCTTGCAAAGTTAGGGCATGTCCTGTAGCCGATCTCTCTCGATCTGGACATACCACCGTAATCCGATGCTCAGTATCACTTAGAGCCTCAGCTAGCGCTCTTACCCCCGCCGCATAAATACCATCATCATTACTAATTAAAATGTTCATACTTGAAGTTGCACAAGGTCTGAAAAACTATATCAATAAAACCAGAAAATAGAGGAGGGCGCTAAGCACCCTCCTCTATTTTCTTTGGGTTATTAGTAAACTTTTATAGTTTTATACCAAAGCACAAAATGGCTAAATCATTTTGTGCTTTGGTATAAAACCAGCAATTCTAATTATAAAAATCGGTTTTTTGAAAGCCCACCGACGGTGGGCTTTCAAAAAACCGATTTTGGTGTTTCCAGCGCCGAAGGCGCTGGAAACACCAAAATCGGTTTCATAATGAGAATTGCTGGTATAAAACCCTTACTGGGTTTGGTTTTCAATTTACAAAATTGTTGTCACACTTTCGTGAATTTGGTATTAGTCAAGGGTAATTACCCATGAGCCAATATAAACTGGGACGGGAATATCGGCACGCATAACCCTGCCATCAAACTGATAGAAACCACTGTAGTCAGGATTTCGGACATTAGATAGCACGGCTCGTAAGGCTGTTTTGGAAGGAATTGCTTCTTTAGGAATGATTGTGATACGGCGAGTTTCTTTATCCCAAGTTGCTGATTCAATTTCTAAATCTTTGCCCCCACGGCATTGATCCGTTACGCGCAGTTTGATATCTGACGTATCAAAGCTACCAGTAAAGTGATCAGGATAGGTAATGATTACTTCGGAAACTTTAAATTTTTGTGGTTTTACTTCTAGATAGTATCGATCATTACGACCACTGCTGCCACTGTCGAGGCAATAGTCAAGTGCGCTATCCTTGATTCCGCCAAATAAAATGAATCCTGCATTGGATTGGGCGCGAACTACAGATGGCGAAACCACAGCACAAGCTACAGCCAGACAAGAAACAATACCCAGTTTTTTGATCATTTGGATCTTCATAAATCTCTCAAGATTCTACTATTATGCTACGCACTGATCATTCTGACGAAATTTGATAGCAAATGTATCCCATCAGTGGATGATTTTTCGGGATGAAATTGTACAGCCATGAGATTATCTTTGGCGATCGCCACAGTCACAGTCTGACTACCGTGGGTTGTCGTCGCTGCTGTTACTGAGTCATCTACAGGTGCAGTGTAGTAGGAATGCACAAAATACATCCAAGGACTAGCGCCCAAATCTTGCCAAAGCGGACAATTAGTTTGTTTTAGTTCTAGCTGGTTCCAGCCCATATGCGGGATTGTCAAGTTTGGCTCATTGCTAAATCTCTTAACCTGTCCCTTGATGAGACCCAATCCCGATTCTTGCCCCTCTTCACTGCTCTCAAATAAAATTTGCATCCCTAAGCAAATTCCTAAAAATGGTTTGCCCGACGCGATCGCTTCATGGATGGGCTGATCTAGCTTCGTCGCCCGCAATTTTTGCATTGCGGGATCAAATGAACCAACACCTGGTAAAACAATCCCATCGGCGGCGGCTAGCTTGTGCGGATCATTGGTCACTATGGGGGTGGCTCCTGCCATCTCTAGCCCTTTACAGGCTGAGTGTAAGTTGCCCATATCGTAGTCAATCACTGCCACAACTGGCATGATGTTACTCCTGCTTGATAGTCTTGCAACTGGGAACTTTAAGCTCCTTTGCGCTTTCTAAAGCGATTATAATGGCTCAAGTCCTGAAAAATACGTTATGAGGTTTAGGATGACTGACAAATTAGTTGTTAATCATATTTTATTAGCGCTAAGTATTGGCGCGATCGCACCATTGGTGATAGTAAGTGAGACCTCAGCAGAGGAGGTGATCACTATCCCTCAAGCACCAGTCGAGCCAAGTCTGTGGTGGAAAACTCAACGCTTGCAAGAAGGTTGGGTAGAAAATATTGAGATCGATGCGGAAGCTAAACAAGCGATCGTCACGATTAATACAACTAGATGGATAGCCTCTGATTATTTGCAGCGTTTTAGTTTTCTATTTAAGCTCGGCACTGAAGCCCAAAAGCAAAATTTTAATGTCATGCTGCATAATCGCCGCGATCAAAAGATAGCCGAGTACAGCACCATAGAAGAACGCTGGCGCATCGACCCAAAATCCCTAGGTGCTGAGCCGTTTCGGGTCAATGCCCCAGTCCTTTTTCAACAGCAATTTTAAAGTACAGCGCTTTGCGCTTTCTCAAAAACCAGAGAAATTATGAAAAAGCTTGCTTAGCAAGCTTTTTCATAATTTCTCTGTATTACATTACATAACCCCTAAATTGCGAAGCCCAAATAAAGAATCAGTGGCGCGGCGTTGCCGCGCCACTGATTCTTTATTTGGGCTTCGCAATTTAGCTAGTTACTTTCTGCGATCGCTTAACCATATATTTAGTCAGATCTACAAAAGTGTCACGACGTAAATAAGGATAATCTCCCACCCAGAGATTGTATTGAGGAATGTAAGCATCAGAAGTGATCCGACTAACCCGACCAAAGCGGCGATCGTTAGAAAATAACAACATGTATACCGTTTGCTCAGGTCGAATCCGCTTCAGTTCGCGCTTCATCGGTAAGCGTAAAGTCGTTACAAACTCCGTCTCATCACCCAGCTCAATATTTAAAAAACTTTCCGCATCATAACTAACATCCATGCGTCCCCGTGAGTTTACCTTTTCAGCACGAGCCAGCACTTCCTGCGAGACATACACATCCAACACTTCCGCCTGCCAAAAGCCACAATAGGCAAAGCGACGCAACTTGGCATTACGAATGCTAGCCAGTCCCACTGGCTCTAACATCCAATACAATCCGCCCAAGGCTGCACAAACAAACATGACTAGAGCCGCGAAACTACTGGGATTGTTTTCATGAACTCGGTTATAGAGGATTGTGAATACAATTACACTGGCGATCGAAATGGCAACGCGACGAAATACACTCTGACCATCGCCCCAATAGTATTGATACTGCTCTGAGGTAGGTACAGCAGGAATAAGCTCATCAAAATTTTTGCGTTTGAGTGGTGTAATCATAGAAACAATAATATAACCAAAATACAATCAACGAAAATCTTGTATAGCTATAGCCACCTATATCAGGACAATTCAAAACCCAAATAGTGTGAGGCGGCGCGAAGCGCCGCCTCACACTATTTGGGTTTTGTGACACTGTTTCTCAAATCAGAGTCAATCTCCAAAGACTTTTTCCTTATTATTCAGATGGCAACGTTAACTAATATTAAGGAAACCCGTAAAATATGCTTAGAACAAGTTAAGCAGTTTAAAAATACTTTATGGGCTATTGATCAAATAGCAAATAGCTTACTTATCAAAACCAATTTTAGGATTTCCGCGCCTACGGCGCGGAAATCCTAAAATTGGTTTCATAATTTCAGAAATGCTGACTCATCAAAACATAGAAACGAAAAGCAATGGGAAAACCGACAGGATTTATTGAGTACCTTCGCGAAGCACCGACGGAAATAGCACCAAGCGATCGCATCAAAAATTGGGATGAATTTCATGTCCATATGCCCGATGAAAATCTCCGCACACAGGGCGCTCGATGTATGGACTGTGGTACACCATTTTGTCATACAGGCAACCTGATCAGTGGCATGGCTAGCGGCTGCCCAGTCAATAACCTGATTCCCGAATGGAATGACTTGGTATATCGGGGACTGTGGCGCGAAGCCCTAGATCGTCTACACAAAACCAACAATTTCCCAGAATTTACAGGTCGTGTCTGCCCAGCTCCCTGTGAAGGTTCCTGTGTCTTAGGGATTACGAACCCACCTGTGACTATTAAGAATATTGAGTACTCAATCATCGATAAGGGTTGGGAAGAAGGTTGGATCGTCCCCGAACCTCCTGCAAAACGCACTGGAAAAAAAGTTGCCGTAATTGGTTCAGGTCCCGCAGGATTGAGTGCAGCAGCGCAGCTAAACAAAGCAGGGCATTGGGTAACTGTTTATGAACGCGCCGATCGCCCAGGTGGATTGTTAATGTATGGCATTCCCAACATGAAGTTGGACAAGCAAAAAGTGGTATTGCGCCGCTTAGGTATCCTTGAGCAAGAAGGGGTGAAGTTTGTTTGCAATACCGAAATTGGCAAGGATCTCCCTGCGGAAGATTTGCTTAAAGAATTTGATGCGGTTGTACTTTGTACGGGTGCAACTAAACCCCGTGATTTAAGTATCGAAGGACGCGAACTCAAAGGCATTCATTTTGCCATGGAATTCCTCACGGCAAATACTAAGGCAGTTCTCAATGGTAAGTCAGGGGATGACTTTATCTCTGCACAGGGTAAAGATGTGGTGATTATCGGTGGTGGCGATACAGGTACGGACTGTGTTGGTACATCAATTCGTCATGGTTGCAATAGTGTTGTCCAGTTAGAAATCATGCCTAAGCCTCCAGCCACCCGTGCTAAGGATAATCCATGGCCCGAATGGCCGAAAGTCTACAAGATGGACTACGGACAAGAAGAAGCAAGTGCAAAGTTTGGTGACGATCCTAGAGCTTATATCACGACTGCAACTAAGATCGAGGGAGATGAAAACGGTCAGGTCAAAGCGGTTCACACTGTGCAAGTGCAATGGGAACGCAATGATAAGGGTCAGTTCATTCCCAAGCAAGTAGCTGGTACTGAAAAGGTAATCCCTGCTCAGATTGTGTTGCTGGCAATGGGTTTCCTAGGACCAGAACAACCTTTACTGGATTCCCTAGGAGTGGAACGCGATCCTCGTAGTAATGTCAAAGCAAATCACGGTCAATTTACTACTAGTCTACCTAGCGTTTTTGCCGCAGGAGACTGTCGCCGTGGACAAAGTCTAATCGTCTGGGCGATTAACGAAGGTCGTGGTGCTGCCCGTGAATGCGATCGCTATCTTATGGGTAATACAGATTTACCCTAAATCAATCTATAACAAGGGGCTTAAGCCCCTTGCCTGTCATAAAGTAAGGAATGAACTATGGAAAGTAATGTGTTGGTTTCTCCTGAGACTGTCTATGAAAACCTCAACCAACTCGATCTAGTGGATCTCACCACTAGTGCCGAATATCGAGAAATGGCGCAGGAAGTTCTTGCTGATACTCATGTAAATCGTGATGTGCGAGAAGCGATCGCCGATCGTCTCAATCAAGCAAATCAACAACTAATTAATACGACTGTCAGTAAAACCGATAGCTATTAATAACTCCAAATATTTGAAGAGAGTGCGCCCCTTCGGGGCGCACTCTCTTCAAATTGACATAAAAAAGAGCGCTAGGCGCTCTTTTTTTATATGCTTCCCATGCGGCGCAACCAATGGAAGTGAGATAGACAACCCGCCCAGAAAGAAGTGTGATAGTTATATCTCACGCCAAACTCTAGACAGGTTTGCTCGACTACTTTGGAAATCTCAGGATAATTAACATGGCAAATATTCGGGAATAAATGATGCTCGACTTGGAAATTTAAGCCACCAATTAGCCATGTCACAAAGGGATTATTACGAGAGAAATTCACCGTTGTTTCAATTTGATGGATCGCCCAATCATTCTCAATAACGTTCACTTCTTGCACAGGCAGTGGGAAATTTGCTTCTTCAACTACATGGGCTAGTTGAAATACTACACTCAGTACGATGCCCAAAGTTACAGCGACTAACGTATAACCAGCTAAAACCTGCCATACAGAGTGAAATAGTAAGGGAATAGCAAAGGCAAGTGTGAAGAAAATGAGCTTGCCACCAAAGAAAATCGCAAGATTGCCCTTGGTAGGACGAGGATAGGTGCGATCGCCAATTTTGCCAGTGATCAGGCAATAAAAATCGTCATAAAAATGCCACTTGATCGCTAACAAACCGTACAGTAGCCAAAGATAATAATGTTGCCAACGATGAAATAGAAGTCTGGGATGGGAAGGAGAAAGCCTCCCAAAGATTCCTACTTCTAGATCCATATCGTAGCCAGCAATATTGGTATAGGTATGATGCAGGACATCATGTTTCCAATGCCAAATATAGGAACTTCCACCGATTAAATCTAAACTCATAGACATGAGCTTATTTACCCACGCAATATTTGAATAAGCATGGTGTGCGCCATCGTGCTGAATACTAAAACCGATTCCTGCGGTGATGACCCCAAGGGCTATACAAAGGGGGACTACTTGCCACCATGTCTGGGCAAAGAAAACTAGGGCAGTATATAACCCGATTAAGCTAAACAGCAAAATCACTGTTTTCATGTACATCTGTGAACAATCACGTTCTCTAAGCTCACTATTTTGAAAAAGTTGATCCACTCGTCTTCTCAGTTCAGTCTGAAATCCACTATTCTTGGCAAATTTTAGTTTCTTAGCTGGTTCTTGCTCGGAACTAATCACAAACTGTTGAGATCCGTTTCGCTCTTGCATCTTTTAACATTTCTAATCAATATCGTATTTATAATTTTTCACTTATACTAATTGCCTAAAGTGGTATAAAACTTTAGAAAATCAAAATTAAAACTCAAATCTGGGTTTTATTCGGCAAAAAATTGTTTTTTCTACAGTAAAAAAGCTTTTGGTAAGCGATCGCACTATCTTTCTGATGTTACATGATTCATCTGGATATTCCCTAAACGATTTGCAAAAAGCAATGAGAACCCAATTCAACCTTCGTCACTAAAGATGCATAAATACACTTTTTTAAGATTTTGCATTAACCTTGGTGCATTTTTATTACTCGCCCTAGGTTTGACAGTGATATGGGGATGGTATATCGGTTCTGAAAGGTTGATTCAGATCCATCCTAAATTTGTGCCGATGCAGTTTAATACGGCTCTAGGATTTGGGCTTATAGGTCTAGCGCTCTTGGGTGTAATCAATAATCGCAAAAAATTTGTCAAATATATTGGGATTGGACTAGTTTTATTAGGCGGATTAACTCTAGTTCAACATATTTTTGGGATAAATCTGTCGATCGACGAATTATTGATGAAGCATTACATTACGATCGGCACTTCGCAACCCGGCCGCATGGCTCCAAATACAGCTTTAAACTTTTTGCTAAGTGGTCTTGCCATCCTCATAATGTCAACAAAAAAACTTAATTTGAACCAACTTTTAGTTGGAAGTTTTTTGGGGACGGTGATTATGGGACTTGGAAGTGTTGCCTTTTTAGGATATTTATCTAATGTCGAAGCAGCCTACGGTTGGGGCAATTTAACGAAGATGGCGATCCATACTTCGATAGGCTTTATCGTAGTGGGGATGATGTTGGTTTTAGAAGCAAGATATTTGAGTTGGCAGATTCAGCAAAAAATCCCCTCAGTTGTGTTGCCCCTTATCTTAAGTGTTTTAGGTTTTACGATTACTATTTGTCTCTGGCAAGCGCTTTATTCAACTGAGCTATATATTACAAATCAATATGGTTTCAAAACAAAAAACTTTGTTGCTGAGGGAATTTTAATTTTTGGGGGACTATTTTCCATTGTCATTGCGATCGCGGTATGGTTTGCAATCCGATCACGCGAACAGTTGGAGGCTCTAAGGTTGGCTCAAGCAGAAATCTTGATTCTCAATCAACAATTAAAAAAGATGTCTTACCTTGATGGATTGACGGAAATCCCTAATCGCCGTTCTTTCGATACGGTCATCGAAAAGGAGTTAGCACGAGCCTGTCGATATCAACATTCCATTGCTATGATTTTGTTGGATATTGACTATTTCAAAGCTTACAACGATTACTATGGGCATCAAATGGGTGATCATTGTCTTCAGCAAGTTGCCCATACAATCAGTAATATGGCTCAACGTAAAACTGATGTGGCGGCTCGTTATGGTGGCGAAGAATTTGCTTTGTTGTTGCCTGATGCTACCTTGATTGACGCTGAAAAAATTGCGGCAATGACACTTCAAGCGATCGCAGATTTAAAGATTCCCCATGAGAAATCCAAGGTGAGTAATGTCGTTACTGTCAGTGCTGGGCTTAGTGTTTGTATTCCTTCCCTAGATACAACAATTGAAGAATTAATTCTTCATGCCGATCAAGCTTTATATGAAGCAAAAGCCCAAGGTAGATCTTGCATTGTTGCTACAAAATTTTAGTCATATTTGCATCGCTTTGCGCTCAAATTTGAACCAAATATTTTTGTGAAAGTTTTGCTTTGCAAAACTTTCACAAAAATATTTGGTTCGTTTAATCAGTAATTGCTATAGCAATTACCGAGTAGTCCTGCAATCAACTCTGGGATAAAAGCTCAAACCCTTTGAAACGGATTATATAGCTGTCGCCATTCTTGTTAGGACATAAAACCCAGATAGTGTGAGGCGGCGCTTCGCGCCGCCTCACACTATCTGGGTTTTGATTTGTCCTGATACAGGTGGCTATAGCTATATGAAAGTATCTTTAGTCCACTTCAGTGGACTTGAGCTTTTAGCCAAGAACTTGAGTTCTTGGCTCCTTATAGCTTCTTACCTTGGATAGAATAATCCAATAGTTCCATTGGATGCATAAGGAGAACATTCTTATTTTGCAATTTCAAATGCTTCCGAATTTGGGTAATACAGCCCACATTTGCCGAAGCTATTAATTGAGCGCCCGTATCCGTGAGATTAGTTACCTTCATCTCTCCCAATTCATGCCCAACTTCTGGTTGCAAAATGTTGTAGATTCCTGCACTACCACAGCATAGCGAAGCATCAACCGATTCCCTTAATTGGACATTGGGTATTTGACGCAACAAACGACGTGGCTCGAGGCTGATTTTTTGTCCATGCAGCATATGGCAAGCATCTTGATAGGCGATCGCTAAAGGTTCATCCTGCAAAGGAGAAAGCTTGGCAGTTAGCCCTACATGATCGAGAAACTCTTGGACATCCTTTACTTTTGTAGAGAATAGCTTTGCTTTCTCAGCATAGTGAGGATCATCTTTCAAAATATAACCATATTCTTTCAATGTATGTCCACAGCCTGAAGCATTGACTAGCACTGCATCAAGATTTAAGTCAGCAAAAGCATCGATGGTCTGCTTTGCAAGTTCTAGAGTTTGGGCTTCCTGTCCTTGGTGATGGGATAATGCTCCACAGCAACCTTGCAATTTAGGAACTACAACTTCACATCCATTGGCTGTTAGTACGCGCACTGTCGCATTATTTACCTCAGGCAAAAATACACGCTGCACACAGCCCAAAAGCATTCCCACACGGTAACGCTTTGCTCCTTGAGCAGCAATTACTTCGGGTAAATTATCCTGAAAAGCTTGGGGAGTCAATTCGGGTAGCACCGATTCCATAGCAGCTAGTTGCTTGGGCAAAAACTTTTCTAGCCAACCCTGCGATCGCAATAGTTTTTGCAACCCTAATTTCTGATAAGCCAATAAAGGCGCAAGCAACACTCGGAGGCGATTGGGATAGGGAAAAGTCGAAAAGATAAATTGCCGTAATAATTTCTCAGGTAGCGATCGCGGATGATTGCGCTCAACTTGAGCGCGAGTTGCTTCGATCAGTTGGTCATACTGTACGCCTGATGGACAGGTGGTGACACAGGCAAGACATCCTAAACAAGAATCAAAATGCTGGGTGATCGCAGGTGATAAAGGAATATCGCCTTCATTAATTCCATCCATTAAATAGATGCGACCGCGTGGCGAATCTGTTTCTTTACCGATGATGCGATAACTAGGGCAGGTAGACAGGCAAAAGCCACAATGTACACAAGCATCAATTAGTTGTGGATTTGGTGGATTTTTAGCGTCAAAACTAGGAATTATTTCCTGGTTGTTGGTAGATATATTCTCAAAGCTAGCTTTGTCAGAAACCTGCATATTTTAAAAGTGATTACGGCTACTAAGATTCTATAGCCAGACTAGTCATTATCCGTACCACCAAGATAAAAACTCAAAGACCAAATCACCAGATCTGCCTAAAATCGCCGCCACTCAATCTCAGAATCTGCGATCGCCATAAATAAAACCCATCAAAAAGCGAGCGCCTAAAATAGACCTAAAATAGACTTGTTGGGAAATAAAAGCAAGTCTATTAACCATTCGTTAAATCTTATACCTTTGATGAAAAGCTATGGGCTTTGAGAATTGCAGCAACGAGAAACGCATAGGAAAGACCGCCAACGATTGCCAATAGCCAAAAACTTACTAAAGCACTCGTATTCCAAAGGGCATGAAGTAAAGCCGAACTAAGATATCCAATTGTGAGAATTTGCCAACGGAGAGAAGGTTTCATAATACTCAACCCAATGAAATAGCCGAAATAACCGCTATAAGCCATATGCCCAGCTACTGAGCCAAGCACGCGAGGAATCAATAATTGCAAACCTGTCAGTTCCGCAATCTCAGGACTACCAGCTTGATTAGCTACACTCTGCACAATGCTAGGTACATATAAGCCCAAGGTTTCCGTCAGTGTAAAACCCACAGCCGAAGCCGCACCTATCAAGATTCCATCTAAAGGTTCGCTAATACCTACACGCGATCGCCATTTCTTCCCTAGTCGTAATCCCATAAACCAGAGCGCAAACACGGGCAAAGCCTTGAGCAACTCCTCCATTAATCCCGCCCCAAAAAACATCGCAATCAAAACACTGATAAAGCTAACCTGCCCCGTTGGTGCAGTCCCTGGTAAAACCTTATAAAAGAACCAGAAAAAAATATTTAAAATGGGACTTCTGAGAATCAATGCTGTAGATATTGCTGCGCCTAAAATTACCCACCAAGGTTTATTTTTGCCACAAAGTTGATAGACAAAATAATATGCTGCGAGACTGATATATACAGAAATTGTGAGATTAAATAATTGTGGTTGTCCCAAAAAAGCAAACATCATCACCACAAATCCCACGGTCGCAATCCCTGGCAAGAGATAAGCTTTTTTCCACAAATCATTTCCTGTGGAGAAAATTGGTAAGAGCTTCGTGAGAGTAATGCTGGTAATCTGCGATCGCGGACGCTTTCTAAGATCTGTGTTTAAAGTTGTCTCAGTACTAGGATCTAGCTCAAATACGAACTGGGGACCACCTTTAGTTAGCTGAATGCGATCGCCATGCTTGAGTGGATAACAGCTATACAAACGGTGATCATTAACAAATGTGCCATTAGCACTATCAAGATCACATATTTCCCATCCCTTAAACTTCTGTCTAACATCTTGACGATTGTTCTGCTCCACAAAAATGGGACGAATTTCCGCATGACGACGCGACACCGAGCCATAGATGTTGATATCGATCGCCACTTCACAACTAGGATCGCGCCCCAATGTAATCGGGTGATCGCCTAAAGTCGCCACAATTTCACTGCGATCGGGTTTGTGGAGATCGGCAGAAATTTGCTTGAGAAAAGCTATAGCAGTAAGGCGATCATACATAGCTTCATTTATATCACTAGTAATGTGCCTTACTATGCGATCGCCTTTACTAAATCAGAATTCTTTCTATGTCTAACTCTGAAGCCGCAAGCGCCAATTGTGCAATATCGCTCAAATCCTTGATATAAGGCAGAATTCCCAAAATGGGAACTGAGGCAAGTCGCGAAATCATCTGTGGCGGAGCAAGTTCTTCAATCTCTTCCGTAGAATAAACTTGAGAACAACTCAGCACAATTCCTCTGAGCTTCACCTTTTGCATATTCGCCAAAGCTACATTGGCGATCGCCTGAGAGATCGCACCTAAACGCACAGGCACAACCAAAATAGTGTCTAAAGCCCAATCTCTAGCCAAATCCGCCACAATATATTCATCGGTAATTGGTGAGCCTAAACCTCCCATAGCCTCAACTAATAGACATTCCTTCTGTTGTTGCAATTTTTGGAACTGTTGCCAAATTAGCCCTAAATCAATTGCTTTACCTTCTTTATAAGCGGCGATCGCAGGAGCGATCGGCGTTTCAAAATACAAAGGCGTAATTTCGGCAAGGGTTTGCGAAAGCGCAAAAGTCTGGTTATAGAACTCGCGATCGCCTTCTCCTGATTGCAAAGGCTTATAAATACCGAGAGATTTACTAGGTTCGGTTAGAGATACATTGCGATCGCGATAGGTCAACCAATAAGCCGCCAAAGCCGCCGTTAAAACAGTCTTCCCAATACCCGTATCACTACCAACAATCAATAGAGGTTTTATCATTTAGTTAATATTCAGTAAAGTCTGGCTAAGTTCTATTTGTAATATTTATCAAGCTTAAATCTTAGTTTAGGCGATCGCCTTCACATGAGCAATTTCTCACTTAATCATTCTGAGATTTTGCTATAGTAATATGGTTTATACTTCGGTAATGGTTCATTCTTTTCGATCGCAAGCTCTATTAGAATTTCGATCAGTTCCTTAGCATTTTGTAGTGCTTCTGAATAGGTTTTGCCATGAGTGCAAGGTTGGTTGATGTTGGTAAAGTCTGGCAAGAAAACAACAAAGCATTTATCTTCATCAGACCATTGAAGTGTAATTGTGTATTTCATAGGTTCTTAAATTAACGGTACGCAATTAACTCCTAGCCCACTCATTTGACGAATATGCTCATCAAAAGAAACAATAAAGACCGTTGAGATGATTACCCATCTTGTTTTAGGATTGGCGAAAAAGTAATCGTGTATTGCTTTATGGTGTTTTTCTGAGCCGACAAAAAAGGCTATAAGTGCTGATGTATCAAGAATAACTTCTAACATGAGAGATTCCCATACAAAATATCGTCAATCTGTTCGGCATAGTTTGTTTCAATAGTGGAAACATCGACGATATTCGTTTCTTTTGGCTGTGAAATTTGCAGTTTACCGCATAGTTGCCAAGTTTGTGTTTGTAGTAAAGTTGATTCACTATTAAGATATTGCTGAACTGCTTTCGCAACAATTTCTTGCAGGGAGAAGCCTGTTTGTTTGATTTTTGGTAGAAATTCATCGGGAATATCAACTGTAATTTGCATTGCTTAATTACCTGTATTTATTGATTACATTCTAGTTTATGCGATCGCCCTGAAATGAGTAATTTTGCGAACTCAAATTCCTAAGGAATACCCCTCTGCACAAAAAATTTGCTGCTCTTACTTGAATTTTCATAAAATAAAGATTACTGTCATAGTTAAACACGAAAAATCAAAAATGTAATCAAATGAATATTGAGCCTCAATCACTAACTCCAGTATATGTAACAGAGGAGATAAACCAACCATTGACTCTCTACGAAGGAGACATGAAATTTATTGGAAACCAAGGAGATCGGGATATCATAGCTCACGGGACTGGAACCGTAAAACTTAATTGGTTTCCCACAATAAGAATCAAATATTCTTTTAGATCTAACGATAGTGTTGCGTTTAGTTATGAGAAACCACATGTCTTAGAATTAGTCAATTTAAAGGCTTCCTGTGAAGCTAATGCTACTAAATATCAATTATCGGTAGGAATAAAAACAGAGGTTTCAGGCTTTTTACATGAGCCTGCTGTTATCACTTCTAATTCAAATCTTTCCTATGTAATATTTCACCTCACAAACTTTCATAGCTATCAGCTTTTATTAGAAGCAAATGGATGGAAAGTAACGATTGCTCCAGTAGAAAAAATCAAAGAACTGACTAACTCTCTAGAAGATGAGGGCGGATATGCAATTACCCATGTAGCTAAACTTGAAAAGAGCAACAAACATACATTTACCTCTGAAGAAGCTCTAGATATTTTAAGTGGTTTATCATCTTTTCTATCATTTGCTAGAGGAATGTGGGTAGTACCTTTACTGCCTATTGGTTTTAATGCTGAAAATATTCCTACATGGGAAATTTGGTATTCTTCTACAGCATCCGCATACCAACGAAATATAACTTCGTGGTTCCCAGTTCAAAGACCTGAAAATTTAACAGAAGCTTTTGTCGGATTTATGAATCTTTGGGAAGATCCAGATTGGCAGCAGCCACTACAACTTGCTATTCACTGGTATGTAGAAAGTAACCTTCAGGCAGGAGCTATTGATGGTTCAATCATCTTGGCTCATTCAGCCCTTGAACTTTTATACGAACATCGGATTGGTATATTTATTAAAAATAACGCAGCGTTGAAGCTAGAAAAATTGTTTAAAAAGTCAAAACTTCCCATTAATGACCTTGACAGTAAATCTAATTTAATCATCAAGCTACTAGAATTTGCTGAAGAAAAGAAAATTAATATGCCTAAGGCAATTACGGAAGTTCGCAATAAGCTTACTCATCTTGAACAAAAGGAAAAAGTACATCCCAAAAGCATAAGAAAAGAAGCATGGCGCTTGAGTTTGTGGTATTTAGAGCTTGTTCTTTTAGATCTTTTTAACTATCAAGGTGTCTACAAAAATCGTTTGAGATTCTCTTGGGAAGGGGATTATGACGAACTACCTAAAGGCTCGATTCATAATCATTTAGTTTAATAAAATCGCTCTTTTACTCTCAACCGATGATGAATTTTAGTGATCGCTTACTAAAATCATAGTTATATCCGCAAGAGTTGATTAAGCCATGTTACAAACAGCGATCGCTAATCATCAAAGAGATAAATTTAGCGATCGCTATTTATCTCTTTCTGCTCTTTTGCGTTCTAGTTCCGTTAGTCTCTGCTCTAAATCCATCTTGTCAGACTCAATTGCATCGGATAAATGCGATCGCCATTAATCTCAACTAATAGATTTGAGCGATCGCATTCTCATTTATTCACTATCCCAAACAGCGCAGAGACTCCAACATTCCCTTTGCTTTATTCAAGGTTTCTTGATATTCCTTCTCAGGATCGGAATCAGCTACCACACCAGCACCAGCCTGTACGCTAGCCGTTCCATCCTTCGTTACCATTGTCCGAATTGTGATGGCTGTGTTTAGCTGACCTTCAAAGTCATAGTAGCCATAGGCTCCCGCATAAGTGCCTCGGCGATCGCCTTCCAAGTTATGGATAATGTCCATGGCTCGAATCTTTGGCGCACCACTAACCGTACCCGCAGGGAAGCAAGCCTGAAGCAGATCCCAAGCTGTTTTTTCGGGACGAATTTCGCCAACGACATTACTGACGATATGCATCACATGGGAATAAAGCTCAATCGACATCAATTCATCGACTTTCACCGTGCCACTTTTGCAAACACGACCAAGGTCATTGCGTCCCAAATCTACGAGCATCACATGTTCGGCAACTTCCTTTGGATCAGCTAACAAATCCTTCGCAAGTTCGGCATCTTCGGCAGGTGTCGCACCTCTAGGGCGTGTGCCTGCGATCGGGCGGAGGACTGTGCGCGAGACTCCATCGATTACTTCCGCTTTGACCATGATTTCAGGGCTAGAGCCAATTAGCTGCCAATCTTTAAAATTGAAGAAAGCCATGTAAGGCGAAGGATTGACCACGCGCAAAGAGCGATACAAACTGAATGGTTCTCCCTTAAACTCTGTGGTCAATCTTTGTGAAAGAACAACTTGGAAAACATCTCCAGCCTTAATATGCTCCTTTCCCTGCTCTACGGCTTTGCAGAATTTCTCACGGGTGACATTGCTCGTATAACTTACGGGTGGTTGCAAACGGGGATTTGTCCAAGTAATCGCTGTTTTGTGGCGATCTAGCGGCGATCGCAGTTTATCCACCAGCACCGTCAAGCGATCGCAAGCTGATTTATAGGCTATTTCAGGATCTTGACCATTACTCAAATCGGCATAGGCGATCGCCCAAATTTTACGTTTGACCTGATCGAACACCAGCAAACTATCGACCTGCATCCACACCCCATCAGGCGTGTCTCCCTCTTGGCAAGGAAATACAGGAACTTTTGGCTCGATCCAATTAATTAATTCATAGCCCCAATAGCCAAATAGTCCCCCTAAACTCGGCGGTAACTGGGGCAAATGCACAGGATGAATCGGTGCAAGGCAATTATTCAAATGTTGAAAGGGATTGCCTATAAATTCCTTCACTGTGCCATCACGAAATGTCTGTGTGGTGCGATCGCCTCTTGCTTCTAGTACCCATAGAGGATCGCAACCCAATAAGCTATAACGCCCAAGCCTTTCGCCGCCTTCCACTGACTCTAATAAAAAACTATAGGGTTGACCTTGACAGACACGATACCAAGCTGAAACAGGCGTATCGAGATCGGCAACCAGTTCCATATGTACAGGTACAAAGTTACCTTTGCTAGCAAGCTCAATAAAGTCAGAATACTCAGGGAAAATCATGCGATCGGGATTTCTAAGAAATTTGCTGCAACTAAATTAAGATTTTATCGCGATTTTCATAAATACTATAAAATTCGTGCAAGTTAGAAATTTGAAAGTCACCGCCTCAGGACTTGGCATCTATAGCTATAGCCACCTGTATCAGGACAAATCAAAACCCAAATAGTGTGAGGCGGCGCTTCGCGCCGCCTCACACTATTTGGGTTTTATGTCATAACAAGATTGGCGACAGCTATATATGCCAAGTCCAAGGATTTCATTTTGGATGAAACTGATGTTACGTAGAACCAAAACCGTCATAATGTTGCTATCTAATCTTAAAAGAGGATTTGGAGACCAAATCTCTACATATTTGTAAAGGTAGGGGCTTGGAGACCAAGCCCCTACCTTAGTTTACATTGCTATATAAGGGGGACAAAAAAGAAGGTTCGCTTAGCGAACCTTCTTTAGTCTATTGGCTTAAACTTGGTGCAGCCTGAGCTTGTAAACTTGCCAAACGTTTGTTATCGCGTTTATTCGCTAGAGCGGGAACAGCTTCACGCAAAGTCGCCGCCAGTTGTGTCGTGGTCGAATCATAGATTTGAGTCACGACTTTAGGATAGAAACCGATACCGATGATTGGAATCAATAGACAAGCGATGATGAAGACTTCGCGAGGTTCTGCATCAACGAGATCTTGATGAGAAGTGAGAGTTTTATTTTCTTGTCCATAGAAAATTTCGCGCAACATCGAGAGCAGATATACAGGCGTTAAGATCACACCCACTGCCATCAACAAGATGGCAATCACTTTAAATGTGCCGCTATAAGCATCACTCGTCGCAAAACCAACAAAAATCATTACCTCAGCCACAAATCCACTCATCCCTGGTAACGCCAGAGATGCAAGGGAGCAGGTTGTAAACATCGCAAAGATTTTGGGCATCTGCTGACCGACTCCACCCATCTCATCAAGGATCAATGTGTGGGTGCGATCGTAGGTTGCGCCCACAAGGAAGAATAAGCTCGCGCCAATTAATCCGTGGGAGATCATTTGCAACATAGCGCCGCTTGTACCAAGATCAGTGAATGAAGCTAAACCAATCAACACAAAGCCCATGTGGGAAATTGAGGAATAGGCAATTTTGCGTTTGAGGCTGCGCTGAGCAAAGGATGTAAGCGCCGCATAAATAATATTGACGATCCCCAATATTACTAAGATGGGGGCAAAGTAAGCATGGGCTTCAGGTAACATGCCCGCATTCATCCGCATCAGCGCATAGCCACCCATTTTCAGCAAGATACCTGCAAGGAGCATATGCACGGGCGCAGTTGCTTCACCGTGAGCATCGGGTAGCCATGTATGCAAAGGGAAAATCGGTAACTTAACCCCGTAGGAAATTAAGAATGCACCGTAGGCTAGCAATTGGAAGGTGAGGGGGTAGTTCTTATTAGCAAGGGCTGCCATGTCAAAGGTGACAGTATCGCCATAAAAAGCCATCGCCAACCCAGCCACGAGAATGAACAGTGAGCCGATCGCTGTGTAAAGAATAAACTTCGTAGCAGCATATAGGCGCTTATATCCGCCCCAGATCGAGAGTAATAGATATACAGGTATTAGCTCTAATTCCCAAGTTAGGAAAAATAGCAGCATGTCCTGAACGGCAAATACAGCAATTTGTGCGCCATACATCGACAGCAACAAAAAGAAAAATAAGCGTGGCTTCAGAGTAACGGGCCAGGAAGCCAAGATTGCTAATGTGGTGATAAATCCAGTCAGCAATACCAAAGGCATCGAGAGTCCATCAACACCCACTGACCAATTTAGCCCCAGTTGGGGAACCCAAGAATAGCTCTCAACAAGTTGGAGGTTAGGGTTGCTGTAGTCATACTTTACGCAGAAGGCATAGGCGATCGCCGCAAAGTCAATTAGTCCGACTACGAGTGCAAACCAGCGAATGGTTTTGCCGTCACCTTTGTCTGGGACAAAGGCAACCACGAGGGACATAACTATGGGAAAGGCAATGATAAACGTGAGCCAAGGGAAGTTTTCGAGACTTAACATATTCAAAAGTAACCGTTGTAATTACCCACCCATTTTCTAGACAGTCATTCTACCTATGGTCACTTACCGACTCTGTAGTTGTTTATAGTTACTTAAACCTAGGCGATCGTCATAAATTTAGAATTTTAGGCTGGGATCGTTATAGCGTAAGGTATTAAGAAATTTTTATTGGTTTGAAAATTATGCGAGGATTTGTAAAGGAACGTTAACAAATAGAAATAATTATTTACATATGCTTTATTTGCCAGCCCTAAGGCTTTGGGTTTCCACTTTTCTGCTAATCTCGAAAGTGAATAAATTATTTTTTTAATAGAGAGACCTTAGGCATGAAAGCACTTATACGCTTTTCTGTTTTATTAGTGGCGATCGCGTCAATTTGGACAACTGGCTTTTTAGGTTCTTTTGGCAGTAACTCTGCATTTGCCGAAGAATTACCTGCTACCAATTTTTACACACAAGATCTTAGCAAAATCGACCTCAACAACTCTAATATCAACACTTTCCGACAAGTACGTGGCATGTATCCAACCTTGGGGCGGATCATTATTGAAAATGCACCTTACAAATCACTAAACGAGGTGCTAGAAATTGATGGTTTAAATGAAGCGCAAAAAGAACTGATCAAAGCAAATGCTGACAAGTTCACACTTAAAAAGCCTGATGAGTCTATGGGACGTGAGCGCATTAACAACGCTAACTACAGATTGTAATTAAATTGTAATTAAAGAGGCGATTTCGCCAAGAATCAAAAAAAAGCAGCACTAAGTGTTGCTTTTTTTATTGTTAAAAATCATCGCGATCGCGATTGCACGGTATGTTGCTAAAATGTTACACATCGCAATAAAAAGACAAATTCAACCCAATTTCAGGAAAATAGGTATAAATACATGGCTCTTTTCGGCTTATTTGGCAAAAAGGATGAGAAGAAGGATGCAGGCAACACAGAATCATCTTATTTTCTAGATGAAGATTCCGCCAAAACCTTTGGCAACATTGATTACATGCGTACACCCAAGGCTGTCAAAAAAACATTCCCTACGGTTAACGGGGTCAAAGGCGCTGAAATTACAGAGATTGTATCAGCAACCGAGAAAATTGAAGGTAATGAAATTGATGTTCCTACCAGCAATGTTTCTGAACCAAAACCACAATCCACATTTGAGCCAAAGATTAACACTCGTGTAGATTCGAGTATGGATATCTTTCTCAACATGGCAAAAGATATCAAAAAGAAATAAATCCATAAAAAAGAAGCGATGCTTGATTAGCATCGCTTCTTTTTTATGGATTTCGGAAAACCGTCTAGATCTGATTTAGTACTAATAACCTATACACCGTAAACTATCCTAGTAAGTTGACCACATATTCAATGATTTTTAGAGAGCGCTTCGCATCTTCTACAAATCATTGAATATAGATTCAAGCATGGCGCAAGGGTATTAGCATGGTGTTTAACTGGTTTCGGCGAAAGTTTGACGATGACAAAAGTGTAAATGATCAATCCGTAGAGTCACCCCAAACTGAAGAAAAAACACCTGAATCTACACCTGTTGAAGATCCTAGCCCGATCGCAACGCCAGCATCACAAGATCTATTAAATTGGGCAAAGGCTGCCTATGCCAATGTGCAACAACAAGCCGAAGTTGCGGAAGATCAAGCGACCGAGGTAGAAGTCTCAGAGCCAGAAATTACTCAGCCAGAAGCCAAGGTTGCTGAGCCTGAGCTTGTTGAAGCGACACCAGAAATTATTCAGCTAGAAGCCAAGGCTACTGAGCCAGAAATTGCCCAGCCTGAGATAGCAGAACCAGAGGTTGCCCTAGAAATTAGGCAGCCTGAAATCATTACTGAATTGCAAGTTGATGAACCTGCGGTGGTTGAAGCTGAGCTAGAAATTACTGAGCCAGTTGCTGAGTATTCTTTAGAAGTATCTCCAGAATCAACCACTGAAGTTCCTGCTTCGGTTGAACCTACGATCGCCGAAGTTATTTCCTCAGAAGCAGTTTCTCCAGAAATAACTACTCCTGAACCTGAAGCAGTGCCTTTTTGGATGCAGTCCGAAAGCGATCGCCAAGCACGGATTGCCGCCCTCGAAGCCACAGCGATCGTTGAGCCAGAGCCAGAAGTTAAACCTGCTGCTACTTCCAGACGCAAAGCCACGATCAAGTTTGATGATGATTTTATCTGGTCAGCCGAAGTCCTCGCATCCCAAGGTCGTCGCCCCGAAGAAATTTCAGTCGAAGAGATCACATGGCTGAATCGTTTACGCCAAGGCTTAGATAAAACCCGTTTATCGTTAGTTAATCAACTAAAAGCGATCGTTGGACAAGGACCACTCAGCGCTGATTCGGTTGATGATATTGAGGCTTTGCTATTACAGGCTGATGTTGGCGTTAAGGCAACTGATCAAATTATTGCCAAGCTGCAAGACAAACTCCGCAAAGAAGTTTTGCCACCAGAAGAAGCGATCGCCTATCTCAAACAAATTTTGCGTGAAATGCTTGATGTATCAGCACAGAAAGGTGGTGAACCGATCCCCATGTTGATTCCAGAGAAGAATCAACTCAATATCTGGTTAATCACTGGCGTAAATGGGGCTGGTAAAACGACAACGATCGGTAAACTGTCGCATCTCAGTGTCAAATCTGGTTATAAAACCCTCATTGCTGCCGCCGATACTTTCCGCGCAGCCGCAGTCGAGCAAGTCAAGAGTTGGGGACAAAGATCGAATGTCGATGTAATTTGCAACCCCGCCCAAAATGCCGATCCCGCCGCCGTGGTTTTTGATGCGATTAGCGCGGCTCAAGCCAGAGGCACTGAGTTATTACTTGTTGATACTGCTGGCCGACTGCAAAACAAGAAAAATCTGATGGAAGAACTTAGCAAAATTCGCCGCATCGTCGATAAAAAATCTGCCGAGGCAAAAATCGAATCTTTGCTAGTGCTAGATTCTACGCTTGGACAAAATGGACTTAAACAAGCCGAAGTTTTTGCTCAGTCCGCAGGGATTACAGGCGTGATCCTCACTAAGCTTGATGGGACGGCAAAAGGTGGGGTGGCGATCGCCGTAGTCCAACAACTTGGTTTACCCATTAGATTTATTGGCGCAGGTGAAGGGATTGAAGACTTACGCCCCTTTTCAAGCTATGAATTTGTCGAAGCATTATTAAGTAACTAGTTTTGCGGCGCTTCGCGCCGCAAAACTACTTTTAAAAAATTCCTGAAATCGTTTGTTAATTTCTGTCCAACTAAGGCTACACTGTTTGACTAAATTAGCTTTCGTTCAAACCACCTAGCGTTGCAGCATTGGTATGTCTCTATCATTGCCACCTAGAAATAGATCACTCCCATCACAGCCAGATATCGACAATGCCTCTGTGATGGTGATGAAGGATCTCAAAGACCTACTCAGACGGATGAGTCAGGATCAAAATAAAATCCATGAGCTGCTGAGCTTTTTGGGTTACGCTCTCCGCAGCTTTAGTAACCTCAATCAGTTTTTAGAATTAATTCCCCTGATAGCCAGTCGTGTGACCGACTCCGATGGTGGTGCGCTAATTTTATTTAAGGCAAGTGGACAGATGCGCCTAGAGTCTTTGCATTGTCCTGAGCGCAATCAAGGCGGCATGAAAGCGCAGCAAGTGAGAACGGCGATCGAGCGAGCGATCCAACAGGTTTTAACAGGCAGTCCAACCGCTCTTGATGAGATGGTCAGTCGCTATCTAGGTGCAGATGTCCATTTGTACGGCACATCAGTTTTAGTCAAAAATGCAGTGCGCGGTCGCCTTTATATTTTCAGCCGCAAACCTGATTATATTTGGACAGATAACAAACGTACTTTGATGCGCCTTGTTGCCGATCAAACCTCAGTAGGTTTAGAAAATCATGAACTCACTACCGAATTAATCAAAAAAGAGCGGCAAGATCGGGAGATGGAGATCGGCGCAGAAATCCAGCGCCAACTCTTACCACGCAACTGTCCCAAGATTCAAGGTATTGAGATCTCAGCGAAATGCTCTACGGCTAGCCGAGTGGGTGGCGACTATTATGACTTTATCCCGATGCAAAAGGGCGATCGCTGGAGTTTTGTGGTCGGTGATGTGATGGGCAAGGGGGTTCCCGCAGGTTTGATTATGACTATGACAAGGGGGATGTTGAGGGCTGAAGTTTTAAATAACCACTCTCCCAGCAAAATTTTGGAACATCTCAATGAGGTGATGTATGAAGATTTAGAGAAGTCTCATCGCTTCGTGACCATGTTTTATTCCGAATACGATCCCGAAACGCAGATTCTCTCTTTTAGTAATGCGGCTCATACTCCTGCTTTACATTGGCGAGCTAAGTCGCGCTCTGTCCATGCCCTTGATACAATGGGGGCTTTGATTGGCTTAGAGGCTGGTTCAAAGTATGAAGAACGTAGCACTCACCTAAATTCAGGTGATGTCGTCATTTATTACACTGATGGCTTCACTGAGGCGGCTAGTCCAGAAGGCGATCGCTTTGACGAAGAAAATCTCCGTAAAGCCCTAGATTGGGCTTGTCAAAATTGTTTTCCCTTATCTGATGATGTAACTCGCCCCCAGATGATTCTTGACTACATCTTCCAAGAAGTGCAAAACTTTATTGGAGAAGGGCATACTCATACCGATGACATGACCCTTGTGGTTCTGCATATAAAAGATAAAGCTCTAGTAAATTAACCCAAGACTAAAAATTATGTTTGACTTAGCCCAAGCCCAGCATTTGGTGACTAGTGTAACTAGCGCTGACTTATCGTTTCATCTCTCAGCGATCAATCTTCCTAGCAACTTACATCTCAATATTGCCGATCTGCACTCACATATCGATATGGACTTACTAGCCCAACAATTTAATCAAGATGTCATGGGAGACTTAGGAAAAGGTTGGAATAACTTTGTGAAATCTGGCCAAATTTGGGCGCTGATGATTGGTGTCGTCGTCGGCTATCTATTTAGAAGTATTACCAATACTTAAAGATAAAAAAAGCTGCACAATGTGCAGCTTTTTTATTAATGGCGGGGGACGGATTTGAACCATCGACCTTCGGGTTATGAGCCCGACGAGCTACCAGGCTGCTCTACCCCGCGTTGTTTCGCTTAGCTAATATAGCATGGTTTGATAGGAACGCAAGCATTTTCTCAAAGTTTTTTAAAAATGGCTCTGTACAATGTACAGAGCCATTTTTAAAAAACTTTGATTTTTCACCCCTCCGCAACGCCGTCTTACCTCAGTTGTTTGACCCGGTAAAACCAGGTGGAGGCTTGGCTCTCAGCCTAACTTAAGTTCCCAGATGCAAGTCTGGTTTACTGCGGCGGAGATTACGAAGACTCCTAGAAAACAATTATCGATCAAGACACATTATCGGTAGTCACGCACGCCACAGAGGAGCTTGACTAATTATAGCAATCTAAGCCAACAAAATAGGAAAAGTGCAAAGCACCCAGCAACTCTCAATATATGGCTATCGCCATTCTTGTATAGTGTGAGGCGGCGCGAAGCGCCGCCTCACACTATTTTGTTTTTTTTGTCCTGATACAGGTGGCTATAGCTATAAAAATCGCTTTTTGAAAGTCCGCCGTTGGCGGACTTTCAAAAAGCGATTTTGGAGTTTCCAGCGCCTGCGGCGCTGGAATTATTGAAGACCATCTGCTAACCAGTAAACTAATGGCGCGATCGCTAAAGCTGGTAAAAAAGATGCAACTCTGACTTTAGCGAGTTCTAACAAGTTTAAACCTAGCCCCAAAAGCATTAAGCCACCAACTCCCGTAATGATTAGTACAGGCTGAGCGTTAGCGGGATCTGGTAAACTTTGCGCCAAATTTCCTGCAAGCAAAGATAAACTCCCTTGATATAGCGCAACGGGCAAAGCTGAGAACCCAACACCGATTCCATAGGTGCTAGCAAATACGATTGAAATGAAGCCGTCTAGAGCCGACTTGAGAACCAAAAGATTATCTTCGCCTCTGAGTCCGTTATTGAGGCTGCCAATAATTGCCATTGGTCCAATACAGAATAAAAGACTTGCCGCAACAAACCCTTCTGTAAATTTACCTTTGCCCTTAAATTTCGCTTTTAACCAATCGCCAACCGATTCTAAACGTTTCTCGATTTGCCCTAATTCACCAATTACGCCGCCAATAATTAACGCAATCAGCGATAGAATCACGCCGTCTAAAGCACCAGCTTTAACCTTAAGTAAGCTATTTGCCATATTTATGCTGACAAACATGGTGATTAGCCCGATCGCTTGTTTGAGAATGGGTAACGACTGAGAAAGAAAACGACCGCGTAAAATGAGTCCGAGGAATGTGCCGAAGGCGATCGCCAAAACATTAATCCAAGTCCCACTGGTTTTAGTCCAAAAATCTAGCATTTAGTTACGGTTGGTTTACCTTTGAGCATCAAATATATCAATAAGTAGCAGTAGGCGTTCGACACTCACCTTTACTTATGGGATTCCTGTAAACCTTTGCAACTTTTTGCCCCATCTCTTGGCTTTACTAAATATAGTAAAGGGAATTAACTTATTCGATTGCTTAGCAATCAAACAACTTTTTGACATAAGACAGGGCATAGTCCTGCCAAAGATGAAGGCTTAGCCTTTTTAAGAAAAAACTAGGGTTTAGCCCAATAGGAGAGCAAAACATGGCTGTAGAGCCTTGCACAGAAGTTCCTGCCCATATAAAAAATCAATCAACCGCTGATCTGCCCGTACTTAAAGAACGTGGACAGAGAGAGGTTTTTTGTGGCTTGACAGGAATCGTCTGGCTACACCGTAAAATGCAGGATGCTTTTTTCCTTGTGGTGGGATCACGAACTTGCGCCCATTTGATCCAGTCGGCGGCAGGAGTAATGATCTTCGCCGAGCCAAGATTTGGAACCGCAATTCTTGGCGAACGAGATCTGGCTGGGCTTGCCGACGCTAACGAAGAACTCGATCGGGTTGTCGATCAGTTATTGGAGCGTCGCCCTGATATTGGTACTTTGTTCTTAGTGGGATCATGTCCCTCTGAGGTAATTAAGCTTGATCTTGCCAAAGCTGCTGAACGTTTAAATCACAGATTCTTTCCAAAAGTCAGAATCCTCAATTACTCTGGCAGTGGCATTGAAACTACATTTACTCAGGGTGAAGATGCTTGTCTGGGATCAATGGTTCCCGTATTGCCACGTAGCCAAGATGAACCAAGTCTAATGGTGGTTGGCAGCCTTGCGGATGTGGTGGAAGACCAGTTTCAAAGACTATTTGACAAAATGGGTATTGGACCTGTGTATTTCTTTCCGCCTCGTCGTGCGGCAAATTTACCACCCATTGGGAAAGGGACAAAATTACTACTAGCACAGCCATTTTTAAGTGAGACTGTGCGATCGCTAATTGCTCGCGGCGCAACTCTATTACCATCGCCCTATCCCTTTGGGATCGAAGGAACGACTTCATGGTTAAAGACTGCTGCTGATGCTTGGAATATTGCTGATGACCAGTTTGAACAGGCGATCGCCCCCTCTGTAAGCCGTGGCAAAATTGCTTTAGAGCGCTATCGTCAAGCCCTGACAGGTCGAAAAGCATTTTTATTCCCTGACTCACAGTTAGAAATTCCTTTGGCACGTTTTCTGTCTAGAGAATGTGGCATGGAGCTAGTCGAAGTCGGTACGCCTTATATCGATCGCCTATTGATGGACAGCGAAATTAACCTACTACCAGTTGGAACAGCACTTTCAGAAGGTCAGGACGTAGAAAAGCAGCTAGATCGCTGTCGTGAAGCTAGACCCGATATTACCGTCTGTGGTTTAGGGCTTGCCAACCCTCTCGAAGCCGAAGGTATGGCAACTAAATGGTCAATCGAATTAGTGTTTTCACCGATTCATGGTTATGACCAAGCTGCCGACTTAGCAGAATTGTTTGCCCGTCCACTTGAGCGACGCAGAAGATTAACAGTGTAAGAGTAATTAGCAATTAGCGATTAGCCTTTCAAAAGCTAACAGCTAATTGCTAATCGCTAACGGTCAAAAGCTAACCAACAAACTACCAATTACCCAATTTATGGAATTAACCCTCTGGACTTACGAAGGTCCTCCCCATGTGGGAGCGATGCGAATTGCAACTAGTATGGAAGGCGTGCATTATGTACTTCACGCACCACAGGGCGACACTTACGCCGATCTATTGTTTACGATGATCGAGCGACGCGATCGCCGTCCACCTGTAACCTATACGACTTTTCAAGCTCGTGATCTAGGCGGTGATACTGCGGAAATGGTCAAGACTTCAGTGCGTGATGCTTATGAAAGATTTAAGCCTCAAGTAATGTTGGTTGGCGAAAGCTGCACTGCTGAGTTGATTCAAGATCAGCCAGGTTCTCTCGCCAAAGGCATGGGCATCCCAATTCCGATTGTGAGTTTAGAATTGCCAGCTTATTCCAAAAAAGAAAATTGGGGCGCGAGTGAAACTCTATATCACTTAGTCCGCACTTTACTTTTGCCTGTTGTCCCTGCACCAAACACCCCAAGACCTAAGCGCGATCCCCATATTCGTCCGAAAGCTAATATCTTAGGACCAACAGCATTAGGCTTTAGGTGTCGTGATGATATTCGTGAAGTAATTAAGTTACTTGGGGAAATTGGCGTTGATGTGAATGTAGTCGCCCCGATGGGAGCAACACCAGATGACTTGATGCGGATTCCCGATGCTGACTTTAATATTTGTCTCTATCCTGAAATCGCTCTTACTACTTGTACATGGTTGACTCGCAGTTTTGCCCAACCAGTTGTCAAGATAGTGCCAATCGGTGTTGGCGCAACTCGTGACTTTATTGCGGAAATTGGTAAAGTAGCAGATATTGATGTTAGTCAAGCGTTGCAGCGATCGCAATCTGATACTTTAGGAAACTGGGATGCTGCAAGAGTATCATCAGCCTCCGAAGCTAATGCTTCCAGACTTCCTTGGTATTCGCGATCGGTTGACTCTACATATCTAACGGGTAAGCGCGTATTTATCTTTGGTGATGCGACTCATGCCTTAGCGGCAGCAAGAATTGCTACGGAAGAACTAGGCTTTACCCTTGTAGGTATTGGAACCTATAGCCGTGAATTTGCGCGAGAAGTACGCGAAGTAGCGAAAAAGCACGGACTCGAAGCCGTGATTAGTGATGATTATCTTGCTGTGGAAGCTAAAGTTGCTGAAGCCGCTCCAGAACTAGTGCTTGGCACTCAGATGGAACGACATATTGCCAAACGCTTGGGTATCCCTTGCGCGGTAATTTCTGCACCAATCCACGTTCAAGATGTACCTGCTCGTTATTCACCCCAAATGGGTTGGGAAGGTGCAAATGTGATTTTTGATAGCTGGGTGCATCCTTTGATGATGGGTCTAGAGGAGCATTTGATTGGGATGTTCCGTGAAGACTTCGAGTTTGCGGAAGGTCATATGAGCCATCTGCACACTGCGCCATCACAGGAGAATCGCCGCGAAACATTGACGACTGAGTCAGTGGGAGAAGCGATCGCTCTCACATCGACAGGTGCTGCTAATCAAGCCGTTCTTACGGCTGTGGAAGTGAATCAAGATTTGCAGGGAATTACTTGGAGCGCGGATGGTGAAGCTGAGTTGAAGAAGATTCCCTTCTTTGTACGCGGCAAAATCAAGCGCAATACTGAGAAATTTGCTAGCGATCGCGGTATCACTTCGATCACCGTAGAAACTCTCTACGAAGCAAAAGCAGCGATCGGGAAGTAATGGCTTTGGGCGCTTTGCGCCCAATGGAAGTTTATTAATGTAGTTGTTTTATAGGAGTTCATTTTGGCAGTTTTAACAGCGCATCCACCATCAATCACTAAATGTGAAGATGGAGAAGGTAGTGTTCAAGTACACCAAGACCCTGGAATGGTTATTGAGGGTGCTTTGGTAATCGCCGTCTACGGTAAAGGCGGTATCGGCAAATCTACTACTTCATCTAATCTATCAGCAGCATTCTCACATCTTGGCAAGCGCGTCCTCCAAATTGGGTGCGATCCTAAGCATGACAGCACTTTCACTCTTACCAAGAGAATGGTTCCGACCGTAATCGATGTTCTCGAAACCGTTGACTTCCATTCTGAAGAGTTACAAACTAATGACTTCATGTTTGAAGGCTATAACGGAGTCATGTGTATTGAAGCTGGTGGTCCCCCCGCTGGAACTGGTTGCGGAGGCTATGTCACAGGTCAAACCGTCAAACTTCTTAAGGAACATCATCTACTTGAAGATACTGATGTTGTGATTTTTGATGTATTGGGTGATGTGGTCTGTGGTGGCTTTGCTGCACCATTGCAACATGCTCATTACTGCTTGATCGTCACGGCAAATGACTTTGACTCCATCTTTGCAATGAATCGCATCGTCGCCGCGATTCAATCAAAAGCAAAAAATTATCGCGTTCGTCTTGGTGGCATTATTGCTAATCGTAGTGAAGGAACCGATCAGATTGACAAGTTCAACGATCGCGTTGGGCTAAAAACCTTGGCGCATTTCCGCACCGTTGATGCCATTCGTCGCAGTCGGTTGAAAAAATGCACAGTGTTTGAAATGGAGCCAGATCCTGAAGTTCTCGAAGTTCAGCAAGAATATCTCAAGCTGGCTAAAGGGATGCTGGAAAATGCTGAGCCACTATATGCTCAACCACTGAAGGATCGCGAAATTTTTGACCTCCTTGGTTTTGACTAATCATCACAAAAAGCCCTCGCTGAGCGAGGGCTTTTTATTAGAAATCTAGAGATCGCACGATCGCATACATCTTCACATCCCAAGGACGATTTTTAGTGAAAACATAATTATGCAAAATCCCTTCAAATTGCATTCCTACCTTCTCTAAAACCTTTGCAGAACCAATATTTTCTACAGCACAAAAGGCTTGAATTCTGAGTAATTGCATCACATGAAAGCCAAAAGCGATCGCTGCTTTTGCTGCCTCAGTCATTAATCCCTTACCCCAATAATCTCTTGCTAGCGCATATCCTAACTCAGCACGTCGATGAGTAGGTGTAGTGTGCAAACCACAAGTTCCAATCAGTTTGTTACTTTCTTTGTCAATTATTCCCCAATCCATACCTTTGCCAGAACGATATAGTTCAAAGACAATATTGTTTAAATAGGCATAGGTGTCATCAATTGATTGATGTGCTTCCCACAGGGTGTAATTAGCAACTTGGGGATCGCTCGCATAGGCAAAAATATCTTCGGCATCAGCGATCGTCAATTTCCGCAAGATGAGCCGAGGTGTTTGCAAAGTTAAAAATTGGTCTGGCAGATCTAGCATAGTTAATACCAAATCACAAAATGGTGTAGCCATTTTGTGACTTTAATTTAATAAGGAAGCAGATTTTGATGGCGCGGCTAAGCCGCGCCATCAAAATCTGCTTCCAGTTCCCAACTCTATAGATAGCTATAGGTTCGCGATCGCGATAAATTACTACACAATGCTTTACATTTCACCTAGGTATCACAGACTAAATGTAGAGTATTTATTAGTGATAAACGCTTATAAAAAAATCCTAAGTCCAAATCCCTGAAATATTAGTAAGTAGAAAGATAACGATTATGACTATCGCCCCTGTTGCTCCTAGCAAGGTTTTACTCAAAGTTCCTGTTGATTCTAAAACTCGCGTGAAACAGTTCATGCAAGGCTTACAAGACAGCATTTGCCAAGGTTTAGAGGAACTAGACGGCAAAGCCAAGTTTAAACAGGATCAGTGGGAGCGTCCTGAAGGTGGTGGCGGGCGATCACGTGTAATCACCGATGGTGACTATTTTGATAAGGGCGGCGTAAATTTTTCTGAGGTCTATGGCTCCCAGTTGCCTCCAGCCATTTTGCGCCATCACCCAGAAGTTGCAGGCGAAACTTTCTATGCAACGGGTACTTCGATGGTGCTACATCCTAAAAATCCTTACGCACCAACAGTACACCTGAACTATCGCTATTTTGAAGCAGGACCAATCTGGTGGTTTGGTGGCGGACTTGATCTCACACCTTACTATGGCTTTGCTGAAGATGCTAAGCATTTGCACAATACACTCAAAGATGCTTGCGATCGCCACAATCCTAATTACTATCCTGTGTTCAAGCAATGGTGTGATGATTACTTCTTCCTTAAACATCGCGGTGAGACTCGCGGCGTAGGTGGTATTTTCTTTGACTACCAAAATGGCGAAGATGGACTTTACAAAAATAGTAATGACTCCACAACGGCTCAAGTCATGAGTGACGAGATCGGTGATGTCCCTCGCACTTGGGAAGAGATTTTTGCCTTTGTTAATAGCTGCGGTAATTCTTTCTTGCCAGCCTATACGCCGATCGCCAATCGTCGTCGCAACATGGAATATGGCGATCGCGAAAAGCAATGGCAACTCTACCGTCGTGGACGTTATGTCGAATTTAACCTCGTCTACGATCGCGGCACAATTTTTGGTTTACAAACAAATGGACGCACTGAATCAATCCTGATGTCACTTCCTCCTCTTGTACGTTGGGATTACGATTATCATCCTGAACCTAATACCCCTGAAGCTGAACTGCACACAACTTTCTTGAAACCCCAAGACTGGGTTAATTGGCAAGTTTAATAAAAAAGCACCCCTTACGGGGTGCTTTTTTATTGGTTGGGGTCGATGCCTTGCGATCGCAAAATTTCCTCTAATCGCTCAGCTCTCTGGATAGCTTGTTCTTTAGCTAGACGTTCCTGTTCCTCTGGCAGTGGCACAATCTCACCATCAGCATTAAACCAGCGCAATTGGCTTTCTTGGATGCCCAAATACAATTCAAGCTGATCGCTCCATAGCAATCCTGAGTCAGTGGGGGGAATCGCCTCATATTTGCCATCAACTAGCTTAAATCCTGCGAATTCTAAACTATAGGGATCGAACCAGAAGTAATTCGGTAAGCGCCACACATCTTGATATAGCTGTTTCTTTTTGCCGCGATCCACTTTTGCGGTGGAGCTAGATAGTAATTCAATCACCAAATTGGGATATTTGCCACCTTCTCCCCATAACACCCAACTCTTGCGATCGCGCTTTTCAGCATCCATAACCACAAATACATCTGGCCCGCGAAAGTCCCTATTTTTTAACTGCTGCTCGTTGAAATAAACGGTGAGGTTGCCAGTAATGTAAACGTCTTGGCGATCGCGCCAATAGTATTTCAATAGGCGAATTAATAGATCAATCTGTTCACGGTGCAAATCACTTTCCAATTCTGGCTCATCACTTTCTAAATCAGTTGGTGGACATTTAATCTCATCAATTAGCTCTTCATCAATCTCACTGACCAGATTTTCACTAACCGATGGTGGGTTGACAGTCAAAAGAACCATTGCAAGTCTCCACAGCAATATTTGATTTAGTATAACTTAGACAACAGTGCTAAAAAGGTGTGCATAGGTGCATCGTGCCGCCTATACCTACCTACAGCTATTTGCGCTCAAACCCAAACCAAGAGAGATTTTGAAAGCGTTGCGAAGCAACGCTTTCAAAATCTCTCTTGTGGCTCGTTTGCTCGGCAATTGCAGTAATACCAATTCACGAAAGTGTGACAACACTTTTGTGAATTGAAAACCAAACCCTGTAAGGGTTTTAAAAACACAAAATGGCTACGCCATTTTGTGTTTTGGTATAAGACTAAACTTGGGAGATTAAGGATCGGTGTTAGAAATCAACAACCTTAGTGTTAACTATGGCGGAATTCAGGCTTTGCAAGATGTGAGCTTGACTGTCAATGAGGGAGAAGTTGTCACTTTAATTGGGGCAAATGGTGCGGGTAAAACTACAACTTTACGCACAATTTCACGATTAGTATCTCCGCGATCGGGACAGATACTCTACAGCGGCAAAAATATTACAAACCTAAGACCCGATCAAGTGGTACAAGCTGGCATCGCCCATAGTCCAGAGGGGCGTAGAGTGCTAGCCAGACAATCGGTTTTAGATAATTTGGAGTTAGGGGCTTTTTTACGCAGCGATCGCTGGGGAATTAAAGCTGATATCGAAAAGCAATTTCAGATTTTTCCGAGACTAGGTGAACGTCGCGATCAACTCGCAGGAACCTTAAGTGGTGGTGAACAACAAATGCTAGCGATCGCCCGTGCGGTGATGAGTCGCCCCAAGTTATTGCTATTAGATGAGCCAAGTTTAGGGCTAGCACCGCAAATTGTGCGCGAAATTTTTAAAACTATTGTTAATCTCAACCAAGATGGGGTCACGATTTTATTAGTTGAGCAAAATGCCACCTTGGCTTTGCAACATGCAAATCGCGGCTATGTGATGGAGTCGGGAGTGATCACCATTGAGGGGCAAGCGTCAGACCTCTTAGTTGATGAAAGGGTTCGCCAAGCTTATTTAGGATAAAACCCAAAATAAGCTTGGTGGTGCTTCGCACCACCAAGCTTATTTTGGGTTTTGTTTTTTGATCTTTGTAGGAAACTTTTAGTGAATTTGTGTTTTATCCAACACTTTTAGCGCACAATTTTAAGTAGATACCTAGCGCGTCACATTGTTCCGTATGATTGAGACCCTCAATAAGTTGCCTCGTTGGTTTTCACTGGGCTTGACTTTCCCGTTAATTTTTTTGAACGGTTGGTTATTGCTATTGCTTGGTCGAGAATTGCAACCCTTGGTCAGTATTCTCATTACAGCGACAGTGATTTCGTTTTTGCTAGATTATCCTATTCGCTTCCTGATCAAACTCAAGGTCAAGCGGGGTATTGCCGCAGGCATCGTAATTCTGATCTTTTTTATGCTGCTTAGCACTTTAGCGATTTTTCTTGTGCCTTTGATTTTGGCGCAGGCAAATGAATTAATCGTGCGTTTACCTGAATGGATTAAGTCGGGTCAGCAGCAGCTCCAAACTCTTGAAACTTGGGCGATCGCCCAGCAGTTACCGATCGATATTAGTAGCACCTTTAATCAACTCATCGAAAAGTTAACGGGTGTCTTGCGATCGCTGACCAGTCAACTTTTTAGTATTGTCTTTGGTGCGATCGGTAGTCTTGTAAATATCTTCTTGACCTTGATATTTTCAATTTTTCTCGTTTTGCGTGGCTCATTTTTGTGGAATGGTTTGCTAAGTTGGCTACCCCCGAAATGGAACGATCAAGTTCGGAATTTATTGCCCCGTAATTTTGAGCGTTTTATTGTTGGACAGGTAACTTTAGCAACGATCCTCGGTGTGTCGCAAACTACCGCCATGCTAATTTTAGGGGTTCCTCTTGCCCAACTATTTGGCTTTGGTATTGGCATTGCCAGTTTGATTCCCCTTGGTGGTTCCAGCACGATTATTACCGTTAGCCTATTAATTGCCCTACAAAATTTTTGGCTTGGAGTCAAGGTGTTATTGGTCGCTGTAGCAATAATTCAAATTGTGGAGAATGTACTCGGTCCTCGAATTGTTGGCGAGTTAACGGGATTAAATCCTGTTTGGATGCTGATTTCTCTTGATATTGGCTTTAAGTTAAATGGTGTACTTGGCTTATTGGTAGCTGTGCCGATCGCAGGTTTTATCAAAGGTACTTTCGACACAATTCGCGGCGTTAACAGCCCGCCTACTATTGAGGCGAGTCCTGAAGCTCATACAGAAGTTTCAATTAAATGAGTAATACCAAAGCAAAAAATGGCTACGCCATTTTTTGCTTTTAAAACCCTTACTGGGTTTGGTTTTTAATTCACAAAAGTGTTGCCACACTTTCGTGAATTGGTATAAGAGGATGCAAGGCATACTACATACTTTAAGTTTTTGTAACTTATGCCCCAATTATTGGATATCCTGTTAACCTAAGTAAAAGAAACATGAGTAGCAATCAAGCGCCGCTCATGTTTCTCTATTTAGAGAACTACTGAATAATTTGTGCATATGAAGCGTTTTCGGGATGAATGGATTGATGAATGGTGTCAAGAAAATGGTTGGACTGATCTATTTGTAGAACGTTGCTGTAATTACTGGGCCTTTCCACCTAGTTCTGTAATGCCATTGCCAATTCCTAACGATACTCTTCGAGCCATTAAAAATGCCAAAGGAATGAGTGATGATGAAAAGACTTGGACATTTGCCGCGATCGCCATTTCTTGTCTAGCATCAATCTTTTGCTTTATCCTCAAAAATCCCTTGCCGATTACCTGTGCATTTGGCTGTGTAGCCTTTATCGTGGGACAACTAGAAATAGAAGAGTTTTAATAGAGGTCAATAGAGATGCAAAATACCTCTATCTATATCAGTAAAAATCATAAAAAAAGCTCGCTGATGCGAGCCTTTTTTTTATATAGCTGTAGTCAAGTGTATTAGGACAAATCAAAACCAGAAGGGAGTGGCGGCGCTTCCCGCCGCCACTCTCTTCTGGGGTTTTATGTCCTAACAAGAATGGCGACAACTATAGTGCGAGTATTTTGGCTACGAGTGCAAGGCTTTCTTCGTAGAGAGCCTCTCTACCCCAACGCTGTAGCTGTTGACCCAGCAGAGTGTCAGCACTTTGATCAGACAAAGGTGATACTTGATGCACACGGTAGTTTTGCGCTCCACCACCAGCTTCCATCCGCATACAGCCAGTAGATTCCGAACAAAATACATTACAAGCATCAGTGTTTTGATTAGAGGCTGTCAAGCGCAAACCAATCAGATCGCCAACTACTTCACCTACATCACCAATGGGGATCGCCGCTAATTCAGCTTTAACTTGGATATGGTTACGACCTTCAAAAATAATATGTTGAATGTCGTAGTCACCACCCTCAGAAGTGCGCTCGATTGGTTCCCACTCTAGACGACTGGCAATCCAGCCCAGAAACATGAGAGCCTGAGTACTGTTACCACGTTCGTAATCAATGGTGATCCCATCAATTTCCCATACAGCTGCACGGCGATCGGGTTGGTCAAATGCTTGAGCAGTCAACTCTTGCCAAGGTGCAAGACGTTGCCAATTCAAATCTGCAATTTGCGTACCCACTTTGATCATGCCTTGCACTTTGAGTAAGTCTGCCTCAGAATTGGCAAAAGTAGCTGAGTCCATAATTAAGCGATTGCTTAAATTAACTAGCTTCTCAAACATGCGCGTATTTGGCGCAGGACTATCTTTCCACCATAGAAAAACAGGTAGATCGGGGATCAGTAACTCTGGAAGAATGCTATGTACGCGATCGAAAGCTCGTTTCGCGCCAGTGAGAGTGATGTATTCACCACAAATTAAGGAGCTACGGCTTTTTTGAATTGGGCAGTAGGCTGCTACTTGTGCGGATATACCTTGATCTTCTTCATCAAGAGTTACCAAATCGACGACTCGACATGGACTCTGAGAAACGATCGCATCAACGGAAGCCATTCGTGATGCTGCGCCAATGGTTTCTGGTTCGTACACTAACAGATTAAATGTAGTAGCACGGGCTGCTGAATTTTCGCCATAGGACTGCCAGATTTTGCTTAGCTCTGCTTCGACTTGAGATACCGAGACATCTTTGGGAGCTTGCAAAGATACAACGGAAGTTGCTTGCGTATTCATAATTTTGTTGAATCAACACCGTTTATATTGATCTTAAATAATTTGGCAATGCCAAATTATTTAAGGTGGTTATAGTCGTCGCCACTGCCGCCCATCACGTTCGATCAGTTGTTCAGCTTCAGATGGGCCCCATGTCCCCGCTTCGTATTGGGGAACAACTATGGGATCATTGGGCATTTCCCAAGCTGTAAGTGCTGGTGTCACCACTTTCCAAGCAGCTTCCACTTCGTCACCGCGTGTAAATAAGGTCTGATCGCCCAACATACAGTCTAGCAACAAGCGATCGTAAGCATCGGAGCCTTCGATACCAAAGGTTTTGCCATAGCCAAAGTCCATGTCCACCGATCGCGATCGCAGGTCAGCCCCTGGCATCTTTGCCTCGAACTTTAGGGCAATGCCCTCGTTGGGTTGAATCCTTAGGGTCAGCACGTTTGGTGATACCTGTTTAGCTGCTGACTGAAACAGTAAATAAGGCACATCACGAAATTGAATTGCAATTTCACTGACTTTTTTCGGCATCCGTTTGCCAGTTCGCAAATAGAAAGGAACGCCTTGCCAACGCCAGTTATTGACTTCAAACTTCATTGCCACATAGGTTGGCACTAACGAATCAGGATTAACATTTGGCTCGCGGCGATAGCCTTGTACCTGTTTTCCCTTCATCCAGCCCTCGCTATACTGCGCCCGCACTGCCGATCTGTCTAACCTTCTGGTGTCAGCAAGTCGAGTAGCCTGAATTACCTTCACCTTCTCATTGCGAAGAGAATCTGCATCCATGGAATTTGGTGGTTCCATTGCGGTTAAGCAGAACAGTTGCATCAAATGGTTCTGCAACATATCCCTGAGCGCTCCCGAGTTTTCGTAATAGCCCGCCCGATCTTCAACGCCAACGGTTTCAGCAACCGTAATTTGGATGTGATCGATAAACTGGCGATTCCATAGTGGCTCAAAAATAGCATTAGCAAATCTCAGTACCAAAAGATTCTGGACTGTTTCTTTGCCTAAATAATGGTCAATACGATAGATCTGTTTTTCATCACAAGATTTCTGCACAACCCGATTCAGGTCTTGACATGATGACAAATCACGTCCGAAGGGTTTCTCAATTACCACTCGCGTTTTTTGGGCATTTTTAATCATGCCGGCCTGACCCAACTTTTCGATCGCATCGGTAAAGTAATTGGGCGAAACAGCTAAATAAAAGACGCGATTACCACGAGTACCTCTTTCTTTATCAATTTGCCCCAAAAACTCATCAAGTTTGCGGTAATCATCAAGGTTGCTCATGTCAAGCGATTGATAATATAAGCCTTCAGCAAAATCGTCCCAAATTGCTTCGGCTCCAATACCCACGGAGAACTTTTCTACGCCCTCACGCATTTGCTCTCGGAAGTAGTCATGGCTCCAAGGTCGGCGTGCGACACCCACGATCGTGAGTTCGGGCGGTAGGCGACGTTGCTGTTTGAGGTGATAGATTGCAGGAACTAGCTTGCGGATCGTCAAGTCACCCGACGCACCAAAGATTACCAGAATCGATGGCTCAGGTGTTCTTTCTTGCTGTAAACCAACCCGTAAGGGATTTTCGAGTATTTGTACCACAGGCTCGGTTGTTGAACGCTAGCTAGATTCTAGCCAATATATTCATTTTTCCAACAATATCGTCTGTTTTCCTTTAGGATCACTGGGCTAATTGTGGGGTTTTCTGGGTTGCAGGTGCTAAACATCACAAAACTGAGTTTGATGAAAACATGACAATTAAATTTTCAAACGTCAGAAAAGCTCTCGGTAATGATAAAGCACAAAATTGCGTAGCAATTTTGTGCTTTTAAAGACCTGAATGGTTTTTAGTCTTAATTCATGAAAGTGTTGCAACACTTTCATGAATTGGTATCAAATCTAAATGGCTAGGTACGGTTGAGCTAGAGTTTTCGCCGAAAAATGCAGATGATGTGAGTCCCCTTGGAATCCGTTTGCAATATACTCGCGCCTCAGTAAATAATCTGGACTACAACACAGTCTTGAGTTGGCTTTCCCCCTAGTTCCTCTTCTTGCAAAGGAGAGGGTAACAGGAAAAATCAGTTACCTAATTTCAAAAGCATTTCGACTAATTGCGATATTCCGCTACAGCAGGGATTTGAGTATTCAGGCAAGCTGTCACGCTTGGCTAGTTCATCAAGTTTATTGGCATTCTTGATCGCATCTTTAGTCCGCACCTTTAGCTCTTTTTGATAGTAGCATCGGGCTTTGTCATAATCGGGAATATGCTGTTTTAAGCGTTCCTTTGCTTTGTCTCGCGCAATAGTAGCTGAGTGATCTTGAAAATGGATAAGATACCAAAACTCAATACTGGGATTGGTAATCGCAAGATTAATTTTTTGACTTTTAGCAATTTGAATAGCTTGACACCAGTTGGGGCGATTATTGGCGATATGTTCATCCCCATCAAAGACTGCCCAAGCGGAATCTTGATCATCAAACCAAGTCTTTTCACGTTTTTTATCTTTTCTGGCTTCTAATACCGCGTTTACAACACTAAGTGGATCGGTTCCATCGTGAGGGAGTATCAAAACTTGTACGGTAGTAAGACGTAGATCTTGACGAATTGCATTGAAATATTTTGGTTCTGTTTGTTTACCTTCACAAGCTATCAAAATCTTTTTGCCAATTGTTCTCGTTGAAGCATTTCTTTTAAAAGAAGGTTTAGCCATTATCCTCACCTACTGGCATAAAGTCATCTTCATCAGAGATAAACGGAACTGCTCCAAATCTTCCATCTAAATATGCTTTATCTATCGCTAGATCATTACGCACTTTAAAATCGCTAAGTGGATATAGTTCTGTACTTTGGTCAGGACGCTTCTGCGTAAACCAAATCTGATCGCGCCGTAACAAGTTATTTCTCTGTAAAGTATTATCGTGACTAGTAAAAATTAGCTGGGTTCTATTTCGATTGGTTTTAGAACTTTGAAATGTTTTTATGATTTCACGAATTATATTTGGATGAATATTTGCACCTATTTCATCAAATATTGCAAGATCTTTACCCCTCAATATAAGGTATATATTGCAGGCTAAATTGAATAACTTTTGGGTTCCTGTAGATTCTTCTTCAAACTTCCAACTAAGAATTTCACCTTGGGTTGTCTTGTGAAAAGCTTGGATATCTAGATCATTATTTGCATTCTTTTTTATTTGAATATCATACAAACCAGTATCAAATTTAAACAGTAGATTTTTTGTATTTTCTAGTACCAATGAAAATGATAGATTCTCATTATTGCTTAACGACCATACTGCATCAATCAAAATATCATGATATATATTAGAACTTAATTTATTGGTCAAAACACTTGATTCCAACCAAAATGCAAAACGTTCAACTGATTTAATTTCTAATTTTGAGAAAAGGCTAGTAAAAGGTTCACGTTCATGTATATTTTTTTCGAGTTGAATATGCGATCCTTTAAAATACGAACCATTTTTCCACTCAAATTTTTGATGTTCTTCATTCCAAGAGCGAGAGTACAAAAGCCGATTTTGTTTTGTAGAGGCTAAGGCATATTCTAGTTTTTCGGAAAGTATTCGATTACTATTTAAGATTAAAGAATAAATGTATATCGTTCCATCAATTACAATGCGAAGCCTAAAACAACTTGGACTTTCTCTGCTTTGTTGATCTAGTTTAAAAGGTATTAATTCTGTTCCGTGATCATAATTACCCTCGGACATAAATTTGAGCAAATAATTTAAAGCTTTTAAAATATTGCTTTTACCTGAAGCGTTAGCACCAAAAATTGCGATAACTGGTAGAACATCAATATCCCAACCCTCAACATGAAAAGGCTGAGCAATTTCATCATCGGACTTAACTCGACGACGGCTCTCACTATTATTAGCTTTAGACTTGCTCTTATTCGCCGCAACAGCACTAAGCGTTTCCGCGCCCTTAATTGAGCGAAAGTTCTCTACAGTAAAGTCTAAAAGCATAATTTTTTACTCAAAAGGCAAAAATACGTGAATAATTCACGCAAATAATATTGTAACAACCTTAAAGCACCTAATTAAGTTAAATCATCATCTTCCCAAATTGTATATCTTTGTTCAAAAACCTCTTCCCAACTTAGCGCCGTGATTTCGGCTTTCTTGCCCATCTCATCCCTAGCATCCTGTTTCGCCGCCAGAAAACACTTGTCCCAAATCGAATTTAAAAAATCTCTATTCAGACTTGGCATCTCTCGCTGACTTTCCGCAATCTCACGCCGCGCCGAACGGATCGAAATTACCCAACTAGCACTACGTTTTTCAGGTTGACATTTCCACTTAATCACATGCAACATCAGCCGAGTTAGCTGACTACTTACCCCCCTCTTTTCAGATCGCCCCATTGACTCCTCTAAACACTCCAAAAGGCTGTAGGCTTCAGTCATCTGTCCCTCTTGCAACAATTGCTTTGCTGTCACCACTGCTAGATATGGCGACTCAAACACCAGATTATCCCATGTTGTTTTTGCCATGACTGCTTATATTCTTAACTGAGTGAGCCAGATCTAAATCTTAGCTTAGACTACTAAACGCTATAATTGACCCGAAGCTTAAAATTTCATTTCCTAAAACTTTTATATTTTCAAACCTAATAACTCGATCGCATGGTATCTTCGCCGCCCACCAACCCAACCACTAACAACACTTACACCCCTATCACATTTCCCCTTGCGGCTGTAGTCGGTCAAGAAGCGATTAAAACTGCTTTACTGCTAGCAGCGATCGATCCTGCGATCGGTGGTATTGCCCTCGCAGGTAGACGCGGCACAGCAAAATCCGTCCTTGCGCGTGGGATTCATGCCCTCTTGCCCCCCATCGAAGTCGCCGTTGAGTCTCTGAGTAACTGTGATCCAACTAAGCCCGACACATGGGACGATGCTCTAGTCAAGGCAATGAAGGATAAAGACAAGAGTGAAATTGTCACTAAAGTTATTCCTGCACCATTCATCCAAATTCCATTGGGAATTACCGAAGATCGGCTGATTGGTTCTGTGGATGTAAGTCGCTCGGTGCGCGAAGGTCAGACTGTATTTCAACCAGGGATTTTAGCAGAAGCCCATCGCGGCGTTCTCTATATTGATGAGATTAATTTACTCGATCCCCAAATATCTAATTTACTGCTTTCCGTTCTCTCTACAGGCTATAACCAAGTCGAACGCGAAGGCATCAGCTATCAACATCCTTGTCAACCTTTACTGATAGCCACCTATAACCCTGAAGAGGGCATTTTAGGCGAACATCTGATGGATCGGATTGCGATTAATCTTTCGGCTGATGGAGTTCTCTCACTCGATCAACGAGTGGAAGCAGTGGATATGGTGTTGGGCTATGCCAATTCTCCTGAAGCCTTTTTGAGTAGCTATGACTCGGATATTGACGATCTGCGAACACAGATTATTTTGGCGAGAGAATGGCTCACTGATGTGACGATTTCTAGGGCGCAGATTCAATACTTAGTTGCAGAAGCTGTGCGGGGTGGAGTGCAAGGACATCGTGCTGAGTTGTTTGCTTTGCGGGTTGCCAAGGCGGCGGCGGCGTTGGAAAGTCGCACTCAAGTTAATGCTGATGATTTGCGTCAAGCGGTGGAATTGGTAATCGTGCCGCGATCGCCTCTTTCTCCTGAGCAACAACAGCCCGAACAACAACAGCAACAACAAGCACCTCCTCCTCCTCCCAATCAAGACGATGGCAAACAGGAACAGGACGATAATCAAGAGGATCAGGAACAAGATCAAGAGCAGGAAGATGAATCTCCTGAAATCCCTGAAGAGTTTATCTTCGATCCCGAAGGTGTAATTCTCGATCCTGAAGTTCTCTTCTTTGCTCAGTCGATGCAAAAGCAGGGGAGATCGGGTACGCGCAACCTAATCTATTCTCAAGAGCGTGGGCGTTACATCAAGCCAGTTTTACCTCAGGGCAAGAGCGATCGCATTGCCGTTGATGCCACCCTCCGCGCTTCAGCTCCTTATCAAAAAGCGCGAAGATTGCGTCAGCCCCATCGCAAAGTGATCGTTGAGGATGTGGACATCAGAGCGAAGAAGTTAGCACGTAAGGCGGGAGCGCTGACGATTTTCTTGGTGGATGCATCGGGATCGATGGCACTCAATCGGATGCAGTCGGCTAAGGGTGCAGCTTTGCGGATGTTGACTGATAGCTATCAAAACCGTGACCAAATTTCGCTAATTCCCTTTCGAGGAGAAAAAGCCGATGTATTGTTGCCGCCCACCCGTTCCATTGAGGCAGCACGTCGTCGTCTTGATACGATGCCCTGTGGTGGTGGTTCGCCGCTAGCGCATGGCTTAACGCAGGCTGTGCGGGTGGCGATGAATGCTAGGCAGTCGGGCGATGTTGGTTCAGTGACGATTGTGGCGATTACGGATGGGCGCGGCAATGTGCCTTTAGCGCGATCGCAAGGTGAACCCATCGATCCTGAAAACAAGCCTGATATCAAAGCCGAATTAATCGATATTTGTCGTAAGATTCGGGCTTTGAATTTGGGGCTGTTGGTGATCGATACGGAAAATAAATTCGTATCTACGGGATTTGCCAAGGAACTCGCCGCCGCAGGTGGTGGTAAGTATTACCATTTGCCCAAGGCTACCGATCAAGCGATCGCGAATGTCGCTCTCAGTGCGATCGCCGATCTGCGTAACTAAAAAAGAAAGGGTGCAAAGCACCCTTTCTTTTTTTATGGCTCAATTCCTAATTCTCTAAGTTTTGCCGCAAGGCGATCGGCACGTTGTTTTTCTGCTTCAGCACGTTGACGCTCCTTTGCTAGCAAATCTTGGATTTCGGTATAATTTAAGAAAGGATTACCGTCAGCATGAAACATTTTTAAGGTTTCATCATTAATTTCAAACTGAATTCCTAATCTAGGGCTTTGCCAACCACGAACAATAACGAGAGGCGCTAGACTGTCACCCTGTCTTAGCCATACTAATAAGCGATTAGCTTCGTAGTCATAAATATAATACTCTTCCACTCCATAGCGATCATAGAATAGGAGTTTCTTATCCATTTCTTCTTGAGTATTAGAGGGAGAGAGAATCTCAAATACAACTTGTGGAGGAATATTATCTTCTAACCATTGTTTGTAAGAGCCTCGATGTCCTCTTGGTCTACCGATCGCCACCATGACATCAGGAGCAGTCGAGAGATCATTGCGTCCTTGGACGGGATACCATAACAAATCACCTGCAACAAAAATCTTCAGATCACTATTTTGATTTTGACTAAAAAACCAGTCAAGATTTTCTTTGATTGTGACAATCCAAATGAAATGCGTTGTATTGCTTGCCATGGGCTGACCATCGCTTTCAGGGTAAATAATTTCAGTTGATGGGATGGTTAGCTGCGAAACCATAGCACAACTCCATAAAAAGATAATTGACTTATTTTAACATTACGCTAACTTTTAGGATGGGCAGCGCTTTGCGCTGCCCATCCTAAAAGTTAGCATGAACACATTATGATAATTGGAGCATAGACAATATTTTTAAAATTGCCCATGACCCGTAAGCAGAAAACTGCAATATTTCTAGGAATATTACTGGGGATTTTGATCGCGATCGCCAGTTATTTTCTCTATTGTCCTAGTCCAACTGTGGGTTTATTTCCGCCTGCACCCAATGCCAAAACTCGCACAATTTATTTTGTCCAACATGAATGGCATTCGGGCTTAGCATGGGCGCAACAGAGAGGAGAAACTTTTGGTGCGGAAGAATGGAAAGATTCTCCCTATGTGGAAGTGGGATGGGGCGATCGCCAGTTTTATTTTGCGGGTGATCAGTCTATTCCTTCGATGCTGCGAGCTGTGTTCATTCCATCGGATAGCGTCATGCATGTGACAAGCTTTGCAGAAGCACCTGAGAAATTTTTTAAATTTCCTATTTTGCCGATAGAGCTATCAGAGGCGGGATTTCAAAATTTATTTGCTCATGTGAAGCAGACCTTTGCAGTTAATGAGAAAGGCGAACGCTTAGCAGCGATCGGCAAAGGTCAATATGGCGTGAGTAACTTCTATGCGGCTGTGCCGAGATATTTCTCCGCTTTTAATTGCAATACCTGGGCTGCCGAGGCGTTACGCAATGGAGGAGTTTCTGTATGTCCTAATCGCGCTGTATTAGCAAAAAATCTTGGTGAGCAAATCAAATCCTTACAAAAAGCAGGTAAGGGCAATTCATGAATTGCCCTTACCTGCTTTTTGCCCTTAAGTGAATTCTTTTAATGCCGATCGCAATATTTTCGTAGTTTCATAATTATGTTGCTGCTCGTGGAGTTGGATTGCTCTTGTGAACGAGGCGATCGCTTCTGGGAAATCGCCTCTTTTCATCAGCACAACACCTAAATTTTGATGTGCCTCAGCATAGTTCGGTTCGAGGGCAATTGCTTTTTGGTAGGCAGCGATCGCATCGGTCAAACGTCCTGATGTTTTGAGCGAAATTCCGTAATTAAAATGTCCTTGGGCGAAGTTAGGAGCGATTTGAGTCACCTTTTCAAAATAGGCGATCGCTTCTTTTTGTTGATGTTCTTGATAGATATTGCCTAGATTGAGATAAGCCGAAAGCTTCACAAGATTAGGAACATCTAGGGCAATCACCTGCTCATAGGCAGTCTTGGCTAATTCCCAATCGGCATTTTGGTGATAGGCAAGCCCTAAATGGTAATTTAATTCACAGCGAATTAAATTTTGTTGATCGGCATCCTCAAGTAAAGCTAATCCCTTTTGTAATAGCTCAATTCCTAAATGGCGATCGCGATCTTGAGGACTACTAATGTACAAAGCCCCCAGTTTGTTGAGCATATAGCTATCATCGGGAAATGCTTCCAAATGTTTGTGCATCAACTGTTTAGAAAACTCATACTTATGCTTAAGTTGAATTTCGCTATCCGTATAGCCGTAATGCAGTAAAACTGGAACTTCTATATTTAGTACTTGCCAATGAGGTTCTTTAGTTTGTAAGGATACTACTGATTGATCGATGGATTCATGATAGAGTCCCGTAAAAGTAAGCGCAGGATGATTGCGAAATAGGCGTAATACTAAGGAATAGGGGGATTGCTTTGCTTCTATTTCCGATCGCAAAAGATTGACCGCTAAACAATCATCCCGCTGCATCACCTCTTGCAAAGTAGCGATCGCGTTTTGCTGCAAAACTTCGTCAGCATCAATGACTAAAATCCATTTACCCTTAGCCTTTGCGATCGCATAGTTCCGCGCCTGTGAGAAATCATCACACCACTCAAAATGAAATACTCGCGCCTGATATTTCTTGGCGATCATAACTGTGCGATCGCTTGATCCCGTGTCAACGACAATAATCTCATCGGCAATTGCTTTTAAACTCTCCAAGCATTTTGGTAAGCGCTGCTCCTCATTTTTGACAATCAAGCAGGCACTTAACTCGATGGATATTGGCGATCGGGCAAATCCTTTCTTGACAGATTTAGCTACGGGTTTAGATGTTTGGGTACGGGACATTGAGCATCACATTTGAGAATCTCAGGAAAAATTTTAAAAGCTCTACTTCGCAGAGCTTTTAAAATTTTTCTAGGTTTGGTTTGCAACGTAAAGTACCGTAATTATACCAATTCACAAAAGTGTGACTACACTTTTGTGAATTGAAAAGCAAACTCAGCAAAGGTTTTAGAAACACAAAATGGCATAGCCATTTTGTGTTGTGGTATTACGGGTTAGGATATTTATCTTAACAGTTGAACTGACCTATGCAGCTTAGATATATATTGCGCGTTACGACGACTTTATTTGCCACTTACTACGCCTATATGCTCGAATATCGGGCTGAACTTTTCATCTGGTTATTATCTAATTCTTTACCATTTATTTTAATGGGAGCATGGCTAAAAGCATCAGAAACTGGCAGCTTCGGTTTCACAGCTTTAGAGTTTATTCGTTACTTCTTAGCCGTGTTTATAGTGCGTCAATTCAATATTGTTTGGGTGATTTGGGACTTTGAGAGAGAACTGCTTTCAGGACAGCTTTCCCATCGTTTATTACAACCAATAGATCCATTTTGGCATCACTTGATCAATCACATTGCGGAACGTTTTGCCAGACTGCCAATGCTAGTAGTGCTGATTGCTCTATTTTTTGTGCTCTATCCGCAATCCTTCTGGGTTCCATCATGGTCAACGGGTTTGATGGCAATATTCATTGTCACGATCGCCTTCTTGTTGAGATTCCTGATCCAATATACCTTTGGACTTTTATCATTTTGGACTGAGCGTGCAAGTGCGATCGAGCAACTTTGGTTTTTAGCCTATATATTTTTATCAGGAATCATTGCTCCTTTGGATGTATTTCCGCCGCTAGTGCGCGATATTGTCCTGTGGACTCCTTTCCCTTATATGGTGTATTTTCCTGCGGCGCTTTTGGTGGGAAAGGCGATCGCTGTTTGGCAAGGAATTGGCATCATGGCAGGATGGATGGCTATCTTTTTTGTAGCCAATCGTTGGCTATGGCGTAAGGGAATACAACAATATTCTGGTATGGGAGCCTAAATGTGTTTCTCTCGCTACGCGAGAGAAACACATTTATAGCAATGTAAGAAATAGCTAGGACCTAAGTACAGGACAAAAATTTAATGGAGTTGAAGAAAGCCTCGGAATTGAGATGAAGGTCAAAGATGAAGTGACGCAGGAAATCAAAACCACGACGAAAAA
>NZ_JACJQY010000031.1 GCF_014696925.1 Phormidium tenue FACHB-1050 | reverse complement strand
TCCTTGTTAGACTTGGATTCTACTTCGATTAAATCTCATCCTAGATTTCCAGACCTTTGTTCATACGGTGCTATTGCTTACTAATTTTGTCCGAAGTATTGATGATAAATCTTGTGAATATTCAATTAAAAAATCTATAAATATTCATTAAAGTCATGGGTACTTTAATTTATTTGGTTTTCGCGTGTATTTTTGAGGTCTGTCAATTTAGATTCAATCAAATTAATGCGATCGCGCTAAGTGGCAGTTAAATTGGCAAGTAAAATTATTCCTAGTCCCCGTCAGCCTATTTCTAGTCAGTATCCTCAGCCCCGACAAGAAGCTACCATTTATCTACTTTGATTTTTAGAATTCATATATTTATCAAACCCTTTCTTTCGCTTTTTCATAAGCCAAATCATGCTCAGCAAAACTAATCACCTGCACCCGTTTCGGCGTAGGTGACTCATACACCCGATACACCAAACGAAAGCAAACACCGTTATAGTCAATCTCCAAGGCTGGATAATGCCTCAAATCACCCCGCAAGTCATGGCTCGGCACTCCCTGTGTTTGCACTGGATCAATCGCCAAAACAAACTGATATTTAGCGAGATCGTCCCGTAGAAACTCAGGTAACAGAGGTAAATCTTCAACACCCACTAGCGGATGTAACGTAACCCTATACTTCGGCTTTTTTGTAACCACGCTTCACCAACCATTCATTTAAAGCCTCTTCATCAATCTCATCATCCTCATGGACAACCGTGATCCACATAGACTCATCATCCTCATCCGCTAAACGGGCGATCGCCTTCGCCTCCGCAGACTGGGGCGCAAGCTCTGCACCCAAAGCTTGATAAACCTGCCATTTCTGCTCTTTAGGCAAAGTTTGAATCAGCGCCAGCAAACTCGCAAACGACACTTGAGCATTAATAGACAACAAAGCCGACTCCTGCGACTGCTCAATCACTTGAGAATCAACTTGTTCAGTTTGTTCAGCACTTACAGGCTTTTCAGTTACTTGCATAGATTTAACATTCCAATAATTGCTCTAACTCTCGCACCTCAGCCGCTATAAAAGATTCTAGCTTGAGCATCCGTCCCGTCGTCATCTCTGGCAACTCGTAAAACACCTCATCCTGCTCCACCACTCGATAACGACTAGCAGACAGATCGTACTTATTTGACTTGACCAAAGCCCGATCTACCCAAAACTGACGATTGAGGCGATTGATTTCATTTTGCAAAGGTGCAATTTTTTCGCTCAATTCCTTGAACCGACAGCAAATCAACAATAAGTAGCTAAGCATAATTAATTACAAAGCCCAACCCGTAAAGTTGCGCCTCTGCGGGGCGCAACTTTACGGGTTGGGTAATTTATTTTGCACAGGTACTTAGGCTATTTATGTCCATCCGCATCAATAAAAAATCTCTGGACTCCTATGCTTATTGAGAATGTACTGTAAATGATCGACGTATTTGCTTCTTTAATACTTAGCAAATGACCGACTGGGTGGAGCCGTGAATTGTGGAGGGCGATCGCTATTGGAATTATTCAAGTTTTGAGAATTTGGACGTAAAGGCGTTCGCATTAACGCTTCAGGATTAAAGCGATAGCCAATATTGCGGACTGTTTGGATTAGATTGGGCTGTTGTGGATCAACCTCTAGTTTTTTGCGTAACGATAAAACATGGGTATCCACAGTCCGTGGATTATTAATCTCATCTGGCCAAGCCCGTTGCAGAAGTTCAGCGCGACTAAGGGCTAATCCTTCAGATTGCGCGAGTACGTACAACAAACTAAATTCTTGAGGCGTTAAATCGATCGCATTGCCTTTGAGCCTTACTTGTCGCTGCACCAGATCGATCTTCAGCACACCATAGTCCAAACAAGCGGGAGGCGCAGATGTGCGTAATCTGCGGGTCAGGGCTTCCACTCTTGCCAAAAATTCTTGCATTCCAAAAGGCTTGGTCAAATAGTCATCCGCACCTGCCTTTAAACCTTCCACAATGTCAGATTCATTGGTACGGGATGAAATCACGAATATTAACGAACTTCTTTGCTTATGGAGCCAACGACATAACTCGATCCCATCCCCATCAGGCAGATCGGTACTCAAGATGACCAAGCTCGGCTGCTGTTTTTGAAATACCAGCTTTGCTTGCTGACAACTTACTGCTTGAAATACCGAATAGCCAATCTGCTGTAAATGCCAACCCAAGAGAGAGGCAAGATTCGGATTACCTTCTACAATTTCTATGCTGATTGGGATCAAAGAAATACTCTCCTGCCGAGTAATGCCTATAGCTCTCGGATTATGAAATTGCATCATAACTCAGTGTCAAGCTGTTTTTTGTAGCTGTAATTACCCTCTAGATGGCGAAAAGCGCTGTCAGAAACCTTATAGTTCACAATAATGTTGAGCTTGCTGATTCATTAAGGCTTCGCCGTAAAATAGGGAACTGATTATTGATGATGCGGCGAAGCCGCATCATCAATAATCGGGGTTTTCATTACTTACAACAACATTACTAATCCAGTGACTTATCGAAATCCTGTTCCCACGGTTGATATCATCATTGCCCTGCGCGATCGCCCCCATCAACCGATTGTCCTAATTGAGCGGCTGAATCCACCTCATGGCTGGGCGATCGTGGGTGGATTTGTTGATTATGGCGAACGTCTGGAAGATGCCGCAAGGCGAGAGGCTCAAGAAGAAACAGGGCTACAGGTGGAGTTAATCGACTTGCTAGGGGTTTATTCAGATCCTAGTCGAGATGAGCGTCTACATACGATTAGTGCGGTGTATATGGCTGAAGCAGTGGGTGAACCAAAGGCTGATGATGATGCTAAGTCTGTTGGTTGTTTTGCAGCTTGGGAAATACCTAGCCAGTTATGTTTCGACCATGCTCAAATCCTGCAAGATTATTGGCGCTATCGTAACTATGGTATTCGCCCCAAAATATAGCAAAAATCCACAAAGTGCTGGATTTTTGCTATATAGCGCTTTTCAAGCAAGCGAGGTACACAGGTTTGTTTCCCCGCCGAAGGCGGGGAAACAAACCTGTACTTCACTAGACTGATAAACGCTATAGCAATGCAAGAGATAGATAGGACAGATCAAAACCCAAAAGATGAGTGGCGGCGCGAAGCGCCGCTACTCATCTTTTGGGTTTTATGTCCTGAGCAAAACTTACATTGCTATATATACAAAAAAGTTTGCTTTAAGTGTTGACAAAGGTTCAGTCATGTATGTATCTTAATAAAGGTCAAGAACACGCCCCCATCGTCTAGAGGCCTAGGACACATCCCTTTCACGGATGCGACGGGGATTCGAATTCCCCTGGGGGTATTCTTGAACAATAAAAAAGCACTTGCAATGCAGGTGCTTTTTTATTGTTCAATTGCGCGAGATGCAGTGGAACTTTATAGTAATTTTTCTAAACCGTAAATAAGGGACTTGAGCGCAAGTACTTTGCGGACACAAAGCAACACACCTGCCATGTAACAAGTGCGATCGCTAGCATTATGCTCAATCTTTAAAGTTTCACCCATCGCCCCAAAAATTACTTCTTGACGTGCAACTAATCCAGGAACACGCACACTATGAATGCGAATGTTCTCGCCGTAGGTTGCACCTCTTGCACCCGTGAGATGTTCTTTTTCATCAACAAGAGCAGGATTGAAAGATTGCCCTAATTCTGAGAGCATTTGCGCGGTTTTGATTGCAGTGCCACTAGGAGCATCTGCTTTTTGATTGTGGTGCAGTTCGATAATTTCCACATGCTGGAAATATTTAGCAGCAGCGATCGCCGCCTGTTGCATCAAAATCACGCCGACGGAGAAATTTGGGGCAATGATACAGCCTGTACTTGCCTTGTCCGCGAAAATGGCGAGATCGGCAATTTGTTGTTCACTTAAGCCCGTTGTGCCGACTACAGGACGAACACCATAGGCGATCGCTGAGCGAATATTGTCATAAATAATGCTGGGATGTGTGACATCAACCATTACTGGTAATTGTGATTCTTGAGAGGCTTGGGCAAGCACGACTTCAAGATTGTCAGTCACAGGTATCTCTAATTCACCAATACCAATCACTTCACCGATATCTTCACCGATGTGCTTGCGACCGATCGCTCCTACAAGATACATATCGGGCGCTTGGGCGATCGCTTTAATAATTTCGCGCCCCATTTTGCCTGTCGCCCCAGAGACAACAACAGGGATTTGTGTATTGGTCATAAAGTATATTTTTGCGGGATTATTTTGCAGGTCTACTTTGGCTAAATATAGCGCTTTTCAAGCAGGCGAAGTATAGGGTTGTTTCCCCGCCTTCGGCGGGGAAACAACCCTATACTTCGCTATTTACTTTTGCCTAAGCCACACCATAGCCAGTATATTTGCGTACTGCTGGCTCTTGGAAGCCTAATACGATATCTTGCTTGGGGATGCCTGCGGCGACTAGTTCATCGGTTATGCCGTCCTCAGTGCCATCACGCTGTACCCAAAGACGATTACCAATAATTTCAATATGAATTAAGCAACCATGTAAATGTCTTACGCCATCCCAGCCATCAGACATGATCAGGTATTGTCCATGCTCATCATCAAAAACTGCAATGTTTCTTACAGGTACATTGGCATAGGTAATCTGTGTATAGGGTAGTAAGACAGTACGGATAATTTGTCGATAACTTGCTAATTTATCCATCGTTTTAATACCTCCATTTCTGGATCAAACGTTAACAATTTCAGAACTTGTCTGTCTAACAAAAGCTTACCAATCGTCTCCTCAAACAAATCAACAAAAACTGACTCACGTACAGCCAAATACAAAATGCGATCGGGTTCAAGCACGCTAAGAATGTTGTGATACAAAACATACTGACCTAAAGCATTTTCTAAATCTCGGATTTCAGATTGGCTAACAAAGCTTTTGATCTCTACTGCAATTTTCTGATTATCCTTTTCTGCTGCCAAAAGTTTCTCAGCACCTAAATCCACGAAAAAATCCTTTTTCCCCATGCGTAAACTTAGCGGATCATGGGTAATTGTCCAGCCATCCTTGAGCAATGCTGCTTTAGCGCTGTCATGAAACATATCTTTTGCAGGCATTTTTACCTCAAGACGCTGGGAAGTATCGCAAGTATTGCAGTGCATTTACGAGCTTAGCTTACAAGTTAACTATTTTTTGGGCTAATCGCTCTATGTGCGAATTTAATCCCTCCAACAATCGACAAGAAAATACCACAGCTTAAGATCGCTAATATTGTTTCCTGTGGCTTTGGAGAAATAATTACAATGAATCCTTGATCTTTAATCAATGACGAAAAGCTAGACACACAGAATGGCATTAAATACAGTCTAAATGTTTGCCAATAATCCACTTTGCTATCGCTAGCAGAGACGCTTAATATCAGAGCAGTGCCAATTACTACACTGATTCCTATGGCATTGATCCATATTTTAGGTGTCGGGTCAAAATAAAAAATGATGATAACTAAATACCAGATTAAATAGCACCATAAAATCAATTTGTTGAGTTTGATATCTCGAAAATATTTCATTAACCATTTCATTATTTTTATGCCCAGAAAATTACAATAAAAACCAAATAGGCTGAGTTGCTTGCGAAGTAAGCAACTCAGCCTATTTGGTTTTTAGGAAACCGATGCCCCGATCAGTACAGGTTGATATCCTGCGGTAGCTGGTGAAACGGTTGAGATAAAAACTAGTGGCTCATCGCCATCGTTGAATACTCCATGGACACAGCCAGTCGGTGCGATAACAATATCTCCTGCGGCGATCGCTGCGGTTGTACCTTGTTGATCTAAATAATATTTGCCTTTACCTTGCAAAATAGTCCAAGTGTCTTGCCCATGAGGATGAAGATGTGGGGCGATTTCCTGATTTGGCTTAATATACCAAGCTACAACGACGGTATCTGGTGACTCAGTGACAACTGAACGAATAGGCTCTCCGTCTGTTTCTTGAAAAAATTTAGCACTGTTGAAAATTCTGCTATTACTCATTTTTGCTACACCCTAAGCATGGCTGTAATTTGCCGACTTCGCCACTTTAGATTGTCCTACTCAATATCTTAGAAGTTTGTCTAACCAAATACCTGACAAAATCTTAGCTATAGTTACTCAAAGCCCAAAAGAAAGGCATCGCTCCTCAATGCCTTTCTTTTGGGCTTTAAACACTGAAAAATATTTTTCTTGATTGCCGAAGGATGCTTTGAGGTTGTAATATGGTTAGCTGGACTGAAAAAATAGGAGACTAGTACTATGAGTCGCGTATGCCAACTAACAGGCAAAAAAGCCAATAATGCCGTATCGATTTCTTTCTCACACAAGCGTCATAAGCACTTACAACACGTAAACTTACAAGACAAAAGAATTTGGTGGGAAGAAGGAAAGCGTTTTGTAAAATTACAAATTTCCACCAAAGCCATCAAAACTTTGCAAAAGAAAGGATTATCAGCATTTGCTAAGGAAGCAGGTATTGACCTTCGCAAGTTCTAACTCAAATAGGGTAGCAAGCACAAAGCGCTTGCTACCCTAAATATATTTTATGAACATTGGTATTGTTGGATTAGGACTAATCGGTGGTTCGCTAGGCTTAGATCTGCTCGCCTCAATGCAAGATCATAACCAAGCTCTAAATTATGTGTGGGGTATTAGCCGCAATCCTGAAACCTGTAAACAAGCAGAAGCGATCGCTGCCGTAAATATCGCTGACATAGATATTGAAAATATTCCCGATCGCATTCTTGCTCAAACAGATATCGTCGTCATCTGCACACCGATCGCCTCTATCTTGTCCACAATTACATTAATTGCGCCAAAGTTACCCGCTAATGTCATCTTTACGGATGTTGGCTCGGTCAAAGGTGTGATCGTGAAGCCTGCATCAAAAATCTGTCAGCAATTTAATCAGCGATTTGTGGGGAGTCATCCGATGGCTGGCACTGCCTTTCAAGGTATCTCAGCCGCCGAAAGAAATCTATTTCAAAATCGTCCTTGTGTTGTTACGCCTAGCGACGATCTTGATGCAGTGGTGAAAGTGCGATCGCTCTGGCAAGCAGTGGGCATGAACATCCATGAATGTAGTCCTGAAGAACATGATCGCGCTGTTGCGATGATTAGCCATGCACCTGTAATGATTAGCGCTAGTTTAATTGCATCCTGTCAGCAAGAAGGTGATGATCACGTTTTAAAATTAGCGCAAAGCCTAGCAAGTTCTGGCTTCCGTGATACTAGTCGCGTTGGCGGCGGAAATCCTGAACTAGGTCGGCTAATGGCGGAATACAATCAATCAGCAGTATTGCGATCGCTACATGCCTATCAGCAATCTTTGCAAGAAGTAATTGATTTAATTGAGAACAATCAATGGGACGAACTCGAAGCTTTTTTAGCTAACACTCAACGCGATCGCCCATTTTATATAGACTAATCTATCTGTTGTAGGATTTTCGCTAAAAGGACAAGCCTTGAAATAGATCCGCCACGGGAAAAGTAAACCCATTAATAACATCCTCGCCATCTAGAAAATCGCCTCGTTTCAGAAGGCGATCGGGTTCTTGTGCGGAACGATAGACCAGCACATAATGTTGGAGCGGATTGACAACCCAAACTAACCGAGTTCCATTGTCAAAATATTCTAGGATTTTGGTATTGATTTCTTCAACCGTATTATCAGGTGATAGGATTTCGAGCGCCAAATCTGGCGCACCTTCTAGGAAGCTTGTGGGAGGTTCGGAAATTCCTTGCAAGCGTTCTTTGGCAAAGAACGAAATATCGGGAGAGCGTTTATTGCCATTTTTCATTTTAAAAGCAGTACTCGAATCAAATAGTACTCCTAGCTTTTGGGAGGAGACAACCGCAAACAAAGCCGAACTCAAGACAATGGAAATATATCCATGCAATGCTCCTGAATTACCCATTACAACTAGTTCTCCGTCCACAATTTCATAATGACATGCATCATCTGGAAGAGACAGAAAAGCCGCATCTGTCCAGACTTTTTTGCTTGACGTGTTTATTACCTCTGGAAACGAAATAGACATATAACTTGCTCCTTTTCGCTGTTGATTTTGGGTTAGTAGAGCATTGCAAGATTTTAATGACTTTTTAAGGATTTGAGTAGACCACCACAGGCATCAAACAACAGATCGATTACGTAATTAAATCCATCTGCGCCACCATAGTAAGGATCAGGAACTTCTTTATCCGTGTGAGTTTCACAGTAGTCGCACATCATTTTTACTTTATCAGCGAATTTTCGCTGCGGATCGAGCGCGAGAATATTGCGATAGTTGTCCTTATCCATCGCCAGAATCAAATCAAATTCTCGCAAATCCATCGCCTCAAACTGTCTAGCTGAACCAACAAAATCTAAGCCACGTTCTTTGGCTGCGGCACGCATACGACGATCAGGTAGTGCGCCCACATGCCAGCCACCTGTTCCTGCCGAATCACAAATAAAGCGATCGCTTAGTCCTTCCTGATCAATCAAATGATTCATAATATTTTCCGCCGCAGGCGATCGGCAAATATTTCCGAGACAAACAAATAGAAGTTTTTTAGTCATATTTTATATTTCCTAACTCTGCATTTATGTGTGGGTTGGCTTTGCCGACCCACACATAAATGCGTTTCAGATTTCTAAAGATGCTGCAAAGCAGCACTTTATAGAAAGAAGTTAAGCACAAAGCACTAAAATTTTCTCGACAACTTTAGGCGTAACATCTTGATTTTCGCCTAAAGCGACAAAACCACGTTTCTCAAAGCGATCGATGATTTTGGGAATCACATCTAACCCTACACCATAGTCTGAGAGATGGGTAGGAACGCCGACAGACTCAAAAAATTCGCGAGTTTTGGAGATCGCCTGATCAATACGTAAATCTTCAGTACCATCGACCAGACCCCAAACGCGATCGGCATATTGTAAAAGCTTCTGACGTTTGCGATCGCGTCTAACAGTCAATGTATTTGGCAAGACAATCGCCAAAGTTTGAGCATGATCGATACCATGTAGAGCCGTTAACTCATGTCCGATCATATGTGTAGCCCAGTCTTGAGGCACACCCACACCAATCAGCCCATTTAGAGCCATCGTCGCACACCACATCACATTTGCCCGTGCTTCGTAGTTATGGAGATCCGCCAAGACCTTAGGACCTTCTTCAATCAAGGTTTTGAGGATAGACTCCGCCATTCGATCCTGTAATGGCGCATTGGCAGGATATGTCAAATACTGTTCCATTACATGAACATAGGCATCAACAATTCCATTACTGACCTGACGAATAGGCAAAGAGTACGTCGTTTCAGGATCTAGCACTGAGAATTTTGGGAATACCAATGGGCTAGCAAAGAAGAGTTTCTCTTGAGTTTCCCACTTAGTTACCACAGAAGCAGTATTCATCTCAGAGCCTGTGGCAGGTAAAGTCAATACTGCACCAAAGGGAATCGCCGCCTTTAGGGGAGCTTGTTTGGCACAAATATCCCAAGGATCGCCTTCAAAGGGAACTGCTGCTGCAATAAACTTTGTACCATCCACGACGGAGCCACCGCCTACTGCTAGCAAAAAATCAATCCCTTCAGCGCGAATCAGTTCCACCGCTTTGAGTAGAGTTTCTAGATGCGGATTAGCTTCAATCCCACCAAATTCCAGAAAGTTACGACCTGCTAGGGCAGCTTTTACCTGCTCATAAACTCCATTGCTTTTGATGCTACCACCGCCATAGGTGATGAGGATTTTTGCATCAGAGGGGATTTCTGCGCCAATATTCGCTATTTGACCTTTGCCAAATAAAATCTTGACTGGATTGTAAAAAGCAAAATTTTCCATGACTAACTCAAAAACATTAAAGTTGATGCAAAGCATCAACTTTAATATAGCTAAAACGCTAGATCTTCTGATCGTGAGCCAGAGTAGATCATACCTTTGCTAAAGTTAACGCTTAGCGGTTCACCGTCACGAATGAAGCCTGTAGCATTTTGTACGCCAATTAAAATTGGGATACCCAACCTGCGACCAATCACCACCGCATGGGAGTCAAGGCTGGATTCTTCAGTAATTACTGCCGAGGCTTTGCGAATTACTTCGATATAGTCAGCATCGGTGCGATCGATCACCAGAATTTCGCCTTCGTTAAAGTCGCGGACATCAAGGTGATGGAAAGCAACTCTAGCCCGACCATGAACTATGCCAGAGCCAATGCTTAAACCTTTACCAACTACTGAAGAGACAAATTCGACTTTGATCAAATCGGTAGAACCCGCCACATCTTGCAGAGTACCTGCGGACATAACCACTAAGTCACCAGCAGAGAGTAATTTCATCTCTTGAGCAAGATTAAGCGCCGCTTCAAAATTTTGTCTGGCTGATGGCAAGGAGATTAAGACCATCGGCTGTACACCCCAGACCATTTGTAAGCGTCTTGCCACTTGGACATTGGGCGTAACTGCCAAAATCGGAATCGGTGGACGGAATTTGCTGACGTTACGAGCGGTAGAGCCTGTTTTAGTGAGGGTAACGATCGCCGCCGCATTTAGTTGAATTGCAATTCTACCCACTGCTTGGCTGATCGCATTAGGCACAGCGCGTCCCATGCTTTCAAGGGGCTGCATTTTTAGATCCTGTTCTCTTTCGATGCGAACCGCGATTCTTGCCATCGTTTCCACCGCCAAGATCGGATATTTACCCACCGCAGTTTCGTTAGAGAGCATCACCGCATCCGTGCCATCGATGATTGCGTTGGCTACGTCAGAAATTTCTGCACGGGTTGCACGGGGATTGCTGACCATGCTATCGAGCATTTGCGTCGCTGTAATTACGGGAATGCCGAGGCGATTGGCGGTTTTAATTAATTGTTTTTGGGCGATCGGTACATCTTCTGCGGGAATTTCTACGCCAAGATCACCACGCGCTACCATTACGCCATCGCAAACCGAGAGAATCGCTTCCATGTTGGCGATCGCTTCGTGCTTCTCGATTTTGGCAACAACACTAGCCTTGCGACCTGAAGCGGCAATTAGGTCTTTAACTTCCAGCACATCTTCAGGAGTACAGACAAAGCTGAGTGCTACCCAATCCACCCCTTCGGACAATCCAAAGCGTAAATCCTCGCGATCTTTATCGGTCATCGCACTGACTAATAAATGCACGTTCGGAAAATTTACCCCTTTATTGTTAGAGAGCGTGCCACCAATGACTACGCGACAATAAAGATCGCCTAATTCCACATTCACTGCTTCGACGACCATCTCCACTTTGCCATCATCAAGCATGATTACTGCGCCGATTGGCACTTCTTCGGCAAGGGTGTCATAGGTAATGCAACTAATTTCCGAGTTACCGTCAACTTGGCGGCTGGTGAGCGTAAACTTGTCACCTTTATTTAAGGTAATTGGACCTTCTTTAAATACACCAAGGCGGATTTTGGGCCCTTGCAAGTCTTGCAAAATGCCCACAGGTTGATTGAGTTCACTGGACACTTGGCGAATATTGCAAATGCTGCGATGGTGATCCGCATGAGTGCCGTGGGAAAAGTTGAGGCGAAAAGTACTTGCGCCTGCTTCAATAAGCTGGCGAATCATATCGGGGCTACTAGTCGCGGGTCCAATAGTAGCAACAATTTTTGTGCGACGAAAAGTTTCTCTAACGGTCATGGATTGTCAGCTAACGGCGAACCTCAAACATACCAGAATCTCATGACAATTCTCCAAGTTGTCATCACTCTTTGGGGCATGATTTACCCCAATACTTCAGAAGCCTTCAAAAACTCATATGTCAAGGGCTGCTAAAAATCAAGCGATCGCCAAAATCTTAATTTTCAAAATCATTGTTTTTTTGGCTTCTGGCAATGCTTTTGCCTCAGATAAGCCAATACCTAGCAATTTTGAAAGTTACTCCTTGATTGCTAAAGATGAACTATTGGAGCATCATCTTTAGCTATCAATATTTTTAAGTTATACCAAGCTAAGAAATGGTTACGCCATTTTTGGTTTTGCTATTAGGCGATCGCTAATCCTTAGACTGATTCCACTAAATTACTGGGTATTAAAAAAGGGTAACAAAGTGACTATTACAAGCATAGAGACGGAATATATATCATCCAAAGAACTCAAAGAGTTACATGGTTTTACAGATCCCACGATCAAAAAGTTCTTAGGTGAATGCGACAAGACAGAGAAAAATCCAAAGAGTAAAAGTACGCTCAAACTCTATCGCATTGATCGAGTTAATGAGGTTTTAGCCGATCCGTCATTCATGGAATGGCAAAATAAGAAACAATCATCATCCACTAAACGGAAGCAATCGATTGTTAAGGTCGATGCTGTCCAAAATATTGAGGTAGTTCTACCTGCTAAACCTACTACTATTGAGTCCGTTGCTAAAGTAGATGCCTTTGCTTTTGAGCTTGGATTATCGCGGTTACAGACGGCAGATTGGGTTGATTTTCAATGGGAGTATTTTCGAGAGGAAGATGATGATCAATTCTCAGAAGAAAAGCAACTACATGCGGTGACGACAGTCAAAAAAATGTTGGCAGCTTCCTATTGGTTTGATCCTCAAGATTTTTTCAAGGCTTTTAGTCAATACGGTAAGGGGGGCGCAGGCAGTCCAGATGTGGCAAATGAATATAAATCAAGTATCTTGGAGAATGGATGGAAGGGAATTCCTCTGGTGAGTTTGATGATTGGCGATCGCCAAGCTCCTACTAAAATAATGCTGGATTCTGGACATCATCGATGGAATGCGCTTAAGGAATTATTTGAGGCAGAGAATCTTCCTCGCGATTTTAAAATACCTGTCTTTGATTTAAAGAAATTGCGTCCAATCGTAAGAGATCAATATAATCCAAGTCTAGAATTTGCATTGCGCTACGCAGTCACAGGTGGCACGTTAGGGCATGACTTTGCCCTAAGAGTAATCGCGAAAAACTGGTTCACAAGACTTTGTACTGGGGTTGATTGCTCTTGTCCTAATTCCTGAAAGTTTAGTTCTGCTCTGGTGATAGGACAAAATCAAAACCCAAGAAGAGAATAGCGGCGCTTCGCGCCGCCATTCTCTTCTTGGGTTTTATGTCCTCATACACTTGGCGACAGCTATAGCAACGTAAAACTAGGACGAATCAAAACCCAAAAGATGAGTGGCAGCACTTCGCGCTGCCACTCATCTTTTGGGTTTTATATCCTAAGCAAAACTTACATTGCTATAAATGATTAATATCGACTCTGAATTGGTTGAATCGATAATTCAGCAGATTAGTCGTTGGTTCAGGATTTCAGATGCTCAGTGGAATAAAAATTAAATTTAAAACTACTATAATTATCACGGATTTCAAATGAATGTTTTTACCCGTAAGTAGCTTGCTTATACTCAAAAAGCTTGAGAATATAGATAAAAATAATTTTGGCAAGCACAGTTCAGATCCTGCCAAACAAAAAATATGCTTGCAATTTTGGTAAAAAACACTATAATAGAAATATGCCAGCCTCTACCCCCACCAAAGTCATGAGCGCTATAACTATTAATCCTGCCGCTAATCAAGTTGTCAGTTTGAAGTCCAACAGCTTAAACATCGCTGTGGATGAATATGGACTGCTTACAGATCTCTACCAACTGACAATGGCTGCTTGCTATGTGCATGAGGGATGCGATCGCAAGCGAGCAAGTTTCGAGTTATTCGTGCGTCGCCTTCCCGAAGGATTTGGCTACCTGATTGCGATGGGTATTGCCCAAGCCGTGGAATATTTGCAAAACCTGCATTTCACCGCTGAGCAAATCGCCGCTTTACAAGCAACGGGAATCTTCGCTAATGCCGATCGCCGCTTTTGGGAACTATTACAAAACTTCCGCTTTGAGGGCGATCTATGGGCAGTACCAGAGGGAACGGCGATGTTTGCCAATGAGCCTTTTTTAAGAATCGAAGCGCCACTTTGGCAAGCACAATTAGTGGAAACCTATTTACTGAATACAATCAACTATCAAACTCTGATTGCCACTAGAGCCGCTAGAATGCGTGATGTTGCAGGCGATCGCATTACCCTTTTAGAGTTTGGCACAAGACGCGCCTTTAGCCCCCAAGCTTCTCTTTGGGCGGCAAGAGCCGCCCTCGCCGCAGGAATGGATGCAACTTCCAATGTATTGGCAGCACTCAAACTTGGTAGACAACCAAGTGGCACAATGGCTCATGCCTTGGTTATGGCCTTAAATGCAACCGAAGGCAGTGAATCTCAAGCCTTTAGTGCTTTCCATCAAGTTTTCCCAAATAGTCCTCTCCTAATCGATACTTTCGATACGATCGCCGCCGCTCGAAATCTTGCTGAAAAAGTTAACTCTGGCGAGATGCAAGTACAGGGAGTTCGCATTGATTCAGGTGATATAGCAACAGTATCTAAAGAAGTAAAAGCATTTCTGCCTGATGCTGCAATCTTTGCCAGTGGTGATATTGACGAAACTGAGATTCTCCGTTTAAAAGCATTGGGAGCACCCATTGATGGCTATGGCATCGGCACAAAATTAGTCACAGGTGCGCCTGTAAATGGAGTTTATAAATTAGTGGAAATTGATAATATTCCTGTTTCCAAAAAGTCAAGCGGTAAGCAATCGATCGCCAGTCGCAAGCAAATTTGGCGCAGTTTCGAGAATGGCGTAATCACAGGCGATCTCCTGACCCATATTTCCGAGATTCCTCAGCCTAATGAGCAGCCACTCCTAGAATGCATTATGCACAATGGCGAGTTGTTGAAGTCTTTGGATGATTTAGATGCGATCGCGAAACGCAGTCGGAATTCTGTAAATTCTTTACCTCCAGCAGTTCGCAATATTGCTAACCCAGAGACGATTTCTGTGATAGTTAATATGTAACTCATCGATCACCCAGCTTGCTCATAACTTAGATATAATGTAACAACTAAAATTCTTTATATAGCGTTTATTAGTCTAGTGAATTACTGTTTTGTTTCGCCACTTTTAGCGGGGAAACAAACCTTTATAACTCGCTTGCTTGCAAAGCGCTAGAGAAGAACTTTAGTTGTCATCTTTATGTTCTCGACTCTCGATAGCTATTAAAATATTTCTATCAAGTTCTTGATAGAAATCGTGATTTATCATAGCAAGTTGCTTTGACAAATCATTGGCAACTTGTAAGGATTGCTGGACTTTAATTACTTGATTCTTATCCCATTTGAGAAATATCAAACCTTGAGCGACTGGAACTCCAAAAAAAGACGGATACTCAATCTTACCTAACCCAAGGTTCACAGCATTTAGATAGATATTTTCTATCAGCCATTTTTTGTAAGAGCCTCGGTCTGTTTGCAGCCATTTGTCAGGATAGGAAATTCCTTCTGCCTGACTGAATACACTAGAAACCAGATCGTATATGGTTGGTCCATCCGTCCAAGACCAGCTTTCCATAATCGCCCTATTATGCCAAAGTTTTACAATTCTAAACAACTCACTTTCAAGATTTCCTTTAGCTGGAGCATTATTCCGCCCGACAACAAAGTAATATATTTCATCACTGTAGTTATTATCGTATTGATAAATTTCAATATTCTCATTTATGATTAGAGCGATGAGAGCAAACTTTACAATAGTGACGCATTCTTCCATCGAAACCCGTAAGTCTGTCTGAAAATTAGTGCCAAAATCACGAGATATTGCAGCGAGTCCAACGACACTAAGAGGTAAAGCAAAATTCTGATTCAATTTAAAATGTATAGATAATACTTTTCCTCTGCTACTCCATTTGCAACTTAGATATATACCAATAAAACGTGTAATTTCCAGCCTTAATCCTATTCCAGAGTTGTATAGTCTCACCTTTTCAATAAGTGTCAGTGTTATTACAAAAACAACTCCTAAAAGCCCTAAAATAGTTACCCAAATTGTTGTTAATGGCAGAGTATTCCAAATGCTTATCAAGTAAAAATTTAGACTAATGACACCTAATAATATAAAAAAGTTAAAAATATTATTTTCACGTTTTGGCTTTGTGAAACTCAATAATCTCTTAACCTTATTTAGCTCAATAAAGGGACAATGACCAAGTTCTCTTGAGGGACAATCAAAGATTTCTTTGGCTGTACTACCACATTGAGTACATCTAAGAATATGGCTCATAGTGAGTGAATATATGCTTATGTGCTATCGTGACTAATTTTTAGCGTTGAGAAAGGAGATCACTGGTTGATTCATTAACTTGTTTAATCGTAGATTTATTTTCCTAATCGAAGATTCGACTACACCAGAGCCAATAGTTAGACTAAGTTGATAGAAGTAACTCTATTCAGGAATCCGCAGACAATGGTTGCATAAATAGCCCGCAAAATTTGCGGCTCGTTTAAATTTGTAACCGTCAAATATATAGTACTTTTCAACCAAGCGAGGTACAAAGGTTTGTTTCCCAAGGCAATTGAGACTGTATTTCCCAAAACTCATGTAGCTCATAGTGTGTAACTCGATATTTCCAATTGGAGATGATGGAGATAATCAATTTCCTTGTACCTCATGTATGTATTTAGCTAGCGATCGCCCCACAAGATGTGATCAGATCCTTTAAACTGGAATAGCTGTAAGATTTTCTGTCTTTTTTCAAATATTTCCAAATCTAATGCCAAGTCCGACCCATTTACCCGAAGCCATTGATCGCATCGTCCAGCGATTTCAAAGGCTCACCGATCCCAAACAACGTTATGAACAATTAATTTTGTACGGGAAGAAATTAGCCGAATTTCCAGAATCACTCAAAATACCCGAAAACAAAGTACAGGGATGTGTTTCACAGGTGTTTGTGGTTGCCGAGTTAGATGAGAATGAGCGTGTTGTATTTGCTGGTGACTCTGATGCTTTGATTAGCAAAGGGTTTGTCGGTTTACTGTCAGTCTGTATGGGTGGGTTGACTCAGAAAGAAGTTGAATTACTCACGCCTGATTTTATTAAAGACACAGGTTTAGTGGCGAGTCTTACGCCCTCTAGAGCCAATGGTTTTTATAATGTATTCAAGAAAATGCAACAACAGGCGATCAAAATTGAATTGCCCAGCGTTCGCTAAACAAATAAAAAGCCTCGCGAAGCGAGGCTTTTTATTTAAACGGTGGCGGCAATGGGACTAGTAGTAGAAACCATCGCCGCTAAAACTTGGCTAGGGCAAACGGTAAAGGGTAAGCGGTGAATATCCGAATTAGGTTGACAGGCTATTTCAGCAATCTGTTCTAACTCGGCGAGGGTAACTTGACTTAAGCCTAGATCAGCAAGATTCCTCGGTAAACCAATCTCTTGATAAAACTTCAGCAATTGATGCCGCGACGAAGCGGCGAGTTGATTGCCTTGAAATTCCTCTAGGCGTAATTGCACCAAAATGCCATAGGCAACCTTTTCACCATGCAAAGTGCCGTGGGTTTGATGCAGGTGAGTTAAAGCATTATGAATCGCATGAGCAGCCACAGTGCGACAATTAGCGCCACCGATCCCACCGATCGCACCTGCGAGACAGACAGACGCATCGACTACTTCGCGCCATGCTGGGCTATTGGGATTTGCGATCGCCTCAGCAGACTTTTGAAACAAAATATCACGCAGGATTCTTGCCTCTTGGACGGCTGCGATGACCATCGTTTTCTCGCTACTGCCACTACTGACGGAGGACTCGTACCATTTAGCGATCGCATCGCCAATGCCTGAAACGAGTGTGCGCTTAGGTGCAGTCGCAATTACGTCATAGTCCACAAACATCATGTCAGGACAGCGATCGAGGGTCACGTCATAGTCAAAGGCTCCATGAGCATCATAGACATTGCTAAGGGCTGTCCATGCCGCACAGGTTGCGCCAGTGGTCGGCACAGTAAAAATAGGCAACTGACATTGATGAGCTATTAATTTCGCAGTATCAAGGACTTTGCCGCCACCGACACCCACAATTACATGGGGATTTTCCTGCTGAACAAGACGACGCAGCATTGCTAAATTTTCATCGCTACAATCCGCGATCGCTGGCGCATGGATAATTTCGCGATCGCTGTTGTGAAAATAGCTAGCTGTGACTTGATTGGCGGTTTCCCCAGCAATGACTAGAGCTTTATTCCCATAGCGTGACAAATATTTCGGGAGTTGCGCTAAAATCCCGTTTCCCCGTAAAAGTTGGGCTGGTGCGATCGCTAAGATCGGTAATGCTTCCACCGTAAGTGTGTCTGACATCAGGTTAAGACATGGTAAACATAAGCTCTATTCTATCTCTACTACTTCTAAATCTGCCAATTTTGGTGACCTCGTCAAACCCAAAGAAGAGAATAGCGATATAAAGTTAATAACCAGCAATCAGCTTATATACTCCCTTCCCAGTGAAAGAATAGACGTGGCGGCGCTTCGCGCCGCCACGCTATTTCTTGGTTTTATATGTCTATTTCTTCGGTGGGAAGGGAGTAGCTGTCGCCATTCTTGTTAGGACATAAAACCCCAATAGTGTGAGGCGGCGCGAAGCGCCGCCTCACACTATTGGGGTTTTGATTTGTCCTGATATAGGTGGCTATAGCTATAGCAAATCCGTTAGAGAGATGCTTGACTGTTGCCTAAGTACCTGTGCAGAATAAATTACCCAAACCCGTAAAGTTGCGCCCCTGCGGGACGCAACTTTACGGGTTTGGGTTTGTAATTAATTATGCTCATCTACTTATTTCTCTAACAACGGTAGCAAGCCAAAGTTAACTATAATTTTCAGGAGTATATAATAAACTTAATAAAATCAAGACAAGATTTGGATAACGCATAAATTTATGTCGATCGCTCAGCTTGCCTCCAAAATCGATAAAGTTAAAGTCTATGCTGAAGGCTCCACCGTGAAGCGGTTAGCAAGTCTATCAGCGATCGCATGGCAAAATGAAAACGATGAAAATATTGAAGTGGAAATCGTTGGACTACCACTGGCTCTAGATGATGGAAGTGTCAGGGTAAGGGTAGACAACGGCACAGAGACGGACAGCAACATCATGGTTACAGATGTGCGGGTTGGATTACATGTCCCACCACCTGTGGAAGTTCCCATATCAGATTTAGAAGCATCTATTCAGTCGGCAAAAGCTGAGGTCGATCGCCTTAATGATTTGGCGAATGTAATAGCCCTAGAAATGTCGGCTTTGAATGCTTTACATGTCCCCGATCGCCCGATTGGTGAACAAGGCAAAGCACCCCCAACCTCACCAACGGGCGCAAGAATCGCCTTAGCCAATTTCAAAGATGAGCAGAAACAGTTACGCATTAAAGAAAAGCGTGAACTTGAGAGTCAACTGCGAAAAGCCAGAGAACATCTAGCCGATCTTCAGCAGCAACAAAACCTTGCCTCTAATGCCAATGTTGCCAAAGAAAACGAATTGCGTAAAACAATCGTGGCGCGGTTGCAAATTCGCGATCGCCAAGCAGCATCTTTACCACCTGATAATCTGCAACTGATTGTGGAATATTTTGTACAGGGGGCAAAATGGACACCGACCTATGTTTGTCGGCTCAATAGTGCAAATAATACCGCAGCGATCGCCTTGAGAGCATTGATTTGCCAGCGTACTGGTGAGGATTGGTCGGGTGTACAGATCGAGCTTTCGACGGCTACGCCGATGGGTTGGTGTGAATTGCCTGAGTTGCCTTCTCTACGGTTAGGGCGATCGCAAGCATTCGTGTCCAAAAAGGCTTGGCGAAACCCACCCAAAGGAGCAGAGGTTCTGTTTGAAGATTATGATCTTCAGAGACAGCTTGCCTATAGCGCCATTAGTACTACGTCAGTTTCGCAAAATTTTCAAATTCCAGTACTAGAAACATTATCATCAGTAACCCAATCGATTCTGAACCAGAAGCTTGAAAATTTAAAAATAGATTCTGTTGCAGATCTTAGTCAAAATCTACTGGGTCGTGGAGTCAACTCGGTTGAATTAGCAAGTGAAGCCATCTCATTTGACGAACAGAACCAATATTTTGGGGCTATATCATCAGAAGTTGATGCCGAAGTGGATGAACTTAGATCCATGTTGCAACCTAATATGAGTAGAAGTATGCCCTCTGCTGCTCCCGAAAGAATGGAAGCGCAAGTTATGCGGAAGGCTATGGCTCCTCCCAAAAGATCTATGTCTCTTGAGCGACCAACAGTATCGGCAGTAATGCAAGAAGCTACCTTTGATCCTGTCCAAGAGATTACGAACTATGGACTGATGCGATTGGCTGATCCTAGTAATACCTCACAGCGTGGCAAACTCAGTTTACCTAATGTGCAGACCCTCTATTTGGAATCCCTGAAGCGATCGCAGATGAAGATTAACTTTGATCTGACGATGGTTTTGCGAAAAGCATTACTTCTTGCTGCTTGTTCTAACATTCCGTTACCTGCGGGTGGAACGAATGTGCGTGAGATGGCAGGTGCTTTTGACTTTGCCTATCTTGGATCTGGGCGCATTGATATTCCGTCAGATGGGCAGTTTCATTCCGTGGCTCTGCTCGAAGAGAATGCCGAAATTGATATGCGTTATGTTGTAGTCCCCCGTGAAGACACCAATGTTTTTCGGATCGCGCAACTTCGCAACCCACTGCGATCGCCATTATTATCAGGCTCTACCGATGTCTATGTGGATGGAGAATATATCCTCTCAACGCGCATTAATACCGTGCCACCGAAGGGACAAATGGAACTAGGTTTAGGCGTAGAGCAATCGATTAAAGTGGCGCGAAATACCTCCTTTAAAGAAGTGCGATCGGGTATGAGTCTGGTTGCCTTTAATGAACTGCGTCACAGTATTCATATTGCGATCGCCAATCGACTAGGACGAGATGCCCGTATCGCAGTACGCGAACGTGTCCCTGTCCCCCAAGCGGATGTAAAAGTCGATGTGACCGTTACACAGGTTTCGCCAGCATGGGAAAAGTATGAACAGCAGGAACGTAATGCCATTATCAAAGGCGGCTATCGTTGGCATGTCAACGTTCCCGCAGGTGGAGAAACGGAATTAACCGCCGACTATACGATCAAAACCTTTGTGGACAATGAGCTAGTTAACGGCAATCGGAGAGAGGAATAGCCCATGATATCAACTGAAATTCAGACCCTAGATCTAAATGCTCCTGTGACTACCGTGACACTGCTTGAAGATCGCGCTCAAGTCCAACGGATAGCCAAGGTAAATCTAGCCGCAGGACTATGGCGAGTACATATTGATCGGGTGGCTCCGATTCTCTCTGATAAGTCACTGCGGGCGGAATTTAGCGATCGCCAATCTGGTGCGAAAGTTAACGATGTACGTGTACGCCGACGCATGTTAATTAAGGAATCCGATCGCTCAGGTTTAATCGAAGAGTTAAAGACCGAATGGCGATCGCAATTTGATCAATACAACGTCCTCATTGAAGATCGCCAACAACTCGAAGAACAGTTCCAACAAATTGGTCTGATTTTGGGTAAGGCTTTGCAAGAACTGCCTATTGATGCAGCTTGGGGACAGGTTGATCCGATGGCATGGCGATCGCAATTACAGCCACTATTTCAAAAAATGCGGGAATCCCGTAGCGAAATTCTCCACACTTACCATGCACAGGCGCAGTTAAAATCGGCGATCGAGCGACTCGTAAGCCGTATCCAAGCTGAAACTAGACCAGATCAGATTTTTATAGCTCACATCGAGGCTGATTTGGCGATCGTGGAAACGGGCGAGTACGAACTAGCCTTTGATTATGTGGTTCCCAATGCCTTGTGGCGACCCTATCATCAAGCCCAATTGCAAATGGGAGAAAATTCCCAATTAACCTTCCGTACCGATGGTTGCGTTTGGCAAAACACAGGCGAAGACTGGCTAAATGTCGATTTAGTTTTCTCCACTGCCCGCGCATCCCTTGGTACTGAGCCACCTTTACTTACCGATGATTGGCTGAATATTCGCGAGAAAGCGAAAAAGATAGCCGTAGAAATGCGCGATCAAACGGTGAAAACCACGGGATTAGGTGTAGCAACAAGACCAGAGGCGATCGATTTACCATCGGTGGATGATGGTGGTGAAGTGCGAACAATTCGCGCTCCTCAAAAAGCAAATATTCCCTCCAATGGCAATCCCTATCGTGTGCCATTATTTCAGTTTCAATCCTCAGCCAAAATTGAGCATGTTCTGATGCCAGAAATAGCTTTGCAAGTCGTTCTCAAAAGTGAACAAACGAATAATGCGACTTTGCCGATTTTAGCTGGTCCCGTTGATCTAGTGCGATCTACAGAATATGTAGGCAGGACAACCATATCCTTCATTGCACCTCAAGAAAAATTTGCCCTTGGTTGGGGAACTGATGCAAATATGCGTGTCCAGCGCATTCAATCACAAAAACGTGAGAAAAATCATCTCACCCAATGGAATACGATTACTAATACCGTCAGCATCTTTCTCTCGAATATTGGTGATGAAGTTAGAAAAATCACGATGACTGAACGGATTCCTATTTCAGAATTGGAAAAAGTTAAAATTGAGGTAGTTCAGGATGAAACGAGCGATCGCCTTCAACCTGATGCCAATGGCTTTTGTACTTGGGATTTGCATCTTTCACCCTATTCTCAATCCAAAGTTAACCTAGTTTATAAAATTGCTGCTGCTCCTGATGTAGAAGGTCTATGAATTACCAACCAAAAATGATGAAGACTTTACGCTATCCATTGAACCTTGTAATCAGTGCGATCGCCCTAACCATTGGAGGTTGTGCTATTCCAGAACTCAACCTCAATCCATCACCATCACCATCACCATTAACAGTTGCTCAACCGACAACATCCGCGATCGCCACAAATACCGCGACGAGTAACAAGCCTACTCCCACGGGTTTCAAAAAAGTTACGGTAGCCCAAAATTTAGAAAGACCTTGGGGGATGGCTTGGTTACCCGATGGCGCAATACTGATTACCGAGCGAGTTGGTCGCGTCCAAATCCTGCGAAATGGATCACTACAGCAAGTTGCGATCGCCGAAATCCCCAATCTATTTGTGTCTGGACAAGCAGGCTTGATGGATATCTCACTACATCCACGCTTTGCCGAAAATAAATTGGTTTACCTTACCTATTCCTCTGGAGACTTCCAATCTAATCACACCAGCATTTTGAGAGCAAAATTTGATGGTAAAGCGCTGGTTGAACCACAATTAATTTTTGAGGTAAAACCGTCAAAATCAGGGAATCAGCATTTTGGTTCGCGCATCGTTTGGCTACCCGATGAAACTATGTTGGTTGCGATCGGTGATGGTGGTAATCCACCTTTACAACTAAATGGTGAATTGATTCGTAATCAAGCCCAAAAGTTAGATAGTCAGCTTGGCAAAGTCCTGCGACTCAAGGATGATGGCTCCATTCCTTTAGACAATCCCTTTGTGAAAACAGCTAATTCTAATCCTGCAATTTGGAGCTATGGACATCGCAATATTCAAGGCTTATTTGCTGATCCTCTATCCAAGCAAATATGGTCAACGGAGCATGGTGCAAGGGGTGGTGATGAATTAAACCTCATCGAGGCAGGTAAAAACTATGGCTGGCCAGTGGTGAGCTTTAGCCAAGAATATATTGGTGGCAAGATTTCTGACGAAACATCTCGCCCTAATATGGTCGATCCCAAATTAGTGTGGACTCCTGCGATCGCACCATCTGGGTTGCTGTTATATCGTGGCGATCGCTTTCCTAACTGGCAGGGTAATCTATTTGCGGGAGGTTTGGTATCTAGAGAAGTTATTCGCATTCAAATAGATGGTAATCAAACAGTGGTTCAAGAAAAGATTCCCATCGGTCAAAGGGTGCGTGATGTGCGACAGGGCAAAGATGGATTTATTTATATTCTTACTGACGAACAAGCGGGGCAACTCATCCGACTAGAACCAATGTAGTCATGGGATGTGGCACGGAGTGCCACATCCCATGACTATGCACATGATTAATCGCGATCGCTATCATCTACCTTGCTAGTAGAGATAATATGAATATCCACATTTTTGAGTAATCGTAAAATCCTTTGTGTTAGAGATCCTTTAAACAGGATCTGCCAGCGTGACTTCTGGCTTTCACCCATTACAATTTGGGTGACTCGATAGTTTTGAGCAGTTTCCACGATCGCTTTTAAAGCATTGTTATCGCGCACGCGAATAAAAGTACCGCTAAACTCTTTACATAAACGTTCACAAGTCTCGATATGTAAGCTTTCAGCTTTGGTTAAAAAACGATCGGGATCATCAACAAACAAAACGTAAAGCTGGGCGTGCATATATCCTGCAATCCTTGCACCTCGGCGTAGTAACTGAAGGGAATTGGGATAGGTAGACACACAAACTAGAACCCGTTCGTGAATATTACAAATAAGATTTGTGCTAGAACCTGACTGATCATGGGATTCTAGATCATCTTCGATGTTATCTGCTATTTCTCGCAGGGCAAGTTCTCGCAAAGCAATCAAATGGCGACGCTGAAAGAAATTGTTTAATGATTGATCAATTTTTTCAGGAGCATAGATTTTGCCATCCCGTAGACGTTCTTGTAGGGTTTCAGGCGTAACGTCAACTACTACCACTTCATCGGCATTTTCGAGCACGCGATCGGGTATCCGCTCCCGCACGATCACGCCAGTAATTTTGGCTACCGTATCATTTAAGCTCTCGATATGTTGAATATTTACAGTGGAATAGACATCAATTCCTGCTTCGAGTAGAACTTCTACATCCTGATAACGCTTTTCACGTTCGGCATTGGGGACATTAGTATGTGCCAATTCATCTACTAGCGCTAATTGGGGTTGTCGCTTGAGGATTGCATCCGTATCCATTTCGGTAAGTGTTACGGATTCACAGCTAATCTGTTGGCGTGGAATTAGTTCTAAACCTTGGGCTTTTGCCGCAGTTTCAGCGCGATTATGGGTTTCTAGTAAACCAATGATCACATCAATTCCTTCGGAGCGCAGGCGATGCCCTTCCTCCAGCATCCGATAGGTTTTCCCAACCCCCGGACTCATGCCAATAAATATTTTATGCTTACCGCGCCGATGAGATTTAATCATAAACTATCTAAAGCTAAATTTAATTTCAAGACATTTACGCCATCCTCGCCAAAGATGCCCAGAAAACGGCGATCGCTATTTTGCTCAATCAGCTTTTCGAGTTGGCTGGGTTCAACTTTGCGAGCTTGAGCAATTCTCGTAATTTGTGCCTTCGCAGATTCAGGGCTGATATGTGGGTCAAGGCTAGAGCCAGATGTATAAACCAAATCAGCAGTTGCAGAAATTCCTGATTGTTGGAGTTTGGATATCGCTGGATTAATTCTCTTCAGCAAATCAGGATTGCTTGGTGCGAGGTTACTTGCACCTGAAACCCCCGTTTTGAGAATATTCGCTGTATCCGCTTTTGGATCTGCACTGCTGTAGTTAGTAGTGCTAGGACGGCTATTGAAATAGCGATCGCTAGTAAATGGTTGCCCAATTAGTGCAGAGCCGATAACTTGACCTTGGGCATTACGGATGAGACTACCATTGGCTTGATAGGAGAGAAATGGTAATTGTGCGATCGCCAACATTCCTAAGGGATAGATCACGGCAACAAGTATCCAGAGAACTAGAGTGGCGCGAATGGCTTTGATGATTTCGTTCATAATTTGGGGATTGGTAATTGGGGATTGGTAATTGGCTTTTGGCTTTTAGCTTTTGGCTTTTAGCTTTTGGCTTTTTAAAGTTTGTTAGCTAACAGCTAATCGCTAACAGCCCAAAACTAAAACTTCTCAGGCTGAAACATGACGACAAATAGATAAATTGAGAAGGCAAAGGTGACAATTCCTAAAAGTCCTAGAGCATAGGCTTGGAATTTAGTGAAGCTTTCAGCATTGGCGGCATAGACCGCAGGAGCAATGATGAGATTAAAGCAGATTGCTAGAAACAGATAGATAGGATATTTCTGTTTAAGAGAGTGTTGCCAGAAATCGGTAAGGTTGTCTATAGGGAAGCTTGGAGAAAAGTGAGAAATAGTTTTTTTCATAGTTGTGAAGACATTTTTGGTAGTGGAATATAGATAACAATCCGTTATACCAAAACACAAAGTAAAGACGACAGATGGTTATTAAAAAATGCTCGTAAACCCAAACCAATATTTAGAGTGTGAAAATCCCATCTGTCGCCCTATCTAAGTGATTTGGTATTAAATCCCATCATTCAGCAAAATCTGTGATGCTAGATTAGGGAATTAGGCAATTGGCAGGAGAATATCAATGAATTTGATCGCAATAAATGGAGCGACTACACCACCTAGCCCATACAGCAGAATATTACGCTGTAGTAGCTGATCGGCAGTAAGAGGGCGAAATTTTACACCTTTGAGCGCAAGGGGAATCAAAGCAGGAATAATTAAGGCATTGTAAATTAAAGCTGAGAGAATTGCAGATTGGGGACTTTTTAGCCCCATTACGTTCAAAGTGCCAATTCCTGCGGAGGCAAAGATGGTGGGGATGATCGCGAAGTATTTGGCAATATCGTTGGCGATCGAGAAGGTGGTCAATGCGCCGCGAGTGATCAACAATTGCTTGCCGATTGCTACAAGATCAATCAACTTAGTCGGGTCACTATCCAAATCCACCATATTTGCGGCTTCCTTGGCGGCCTGTGTGCCTGAATTCATCGCAACGCCAACGTTAGCTTGGGCTAAGGCTGGTGCGTCATTGGTTCCATCGCCAGTCATGGCGACTAATTTACCCTGAGACTGTTCTCGACGAATAACTTCGATTTTATCTTCGGGCGTAGCTTCGGCAATGAAGTCATCGACTCCTGCTTCTTCCGCAATTACGGAGGCTGTAATCTGGTTATCACCTGTGAGCATGATGGTGCGTACACCCATCCGCCGCAATTGATCGAATCTTTCTCGCAGTCCTGATTTGACGATATCTTTGAGATAAATTACTCCATAGAGATCGCCGCCCTGACAGATTCCCAAAGGAGTACCACCGAGTTTTGAGACTTTCTCATAGGCAGCTTCAAATTCTTCAGGTACTTCACCCGATCGCGATCGCACAAATCCACGAATTGCATCCACGGCTCCCTTGCGAACTTCGATCTGATTAGGTAAATCAGTGCCGCTCATGCGAGTACGTGCCGAAAAATCTATACCTTTAGCCTGATCTCGATCAAAATTAGCGATCGCTCCTAACTGTTCGGCTAGTTGGACAATTGATCGCCCTTCTGGAGTTTCATCAAAGATACTGGCTGCGAGCGCAACAGTGGCAACTTCTGAGAGGGAATGTCCATTGACAGGGATAAACTCATCGGCTAATCGGTTGCCCAGCGTAATCGTGCCTGTTTTATCCAGTACTAAAGTATTGATATCGCCGCAAGCTTCGACGGCGCGTCCTGATGTGGCGATTACATTAAACTGGGCGACGCGATCCATACCTGCAATGCCGATCGCACTCAGCAAGCCACCAATCGTAGTGGGAATCAGGGCAACTAAGAGCGAAATTAGAATTGCGATCGTCGTGGGGGTATTCACATAGTTGGCGATCGGCGTAATCGTGGCGACAACGATCAGAAATACCTGTGTTAGCACCGTCAACAGCACTGTCAAAGCAATTTCATTTGGTGTTTTGGTGCGTTCGGCTCCTTCCACAAGGGCAATCATGCGATCGATAAATCCTTGCCCGGGATCAGCCGAAATCTTGATGGTTAATTCATCGGAAACTACGCGCGTACCGCCTGTGACCGAACTGGAAATATCTGTACCAGCTTGCTTGAGAACGGGAGCCGATTCACCTGTGATCGCTGACTCATCGACTGAGGCTAAACCAGCAATCACTTCGCCATCCGCAGGAATCATTTCCCCGATCGCCACTTTTACTAAATCACCACGCCGTAACTCTGTGGAGCTAGTTGGCTGAATCGTGCCATCTGGAAGCACCTTACGGGCGATCGTATCCGATCGCGTGGTGCGTAATGAGTCGGCTTGAGCTTTACCGCGTCCCTCGGCGATCGCCTCAGCAAAGTTAGCAAATACTACTGTAAAAAATAAAATTATTGTAATTAACCCATTGAGAATCCGCTCCTGATTGGGATCGCCTTTAACTGTCCCAAAGAGATTGGGATCGATCGTAACTAGCAAAGTCACAATCGTACCGACCCAAACCATAAACATGACGGGATTTCGTACCGCGATTTTAGGATTCAGTTTCCGAAAAGCATCACGCACAGCTCGTTGATAAAGTCCTCCCATTGATGCTTTGGGTGTGTGTTTGCGCGAGTCGCGAGTGCCGCTAGGCATGGGTTTGGTTGAAGAATTATTCATAGGGTTTAGGAAAGAAAATGTTTAGAAAAAGATCTCTTACTTTTCTTCTCCCTTTTTGTAATCTGCCTTGTATACACAAATCCATCTATTTTAAGTTTGAGAATATAGGTCTCCCCTACACTCTTGTAAAGGAGGGATTCTTCTGCTTCCCCCTTTATAAGGGGGATTGAGGGGGATCTTTGGTAACTTAGGATATAGCTGATAACTTGTGTGTACTCGATAGGAACGGGAGAATGGATTGGGAGGCGATGAGGGCTATCCACCTCTAGCGATGAGAAAAGCTTCGGCAATAGAACCTAGAGCCAACACAGGAAAGAAAGTCAATGCACCCATAATCAAAATCATGCCCGCCGTAACGCTAGTAAAAAGAACTGTATCGGTACGCAATGTTCCTGTAGTCATTGCCACAGGCTGCTTACGGGATATGCCATCAGCCAAGAGCAACAGAGCAATTAAAGGAATATAACGACCACCTAGCAAACTAACGGAAGTACTCAGATTCCACCAGAGCGTATTATCCGCTAATCCTTCAAATCCTGAACCATTATTGGCTGCTGCCGAAGCATACTCATAAACTACTTGCGAGAGTCCATGAAATCCTGAGTTGCTAATTCCTGCTAACTGATCAGGAAATGCTAAGGCGATCGCACTAGGAATGAGAATAAAAATCGGATGAATTAACAAAATCAAAAAACTCGTCAAAACCACTTCATTCTTCTCGATCTTGCGTCCCAGAAATTCAGGAGTCCGACCAACCATTAAGCCAGTGACAAATACTGCCAAAATTGAATAGGCGAATAGGTAAGCAGTGCCTGTTCCCTGTCCACCCCAAATGATTTGCAGGAACATATTAGACAACGTAATAAAGCCACCACTGGGCATCAGAGAATCATGCATCGAGTTGACGGCTCCCGTCATCGTTCCTGTCGTCGTCACTGCAAATAGAGCCGATTGCGCCCAACCAAAGCGTACTTCTTTCCCTTCTAGATTGGGATTTGACGAGCCAAGCAATGTATTTACAAGAGGGTTGCCCTGATACTCTCCAACGCCTACCACGACAATAAAGGCAACATAGAGAATGAACACCATCCCAAATATCAGCCATGCTTGCTTACGGCTATTGGCAATTTCTCCATAGGTAAAAATTAGAGCCGTGGGAATGGAAATCATCGTCAAAATCTGAATCAGATTCGTGAAGCTATTGGGATTCTCAAAGGGATGGGCAGAATTAGAACCAAAAAAACCGCCGCCATTTTCGCCAAGCTGCTTAATGATCTCAAAATGCGCCACAGGACCGATCGCGATCGCCTGACTGATATTTGCATCTTCTAAAGTTGGGACAATCACAGGCGCAGATAGGGTTTCGGGAACACCTGCTGCGATGAAAATTATTGCTCCAATAATGCTAATTGGTAATAGGATTCTCGTAATCGACTGCGTGAGATCTTTATAGAAATTACCAAGCGATCGCCCTGTTAAACCTCGAATAAAGGCGATCGCCACTGCGATACCTGTTGCGGCTGAGGTAAAAAATAGAAATCCTAAACCTAGCATCTGGGTAAAGTAGCTGAGGGCTGTTTCTCCAGAATAATGTTGTTGATTGGTATTGGTAATAAAGGAAATCGTCGTATGTAGAGCCATATCCCAGCTTGGAGCGCCCATCCCCGTTGGGTTAAGTGGCAACAATCCCTGAAACATGAGCATCAGAAATAGCATGATTGCCATTACTAAATTGCTATACAAAATCGAACGGGCATATTGCCAACCTGTCATTTGGGTTTGAGGATTAACGCCACTGAGAGTAAATATCAAATTCTCCAGTGGGTTTAAAGCTCTATCTAGTAAAGTCTTTTGTCCTAAGAACACCCTTGAGATGTAACGACCGAAAATCGGCGCGATCGCCACAATCAGCACCAGCGTAATTCCTATCTGAATCCATCCTTGTAGCATGGAGATTTCTTCTTCCTTTTGAGTCGATGAAGTATCAAGCAATTGCTGTGACAGTCAAATCATCAACCTATTTCTCTACTCTGACAAGGTATATCTTTTTGTTTAGAATCCTTGTGCTTACTTAAGCATAGGTTTTAAACACATTCAAGATTGTGCTGTTTAGATAGCGTTTAGATGGTGTTTAGTTAGCGATCGCTTGATTGTTGATAGGTTATGGCGATCGTGATCTCTTCTAGCCTATTTATCTTTAATTAGAGAGTTACTACTCATTGGCTGCTAGATAGGATATAAAATGGTAAATATAGTTTGCTAAAGCGTTATGAGGATTTACATCTGTGATCGTCAAAGAGTTAGAACAGCAACTTCTTGCACTCAGACCTAGTGACAAAGTGCAGGTAATCCAGTTACTTGCTCAAAGTCTTGGTAGCAATTGGCAGGGAATTGAGAAAACGCCTAGAGTTTGTGGTGGTCAGGCTTGCATTGCGAATGCAAGAATTCCTGTTTGGGTACTGGTAGAGGCTCGCCGTCTTGGATATAGCGATGTTGATTTGTTAACAAGCTATCCAACGATTACTGCTACAGATTTAGCAAACGCTTGGGTATATGCGGCGGCACATACGGATGAGATGGATTTGCTGATCGAGCAGAATGAGGCTGCTTAGAAGATGGCACGTTTTTACGCGGATGAGCAGTTTCCCTTTCAGGTTGTGGAATTGCTGCGAAATTTTGGTCATGATGTTTTGACAGTGCAAGAAGCGGGAAAGGCTAATCAACGAATACCTGACGAGCAAGTGTTAGCGTTTGCTGTAGGTCAAGAGCGCTCTATTTTGACTATCAATAGAATTGACTTTATTCGTTTGCATCGTCGTAATGATGAGCATTTTGGGATTGTGGTTTGTACGAATAATCGTAATTGGGAACAGTTTGCGGCACGGGTTAATGAAGCAGTAATAGCAGAGGGATCGTTGCAGAAAAAGTTGATTCGGGTTGTACGCCCCTCTGTCTAAATTAGCGATCGCCTTTTCATTTCACGAGTAAAATCGCTTGATTGTTGATAGGTTTATGAATATGGCGATCGCTTGAAAGGATTGATATAGTAAAACTAATAGTTTAAAAAGTCTTTAAATTACATCATGTCAAATCCAGAACATCTTGAAAAATTTCGAGAAAGCATACAAATTCCAAACCCTCTCAAACTTAGTGATCGTATACTATCTAAAACAATTAGTGAAACCTGGGATAAGTGGCGAGAAGAAAATCAAGATATTGAAATTGATCTAAGCAATGAACGGTTTTATGGAGCAGACCTTACTGAAGCGGATCTTAGAAAAGTAAACCTCAAACAAGTAAATTTATCTAACTCTGATTGTAGTCACGCAGATATTAGTTTTGCTAATTGTAATAATACGACTTTTAGTGGAGCAATTCTTTTCAAGACTAATTTTACCTCTGCAAATCTCAGTGGTGCTTACTTAAATGATACTAAATGTAATAGAGCCAATTTTTACTTGACAAATTTAACTAGAGCCAATCTAGAAGGAACAACTCTCGATTTTGCCGATCTTAGTTTTTCTAGTCTGATTTGTACAAATTTCAATGGTTCTAAAATCAACAAAGCTAAATTTATTGGAGCAGATCTTAGGGGCGCTAATCTGCAAATGTGCCAAGCCTTAGAAGCAGACTTTACCGAAGCTGATTTTACAGGAGCTTGTATTCAAGACTGGAAAATAAATTCTGATACTAAATTTGATAGAGTAAAATGTGACTTTATCTATTTGCAAACTAATGAGCAAGAGCGCATTCCACATAATCCTAAAGTGAATTTTAAAAAAGGAGAATTTGAAAAATTTATCACAAAAGCTCAAAATACAGTTGATTTGATTTTTACTAATGGCATTGACTGGCAAGCATTTCTACAAGCCTTTTTAAAACTAAAATCTGAAACTGGTGACGAACTATCTATTTATTCGATAGAAGATAAGTGGGATGGTTATTTTGTTGTTCGTGTCAATGTCCCACCTGATGCCGACAAGAAAGAGATAGAGACTTTGCTCAAGGTAAAAGATGCAGAAATCGAGGGGTTTCGGAGGGAAAACTTGACTTTACAACGCATAATCGAAAGTAAACCACAAATTATTCAACAGATTTTTTTCGGAGATGCTAACGGAATTGCCGCAATCGTAGAAGGAGATCAAAACATCTATCCACCACAGACTGATATTATTGAGGATGGATATAATAAGAAGGAGTGACATAACGTGCTTTCAGAAGCGCAGTTAAAAAAATGCTTTTTAGTTTGTCAAAGCCTATCAAGTATGTATTTACCCATTTATCTCGTCAGATTTGATTCACGATATAATGCTATTTACATTCTCGCAGGCGAAGAAACAGAAGTATTGATTGGTAGTAATGGCGAAATAGTGGAGATATAGAGATGATCCAGCCTGATTACAAACTAATGACTCGTACCGAACTACGGGAATATATGTTAGCTCACCGTGATGATGAGCAAGCTTTTCACACCTACATGGACAAAGTTCAGCAAGAAGCCGTCAAAACCCCAATCAATGATGAAGTAATCGCCGATCCCCAAAAATTTGCTACTTTCATTGAACAAAACAAGCAACGCAAACAGCAAGAATCCACAAATATGGTTAGCCAAAACTTTCACGGCAATGTCTATGGTGTCGCTGGTCATGTTGCAGGCAACCAAGTCATTAACGCCCAGCAACAAAGCCTTACAAGCGCCGCAATGGAAATCCAAGCACTTTTGACACAACTCGCTCAAGATTACCCTGAAGGCTCACCAGAAGAGAAACAAACAGTTGCTAAGATGGAACTTAGACGCAAAGTTAAAGAAGATCCAACCCTTAAAGATCGTTTGCTAAGTGCAATCAAATCTGGTGGTATTGAGACAGTGAAAGTTCTCACAAATAATCCCTTTGTCAGTATTCCACTAGAAACTGTCAAAGGTTGGCTAGAAGCAGAACCTCAAAAATAGATGTTGGGATTATAGCGATCGCTGGTTGTGGGAATGAATAGGCGATCGCTATTTAATTAATTTTTGAGAAAAGCGAATGGTAGTGAGAAATTCGATACGCATGGCTAAACAAGCATCACCTTGGCGATCGCCTACATTTTGGATGATTATAGGATTGATGGGGTTGGTGATTGTTTTAGAATTCTCTACACCGCCCGAATATGTGATGGGTTATCTCTACATCAGTCCGATTCTGATCGCTAATTCTCAATTGAGCCGTACTAGTACCTTTCTGTTCACACTTGTATCGGTGGTGTTGACGCTCATCAATATCTGGATTCCTAATCATGAAACAATTCAAGTTTCTATGGTTGTCAATCGTTTGGTAACTATATTAGCTTTAGTCGTGACAGCAATTTTGTGCGATCGCTATCGGCAAACACAGCAAGTTTTGGTGCAGCAACAGGCAAAACTTCAAGCACAAGAGAAAATCATGAATGTGCGTGAAGACTTTGCTTCCACCTTAGCCCATGATTTACGCACACCGTTACTTGGTGCGATCGAGACTCTCCAAGCCTTTGACCGTGAACAATTTGGCACTATTCATGCCAAACAAAAAACTGTAGTCGCAACGATGATCCGTAGTCATCAGAATAGTTTGCGGCTAGTGGAAACTCTCCTTGATGTCTATCGCAATGAAACGGAAGGATTACAATTACAATTAGAACCAATTAATCTGGCAATTCTCGCGGAAGATGTGGCAACCTCATTACTGAGTCTATCTACCAGTCGTCGCGTTTATTTGAACCTAAATTATGGAGAATCGGACTTTCGTAAATTCCTATGGGTGCATGGTGATGCCTTCCAATTGCGTCGAGTTTTTACAAATTTACTGACTAATGCAATTAACCATTCTCCGCGAGGTGCAAAAGTAGAATTGGTGCTAGAAACCCAATCTTCGCATCAGATTGTTCAAGTAATTGATGTTGGTGCAGGGCTTAAATCTGATGAGCAGCCTTATTTGTTTGAGCGGTTTTATCAAGGACAAAGCGATCGCTTAGCTACTGGTTCTGGTTTAGGTTTGTACCTAACTCGCCAGATTATTGAAGCCCATGGCGGTACAATTTGGGCAGAAAATCATCATCCCCAAGGTGCAATTTTTGGATTCCGTCTGCCAGCTTTGCCCTATTCATCCCATGACATTACCTAAACAGCAGGATGGGCGGTGCGGTGCGCCGCCTATCCTGCTATCTTGACAATATCACCTGAACTTTGGTGCTTTGCACTGAAGTTTATTCTCAAAAAAATGACCTTAGATCACCTCAAAATCCTGTTAGTTGAAGACGACGAACTCTTTCGCCTCGGTTTGCAGGTGCGTTTGCAACAGGAAACTAAAATTGCGGTTTTAGCAGAAGCTAATGATGGAGAAACGGCGATCGATCTTGCTAAACAGCAGCCCTTTGATCTTGTCCTGCTTGATATTGGTTTACCAGGGCTTGGTGGATTGGAAACCTGTCGTCAAATCAAGATCAATCATCCAAACTTACCGATTTTGGTACTTACTTCACGTAATGAGCGATCGCTGATTTCTCGTTTAGTCACCGCAGGCGCACAGGGATACTGTCTTAAGGGAGTTGCTGCCGAGACTTTAATTCTGGCGATGCGATCGGTGATTGCTGGAGCGTCTTGGTGGGATGCTACGGCTACTGCTGAAATCCACAATACTTTTCAAAATCAATCTTCTGAACTTACTTTAGATAATTCATCGGGATCAAAAATTGATACTTTGACGCGAAGGGAAAAAGAAATTCTCGTTTTAATGTCTGACCACAAGACCAATCAAGAAATCGCTGAGATTCTCTATATTTCATCAGGGACAGTACGGGTACATATTCATGCAATTTTACACAAGTTGGGAGTAAGCGATCGCAAACAAGCGATCGCGATTCAAAACAGCCTGAATCAGTAATAAGCAGTAGTCCTGTGCTTGATTATATAGCTGCCGTCGATTGTGTTAGGAAAAAAGCAAAACCCAAGAAGAGAATGGCGGCGCGAAGCGTCGCCATTCTCTTCTTGGGTTTTATGTCCTCATACACTTGGCGACAGCTATAATACTCAAATCTCCAACCCGATGAAACGGGTTACTTAGAAATATTCTGTATTTCACAGTGAACTTGAGACTTTAGACAAGAACTCAAAATCTTGGCTAAAATCTTAAGTCTAACTTACTTTAAAATATCTTCAATAGATTTGATTGGAAGATATAGTTTCATGGGGTTTTGGATGAATTTTTGAAACCCATACTTTAGATAAAAACTTACCGCACTATCATCTAAAGCTTCAGCAATAATAGCTAAGGAGGCAATTTGTTTAGAAGCAGAGAGTGTTTTTTTTAGAGCATCAAGTAACATAAGTTCCCCAAATCCTTTACCCTTTTGTTGATTATCGATAGCAAGACGACCTAACAAAGTCGCTGGCAATTGTGGATATCTTGGCAAGTTCTTAGCAAAAGATTGATCTAGATATTCAATCTCAATAGTATAAGAAGAAAGTGTGTAATAACCCAAAATATTTAATTTAGGATCAGCAGCATCAATTAACACAAATACAGTTGATACTTTTCGCTTAATATCCTGAGATGCTTGCTTATAAATGTAATTATCTAGGTTTTCTTGTCCACAACAAAAGTCTGCACGGCAATGCTTACGACTATCAAATGATTCAACTTTAATAATCATTAACTTGAAATTAATTGTTTATGCTTTAAAGCTGCTTTTTTAAGAGCCTCATTAGGTGGTGGTGGATTAAGCAAAGCATCAACGAAAGCTTGACTATCCTCAAGATTGAGTTTTAGCTTTTGATGTTTCTCAATTACTCGGTAGGCTTCTGCCTGAACACTTGCAATAACAAAATCTGTTAGAGTTCGTCCTTCTAAATCGGCAGCTTTTTGTAGTAAAGATTTAGTTTCTGGACTGATACGAGCTTCAAGTCTCGCAATCGTTTTGGGTTGAGTTACATTAGTCATATTGATTTATCTTGACTTAATGAAAATATTTATTTTTTAATAGCCTCATACTATACGGCGTTTAGCCGTATGTCAATAAAAATCCCGACCTCAACAGAGAATCGGGATTTAGATCGGGCTTTAGAGTGGAAGCTATTTTAGATACTCGTTTATTCTTCTTCTGTATCTTCCACTTCGTCAACGATAGAAGAATCTGCCTCAATTGTCTCAGCGATCGCTGTTGGAATCAGTAGGTCAGACTCACTGATTATTGGCAACTTCTTACGGGTCAATTGCATTGCTTCTAAACATTGATTAATGTTTGAAACAGCAGCATTATACACATCAATATTTTGTTTTACCTCGCTTTGCAAGCGACGATTATTATCAACCTTGGATTGAGCTTCTTTCTCAAGAGTTTGAGCGAGATACTCACGGGCGCGATCGTATTGCTGCAAAATTTTATCTGCTTGTTTGTCTGCACCACCGAGTAAATGAGTATTTAGAGTTTGATTAATTGTCTGACGGAAAGTGCGAATTACCGTGTCTTTGACTTTGTACTCAAAATCGAGCTTGAGCAGTTGACGGATAGCGGGTTCAGACTCGATCATACTCTGATAGTCATAACCGCGACAGGCTTGCTGTAAGGTTTGTTGCAATTGCCAAAAGCCTACAGTCCCATCTGCATAGAAAGTTGGACGTTCACGCACATAGCGATCGCATTCAGTTTTAGCTTCATTGACTAAAGCCTCAGATGCTTTGACCATCACACTTTGGAGATAACTCTCTGTCTCGCCATCATTGCCGAGCAAGCGATAGAGTTCGCGATAATAGTCAGCTTTTTTAATCTGTTCAATCATGTTTTGGAAGAAATTAGCAATGAGTTCTCTAGAGCATTCCACCAACACATCCTCTAGCTCATTTGCCAAGAAATAGAAGCCCTCAGTCAAAATCCCCATCACAGGAACTACGGAATTACGACGATGGCTAGCTTGGGCGCGTTGATGCACCATAGCAACCGAGAAACTGACAATCAGTTCATCCAAACGCCTGACCATCTTAGTTTTTAGCTTCAGATAATCTGCCTCTAAAAGTTCATTGCGATCGCTAGCAACTGAAACATTTACTTCTTGAGCAATATGCTCACGTAGGCGATCGCCAATTTGTTTCAAGTCTTGACTGAGTTTCTGCAATTCTTGGGACTTGATCGCTTCAATATCGCGAGGTTGACTTTCCAGCTTTAGCCATGCTTCGAGATAGGACTGACGCAGGGCAATACAAATGGGTTGTAAATCATCAGCAAGATCAGCAAATAGCAAGGGGCGCTTCTCAGTGGTCAGATAGCGGGTAATCGCGGTGCGAAACTCCTCAATGCCGCTATCCTTAATCAGTTGGTTGATGAGTCCTATTCCTGAATGGCTGAGCAAGCGTACATACTTCTCATTCTTAACATTGGTTTCCAAAACACTATAGGGAATAGGAAACTTAGTAATGTCCAGTTTGCCAGAAACTAAACAATAGCTGTTAAATTCATTGACAAATTGTGGTGTGCCTTCTTCGCCGCCTACTGACTTAACGCTTTCGGCAAATACTGAGTCCAAGCCAAAGCGATCGCTAATACTTGTGTTTTTGAGTTGACTGCCATAGAAACCCAGCAATCCACTAGTTTTATAGATTTTTGAACTATTGCGAAATTGGCTCGAAATTGTGTGATTGAGGCGATCTCGCAATTGATCGTTCGTCCAAGTCTCATCAATGCGATTGAATACATAGAAAACGCGATCGCGTATTCCTGCATTACCCTGCATTTTTTCACTGAGTTCTGTTTCTTCGGAAGTCATTTCCCCAGTAGCTGCGGTCTTGAGAACAAAGACTACTGCCGAAGTATCGGGATGCTCAATCTTCTCAAAAGTTAAAGCTGCATCTTTCTTGATAGGTGCATCGATCCCAGGGGTGTCGATGATCACATTGCCATCTTGTAATAGGGGATGATTGCAATAATATTCCACACGTTTAAGAACAGCGCTATTAGCTCCACGCCTTGCATAGTCAGCAGCTTTTTTGAGATTGTCAAAACCAAACTGTTCCATTGAGTAGGTCGCATTTGCCGTCGAACTAATGCGATCGCGATTATTTGTAAATCCTTCAAGCAATAGATTCAAGGCATCAGCATCCTTGGCACGTTTAGATTTGCTCTTACCGCCTTCTTTTTCGATCACAGTGAGAGCTAAAGTTTGCAACTGTTTGAGGGCTTCAGGTTGATTAATATTCATCGGTGCAACCTGTCCAATTAGCTGAGACAGTGCTTGTACCTGTTCTCGGACTTCCACTTCACTCAAGAAAGTTAATACAACCCGTTCTTCCCCAGTTTTGGCAAAGGCAATTTTGCATTCCGTCCCCGTAGCATGTCCTTCAGCACTGTAGAGTAATTCCCTCTCTAACAGTGCATTAATCAACATTGATTTACCCGCGCTAAAAGCCCCCGCAAATACAATCTCAAAGGTTGGGGCGATCGCTTTTCTCAGTGAAGCCTGAACAATACTGCCATCCTGCTGCGATCGCAAATTCGGCTCCTGTTGTAAAAGTTGTAAGATCGCTTCAACCTGTGCTTGTAAGTCTTGACATTGAGGAAAAAGAGAGAGGAGTGTCATGCAAGCAGATCCTTGATTTAAGAAAATTTAATGCTTTTACCTAAATATATCATGTATATTCCCCTCAAATTACCGTAACCTATGGCAAAACACAAAATGGCTTAGCCATTTTGTGTTTTTACAACCCTTATTGGGCTTGGTTTTTAATTCATAAAAATGTATGGACTCTTGTGTGAAAGTGAAAGTGTTATAGCAGCAATGCAAGATATAGCTAGAAGATGAGTGGCGGCGCGAAGCGCCGCTACTCATCTTTTGGGTTTTATGTCCTAAGCAAAACTTACATTGCTATATTAGCCTTTTCACAAATCTCCTTTAGCTCGTTTGATGGATAATTTCAGCGCATTAGATAGGGGGATTTCAGCTCTTTTTGATCATCTTGGTAATTGCAGATATCGGTTTCTGAGCGATAGATATATTCCACCTCTTCATCGGATAACACTAATTCCAAATAGAGTTCTCCCATCCATCCACGAATTTTACTAAGTTGAAAGAAAAGCTGGAACTGACGATCGCTCAGTAATTCTTGGGTTCTGGTTATTTGTATAGGTGTCATAAAAGCCCCCCTGAGTTCGCATCTCAATTCTGGACATCATTATTATCGTGGCGATCGCTAAATCCGTTGGTGATGCAAACAATACAAAATTAACGATCTCCAACACTCAAAATCACGATTGCAATTACAACAATCACCGATCTAGATCATTAATGAACAGTGATCTCTAACATTAAACAAGCTATAGCAATCCTAAAATGGTGTAAGAGAGTGCGTCCCTTCAGGGCGCACTCTCTTACACCATTTAATCTCACAAATATAGGATTTCCATATATAGCTGTCGCCAAGTGTATAAGGACATAAAACCCAAGAAGAGAATGGCGGCGCTTCGCGCCGCCATTCTCTTCTTGGGTTTTGCTTTTGTCCTAACTAACACAATCAACGGCAGCTATAGCAATGTAAGTTTTGCTTAGGGCATAAAACCCAGAAGATAAGTGGTATAGCTATCTCTATCGTCGCTGTACAAGACGCTAGAAAATCCTTTGTTTTTTATAAAAATAAACTCAATTAACCGAATACAATCTTTTAATAGCTGATTTTACGTGAAAAAAATGTACTTTATCCCCCAAACCCTTCTCCTTGTAGAGAGAAGGGGAGGCAGAAGTTTGGTTACTCCTCCCTCCTTCACAAGAAGTAAGGCTAGGGAGCCAGTGTTTAGCAACTACCACATAAAATCAGTTAAAGGGTTTGAGCTATTAGGTACGGCATTATGTTGAGAATTCCTGTGATTTTTTGTCAACACAAATCTATATGGAAAACCTGTATCAATTGCCTTGGTATCGTCATAGTTGCAGCAGGTTACTATGGGCTTGCCGAAATTTGCCGTCGCCTCGCTTCTACTCCTCAAGATGTCACACCTGTTTGGTTTCCCGATGGATTTGCCTCAGCAGCGATTTTGCTGTTTGGCGATCGCTTACTCCTTGGGGTCTTTATTGGTTCTTTCTTAGCAAATATTTGGGCTTTTCTGAAAAACGATACCACTTTCCATATGCTGCAATCCATAGCCCAAGTGACAATGATTGCGATCGGGACAACTACAGGAATTGGATTGGGCAGTTATCTGCTGCGTCGAGCGATCGGTCAAGAAAGCCCATTAAGGAACTTTCGGAATGTTGCTAAGTTTTTCTGGTTGGCTGGGCTAATGGGAACAATGATAAACGCAACAGCAGGAGTAACAGCGCTCTGTTTGGGCAGTACGATCCCTTGGTCAGAGTATTCAAGTGTTTGGCTTACTTGGTGGGTATCCAATGTGACAGGTATTTTTGTATTAACGCCAGCTCTCTTAAGTTGGAGTGAGATTACTCGCTACAAACTCCTCTACTTCTATCGCAAAACCAATCCTCTACATTTACTAGAAGCATTGGCAATGTTGGTCATTGTACTAATAATTTCGCAAGTTGCTTTTGTTGGCATTTATCCCATTGAGTATCTAATCATTCCCTGCTTAGTATGGGTCACTTTCCGTTTTGGTCATTTTGCCGCTACTAATTTGATCCTAATGATAGCCATAATTGCTATTTTTGGTACACTCAAAGGCTCAGGAGCTTTCGCAAGAGCCAATATTAATGAATCCTTACTGTTATTACAAAGTTTTATTGTCGCTACTGTTTCATTTACATTAATTTTGTCAGGAACGATAAATGAACAGCGTCGCAATAGCAATCATTTAAAAAAAGCCCAAATAGAATTACTTCAGAAATCACAACTTCTCACTGAGAGAAATCAGGAACTTACCCAAGCCAAACAATTAGCCGAATCAGCTAACCGTTCAAAAAGCCATTTTTTGACTAGTATGAGCCATGAGTTACGCACGCCACTCAATGCAATTATTGGTGTCACTCAATTGCTTCAGGAAGATGAAAGTACCGTACCGCAACAAAAGGAAGATTTACAAATCATTTACAATGCAGGATTCCATTTGATAGCACTGATTGAAGATATTCTTGACATTTCCAAAATTGAAGCAGGTAAAATGGAAATCCAACCAATGGATTGTCAATTGTTAGAACTATTGCAGGGAGTAAGTGAAAGCTTTCGAGTTTTAGCAAATAAAAAAGGTATAGACTTGATTTGTCAGTTTGCGCCCGATCTACCGCAGACAATACATACCGATGCTAAGAGATTGAGGCAGATTCTCTTTAATTTATTAGGTAATGCTTTGAAATTTACAGATCAAGGCAGAGTGACTTTTGAAGTCAGTAAAATGACTAATCAAGAGTTGATTGCTGATCTCACCGCTTCTGCCCACAATTCTATTATCTGTTCTTCACATTCCACTTCGTCTACATCTGAAGTTGTACATATGCTATTTGCGATCGCCGATACAGGTGTAGGGATTGACTCAGAGAAACTCAACAAAATCTTTTTACCCTTTGAGCAGGTGGGCGAGCATAAGTTTAAGTCTCAAGGTACAGGATTAGGATTAGCCATCAGTCAAAAAATTGCTCAGTTTCTGGGTGGTGAAATTAGTGTAACTAGTGAATTAGGGGTAGGTAGTTGTTTTAGTTTACGGTTACCATTTGTAGCCATTGATCCTCCCCATCATGGTGAAGTTGAGAATGATGATAGTAGCTCAAATCTAAAGTCAAGCAATTCTGCTCAAACAATAAATTCTTATCATGGGTTTGACTCCAAATTAGCGCAGCAATATCCTTTACAAATTTTGATTGCCGAGGATAATCTTGTGAATCAGAAAGTTGCTGCAAGGCTGTTTCAAAAATTGGGTTACATCGTTGATATTGCTAATAATGGGCTTGAAGTAATTGAAATGCTACGATCGCGTACTTATGATCTGATATTTATGGATATTCAAATGCCTGTCATGGATGGCTTAGAAGCTACAGCCAAAATTTTAGAAGAATGGAACTTTGCGATGCGTCCTCGGATTATCGCAATGACCGCAAATGCTATGCCTAGTGATCGCGAGGAGTGCTTGGCAGCAGGAATGGACGATTTTTTGAGTAAGCCTATCCAAGTTGAAAAATTAATTGCTGCTATTAAGCGATCGCAATCTCATAGTCTTTTATAAATAGGTAGCCCTGCACTCAAGTGCGGGCTAAAAGCTCAAACCCGTTTCAACGGGTTGATTAGAAACCAAGATTTGGGCTTGGTCTCCAAGCCCAAATCTTTACAAATATGTAGGGATTTGGTCTCCAAATCCTCTTTTAACTGATGTTACGTGGATAGAATTCCTACGATCATCTAAGTCTAGGGCTGGCACGGGGGCACAGCCCCTACGAAAATCTAAATTATTGGAGTAGGGGCAATGCCCCCGTGGTTGCCCTGTCGTGCTAGCAACAAGGGATTCATCATCTGAGTTCCACGTAACATCAGTTTTAAGATGACATAGCAGCATTATGACGATCTTTGTTCTACGTAACATCAGCTAATAAGAGAAAGAGAGTTCGCTTTGCGAACTCTCTTTTGCTTATAAACTAGGATAGTCGGTATAACCTTTCTCATCGCCACCATAGAAGGTATTGCGATCAGGTTTATTTAATGGAGCATTTGCCGCAAAGCGTTCTACGAGATCAGGGTTAGCAATGTAGAGACGACCAAAGGCAACCAGATCCGCCGATCCAGAAGCGATCGCTTCGTTACCAGTCTCAAAGCTGTAACCACCCGCAGTAATAATTGGATTATTAAAAATTGGACGGAAGAAATCAGCACCAAGATCAGGTTGATCTTCAGCAGAGCCAAAACCTTCAACTCTGGGCGCGACTAAATGTAAATAGGCAAGGTTAAAGCGATTCAATTCCTTCACTGCATAGCCAAAAGTAACAGCACGATTGGAGTCATACATACTGTTAAATGTGCCACTAGGAGAAAGTCTCACTCCCACGCGATCGCTACCCCATACATCTACAACTGCGGCAGTTACTTCCAACAATAGACGAGCACGATTCTCCACTGAACCACCATAAATATCGGTGCGATGATTAGTATTGTCTTGCAAAAATTGATCTAATAGATATCCGTTTGCACTGTGAATTTCTACGCCATCAAAACCAGCATCGAGAGCATTTTTTGCGCCGAGACGATATTGTTCAATAATTTGAGGAATTTCAGCTAATTCCAAAGCGCGAGGTGTAACGTATGGCTTCATGCCTGTGTAAGTCGCTGATTCACCTTCAGGGGCGATCGCTGATGGTGCGACGGGCAATACGCCATTGGGTTGTAAGTCTGGATGGGAAATTCTACCCACATGCCAAAGCTGCAAAAATATTTTGCCACCCTTTGCATGAACTGCATCCGTCACTTGTTTCCACCCAGCAACCTGTTCAGGAGAATGAATCCCTGGGGTATTGGGATAACCCAAACCTTCAGGACAGACCTGTGTTGCTTCGGTAATCAACAATCCTGCGGAAGCTCTTTGTTCGTAGTGCAGAGCATTTAAGGCTGTAGGTACATTCCCAGCAGCCGCCCGATTGCGTGTTAAGGGAGCCATCACAATTCGATTGGGCAAGGTATAACGACCGAGCTTAACTGAGGAGAGGAGGGGAGCGCTCATTTGATTAACTGGTGATACGTGAATTTCTATAGTTCGATTATATGCGAACTATAGAAATTTGGACAAGAGCATGGGATAATTAAGTTAGTGGAAATTTCTACTAACTTAAAATTTGTTCAGCTTTTTGTAATGCGCCAATATCATCACCCCGATCGCGAAAACATCTCTCTGACAGGAGTTTTCTATGGACTCAGCGATCCAACGCGCTTGCAAATTGTGAAAATGTTGGCTACTAAAGAAGAAATTACCTGTGGAGAGTTTTGCTTAGAAATGAGCAAATCCACTCAATCTCATCACTTTAAAGTGCTACGTGATGTGGGGATTATGTATACGCGCCTAGAAGGGACGCAGCATTATAATTCTTTACGTCGAGAGGATTTAAATGCAAGATTTCCAAATTTATTAGATGCAATTTTACAAGGCATAGATTAAAGGCGTTGCTGGGCAACGCCTTTAATCTATGCAATTCTCTTTATGAAACCAATTTAGGTGTTTCCAGCGTCGAAGGCGCTGGAAACACCTAAATCGGTTTTTTGAAAGCCCGCCGACGGCGGGCTTTCAAAAAATCGATTTTTATAATGAGAATTGCTGCTTTGATCTATCTGTTGGCGGCTGAACCGCGATAAATGCGATTTGCTTGCTCTGGAGACATCCATGAAGGTAAATCTCCAACATTTTTAGTTTCTACTTGCTGTGAACCATTCTGATACGCCGATGGAATCGGTGGGGCATCAGTATGCACAAAATTTTCGTTGGGCGCACTGGTCGAGTTGGCTAATAAAGTTTGGGGAACCTCAAACTCATCAGTTTCAGGATTGTAGGCAAGCACCTCACCCGACTCAATGTCATAAATCCAGCCATAAATAGACATCTTGTTTTGATGCAATTTAGAGCGAATTACGGGATAGGTTTTCAGGTTTTCAATTTGGGTGACGACATTCTCCGCCATCGTAATTGCTAAAAGTTCTTCACCTTTAATATCAGAATAATTTTCTTGGATTAAACGGCGGGTTGACTCAGCATGTTGAAGCCATTCATAGACCAGAGGCATTTCGGTTCTCAGCTTTTCTAGCTTGAGCAAACCTTTCATCGCACCGCAGTTAGAATGTCCGCAAATAATTACTTGCTCGATACCAAGCACATGGATCGCATATTCGATCGCTGCACCTTCTCCACCATTAGCCGCACCAAAGGGCGGTACTAAGTTTCCTGCATTACGAATTACAAATAGTTCGCCAACACCTGACTGGGTAATGAGATGCGGCACAATCCGCGAATCGGAGCAAGTGATAAACAGTACTCGCGGTTTTTGTCCTTCGGCGAGTTGTTCAAAAATCTCTTGATTGGCAGGGAAATAGGACGATTGAAACTTGTGTAAACCCTTTAGTAGCTTTCTCATATACCAGTGTTGACCTTGGATGCAGCAATTTATCGCGTTTTTCAAGCAAGCGAGTTACAGGGGTTTGTTTCCCCGACTTCGCGGGGAAACAAACCCTTACTTCACTGGACTGGTAAACGCTATATCGCTTGTGTTTATTGCTTAATGTTTAGTGTATAGCGATTTGTGTCGATAAAAAAGGCAGGCGCTTTGCGCCTGCCTTTTTATACTTGCGGGATCGTACACCAGATCGCTCGCGTTAGTTGAAAGCCTAGTTTTACGGATAGGCGATCGCCATTGAGTAAATGTTGATGAGTTTTTTGTAAAACCTCTTGATTTGCACAATATATTCTTGCCACTGCATATCTACGGTTAGGGAGCATGACTCGCAAAAGTAACATCGTGCCACTTGACCAAGCGATCGTCCGAAATTTAGTACCTTTCTTAGGGACAATCCATTGAAACTTTCGACCACTAGCTTTCAAATATGCTCCAAAATCATTTAATACCGCAGGTATATTCGTCAGCATAGAGTTCCCTGTTTAAAGTTTGTTGCGAAAAGTGCTAAAAAAAAGTATTTAAAAATATTCGATTAAAAATCTTCATCTATTATCTTGCAAAGCACAATAGCTCTTTAGCGGAGATAGCAAACCAAGGAAAGTGGCGGCGGTTAGCTGTAATTGCTGTAACTAAATTTATTTGGTTTGTAAAACTAGCAATTCTCATTAAAAAACCGATTTTGGTATTTCCAATGCCGAAAGTACTGGAAATACCAAAATCGTTTTTTTGAAAGCCTGTCAATGGTGGGCTTTCAAAAAACCGATTTTTATAATGAGAATTGCTATTGTAAAACAGCTAAAATCGCGAAGACACGCTTTGCGTGTTTTAATTCGTATTGCTATACATACAAAGGAAATCATGGCAGTAGATCTGACTCGCGTCCAACCACCTCTCAAAGTTCATCCGCCCAAAGCCAATCAATTCATATTGAAAATCATACGGCTGTTAACGCCTTTTTGGTTGCGGTGGCAATGTGGCATTAAGCAGATTGAAACCCGCTATATTGATCGCCTTGTTGAAGCCACCAAAAAGTTTCAGGATGGTAAATCCCGATATATGCTTGCATTTCGGCATCCCACCACAGATGATCCCTTTGCGATGTTATATCTGTTAGCCTACGCAGTACCAGAGCAGGCACGAGAAATGGGGATCAAACTAACGACATTGCCCCATAGTGGTTTTGTGTACGATCGCGGCATTTCTCTATGGGCTGGGGACTATATAAACTGGCTATTTCCAGCATTGGGTGGGATTTCGATCTTTCGCGGCAAGCTCGATCGCCCAGCTTTAAACCTGATGCGTAAGCAAATTACCCATGGAGATGTACCACTCTCGATGGCTCCAGAAGGCGGCACAAACGGTAAAAGTGAAACCGTTGCGGAGTTAGAACCTGGAATCGCTCAGATCGGATTTTGGGCTGCTGAAGATTTACAAAAAGAAGGGCGTACCGAGGAAATGTTAATCATTCCTGTGGGGATTCAATACGAATATTCGACCAAAGCTTGGGACAAAATTGATCAGACAATTACCACGATTGAAAAAGAATGTGGAATTAATAAGCCTGCAATTACTACTGATACCAGATACCAAAGACTTTACGATTTAGGTACATACTTAGTGCAATGGGTCAGTGATTATTACAAAAATTTCTATGGTAACTATGTCACAATCAACAGCGCCAACGACAATTCCGATGATTTAGCACTCAGTTTGCAGGAGTTAGCCGATCGCATTTTGAGTGTTGCTGAAATGAATTTTGGCATTAAGGCAAAGGGTACACCCATTGATCGCTGTCGCCGTCTCGAACAAGCAGGATGGGATCGCATTTTCCGCAATGACATTAAGGATCTTGAGCAGTTATCGGAAGTAGAGCGTGGCTTTGCCGATCAGTTAGCTCTCGAAGCCAGCTATAGCAACTGGCATATGCGAATTGCTGAAAGCATTATTGGTGTTACCAGCGACTATGTACGCCAACATCCTAGTCCTAGTCGTTATATCGAAGTTTTGAAATTAATGTGGAGCGTGTTGCAGCGCGTCACCGAACGTAATTCTGATTCGGCTTTTAAAGAAACTCCTCATTTTGGCGATCGCAAATTAACCATCTCGGTGGCTGAACCCCTCTCAGTTTCTGAGCGACTATCCGAATATCAATCCAGTCGTAACTCTGCTAAAGAATGTACAAAAAAACTGACTGAAGAAATTCATGTTGCCATGAAAAATTTAGTCTTACCCTCGGTTATGTAAAAAAGCGCCCCGCAGGGGCGCTTTTTTATACGTATAAGCTTTGGCAATCTTCGAGATTTAGGCGCGATCGCGTGGCAATATTCATCGATGAAGTTTCGCCCCGTGCGAGATGAATTGCTCCTGCACAACCAATCATTGCTGCATTATCAGTACATAGACTTAAGGGCGGGAAAATGGCGCGAATGTCATGCTCTGCCGCACTTGTTACTAGCCGCGATCGCAAAGCACTATTTGCCGCCACACCACCAACCGCCACAATTGTCGATAAATTATGCTCGATCGCACATTTAATTGTGCGTGTGGCAAGGGCTGCGGCAACAGTTTCTTGGAAGCTGGCGGCGATATCAGCGATCGGTAACTCTTCGCCATTGGGACTTAGCTTTTGGGTTAAGCGCAATACCGCAGTCTTTAAACCGCTAAAGCTGGAATCATAGGGAAAATCAGGGATTCTTCCCTGTGGCAATTTGTAGGCTTTGGGATTACCAGCGATCGCAATCTTGTCGATTACTGGGCCCCCTGGGTAACCCAAACCTAATAATCTTGCTACCTTATCGAAAGCTTCACCCGCCGCATCATCGCGAGTTTTACCCATCACCTGATAATCGGTGTAGTCTTTTACTAAAATAATGCTGCTATGTCCACCAGAGACTAGCAAACATAAGAAAGGCGGCTCCAAAGTTGGATCAGCTAACAAAGCCGAACAAATATGTCCCTCAAGGTGGTGCACCGCAATCAAAGGCTTTTTGTGTAGCATTGCCAAGGTTTTCGCGGCTGTTACGCCGATCATCAGCGAACCAATTAATCCAGGGGCTGTCGTCACCGCAATTCCGTCAATATCTGCCCATGTCTTGCCAGACTCACGATAGGCTTGGGCGATCGCAGGATTAATTGTCTCCACATGCTGACGGGCTGCAATCTCAGGCACAACGCCACCATAGAGTGCATGGGTCTGAATTTGCGATGAAACTACGCTACTAAGAATTTGGCGATCGCATACCACCGCCGCCGCAGTTTCATCACAGCTAGATTCGATCGCAAGAATAGTTGGCATTTCTAAACAAGATTAAGATGATCTAACTGCCGCAAAGCGGCAGTTAGATCATCTTAATTGATAACTTACTTTACAGGATGTGAAGATTGCTTTACCAAGGCGCGATCGCTGATATAGGATCTGAGGCTAAGTTCTCAAACTAAAATCTCGTTATTTTTGCCTATCTTAACCAAGGTAAATTAAGGTCAGTCTATGAAAAGACTTTTTGCTCTCATTCTAGTTATTAGCTTGTGGTTTGGCGTAAGCCTTGCTGCAACCCCTGCTGCATACGCAGAATTCTCATTCAATGCTTTGACTCCTTGTGCTACTTCCTCTGCATTCCAAGATCGCTTGGCTTCAGAAGTTGATGGTTACACCGCTCGTCTAGCTAACTTCAAATCTGGCAGTGGTCCTGCGGAATACCTCAAAGGTAAAATCGCTCAAACTGAAGCCCGCTTTGCTAAGTATGCTCAAGCTGGCTTACTTTGTGGAGATGATGGTCTACCTCACTTGATCAGTGATGGTCGTTGGGATCGCGCTGGCGAATTCACCATTCCTGCCTTGATGTTTCTATACATCGCTGGTTGGATCGGCTGGGTAGGTCGTGCTTACCTCATTGCTATTCGTAAAGATCCAGCAACTGCACAACAAAAGGAAATCCTCATCGATCTTCCTCTAGCTGTTAAGTACATGCTAACTGGCTTTGCATGGCCCCTTGCTGCTCTCAAAGAGTTTGGTACTGGCGAACTAGTAGCTCCTGAAAACGAAGTTACTGTCTCACCTCGTTAGATATGCAAGTAATTTTTAAAAGCTTTGCAAAACAAAGCTTTTAAAAATTACCCCCAGCATATTTCCACTTAGAGAATTTATCAAAACTATTTAAAAGGAGAACTCCATTGAAAGGTTTCTTATCATCTGCTCCTGTTTTAGCTGCTGTATGGATGACCATTACGGCTGGTGTATTGATTGAAGCTAACCGCTTGTTCCCAGACACCCTGACATTTCCTTTCTAAATTTTGAAAAGTCTTAAATTAATTTAAGACTCGCCAATAAAAAAGAGATAGCACGCTTTGCGTGCTATCTCTTTTTTATTGGTAATGTTCAGGACGTAGCTTTTCTAGTTGGACATTTGTGTAATAGAAATCGAGAATGCGATCGTAAGTCCAGCCCATACGCGCCAAATTGTAAGAACCTGTTTGGCTCATACCGACCCCATGCCCCAAACCACCACCAATAAAAGTATATCCAGTCAATACTTTATCTTGATAAATTGGCTCTAGTTTAAAAAACGTGCTGTCAGGTGGATCAAAAGCATCAATGATTTCATCTTTTTTGACGATGATTTTGCCAGTATCAGTGGTTACTTCCATCTCTAACACTCGTCCTGAAGCCGCTCTTTTGGTGACTTGTAATTGCTTAATCGCATTAAAGTTCGTCGTATTATCTCCAGAGAAGCGTAAAAACTTCTTCAAAGATGTTTGCAATTCTTCTAACGTGCCAACTCTCCGCCAACGCAGATTTTTCCACCCCACCTCATTAAATCCTTCTTGTCGATCTAAAAATGCTTTCAAATTCTTATCGTCACTAATATTTGCCGATCGCATATTTTCTGGACGCTTAGCTAGATCTAGTACCGATTGTAAATAGGGGCGGGGTGTGCCATCCCAAATATCGTTGTAGTTGGCGGTAATGCCCCCTGTGGTTGAGGAATACAAAGCATCGATCGCCCGATTGTTATAGGTCAGCACTAAGCCTCTAGTATCAGATATCGCCCGATCAGCTACTTCCGTTGTATCTTCTAAACCTCGATAGACTTGGCATTGCGTATCGGCACAGAGTTCATAGTTATCGACTTTGAAACGGTGCAAACTTGCCAAAACATAGGTACGGGCTAAAACTGCTTGCGCTTGGACTGCGGCATAGGGAGCGTTATATCCAATTTCATGGGGAACCACACCACGCACATAGGTTTCTAAGGGAACGTTATTAACGAGCGTAAAATTTTGATGGGCATTGGGTTGTAATCTGAGCGTACCTGCATAGGGACGATTGTTGATTTCGGCTTTATTCTCGCGTTGGTAGCTAACTTCCACAATTCCTGTACTACTACTAACATCAAGGCGATCGCGATTATATCGAAAATCTCCGATGGTAAAGGAGGCGATCGCTTTTTGAGGCAATACACGGCGATCAAGTTGTACAGTTAAATTACCTTGCGATCGCAGGGTATAAAACATCAAATAGCGCAATAACATTGAGTCATAGACATCGCGTTTCGCCCAAACTTGCCAACGTCTTGGTTGCGCCATTTCTGTTTGAATTCCTTTCTCTCCCCAATGGAAGGCACTCGCAGCCGCATTCTCAAAACTGCGATGATTACTAAGAACGATCTTCTCTTCAAGAATTGGTTGAGATAATGGCTGTGATGCTATTTCGATCACTACACGATCGCTAGTAATAGTTTGGGTACTTGTACCATCAGCCGAAGGAAAAGAAAGTGTCAGTTGTCCACCTGCTCTTGCTTTGAGGGTCAGTCGATCCTGCGGTCTTTCCCCAAAACGCTGCACAATGCCAATTTTTAAGATGGGGTTAGAGTCAGATTGAGCTTGAACTAGTTCACCTGCTGTGAGCGTAAATGAACAAATAGTCACTATTACGGTTTGGCGAATGATACCGAAAGTCTTTAGCATGTCAAGCCCAATATTTTCAGAAATTTAGACATTTTACACCGATTGAAACAAGTTACACTGACAGAATATTTGCTCATTATCGTATAACCCATGACCTGTCCAGTTCCCAAAGACCAACAACCACTCAACGAATATATTGAACTTAAGGAAGCGTTCTTTTATCGTTGGGCAAAGCTAGCGCGATCGCAATATTTGCGAGTGTTGTTGTTCATGTGGTTAGGATTTACCGTTGTTTTTGCGCCAGTGGCGATGAGCATCGAGTCACCAAGTCGACACCTATGGCAATTTATCTGTGTGGCAAGTATTGGCGGTGCGGTAGGGCTGATTTTACCAGTGCTGTTGTTACTATCGGGATGGAGTCATGTCAAGCAAAGACTGGATAGTGCGAAGATTTTTTATGAAGAGTCGGGTTGGTATGATGGGCAAACATGGGAAAAGCCAGAAGCAGACTTAGCTAAGGATCGGTTGCTAGTCACTTACGAAATTAAGCCAGTCATGACGAGATTACAAAAAACACTTTTGGGAATTATCAGTTTTCTTGCCCTTGGCTTTGGTACTCTAAAGACTTTCGGATAAACATGACAACCCCACCCCTAACTCCAGACTTTACAGAAACAGTTAACGCAAGAGTCAAAAGAGACTCAGCATTTGCAGCCGCTTTACTTGACGAAGCTATTTCCCTTTTTCTTAATGGCGAACCCGAAACTGCAAGACTCATCTTGAGAGATCTAGTCAATGCAACTATTGGTTTTGAAGAACTAGCGATCGCCACCTCTAAACCTAGCAAAAGCCTACATAGAATGCTGTCCGCAAAAGGCAATCCCACTATGGATAATCTCACAGCTATTCTCAAAGTCTTGCGTAAAACCCTGCACGTAGATATTAAAGTTCAGACTGTTGCTTGTGCTTAAAATGCATCCGATTTTTAACGCCCTATAGGGTGAAGTAAATCTTGCCATAGTGAGCTTAATATATGTTTACAAGCAAATAGGATATCTAAAGAAACTTCAATAAATCTTGCTTAGTCTCGTTAAACGAAGTTTTTAGCTTGAAAGTAGTTGAGGTAAGGGAATATGACAGTTTTAGACCAGTATTTTAAACTTTCTGATCGCGCTAGTGACGACGAACAAGCATTTAATGAACTAGTAGAGTTGTTTGCGGAGCAAGCTGAAGTTCATCCATCGGGGGCGCGAAAAGTAGTTGGCAAAGACGAAATCGCCCAACTATATCGTAAGTTTTTTCAATCCTATTCAGGAATGCAACGTGTTTGGACGACCAGAAAGACGGAAAATGGACTAGAAGCAATTTGGGCGATCGCTGGTAAACGTGATAGTGGTGAACTATTCGCGATGCAAGGACGACATATTGCTGAAGTCGATGCCCAAGGCAAAATCTACGCCTTAGAAGTTCATGTCTCCAAAGCTAATTAATCTATCACCTGAAGAATATCTTGCCATTTTTGATAAGTTTGGCATTCATCTCGGTTTAGACCGAATTTACCAACTGCTCGATGCTTTAGGAAATCCCCATCAACAAATTCCCGTGATTCATGTCGCAGGCACAAATGGAAAAGGTTCTGTTTGTGCTTTTTTGCTGTCAATTTTGCAGACTGCGGGTTATCGCGTTGGGCGTTATACTTCTCCACATCTGATTGATTGGCGTGAAAGAATTACGATTAACGGTGAATGGATTCGTGATCAGGATTTGCTAGAGGCTCTGCAACAGGTAGAAGCAGCAATTAATCCTGAATTTCCGCCCACTCAGTTTGAAGTAATTACGGCGGCGATGTGGTGGTATTTCGCGAAACAGAAATCTCTGCAAAATCTGGATATAGGGATTATCGAAACAGGTTTAGGCGGGAGATTAGATGCTACCAATGTTTGCGATCGCCCTTTAGTTTCTGTGATTACTTCCATTGGACTCGATCATTGTCAGCAATTGGGCAATACCTTAGGTGCGATCGCTTCGGAAAAAGCAGGAATCATCAAACCTAAATGTCCTGTCGTCATTGCCGAGAATCATGCTGAGGCGATCGCGGCTTTGCAAGCAAAGGTTACAGACTGTGAGGCTCCTGTAACTTGGGTAAGTGCGGCTAAACGTACAGCGACAGTGGCGATCTATCAAGGCTTTGAGTATCCTTTGCCTTTATTGGGAAATCATCAGTTAATTAACTCCGCAGTGGCGATCGCCACAATTCAATCCTTACGAAATCAGGGTTGGGAGATTAGTGAGGCGGCGATGCGGACAGGCTTGGCTAATACGCAATGGTCAGGGCGATTGCAATGGATCGAATTTAACCTTGATGGTAAGTCCCATAAAATCCTGATTGATGGAGCGCATAATGTAGCAGCGGCGGAATATCTACGGCAATTTGTCGATGAGGCTTTTCCGCTTCGGCGTAAACGTTGGGTCATAGGTATTCTGAATACGAAAGATCAAGCGGGAATTCTCAAAGCACTTTTAGATCCCGATGATTTACTTTTTCCTGTGCCTGTACCTAGTGCTGCGACTACTTCACCACAGGATTTAGCTCAAGTTGCATCTTCTATTATTAAAGCTAAACCTCATCCTTATGCAAGTTTAACTTTAGGACTAGCAGCCGCTTTTGAGGATCAACAAAATGATGTCGTTATTCTCTGTGGTTCTTTATATCTAGTAGGAGAGTTTCTCAGTCAGCTAGCAAGTACTTAGGGACTTGACGAGAAAAAAGGTATCACCGAGGTATGGCTTCGCCTTCGCTCAGCCAAGGTTGGCTGAGCGAAGGCGAAGCCGTAGATACTTTAATTAATCACAAGTCCCTGTTGGCTGAGCGCAGTCGAAGCCATAGATACTTTAGTTAATCACAAGTCCCTGTTGGCTGAGCGCAGTCGAAGCCGTAGATACTTTAGTTAATCACAAGTCCCTTAGCTTTTCTCAATCAAACTTCTTACCCAAGCTTCGTCTTCCATACTTAAAGGTGGTTGTGGTGCTTGGGAATAATCGATGGCAAGGCCATAGCGTCCACGTTGATAAATTTGATGGAGTAGGGCTTGTAAATCGAGTATGGGTTCTGGTTCTCCTAATCGTAATGGGATAGGGATGTCGGGAATGCGATCGCGTATGGAAAAAGGGGTAGTGATCAAGAGGGAATGGTATAAAAAAGAAAGCAATTGAACAAGGAACCCCGATGGAACAAGAATGTCCTTACTGCAAATCCAAGAGAGTTATCAAAAATGGCACAACCCGCCATGGAAAACAAAATCACAAATGCAAGGAATGCCATCGCCAATTTGTGAGTAATCCTCGAAATCAGCCTATACCTGAAGCAACAAAACAACTAGTTGAGAAGCTGCTGCTAGAGCGTATGTCCTTAAGAGCGATCACGCGCGTTGCAGGCGTTTCATTGCAATGGGTGCAAAGCTACGTCAACAGTAAATCTCGTACTGTTGAGCAGAAAGTAAAAGTAATTCCTAAAAAAAAGTGCGTCTCTCTATTGAATGTGATGAACTATGGTCTTTTGTTGGCAATAAAAAATATAAGGTGTGGGTGTGGTTAGCTATTGACCGTGATACTAGAGAAATTGTTGGGGTATATATCGGCAATCGAGATCAAGATGCTGCTAGAGAATTATGGCAATCCTTGCCAAGGGTCTATCGTCAATGTGCCGTTTGCTATAGTGACTTTTGGCAAGCTTACTGTTGTGTATTACCCAAAAAGCGTCATCGGGCAGTTGGCAAAGAGTCTGGACAGACTAATCACATTGAAAGGTTTAATTGCACTTTGCGGCAACGGGTTGCTCGTCTAGTCAGAAAAACTTTATCTTTCTCTAAAAAGTTGGATAATCACATTGCTATGATTTGGCTTTTTGTCCATCACTACAATACTCTAATCCAATCTAAGTTTCTTATCATTCCCTCTTGATCACTACCTATTTGTGATGTGGTTATCTTTATAAAAACCCCTTCCTCTCTACTTTTTCACCTTTTTGTCCTGTACTAAGATTTAGAATATAAAACCCAAAAAGTTGTGGTGTGTGCCACAACTTTTTGGCAAATGATTAAGCAAAACTAGCTAGATAAACTTGCTAAAGTTGTTCTCAGGGTTAAAGGGTTTAAGGTTTCTAGCTCTTGTCGAGGATGGTTTAGTAGTCGCGATCGCATAGTATCTGTTAAACCGATAACATAAGTAAAATCTGCACCTGCAATACTTTCAAACTGCTCAAAATCTGCATCTGTTAAATTAGCAGATCGCAGATCGACACCAGCTAAGTTTGCACCATTCAATCTTGCATTCTGTAAAGAAGCTCGCACTAAACAAGCTCTTCTTAAATCCGCTTGGACTAATCTCGCGCCCATTAAATTGGCTCCAGAAAGATCTGCTCCTCCCAAATATGCTCCTAAAAAGTTGATGCCCTGCAAATCTGCGTTTTTGAGATTTGCGGTATTAAATGGAGCGCCATTGAGATTAGCATTTGGTCCCACTGCACCTGAAGATTTATAGGCAAACCCTTCAGGAAAGATTGTTTGGCTATCATATATCGCTCCTTGTAATTTAGCACCCAGCAGATTCGCTCCAGACAAATCGGCTCCACATAAATTAACCCGATATAAACAAGCCCCTTGTAAATTTGTTTGTGTTAAACATGCATTACTTAAATTGGCACTACGCAAGTCTACCTCGCCTAAGTCAGCCATACTAAAGTCTGCATGAGCAAGATTTGCCCGCACAAGAATTGCTTTATGAAAATCTACCTTACTTAAATTTTGACCATGTAGATCACATTGATATAAATCGACCATGCTTAAGGACTTCCCTAATTTAACCGCCTCTACAACTTCTTGAGATTTATTTGATTCTTTCATGTTTGTGTTATTAAGATAATGGTTTTGAGTTTCTGTTATACAGCGCATTGCGCTCAAATCTAAACCAAAAAAATTTTTTAAAGCGTTTCGCGATACTTTAAAAATTTTTTTGATGACGAGGATTGATAGCTGCTTGGCAAATGGGGATGCACTAAATGGAAAACCACTATATAGTATTTCCATTTTCCATCTTTCGATAAAAAATGGAAATACTGTAATTATGGAAGATTATCTCAAGGAGAACTGAAGTGCTAGTACCACCAATGACGATGATGGAGTTCTTTCGCAAGAGTGAAGGAATCTGGTTTATTCATCGTACTGTACATCATTTTGATGCTGTAAAAGATGAGTCGGGAGAATCCAAAATTCATGTCAAAGTCCTGACAGCCGAGGATCATCGGGTTAAAAATATCTGTGAATCTCAGGGAATAAACGGACAGTTTTCAGAAGCGATCGCCTCTGGGGGAGCCAGTTTTATGTGGCAAGCCCATGAAGAGGGTGGTCAAGAACCAAATCCCGATCATGCTGCCATATTAGTAGATATACCAGATGATGAAACAGGTCGTTCAGGTAAACTTTTACGCAATCAAGGCTATGTTGAAAAAATTCCTGTCATTAGTAGATATTGGTTTGGACAAGATGGAATTTTAACTATTGATACTGAATATGACAATAATCAAGGACAAGAACGCTGTTGGTTTATTACTGACGATTTTCGAGTTCGGGTTAGCACGATTAGAATGATGAACGGTGTGTATTTAATGACCTACTGCTCTGAAAGGCGTTATCTCAGCGATGCAAGTTTGCGATAAATCCAAAGAGATAGTAGTGGTGCTTAGCACCACTACTATCTCTTTGGATTTATCTTGACTTTTATAAATAAAAAGTGAAAAAGCAGCCATTTAGGCTGCTTTTTCACTTTTTATGGCAATGTTAAGTGCCATTTTTGCCCATTAATCGACCATTACAAGTTGTGCAAAAATTATGCAGGTTAATAAATCTTGATGATTAAAGTTGCGAACTTGTAAGAAAATCAATCATAACAAGATGAGATAAGAGACTTTTCGCTAAGTCTTGAATATCCAAGAACTGTATAAACGAAATTTGTTTTTAACTTTTTTTAATAGAGATTTATTTTTTTGTTTTTTATAAAAAATTATGTATAAACCTTTCTTGGAACACTTAGAGCAGTCGCTATTTCAAAGATTTGACCTACAAAGTCGATTGATACCAAAGGGTTTAGCGTCTTGTACGAGTGAGCGTGGTCGCAATCCTGCTACGATTCGGAGTTGGTGTTATCAATGTCCTGAACTTCGCAAAATTCGCTATACCTATATTGATGCGGGGGCGAGCGCTCAAATTTTTAATAGTGTTATCTATCCCAGTCATCAGTATGATTTGCCTCTGCTAGGGATTGATTTCTTGTCTTTTGGACAGGTTAAGAACCTAATTGTGATGGACTTTCAGCCACTTTTTCAGGATGCGACATATCTCGAAAAATATATCCATCCTCTTAAGGCTTTACATGATAAATATCCAGAACTCTCTCAAAACTTGGAGATGAAGTTTTATGATGCTAATCAGTATTTCTCCAAGTATTTACTATTTGCCAAAACCGATCCAGAGACGGTCAAAACTCGCGTATTTGAAGCTTTTCAAGATTATTTGAATTTGTATTGGCGAATGATTGATGAGGCTAAGCCTCATCCTCTCATTGATCAATCAGATATTCAGAGAATCGTCAAGGCGCAGAAAGATTACGATCAATATAGTGCCGATCGCGATCCTGCGTCGGGTTTATTCAGTAGCTATTTTGGACATGAATGGGCTGAAAAGTTTCTCTATGGATTTTTGTTTGAAGATGCAAAACCTCTAGCGGTTGGAGTTCATTCTTAAGATGACCCTCTATCAACCGTTTCTAGATCATGCGATCGCCTATTTGCATGATCGATTGCCCGATTTACAGCCCTACCCGATTCCCATAGGGTTTGAGTCAAAATCAGCGATCGTTGGTAAAGGGAAGCATGAGAATGAAGTTGTAACCACTAGTTACGGCTATCAATCCTCGAAATTACGACAAATTAGAGCCGCCCATGTGCAAGGTGGAAGTTCTCTGCAAGTTCTAAACTTTGTGATTTTCCCAAAGTTAAACTATGATTTGCCTTTTTTTGGTGCAGATTTAGTAACTTTGCCGGGTGGTCATTTAATTGCTTTAGATATGCAGCCACTATTTCGCGATCGCCCCAAATATCAAGCTAAATACACCAAGCCTATTCTGCCTATCTTTGAAACTTATCAACCCCATTTGCCTTGGGGTGGTGATTTTCCAGAAGAAGCAAGTCAGTTCTTCTCGCCTGCTTTTCTCTGGACGAGACCACAACAAAATGAAGTGGTGGAAACCCATGTCTTTTCGGCTTTTAAAGATTATTTAGAAGCCTATTTAGATTTTTGCGATCGCGCTACTCCTGTAACTGATTCTGAACAACTAGCAGAGATCGAAGCATCGCAACTTCGCTATTTGCGTTATCGTGCCGAGAAAGATCCCGCTAGAGGTATGTTTACTCGATTCTATGGAGCCGAGTGGACTGAAGAATATATTCATGGTTTTTTGTTTGATTTAGAAAAGCACATGGTTAAGGCATGATTTTTCCCTAAATATCACAGATTTAATTTTGCTCTCGGCAAAATTAAATCTGCGAAGCCTCGCTGTGTTTAACCCTAAAGCGCAAAATATCTAAGCCATTTTATGATTTTATAACCCTTGCTGGGATTAGATTTCAATCTCTAAAAGTGTTGCCTTACTTTTGTAAATCATCATAATTTCTTGAGCGCTATTTTTAATTGTGCAGAGCTTATGCAGATTTACAATTCTTGACAATTAATAGGACGGACTTGTAAGAGAATTTAGTCATCAGGGCGTAATAAAAAAGTGTTTATTTAGCATCTGAACAAAATTTGGCTAGACAACAAGATTCTATCAAGTCATTTTTTTAATTCTTTCGTTCAATTAGGAGATATTTTGTAATGGCCTTTGGACCAGCTTCGCGATTAGGTGTAAGCCTGTTTGATGAAACTCCTCCTTTAGAAAGGGTAAAAGGACAATCTCAGGAAGATTCTGAAACCATTATTCGTGCGGTTTATCGTCAAGTTCTTGGCAATGCTTATGTAATGGAGAGCGAGCGACTAACCGTTGCCGAATCTCAATTTAAAAGTGGTGAGCTAAGTGTGCGTGAGTTTGTAAGGGCTGTGGCTAAGTCCGATCTTTACTGCTCTCGGTTCTTTACAAGCTGCGCTCGCTACCGCGCGATCGAACTTAACTTCCGTCATTTGCTCGGTCGTCCTCCGCTAGATTTGGAAGAAATGCGAGGACATAGCACCAATCTCGATACTCAAGGGTTTGCTGCTGATATCGATTCTTATATCGATAGTGACGAGTACCAAAATACCTTTGGTGAAAACATCGTTCCTTACATTCGTGGCTACAAGACTGAAGCTTGTACCAGCATGGTGCAGTTTACCCACACATTTGAACTGGTGCGTGGAGCTTCTAGCAGCAGTCTCAAGGGTGATTTATCTGGCACTAGCCCCAAGCTAAATGCTCTAGTAATCAATCCTACGGCAACTGCGGTGATTTCTCCTTCGGGTGCTGGCAGCACATTCCGCACACCAGCAGATGCTCCTGCCCGTCGCACTCCTCTGGGAACTTCTGTTTCTAGTATTGGCAATGTCTATCGGATTGAAGTTACTGGTTACCGCGCCAAGACTGTAAATCGCGTTTCTCAATTCCGTCGTAGCAATAAGGTGTATTTAGTTCCTGCTGAGCAGCTTTCTGCACAATTTCAGCGCATTCACGCTCAAGGCGGCGTGATCTCTAGCGTTACAGTTGTTTAAGCTGGCTTGCGTAGGATGGGGATTTGTCTTCGACTCTTCCCCATTGTTTAGATAATAAATTTTTTACCTTTAGTTTTTAGTATTTTTGTTTTCAATAAATTTCTTCTCTTCTCTCAAAATCTCTACAATCTCTAAAACTTTAAGTAAAGGAGAAATAATCGAGATTTTGAAATATATATAACTTTGGAGATAAATGATTATGACAGACGTAATGAATGCAACGTTTGCGAACAGCTTAGGTGACGTTGAGACGGTCATTCGTGCAGTTTACAAGCAAGTTTTGGGCAATCCTCACATGATGGAAAGTGAGCGTTTGGTTGTTGCAGAGTCAAAACTAGCAAATGGTGAAATTTCGGTGCGCGAGTTTGTGAAAATCGTGGCAAAGTCTGACTTTTATCGCGATCGCTATTTTTCCTCCTGTGCGCCCTATCGCTTTGTCGAATTGAACTTTTTGCATCTACTAGGACGTGCGCCTCAAGATCAACGCGAAGTCTCTGAACATATCGTCCGATGTGTAGCAGAGGGCTATGACGCAGAGATTGATTCTTTCATCGATAGTGATGAGTATCAAGTTGCTTTTGGCGAAAACACGGTTCCTTTCTATCGCGGTAAGGATAGCGCTGCTAACTCTAAACAGGTTGGCTATAACCATATGTTTGCCCTTGATCGTGGTGCGGCTCAGGTTGATAGTGCTGTTCAATCTTCACAACTCGTATTTGCGGTTGCAACTAACAGCGCGACTAAGATTAATCCCTCGACTGCGACGGTAATTGGTTCTGGCACTGAAAAACGCTTCAAAATTCTGGTTTCTGGTTCCAATTTTGAGAACAAGCCCTCTGCGACTACAACTGAGTACGTTGTTTCGGCTAATAGAATGACTTCTCAAATTCAAGCGATCGGTCGTGCTTCTGGCAAAATCCTCAGCATTAAAGCTGTGTAATTGCTGGCTTCACGATGATTTTAATTTGATTTCACTTGATTTAACTTTGGAGATAACTATTATGACAATTGATCCCGTTATTCGTGCAGTTTACAAGCAAGTTTTGGGCAATCCTCACATGATGGAAAGTGAGCGCTTGGTTGTTGCAGAATCGAAGCTTACAAATGGTGAAATTTCGGTGCGCGAGTTTGTGAGAATCGTCGCAAAGTCTGACTTTTATCGTGATCGCTACTTCTCCTCCTGTGCGCCCTATCGCTTTGTCGAATTGAACTTTTTGCATCTACTAGGACGTGCGCCTCAAGATCAACGCGAAGTCTCAGAGCATATTGTCCGTTGTGTGGCTGAAGGCTATGATGCAGAGATCGATTCTTACATCGATAGTGATGAGTATCAAGCTGCTTTCGGTGAAAATACCGTTCCTTCCTATCGTGGTAAGGACAGTGCGGCAAATGCTAAGCAGATTGGATACAATCGCATGTTTGCCCTTGATCGTGGTGCAGCTCAAGTTGATAGTGCTGTTCAATCTTCACAACTCGTATTTGCAGTCGCGACTAATAGCGCCAATACCATTAATGCCTCAACAGCAACGGTAATTGGTTCTGGCACTGAAAAACGTTTCAAAATTTTGGTTTCTGGTTCCAAATTTGATACCAAACGTCGTATCAGCACCAGCGAGTACATTGTTCCTGCAAGCAAGATGACTCCTCAAATCCAACGAATTAACCGCACCTCTGGCAAAATCGTTAGTATCACCGAAGTAATCTAGTTTTTCATCTCTGCTCTCTTCTCAAGACAACCTTACTTAATAATCAAACTATTCCTAAGTTGAGATTGTCTAGGGAAGAGAGCTACAAGCTAATCAAAGAACTAATCAAATCTAAGTATTCATGGGTATTCAGGAGTTTGTTGAGAAATCAATTGGAAATTGGCGATCGCAACGTAGCGCTCATCATCTAGCTTTTAGTCATTTTGAGGCTGTGCTATCTGATATTGAGATCGCTTTAATTGCCCCTGATGATCCGTCGGTGATAGCTCTTTGTGAAGCATATAAAGTTGATCCCCTCGCCGCCGTTTCGCCATTTCGGATGAGTTGGGAGGGGCAGTCAGACTGGGAAGATAGCGAAGCTATCAAAGGCACTTGTTTGTTGGTTCCTATCCCTGATCCTGAAGATCCTAATCGAGGCGATCTACTGCGCGATCGCGGATATGCAGAGGAAATGGCAGCGATCGGTAAGTATCACTTCACAGACGATGGCACTTTTGTCTTAATCACTCCCTACGAACGCGCTTCTGCCGAAGAAAAGATCTGGTTCATTAACCCTAATGTTAGGTGTCGTGTGTCCTTGATCAAAACTAGTGCGGGTTCTGGGGTGGTTACAGCTTCTTTCTCATCTGAAATTCGTCAAACAGCTAAAGATTGATGTAATGGATAACACTGAAGCTAGTGATTTAATTACCCTCGCGAAATGGATGTCGGGCGACTTTAGCAACTACAAGCAAGCCTCGGAAAATCCCAAGGATTACGCTCATATTCATGTTTTCTTTCGTCCATTGCCCTTTGATTTTTTCTCTGGAATTGGACTCTACTCTGAACAAGTCTATGATTACGATCTCTGGACTCCCTACCGTCAGGGGGTGCATCGTTTAGTTGATGAAGGCGATCGCATTTATATCGAGAACTTCAGTCTCAAAAATGCCATGTTCTTTGCTGGTGCTGGTCGTGATCTCAGCATTCTCAGAACTATTACCCCAGATGTGATTGAACGTCGGTATAACTGTTCGATGGTATTTAGACGCAATGGTTCTCTCTTTACAGGTTGTGTTGAAGGCACTAAATGCCTAATTGAGAAACATGGTTGTCAAACCTATTTAGACAGCTATGTTGAAGTCACGGAAACAACTTGGATGAGCCTTGATAAAGGTATAGATATCAATACCCATCAACAAGTCTGGGGTTCTACAACTGGTCCTCTAAAATTTGAAAAAAGAGAAAGTTTTGCCCATGAAGTGCCAAATATCTCCAACGATATCTCCTGACTATTCGCAAACAAGCTCAGTCTATTTAGATGTTAATGAAGCTAAGTTTGGAGCGAGAATGCTGCCCCCAGAAGCTCAGAAGAAAATGCAGTGTTGGATTCGTAGCCGACATCTGATCTGCTCAGGTAATTTCTTTATCTTTGAGACTGTAGACTATAGTGCTGTAGAAAGATTCTCAGAATGTGTGATTGCTTTGGGTGGAACTGTTATTAGTGTGGATGCAGCCGATAAAGTCTGGATTGGCGATCATCGTCAAGTAGTTCTCTATCGCTCAAAAGCAAGCTTACATACACCACACCATCAACTAAATCAATATTGGATTAAGTATGGTAACTTTCGCACAAGATTTGACGAGCAAGTCTAGTTAAAAGCTGGTATTGGAAGTTGTCCCTGACTCGTGTTATATTTTCCGTAAAGTTCAGTTGCTTTGATGATTTAAATCAATAAATCGATAAAATACTTACTTAAAAATATTAAAAAACACTTTAAATACATCTTTGAAAATTTCTTTAAAAACAATTAATCAAAATATCAATAAAATATTAAAAAACTATGTTTGATGTTCCTGAACTTAAATCCCTTGAGTTAGCAACTCCTGAGCAACTTACAGAAATGATTGCAGACTTAGAAAGCTATCGTGAAAGAATTGTGAGCGATACTCTAGCGATGGCTCAAAGAGCAAAAATCATGAAGTCTCAAGCTCTAGCAAACTTAGAACCAAATTTAGCTAAAATTGATGCCACTCTTGAGTCTTTACGTCAGCAAAAATCTAAAGCAACTGTCGAAGCTCAATAGAGAATATGGGGCTAAGCATAGTCGTTGCTATAGCAATCCTAAATGGCTTATGGAAGCGCATCGCTTCGAGATGCGCTTCCATAACCTCAACAATCTATGAACACATGCACAATGGAAAATTCGATTCTGGAAATTCAATCAGCAAATGATCTTCTAGTCCAAAGAGTAAATGAACAAATTTCTTTTGGAACGTTTGATGATAGTGATGCACAAGTTTTAGAACAACTAGTTGAAGGATTGGGAGATCCGCGTGGACTGGTCAGACTGAGATTTGCGGAAACTTTAGGAGAAATTGGCGAAGCGGCAACTCCATTTTTGACGAAATCTTTAGCTAATCATGAGAATGTGGTGGTGCGTCGTGCGGCAGCGAAAACCCTGACCATTATTGGCGATCCGATCGCCGTGCCAACGCTATTAAATTCCTTTTTGAATGATCCTGACACCGTAGTTAGAAGTTCGGCGGCGGGAGCTTTAGCTAAAACTGGTGAAGCTTCTGTCCCAGCTTTGCTAGAAATTTTAGGAGATGATAGTAAATCCCAAGATATTAAGGGTCATGCGGCTTGGGCTTTGGCCTTTATTGGCTCTGAAGGGGCTGACTACTTGTATCAAGCTTTAGATTCTGCTTCCTTAGATGTTCGTTGTGCGGTCATTGGGGCGATCGGGCATGTTGCTCAAGAACAGTCCGATGAAAAATCTTGCAATCTTCTAGTATCAGCACTCACCGATCCAGAAGCAATAATTCGTGCGGAAGCTGCTACAGCATTAGCTCAGGTTAATTATCCACCTGCGGTGTCCCATCTAATTTTGGCTTTGCAAGATACGGATTTAGATGTACGCAAGGCCGCGATTAATTCTCTCGGTAAAATGGGAAATCCGATCGCCTTGGAACCTTTGCAAAATTTGCTTAATGATGAGCAGAATGTGATTCAAGTATTGGCAAAACTGGCGATCACCCAAATTCATCGCCAAGCAGAAAGTGATTGAGTCAAAAACAATAGTTAAAGCACCAAAAAATAGAAGCTCGTAACGCCAACTTAGCTAGTGTCACGAGATCTGTTTTTTGGTTTTAAGTATGCTTAGCTGCTTATTAAGAACTTACAATCCGAGAAATACTCCCATTGCCATAAACCCGATAAAGCCAACGCCAGCAAAGATGATCGCTCCACCAATTTTACCGATAATTGCAGGTGGGTTCTTTTGCCATTCCCAATGAACATAATCCAATCTTGCTGCGTCTTTATTGCCTTTAAATACTTGTTTCGGCAAGCGATCGCGATAGTCAGTACCGTACCTTGCCATGTGAGCAAAGGTGATTTCTCCCTTAGTGTGCTGTGGCAAGATGCGACGACGTTGATAGGGAACGATACTATCGCCAAAGTTACTGAGATATTCATCGCTATTGAGTAATTCATCAACAAAAGCTGAGAGTCCTTTAGTAGCAATAATGATCGACCATGCAATCTTTTCGCGATCGCTATAGACATTACGACCAAGAAGCCTCTGAATACAAATCTCTGCAAAGCGATAGTTATTATTACTATCGAAGGTCAGTCGTTTGAAGGAATCAGATAATACCAATCCGCGAATGAATCCTCTAACTGTAATTTGTCTTGCTCGTAACTGAGACTCTAAACACACTTGACGGTGGTTTATAAGCATTTGCTGTTCGTTGTAAATTTGACGATAAGCCGCTCCAATCAAAAGATCTAGCTCAATATCTGTCAACAAATTGTCAGTGGAGTAAATTCGAGATTGCTCGTCACCTGAGACTTCAAGTCCAGCCACGCGATGATTTTGGGACAGAGGTTTATACTCTATCAATGGAATTGACATAAATATTTTTTAAAGAATTTTAAATTGAACTAATAACTTACTAGAATAATAAAACTTCAAGACAAGAAGTTTTACGTTGCTCTACATTGAGCGCCAGAATATCGTTCTATTATATTAGTTGGACTGCACATTATCTTCAGAGTCTTAATAAACCTATAGGCTTTGTTGCATGAATAAAAAAGAAGACAAAAGATATAGGAGATTTAGGATAGATAATTAACAAGGAACAGGGAAGGAGAGAGGTTTAGCGAGTTGAATCATGCGATTAAGCGCAGCACATTTGATGAACAACTCAACCGCCTGATTGTCAAATTTACGAGAACATAAAGTACCACCAAAGATTTTTTTGAA
>NZ_JACJQY010000030.1 GCF_014696925.1 Phormidium tenue FACHB-1050 | reverse complement strand
TCAGATTAAGCTTACTGATCGACAAAATCTAATTTTGCAGTTTCTCGGGGCCTCTTCTCGTAAATATTATTTTTTGTCTTAAATAACCTGCTGAATGTAGGTTGCAATACTATGGAAGGGATGTGGGTTGGTTTACGCAATTTCCTGCGTCCCTTTCGCGGTATTCACAAAAAGTATTTGTATCTGTATGTAGCCATGTTTGAGTGGTCATACAATCTGCGTTGGATTGATTTTGACTTCCTGCGTCGTCTTCTTTTTCCTCCTTCCACCTATTTCCCTACATGAGCGAAAAATTCAAACAGCTAAACGACAGCTATATTTTTGATTTGAGATCCTTCGCTATTGCTTTGCTATTTTCCAAAACGAACCAAAATAGCCAAATATATCCAACCCAAGGAACTATTCCAAATCTAAAATCTAAAAAGTTTTGCCTTTGTATAGAGTTCCACAATAATAAAGGCATTGAAGCGATCATTATCCCTATGCGAATCCACAAGGTTGTAGTAATAAGTTTCGGTCGGTTTAGTAGAATTTGCTTTAATAAAAACGCAAATAGAAGAAAGAAAATACCAAAAATAACATCAATTCCAAAATTGATATAAAGCCAATTTAACTCACTTGGAGTATATTTTGAAGTAAAAATTTCCACGAAAATATGTTTGGGAAAAGCAAATACTAGAAGCTATCCGACCAGACCGAACCCAAGAAAGAAGAAAAATATTCTCATTACACCAATTGTTATCGAGGTAATTGAACCTTTCTTAACAAGAATGTTATTACATTTTACATTGTACTGAACTAAACTTGAAAGAGTAGGTTTAAAGGTTACGTTATACTTAACATTTTCTCCATTTTCAATCACTTCAAAGTGATGAGTAGATGACAAACCAAAATTTTGTTTTTCAGAAACCGTTTCATTATCGTAAATGATGCTCTCTTTACCACTTAAATCACAAGACAACTGTAGCTCATGATCATTGACGCTAAAACAAGTTGTAGACATGGGTAGGGATTCCTCTTTTCTCAGCGAATTTAGATCTCAAAGTTGTCTTTATATATCTCGCCATCACTAAAGTATGGAGATTCTATTCATCAAATATATCTGAGATTGAAGCAGGTATGCAAATATTTGGATAGAGAGTTTCGAGCAAGTCTAGAAATCCAAAATGCGAAGCATTTTAAGTACTCTCGAAAGTTTTAGGTTACCTAATTTCGCCGTGCTTGTCTTGGATATCTGCTTATAACTTCACTTATTCCCATAGTCTATTAATTGAATATGCATCAAGCTTTTTGTCTGCAATAAAAAAATCACGATCGCCACTTCACCAAAATCAACTAGCGATCGCCCCACACTAACAAAACAACGAGAAAATAAGTGATCGTAAAGGGGAATAAATGGCAACATTTGCCTAAAAATGAATCAATTTACGATCGCCTCAAAAGGCTAAATGTGTCGTTAGTTTCATTTTGATAAGATCAGTATGATGCTGTTCGATATGTCTTTGCACAAAAAAAAGGCGATTGAGGCGATCGCCTTTTTGGAATGTGATAAATCCATTGTGTGAGCATATTTGCACTGTAGCTAAGAATTATCAAGAACTTAAAAAGTTTTTGCTTCGCTTGAGTAAAAATTTGCGGGTGCTATTGTTTCACTGGTAAGAGCTTCGTGGGGTAGATACAGGGAGCCTTAGAACACTACCTCAATTCCCCCCCCCCGTAGGTCTTCTGAGTAAATGTCTCTAGCTAGTCCTATTGGAACTGTCGCCGCCCCCACCTATAGGGTTCCCCATTTTTAAATACAATGAACTCGTTAGCATTGAGAAAGTTAACTTCAAATTCATCTTGGGAGGGAATCACAACATTAATTCTATTTCCAATTTCTTCTTTCCAAATTCCTCTCCATAAATTTCCAGCATTTACAGTTTTATTGGAACGAAAAACCCATGGTACTGATTCAGCATCGGATTTAACCCCATTTTCATATGAACCAACTTTCCAAGATGTCTCATTCACGAATTGATAATCGAGAGCGAAACTAATCGATGGATAACTGAGATTTAAGCTGGCTAATGGAAAGAATAAAAAAAGCAAAGCAAAAAGGAATCTTTTCATGTTTGAAGAATATAAGAATCGAATTTTTTTGATCGTAACCGATAATTTTGCATTCAATATTTTTCTTTACAAAAGTTTTATCGTTTTTTGTAGAAGACCATTTTAGCCATGATACATATTGGGTAAGGCTTTCAAGCTTAGTATTATTTTTTGTCCGTTTGCTGCTTGATCCTTACATAGGTTTATCACTTTGCATCGCCCCTTCAATCCCAAAAATCACGATCGCCACTCCACAAAAAACAAACAGCGAGCGCTCCCCTCTATCGCCCCCAAAAAATCACGATCGCTACTCCCAAAAATTCAAACAGCGATCGCAATACAAAATCACTTGCGATTCAAAATTGATTTTAAATCCGATATTGAGCGCCAAGGTTTTCTTCTGTGCAGCATCCTGTGGCAATTCGAGCATACTATTGCTAGATCTTCAACTTTGGTTTCTGTTTCTCCTGTAATTTCCGACAAAGGTTTAGTATGATGAGCCTCTATAAAATCTTCTCCGTATACCTTCAAGAAAGAGAAACCACAGACTGAGCAGCATAGAAAGGGATCACGAAGTTTCGCCTTCTTTTTAGCCAAATCGACTACAGTCTTATCTCTCTCTATTAACTTGTGTAATCGCTCAACCTTTTTTCCTTCAGAGAAGGCTAGTTCATCGTCTTCTTCCTTAAAGAAAGGCTGTTTAGCCAATACAGGAGTCTCAACTGTTTTTATACTATCAGGTTTCAAAACAATCGTTTGGTTCACAGATCTTATATTTTCTTCAGGGTCAACTTTTTCACCAGTCGGTTTAAATTCGTCGACACCATTCTCGTTATACCCCAAAATTATAGATATCGCTCGAGATGGAGACTTAAAAACAACATCTTCGGCAAATTGATAACCATCACCATCAGGCTTTTTTTCTAATTTTTTAGCCTTAATAAGGTCGCTCCTTATTTTTAGATATGTTTTGTATCTAGTTTTTTTGGCTTCACGAAAATCTGGAGAAAGTTCCGAATCACCAACAGCAAAAGAGCCTTTTAAAACTACAAATTCTTTTCTGTCTTGATTTTTATAGTATCCAAATGCTGTAATTCCTTTTAAATCGCATTTAAGTTTGTCATATTTCATGAATTTGGCACTGATGAGTTAACTATGTATTAAAACGAAGGAAAAACTATTTCTAACTAATCTGACGCGATCGCAGACGGAAATATTAATAATTATATAATGTAAATTTCTGGATGCAACGATACGAATCGGGTTAACTAAGCCATGTATCATCTAAGCTGTAATAAATCCGCAAGAAATCCGTCCCATTGACATGAGCAATCAAACCTCAAAAATTACCTATACCTTTACCGATGAAGCCCCAGCCCTAGCCACTTACTCCCTACTGCCTATTGTGCAAGCTTTTACAAAAGCCGCCGACATCGAGGTTGAACTCAAAGATATATCTCTGGCTGGGCGGATTATTGCGAATTTTCCTGAGTACTTAACCGAATCGCAGCGTCAATTTGATGCCCTTGCAGAACTGGGAGCATTGGCTCAAACTCCTAGCGCCTATATAGTCAAGCTCCCGAATATTAGCGCATCCCTGCCACAGTTAACGGCAGCGATCGCTGAATTGCAAGCCAAGGGTTATAACATTCCTAACTATCCTGCTGATCCGCAAACTGAAGAAGACAAGGCGATTAAGGCGAAATATTCTAAGGTGTTGGGCAGTGCGGTTAATCCAGTATTGCGTGAAGGAAATAGCGATCGCCGTGTGGCTTTAGCCGTTAAAGAATTTGCTCAAAAGCATCCCCATTCCGTTGGCGCATGGTCAAAGGATTCTCAATCCCATGTATCGCACATGGCAGAGGGTGATTTTTACGGTAGCGAGAAATCGGTGGTAATTCCCAAAGCTGGCGTAGTCAAGATTGAATTAACCAAAGCTGATGGATCCACTCAAGTTCTCAAAGAGAAAACCCCTGTATTAGAAGGCGAAGTCATTGATGCTTCGGTGATGAGTGTCAAGGCTTTACGGGCTTTTTATGCTCAAGAAATTGCTAAGGCTAAGGAAGAAGATATTTTGCTGTCTCTCCATGTCAAGGCAACGATGATGAAGATCTCTGACCCGATTCTCTTTGGTCATGCGGTGACAGTCTATTATCAAGATGTATTTGAGAAGTATGCTGACACCTTCAAGCAATTGGGAGTTAATCCCAACAATGGTTTAGGCGACGTTTACGCCAAGATTCAAGCTTTACCTGATGAACAAAAAGAAGCGATCGCCGCAGATTTGCAAGCAGTTTATGAGAAGCAGCCACGTTTAGCAATGGTCAATTCCGATAAGGGAATTACAAATCTGCACGTTCCTAGCGATGTGATTATTGACGCATCCATGGCGGCGACAATTCGTACATCTGGCAAGATGTGGGGCGCGGATGGCAAGGCTTATGATACCAAGGCAATGATTCCCGATCGCTGTTATGCCACGATTTATCAAGCCTGTATCGAGTTTTGTCAAGAAAATGGAGCCTTTGATGTCACCACAATGGGAAATGTCGCCAATGTGGGCTTGATGGCGCAGAAGGCTGAGGAATATGGCTCCCATGATAAAACTTTTGAGATTCTTGCGGATGGGGTGGTGCGCGTTAGCGATGAATCGGGAACTGTTCTCATTGAGCATAATGTCGCCAAGGGTGACATCTGGCGGATGTGTCAAACCAAGGACTTACCAATCCAAGATTGGGTCAAACTTGCTGTAAATCGAGCGAGAGCAACGGGTAATCCTACAATCTTTTGGTTAGATGAACATCGCGCCCATGATGCGAATCTGATTATCAAGGTGAAGACCTATTTACAAGACCATGACACCACAGGGCTAGATATCCAGATTATGTCACCTGTAGCAGCGATGAAATTTACCTGCGAACAGATTAAAGTGGGTAAAAATGTGATTTCCGTAACTGGTAATGTCTTGCGGGACTATCTCACGGATTTATTCCCAATTCTCGAACTCGGTACTAGCGCCAAAATGCTCTCAATCGTGCCATTGCTCGCTGGTGGTGGACTGTTTGAAACGGGTGCGGGTGGTTCTGCTCCTAAACACGTTCAGCAGTTCCTTGAGGAAGGGCATTTGCGCTGGGACTCCCTCGGAGAATTTTTAGCGATCGCTGTTACCCTCGAAGACCTCGGACGCAAAACCAACAATGAGAACGCAATGATCTTGGCTAAGGCTCTCGATCAAGCGAACAGTCTCTATCTCAACAACGATAAATCGCCTTCTCGCAAGATTGGCGGTATTGATAATCGTGGCAGTCATTTCTATATCGCGCTTTACTGGGCCCAGGCTCTAGCGGAACAGGATCAGAATTTGGAACTACAGTCAAAATTTGCTGAATTGGCGCAGATCTTGGCGGATAAGGAAAGCCAAATTATTCAAGAGTTGAGTGCCGTTCAAGGTCAATCCGTCGATATTGGTGGCTATTATTTCGCTGATTGTGATAAAGCTAATCAAGCGATGCGCCCTAGTCAGACTCTGAATGAGGCGATTAGTTCACTCCATTGATACCAATTCCCGAAGCCCTGCACTCAAGTGCGGGCTAAAAGCTCAAACCCGTTGAAACGGGTTAATTTATAATATTCTGTAGTCCACTTCAGTGGACTTGAGCTTTTAGCCAAGAACTTGAGTTCTTGGTTTATTTGCATAAATCCTATAGATTACAGCAATTCCTTAAAGTCGCTTCACTTTACTCTTTAGAACCTTCTCTTCAACGTCATTGATTTGGACTTCTCGCAATCTCGTTGCATAAGCAGGGAAAGGAAATCCAACCAGCAAAGGAGATGGAACTTCAGGCTGATGGATAAACATGCTGCCTGATTTTAATAATAGCGATCGCTTCCGACAAGCACCCGTCAAAAAGTTGTATTCAGGGCGCTCCACCTCGGCGGAGTCCAGACGACCAACTACTCGCACCGCCGCCTGTCCGACTACACGCCGTTCTACTTCAGAAGCAGTTTGTTGTGCGCCAATCAAGATAATTCCTAGTGATCGTCCTCGTTCGGCGATTTCCACGAGCAAGTCTTTAATAGGGCTACGACCTTCCTTAGGCGCATATTTATTCAACTCATCAAGGACGATAAAGACAACAGGATATTGACCGCGCTTTTCCTTTTCCATGAAGAGTTTTTGCAGCAGCACGCCTACTACAAACTTTTGGGCTTTACTGCCGAGCTTATTGATATCAGCGATCGTTAACTGATATTCCGCAGCTAGCGGATCGAGCTTATATTTTTGTAATTCTTCGGGTGGAAGATCGCCTCGAATGAGATGTCCCATTTCATCGGCAATTCCCCAGAGGCGACGGGTTAGAGCCTCCGCAGTTGCAGGAGCATTGCGCCCTAGCCATTTCTGATCGGGATTCTCCACTAATTTATCTTCGAGAAATTCAATCAAATCCCGAAATGTCTCTACCTTATCTTTGCCATCTTCTCCATAGGCATCATCTAAGTCCAGACTAGCTCTAGGCAAAAATCCTAGCTTCTTATCATATTTATCATTATCCATTGCCAATCTGGCTAGACGTTCTTCAACAATACTTGCCAAAAAGCCAATATTTCCACGCTCAAGATCATCACCTGCAAATAAGAACCGAAATAGGCGATCGCGACAAAATTCGCGCATCCCCCATACATATGCCGAGATATTATCGGAACGTTGATCGAGATGCGGTTCTATCTCTTGGGTATTTTTCTTGGGCGCAACACAAAAACGGACATCCCGAAAAGGTTCTACGGGTAAATCGAGGGCATGATAGGTATGGCGATCTTCCTCACGCATTTTATTGTTGGGTTTATCTAAGAAAAATAAATCTTCCCCTTTGACATTAAAAATGAGTGCTTTCGTATTTGCTCTCTTAGACCCCAAAGCCGCCGAATTAAAAATAGAATGTAGTAAAAATAAAGCAAAGGAAGTCTTCGTTGCTACCCCCGAAATCCCTGAAATATTGACATGAGCACCCTTTGTGCCATCAATAAATTCATAGTTTAAATAGGCTGGACTTCCATTTCGCATAATCCCTGCGGATATGCGCTGCTCCATGCCATCGAAATTTAGCGCAAATCTGAGATTCTCATCTTCAGCTAAATAAACAGCATCGCTCGGTTGTGGTGGTAAATATTCTTCAGGCTCAATCCGTGTGACTTGGATATGGGCAGCATAGGACACATTCACAGGCATACTGCCAGTAGTAACTAGAAATGTATCCGTATCAAATTGGGTTCCTTCATGGATCGTTCTCACATGATCAACCACACCATAAAAGTTGACAATTCCCTTTTTATCGGGGCGATCGGTTTTTACCTGTACAACATCATCGAGACGAAGGACTTTGCCATCACTTACGGCTACCCAAAACTCAAGCGGGGTTGCATCTTTGGTTCCTAATATATATCCAATCGGCTCGATCATGTGCTTAATTATGGAGATTGATGATTTGAGAATAAGACAGAATTTGCATAGCAAATTCTGTCTTGTTTTGATTATCTATTTCTACTTGCGACTTCTTGCTTAATAGCTTGCAAGGTGTCACCTAAAGCTTCTTTGAAAATGCTATAAAAAGCGTCAGTAGGTGTACCACCCTTGGGCTGAGCATTAACAGTGTAAGTAATCAAAATTTGAGTAGGTGGACGACGTGGCACGGTGGAGACAGGTTCTATTTTCCAATATCCTTCCATTTTGGCAAGATCACCATCAACAAGTCGAAAATCAATTTGTTTGCGATCGGTTTCCTGAATGGCAAGTTTAGTACGCGAGACAATCGAAACTAAGAAGACTTGACGCGAATCTACCTGCTCAATCACCTTGCGGTTACCACGATTTTCAAGGATCTTACTAGAAGTCATGTTGGGAATAAATTTGTAGAGATTAGCATAGTCGGTCAAAACTCGCCAAACTGCATCAGTTGAGGCTGTGATTAGCACTCTTGCTACATATTTACCATTACTACCTGTGACTACAGTTTGCCCCTTGCGAAGAGAATCACGCTGGATCGAAGGCAAGCGATCAACTGGTCCATCAAATAGGGCGGCTCGTGCGGGGAGCGTTGGTGTGCAGCAAGCGATCGCGATCGCCATCAACATCGCTGATCCTGCGGAAAGTTTTGTCACAATTTTCTTGCCTAATTTCTGACCTAGTTTTTGATGGGATTGCATAGACTTTAGATAGGATGAATACTCTGTCATGGAATTAAGTTCTTGTGTATGTATATCAAAATTTGTGGGATTACGAAACTCGATCAAGCACAAGCGATCGCTCAAATGGGTGTAAACGCACTGGGATTTATTTGTGTAAGGGCTTCACCACGATATATCAGTGCAACGGCAATTGCTCAAATCACCTCTAGTCTACTCGCTGCTCAGGCGGAGATTGCGGAAGGTAGTCCCAAATTTGCTGAGCTAGATTTGATTGGCGTATTTCTCAATGCAAGTTTTAGTGAAATTTGTGAAACAGTTACGCAAGCTGGACTGAATGCTGTGCAACTCCATGGTGATGAATCTCCAGAATTTTGTACTGAGATGCGATCGCATCTCAACATTATTAAACCGAAAATCAAGCTGATTAAAGCATTGCGAGTCAAGGATCAAGCTGGTTTAGAGCAAGCACATCTTTTTAGTAATGTTGTGGATGCAATTTTACTTGATGCTTACGATCCACATATGGCAGGAGGCACTGGCAAAACTCTTGATTGGCAGATGTTGCGCGATTTCCGCCCAGCTTGTGACTGGTGGTTAGCAGGAGGCTTATCACCTGAAAATGTTGCCGAGGCGATCGCTTTGGTAAAACCACATGGTTTAGATGTATCAAGTGGGGTCGAACGGACTGCTGGGGATAAAGATTTGTCGAAAGTTGAGAAGTTTATTCAAAGATGTATTGGCGATCGCACAGCATTAGCCCACCACTCAAGTGCTGGCTAAAAGCCCAAGTCTGCTGAAGCAGACTAAAAAATAATTTTTCATAACCCGTTTCAACGGGTTTTAGCTTTTAGCCAGCACTTGAGTGCAGGGCTTGAGTGCGAGCTTAGGGGCTAGCTTTGCAATCTTTATAGAGCTGCTTAAACTTTTGCTGTTGAATGCTGTGATCGACTATTGGCAAAGGGTAATCGCGTTTTTTACACTGATGCGGCGGAATGTTACCACTTAAAAGTTCGGCAGTCGTTAAGCCTTGCAGTTCAGGTAACCAGCGCAAAATATACTCACCTTCAGGATCATACTTACGGGCTTGCGAAGCAGGATTGAAGATTCTTAAGGGCTTTGGGTCCATGCCACTAGAGGCACTCCATTGCCAACCACCGTTATTTGCCGCCAGATCGCCATCTAGTAATTTCTGCATAAAATAGCGTTCGCCCCATTGCCAATTAATAATCAAATCTTTGGTTAGAAAACTAGCAACGATCATCCGACAACGGTTATGCATCCAGCCTGTTTGGTTAAGCTGACGCATGGCAGCATCGACAATCGGATAGCCTGTGCGCCCCTCACACCAAGCCACAAATTTTTCCTCATCATCATCCCAAGGAAAATTTCGCATCTGAGGACGATAGGCTCCCGTTTCTAGTTCAGGGAAGTAAAACAGCACATGCTGATAGAATTCGCGCCATGCAAGTTCTTGTTTCCATGTGGTGATCCCCGTGGCTTCCTCTTCACTACGGACAAGCTGCTCAGCCACGATCGCCTTTTCCCAAACCCTTCTAATCCCCACAGTTCCAAACCGCAAATGTGGGCTAAGAGTCGATGTACCCGCATGGGCAGGAAAATCCCGTTCAGTTTGATAGCGCAAGATCCCATTGCCATCACAAAAAGCTTCTAAAAGTTCTATAGCTGCGGCTTCACCAGCTTTTGGCAAAGTAATGTCATTGATAAATTTAAGTTCGCGCAAACTTGGTAAAGAAATTACAGGTAAATTCTCATAACTCGCTAAACCCGTCAATTTCTGAGGTGCATCAAAGGGTTTAGGCTTTAGTTTCGCCTGCCAATTGCGCCAAAAAGGAGTGTAAACCTTATAAGGTTCACCCGCTTGGGTCGCGATCGCATCGGGAGCAATCAAACCAATATCAATAAAACTCTGAACTTTAATTCCTAATTCTTGCAGAGCATTTGTTGCTTCGCGATCGCGTTTAATGGCAAAGGGTTCGACATCTTGATTAAAAAAGACATGACTTGCCTTAACCGCCTTGGCTAATTCACAAATCGAATTAACAGGCTGACCAAGCATGAATAACAAATCACTGCCTAATCGCCGATAGTTAGCTTGCAACTCCCGCAAACAACCCAGCATAAAGTCAACCTTGCTCCCCTCCGTTACTCCATCATCAAGAATATCAGGGTCAAAAATAAACACCCCCAGCACGATCCCCCGATCGCCTACTTGCGCGATCGCCTCACTCAGCGCAGGATTGTCATCAATTCGCAAATCCCGTCGATGCCATACCAAAGCGATCGGGTTTTGGGCGATCGGATTACCCAAATTACTGGCTGTTTTAGGCATAAATATCAATGTCTTTAAAAATATCTAAAAATTTTTCTATATGAGTCAGTTTAGCAAAAGCTTAGTGGAGCTTGGCTTTTGCTAAACTGAGGGAAGCGCAAAACGCTACACGCGCTCAAAATTCATGGTTGGGAAATTAGAGATTAGCCTATTTGAAGATGGCAAATACCTTAACTCCTCTGTTAGTAAAGCTTTCCCATCAGTGCCAGTCATAGAAGGAATTTCTCTATTTTTAGAAAAAAGTAAGGATCTGCCGATGAGTGCATTGCGACGAGAGTTTCGACAATGGCTACAAACATTATCCATAACTAAGCATAATTAAAACCTAGAAAGCTTTCCCGCCCGCGTAGCGGGCGGGAAAGCTTTCTAGGTTTTAATTATGGTGAGCTACTTAATTGCAAAGCATAACCCGTAAAGTTGCGCCCCTTCGGGGCGCAACTTTACGGGTTTTAGTAATTTATTTTGTAAAGTTATCTATAAATCTAAGCTACAAGTAGCGGCGCGAAGCGCCGCTACTTGTAGCTTAGATTTTACGTTTCATAACCATAAAAGTAATGTCATCATATACTTTGTGGGAGCCGATAAATTCACGGACATCTTTAATTACAATTTCTCTAATTTGATCAACAGGTTTTTTATGGACTTCACTGATTAATTGAATTAATCGTTTTAGCCCATAATGTTGTTTACTTTGGTTCTCAGCTTCAGGAATACCATCGGTATATAACAAGACTATATCTCCCAAATCCAAGTGGATTTCTAACTCAAAGATAAATTCAGTAATCTCATTAGTTAAGCCAATTGGAAAACCTAGAGAGTCTGTGTCAATAATTTCTACTTCACCATTTGATCTAATTACAATCACACTTTCGTGCTGCCCACTTAGATAAAGTTTATTATCATGATAATCCATAAGAATTAGACTTAAACTCTTATCGCAATTCATACGTTGCAGATTTTCATAAATAGTTTGATTAACCGTAGATAAAAATTTAACAGAATTCCCTTCTCCATTAATTAGTAAAGTACGGATCGCAGTTTGCACCATGATCATGATTACGCCACTTTCTAAGCCATGTCCTGTAACATCCCCAATCCCAATTTTGATTCGCCCATTGCGCTGTAAAACATCATAATAGTCGCCGCCCACTTCATCCGCAGGCTCCATAAATCCAACTATATCTAATTCTTTGATACTATTTAATTCTTTTGCTCTTGGTAAGATCATCTCTTGTAGCTTGCGAGTAACTGCTAACTCGGAACTCATCCGATAATTTTCTACAGTTAATCGTTGATTTAGAGAATTAATTTCTTGATTAGCTTCTATTAGTTCTTTGGTACGCTCATCAATGATATCTTCTAGATTCTTGTTGACTTGATCCAACTGAGTATAAGCTTTATCTTTGAGAATAACTTGTTCTTGTAGTTTTTCTGATGCTCGATTATTTTCAGCAACTAAGGCTAAGACAGCAATTGTAGTAATTAGCATTACCCCCATAAATAATTGCAAGAATATGAGAGAGTTACTCTCTTGAGAAACCTTATAAAAAACCCCAAATTTATAGGCAGTACTTATAGACGCAGCCATCGCGACTACCATTGTAATTAAGGTTGTAATTTTTGAGCCAAATCGAAAAGCCGACCATAGCAATGGTGGCAATAAAAAATACTCAATTGGTTGATTTTCTATCAGTACTAAATAGAAGGTTATTGCTAGTATTAACAAACATAAGATTAGTTCTTTCTTGTTAAATTTATTGTCAGGATTATCATTAAATTTTATACTTGATTGCTTGTTCCACCATGCACAAATCAAAGGCGCAAATAGTAATACCCCGATCGCATCGCCAACCCACCATCCCCATGTAACACTCCAATAGATATTCCACGGAATTAATCCTACCAAAGCTACTATTAATGATCCCAATAAAGCCTGTAGAACAGTGCCACTGAAAATAGCCGTAATACAAAACAAGACAAAATATTTAACATATCCGAAAAGATCATTTGTCTTGTTAAAATTTAGTACTAAAGTAGTAGATATTAGACTTCCTATTGTAGGTACAATTCCTGCACAAATCGCAAAAAGAAAAGGAACTTTAGAAGTAAGAAAACTATTTAAAGCTGCTCCCAAAAATATTCCTACCCATCGCGATCGCCCCCTTGACAATAAAGCTCCAACCGCAAGCCCAGCAGGGGGCCATACTGGAGAACCTAGCTGAGACTGTGGTAATTTCAAAACTAATGCACTTAATGCAAAATAACCCAATGCAATAATTAAGTTATCAATCCACCAAGCAGTGCTGATTGTTTTTTTAGTCTTTAGCAATAATTTCATTAGGTCACAATGTCAAATTTTTCTGATAGCACCCCCAAATGCTTTTGGGATGTTTGCTGCTCAAAATGTACTGTTTTAAGCACTAGTACTATGTTGATTGGGACTGCGATCTGGTGCAGCTATTCCCTATAATCTCCAAAAGATAAGGAGGTAAATTTTTCATAAAAAATTGAGCTAATGTCAGGAAACCGTAAATATTATGCCCATCAAACATAAATTATCAGTTAATAAATGACCAACAACTCAAAGTTTATGCTTGGATAGGACAGGGGCATTACCCTCAGCCTTAGGGTCAGCAGAACGGCAATAAGACAAAGTAACCATTCAGGAATAATTCTATGCAAACAAATGTTGCTAATCAAACCAGCAATATTACGGTAGAAGACGATCGCACAGGTTTAAGTATCGAAACCCTCAAGCGTGCCTTTGCCGACAACCTGTTCTACATACAAGGCAAACTCTCTATTCTCGCCAACTTCACCGACTATTACATGGCGTTGTCGTACACCACACGCGATCGCCTATTGCAACGTTGGCTGCAAACACTCAAGGTTTACCACGAGCAAGACATCAAGACTGTTTACTACCTGTCAGCCGAGTTTTTGATGGGGCGACATCTTGGTAATAGCTTGATCAACCTTGATCTCTACGAGTCGATCGAACAAGCCGTCAAAGAGTCAGGGCTAGACCTTACCGAAGTACTAGAGCAAGAACCCGATCCCGGACTTGGTAACGGCGGTCTCGGTCGTCTAGCGGCTTGCTTCCTTGACTCCCTTGCCACCTTAGAAATTCCTGCTATGGGCTATGGCATTCGCTACGAATTTGGGATTTTCAATCAATCAATTCAACATGGCTGGCAGGTAGAAATCCCTGACAAATGGTTAAAATGCGGCAACCCTTGGGAAGTCGTGCGCTACGAATCCACTGTCCAAGTTAAATTTGGTGGACATACTGAGGTCTACAACGATGATCGCGGTCGTCCTCATACCCGTTGGATTCCTAGTTTCACCGTTGAAGGTATTCCCCACGACACCCCTGTCCCTGGTTATCAAACTAATACCGTCAATACTCTTCGACTATGGAAAGCCGAAGCAGGCGAAGACTTTAACTTCCAAGCCTTTAACTCTGGCGACTATGATGGCGCAGTAGCTACCAAGATCAAATCAGAGACTATCTCCAAAGTTCTTTACCCCAACGACAACACCCCCCAAGGTCGTCAGTTGCGATTAGAGCAGCAGTTCTTCTTCGTTTCTTGTTCCCTCCAAGACATCATTCGTCGTCACCTCAAAAAATACGGTCGTCTAGATAACCTCGCTGATCATGCTGCGGTTCAGCTGAATGACACCCACCCTGCGATCAGCATTGCCGAAATGATGCGTTTGCTGGTAGATGATCATCAAATGTTCTGGGATGAAGCATGGCGAATTACTCAAAGCACCTTTGCTTACACCAACCATACCCTCATGCCTGAAGCGCTCGAAAAATGGGGAGTTCCCCTATTTGAGAGCTTGTTGCCTCGTCATTTGGAAATCATTTACGAAATCAATCACCGGTTCTTGCAAGATGTGCAAACTTGGTTCCCAGATGATAATGAATTGCTATTACGCCTATCGATCATCGAGGAAGGCGGCGGCAAGAAAGTACGGATGGCAAATCTCGCTACTATTGGCAGTCACGCAGTCAATGGTGTGGCTGCTCTGCATACCGAATTGCTAAAGCAAGATGTCTTAAGAGATTTCTATAAACTTTGGCCAGAGAAATTTAACAACAAAACTAATGGTGTCACCCCACGCCGTTGGGTATTGTTAGCCAATCCTACCTTCTCAGAATTGATTACCGAAAAAATCGGTGGTAGTTGGCTGAAACATCTTGACGAACTTCGCAAACTCGAAACCTTTATTGACGATCCAGAATTTCGCGATCGCTGGCGACAAATCAAGCAAGCCAACAAGCAAAAACTTGCTGATTACATCTTGGCTCACAATAGTGTAGAAGTTGATGTCAACTCGATTTTTGATATTCAAGTGAAGCGCATCCATGAGTACAAGCGTCAACATCTTGACCTCTTGCACATCATTGGACTTTATCTACGGATTAAGCAAAATCCAAATATCAAGATGACTCCCCGCACCTTTATTTTTGGAGGCAAAGCGGCTCCTGGATATTTCATGGCGAAGTTGATCATCAAAGCGATTAATGCTGTCGCCGATGTTGTCAATCGCGATCCTGATGTCCATGGACGGATTAAGGTTGTCTTCCTAGCTAACTTCAGTGCTTCCCTTGGACAACTAATTTATCCAGCTGCTGACCTGTCGGAGCAAATCTCCACCGCAGGTAAAGAAGCTTCGGGTACTGGCAACATGAAGTTCACCATGAACGGCGCGTTGACAATTGGGACTTTAGATGGAGCCAATATTGAAATTCGTGAAGAAGTTGGCGATGATAATTTCTTCCTCTTCGGTCTGACGGCGGCGGAAGTCGAGAAGATGAAGTATGAAGGTTACAATCCTCGTGACTACTACGACAGCAATGAAGAACTTCGCACCGTACTCGATCGCCTAGCGATGGGATATTTCTCTCCTGGTGAGAAGGACTTGTTCAAGCCTTTGGTTGACTCACTCTTACATCATGATGACTATATGTTGTTGGCTGATTATCAAGCCTATTCAGATTGTCAGGCTAAGGTTAGTGATGCTTACCAAGATATCGAACGCTGGACAACGATGAGTATTCTCAACGTCGCTCGTTCTGGAAAGTTCTCTTCTGATCGCACGATCAAAGAATACTGTGATGATATCTGGAATGTGAAACCAGTTAAGGTTGAATTGGAACCCTATGATCCTGCAAGGGCGACTCTCAATGTTGGTGGTTAATTCTAAAATCTAGACAATAATCGTAGGGGCAATTTATGAACAGCCTCTACGATTGCTTTATCCCAATTCCCAAAAGTGCGGCTACACTTTTGGGAATTAAAACCAAACCCAGTAAGGGTTTTCAAAACACAAAATGGCGTAGCCATTTTGTGTTTTGGTATTACTTTTTATAGCGGGTTTCATTTTGCTGTAGGCAAAATAAAACCCGCTATAATTTTAGAAAAAGTATGGGTACAGTTTTGTGAATTAAAAAGTCAAATTCAATGAAAAAGCAGTCTCATTTAGTATCTGGGCAGATTTCTCCAGAAGATTGGGACAACACACCAACTAGTGTCAAGCAACTGGTGGATGCACTTACTGCCAATGTGTCCTTGTTAATCAGTGAAAGCCGTCTGCTCCAATTTTTAGATGCGACACCGATGGGAATAGCTGTCTATGACGCAACAGGACAACTAATTTATATCAATAATATAGGGCGATCGCTACTTGGTACTAATCGCTACGCAGAATCTGAAACTGATCGCCTTGCAGAGTTTTTCCAAATATATCGTTCTGGCTCTGAAGAACCCTATCCGATTGAAGATTTACTCAGTAGTCTCGCCTTGTCAGGAGAAACCATTCAAGTTAGTGATTTAGAAATACATCGTCTTGATCGGGTAGTGCCTTTAGAAGTGACAGCTACACCTATTTGGGATCAGCAGGGACAGGTTATTTATGCGATCGCCACTTTTCAGGATATAAGCGATCGCCTAAATAATGAAGCCAAACGCAATCAAGCTGAGGTAGCCTTACAAGAGAGTGAACTCAAGCTACGCAATCTCACCGATGCGATACCAGGTGCTGTTTACCAATTTCGACTCAGCCCTGAAGGGGAATTCAGTATGCCATTCGTGAGTCAGGGCATTCAAGAATTAGCAGGGATTTCTCCAGAACATGCTATTAACGATATCCAAGTCATTTGGGACTTGATTTTTCCTGAAGACTGGGAATTATTACAGCAATCCATTGCTATTTCAGCTCAGACTTTAGAACCTTGGGATTTTGAATTTCGCATTCAAACTGCTAATGAAAAAATTAAGTGGGTTTTAGGAAAGTCCATTCCTCATCAGGAAGAAAGTGGGGCAATTATTTGGAATGGAATTTTGACAGATATTAGCGATCGTAAACAAGCCTCAGGCTTGTTAGAAAAAAGTGAGCAGAGATTTCGCAATCTATTTGAGTCTACCCCAAAAATCTCAGTCCAAGGTTACAACCGTGAACGTCAAGTAATTTACTGGAATGATGCAAGTGAACATCTTTATGGTTATACCAAGGCCGAGGCAATCGGTCAGCAACTTGAGGATCTGGTTATTCCTCTAGAAATGCGACAAGGTTTAATTGATGCAATTCAAAATTGGCTTATAAATGGGCAACTTATTCCAGCCGATGAACTGAACTTAATTCGTAAAGATGGTTCCAGAGTAACAGTTTATTCTAGTTACTTAATGTTGACTAACACTGAAGGAGAACAGGAACTCTATTGTTTAGATATTGACCTGAGTGAGCAAAAACAAACCGAAGAAAATCTACGGCAAGCTGTTGCCATCAATCAAGCCTTGATCGATGCAATTCCCGATCTCATTTTACGTGTGAGCCGTGATGGTTTCTATGTGGATGCAATTGCCTCTGATGAGATTGAGTTTGCAGTTTCCCCAGCACAAATGCTTGGTAAAAATATATTAGATGTGCTTGATCCAGAAATCTCACAACAGCGAATGTATTATATCGAACAAGCTTTTCAGACTGGAGAAATTCAACTCCATGAATACCAAATTTTGCTCAATGGCGAAATTCATTACGAGGAGGCTCGGATTGTTGTCTGTGGAGACAATGAAGCCACGATCCTGATTCGTGATATTAGCGATCGCAAGAAACTGGAACAGGAGTTAACCTACAGCCACGATCTACGAGAACTACTTTTTAATGAATCCACCGATGCACTGTTCTTACTCGATAGTAAGACTTCGCTCATATTTGACTGTAATCAGCAAGCCATCGAACTATTTGAAGCAGATCATAAAAACCAGTTACTTAACATTGTGGGTGGCAAACTTCACAAGCATACTCTCACCGCAAAGGAAATTGCATGGATTAATCAAGAAGTTAACCAAAAAGGATTTTGCCAGTTAGAGTTGGAATATGTCACTTTCAAAGGACATGAATTTTGGGGAGATCTTTTGCTTAAGAGAATTAATTTTGGAGAACGACATTTTAGTCTGGCTCGCATAGCTAATATTACCATTCGTAAACATGCTGAAATAGAACTACTCAAAGCTAAAGAAGCGGCCGAAGAAGCTACTAGAGCCAAAAGTGCATTTTTGGCTAATATGAGTCATGAAATTCGTACTCCTATGAATGGTGTGTTAGGAATGGTGCAACTGCTGGAAACTACGGAGCTAGATCAAGAACAAGTGAATTTTGTGAAAACAATCAAAGATAGTGGGGACTCGCTCTTAAACATAATTAACGATATTCTCGACTTCTCGAAAATTGAATCGGGAATGTTAGTCATAGAAGAATGGGAATTCAACTTAGAAGAGCTAATTAGTCGGGTTTGCCAACTCTTAAATAGTCAAGCGATCGCTAAGCAAATTAGCCTCCAATATGCGATCTTCCCTGATGTTCCGACTACGGTTTGTAGCGATCGCTTCCGTCTGCGGCAAATTTTGCTAAATCTCATTGGTAACGCCATTAAATTCACTCAAAGCGGTGCGGTGACAGTTTCCATCACTTCATCAAGTACTCCATCAAGCAACAAAAACATACTAAAGTTTGCGATCGCGGATACAGGTATTGGCATTCAGGGCGATCAGATCGACCAATTATTTCAACCATTTACTCAAGCTGATGTCTCCATCAACCGCAAATATGGGGGCACGGGACTGGGCTTAGCTATCAGTAAGCGCCTTGTGGAATTGTTGGGTGGTACGATTTGGGTAGAAAGTTTTGGTCGAATTGGTGGCAATCCAAGCCTAGATTGGAGTTCGGAGTCATCCACCGAATATTCAACCCAAGGTTCAATATTCCATTTTACGATCGCTATCTCAACTTCTGAAATCGAGAAAGATGAGATCGAAAAGATACAAATATCTCCAACCGCCCCTCTTGCGATCACCCCCAAATTAGCGGAAAAATTCCCCTTACAAATTTTATTAGTGGAAGATAACTCATTTAACCAGCTAATTGCCACCACCGTCCTTGAAAGATTAGGTTATCAAATAGATTTAGCGAAAAATGGTGTAGAAGCTTTACAAGCAGTTCAAACTAATGACTATGACTTAATCCTCATGGATATCCAAATGCCTGAAATGGATGGATTAATGGCAACAAAATTGATTCGTCAAAACCCTGAAAATTCTCACCTGCGGATCGTTGCCATGACAGCCAATGTACTGCCCGAAGATCGACAAGCCTGTTTTGATGCGGGTATGGATGATTACATCAGTAAACCTATTGACATCCAAGAAATTATTCAGCTAGTTTCAAGTCTAAAATAATCTATAACTGCGACGCTCTGCGTAACATGAGTTTAGCCAGTACAAACCCAAAACCAGAAGATGAGTTGCGGCGCTTCGCGCCGCAACTCATCTTCTGGTTTTATATCCTAATCAAACCTTGCATTGCTATAGAACTTAAGGTGATCGCCGAAGGGATTGAAACTACACAATAACTATAAGACTTACGCAAAAATTGATTAACCAGTGATAAAGTCTCACTAAGTGAGACTTTATCACTGGTAGAAAAACTTCTCTCAAGTTAATTATGAAAATCGCCTTTTTTAATACCAAATCCTACGATCGCCAATCGTTTAATACGGCGAACAAACAGCACCAACATGAAATAATTTTTTTTGAATGTCATCTCAGTCATGAGACTGTTTCCCTAGCCGCAGGATATTCTGCTGTCTGCATTTTCATTAATGATTACCTTGATGCTGAGATGTTAGAGAAGTTGGCTCAAGGTGGTACAAAATTAATTGCTTTGCGATCGGCGGGATTTAACCATGTGGATTTGGCTGCTGCATCACATTTAGGACTGGCGATTGTGCGTGTTCCCGCTTATTCTCCCTATGCAGTGGCCGAACATGCTGTTGCTTTAATTTTATCGCTCAATCGTAAAGTCCATCGCGCCTATAACCGTGTTAGAGAAGGTAATTTTTCCATTGAAGGATTGCTTGGTTTCGATCTACATGGGGCAACGGTTGGGGTAATTGGGACTGGTCGGATTGGGGCGATTTTTGCCCAGATTATGCGGGGATTTGGTTGTAAATTAATCGGCTATGATGCTTATCAGAATTCTGCTTGCTTAGAAATGGGAATGACCTATGTGCAAATAACCGAACTATTTGCCCAGTCAGATATTATTTCGCTCCATTGTCCACTGACACCTGACTCCCATCATTTGGTTAATGCGGAAGCGATCGCTCAGATGAAAACTGGCACAATGTTAATTAATACTAGTCGGGGTGGTTTGATTGATACTCAAGCCGCGATCGATGGGCTGAAATCAGGTGCAATCGGCTATCTCGGTATTGATGTATACGAGCAAGAAGCAGATTTGTTTTTTGAAGATTTATCCAATGAAGTTATTCAAGATGATACATTTCAACGCTTGTTAACTTTCCCCAATGTGATTGTGACGGGACATCAGGCTTTCTTTACCAGTCATGCTTTAGCTAATATTGCTGAAACCACACTCGCCAATATTACTGAATTTGAGCAAAATGGAAGTTGTCTAAATGAAGTCAAGATCGAACAGGCGATCGCCTCAAAATAAACTACAGCAAAGCAAGTTTTGCTTAGGACATAAAACCCCAGAATCGAGTGGCGGCGCGAAGCGCCGCCACTCGATTCTGAGGTTTTGGTTTGTACTAGCTAACTCTTTTTTTGCTATAGCTGTCGCCATTTAAACCCAAATAGTTTGAGGCGGTGCGAAGCGCCGCCTCAAACTATTTGGGTTTGGATATGGTTAATAGTTACTACTATATACAGCGCGATCGCGTCCTTGATTTTTGGCTAGATATAAACCCTTGTCCGCCGATTCAATGATGCTTCTTGGATGTACACTCCTCTCAGGCATAGCTGTAGATATACCAATACTGACGGAAACTCGATCTTTGACAAAAGAGGCTTCGTGGGGAATACGTAACTCGCCAATAGCATGACAAATTTCTTCAGCAATAAAGGTAGCCCCTTCTTTGAGAGTATTTGGCAAAATCACCGCAAACTCCTCACCACCATAGCGAGCTGCAAGATCGGCAGGACGACGAATACAAGCCTCGATCGCCTTGGCTACTGTCCGCAAGCAATCATCTCCCGCAGGATGTCCATAGCGATCATTATAGCGCTTAAAAAAATCTACATCGCACAATAACACAGATAGTGGTAGATGCTCTCTAGCTAAGCGTTGCCATTCTATTTCTAATCTTTGGTCAAAGGCTCGTCTATTCGCAATCTGGGTCAAACCGTCGATAGTAACTTCGCGGGCTAGGGATAAAGCTCGGTCGTAAAGCAGAGCTTCAATCGTGTCACTATGGGATGTGGTAGTATCCAGAATGATCTCCAGATCATTCATTTCACTAGAAAGTCGATCTAAAAGCAATCTCAAAGCAGTCTCTGTCTGTTGACGATCAATTATTTCCGTTTGCAGACGATGATTAGCTTGTGTTAGTTGTTCTCCTTGCGTAATTTTTGCATCTAAATGCTCTCTTAAAATAATATTCTGAGCTCGCAATAACTGTATTTCTTGCTCCAAACGCTCAACCTTAGCCAAGAAAAGGTGGTCAGTAGTAACTAGTTGGGGGTTTTCAGTTTCCATACTTTTCTAATCGATTGGCTTTAGCAATTCTAGAACAGCTTTAAAAAATTGCCAAATTTACACTATAGCTGTCGCCCAATGTATTAGGACATAAAGCCCAAAAGTGAATGGTGGCGAGTTGCAGGGCTATTAACTTTTGAGCTTGGTCTTTTTCTAAACATGGTTGACGACAGCTATACATAAGTTAATAAACCACTAATAATTTATTAAAACTGTTGTTTTACAACAGTTTTAATAAATTTCAGGCAATCATCAGCTACGAAATAATCGCGAATATTGAGTTTCGTGATTAGCACAAGCTAAACTCGCACCCCAGCCACACCATTCCAATTCGTCGTCTAAACGTTTTAAGGCTAATTGAGAACTACGAAGAATATCAGAACTAAGCCTGAATATGACTTGTTGCCCTGTGGTTTGTCCAAATGGAACCGATCTAACCGCAGCACTAACTAGATTAGATAGCCAACTATAAAGATAGCCAACTGTTGTATTACTAGCATCAATTCCTAAACTTGCAGCCACAATTCCAAAGGCGATCGCATAGTTACAACCTTGCCCTAGAGAATTCTCTTTAGCAGTTGGCAAAAGTTCATTGATCGATTTATTGATCGCTAATTGATCTTCTTGGTGATCTGGGAGTTGCCGCCATAACTTCATTAAAGACTGACCCATTTGCCAACTGGCAAGACGGACTTCTTCAGTTTCTCTAGTGGCAGACAGCCAATTATTCCAGTAGTTTAACGCGGTGATGTTGTCAGACATTAAGGCTTGATGAGCGCGTAGGGCGATCGCGGCTTCGTTAGTCACAAATCCAAAATGCATCTCTCTTTGTAACCAATCACACAGATCTGACTCAGTTTGAATAGTGCCATTGCTGCAAAGATATTCAATTCCTTCAGAATAGCTGTAAGCACCCACTGGCAAAGCTGGGCTAGTGAGCTGCAATAGTCGCAATAATTGATAAGAATCTGGATTAATGATCATGGTGATGATAAGCCCCTGACTCAGGCTGAAAAGGTTGAGTTTCGTGAGTTACGGTCAATCCCATATGTAAAACCATGTCTTCTAAAACTGAATCAGGTAATAGACGCAGATAGGTTTCCGTAATTTCTAATGAAATATGACGATTACCTAGATGATAGGCTGCTCTTAAAAATTCAAGGGGATGCTTAGCCGTGACCGTCACTACCGACTCAGGCTTAGCAACAACAATGGCGATCGCTTGACTATGCTCATCGGCGAGAATGTCCCCTTCTCTAAGTACTGTACCTCTTGGAAGCTGCAAATTAATCTCTTCTCCTTCAACAGTCATAAATCGGTGACGGCTGCGGGTTCTATCTTCAGCAATGAGTGCAAGTGTTAAGAGAGAATTTTGATCAACCAATTGCTTTCCGTCTGTTGATAAATCTGTTCTCGATAAACGTTGTGTAACAATGTGCATTGGCTAAAATTACAGTAAAGTAGAGACGACGCAAAGCGTCGTTTCTACTTTACCCTATATATAAGCAGGATAAATCCCAATGTCACCATTTCGTGTCGGAGTTGCTGGCCCAGTTGGGTCTGGAAAAACTGCCCTTGTTGATTCCCTTTGTAAATCGATGCGATCGCATTTCCAGATTGCCGTTGTCACCAATGACATTTATACGCAAGAAGATGCTCAATTTTTAGTTCGTAGTGAGGCTCTATCCCGCGATCGTATTGTGGGAGTTGAGACGGGTGGTTGCCCTCATACCGCTATTCGCGAAGATGCTTCGATGAATCTGGCGGCGATCGAGCAGTTAGAACTTCGCTTTACCGATTTAGATTTACTATTTGTAGAGAGCGGCGGTGATAATCTCGCTTCTACTTTTAGCCCTGAACTTGTAGATTTAACGCTTTACGTGATTGATGTTGCCGCAGGTGACAAAATCCCTCGCAAAGGTGGTCCTGGAATTACTAAATCTGATTTGTTAGTAATTAATAAGATTGACCTTGCCCCCTATGTTGGTGCAGATCTAGGTGTCATGGATCGTGATGCCCGTAAGATGCGCGGTGAGAAACCCTTTGTATTTAGTAATCTCAAAACCCAAGAAGGATTAGACAAAATTACAGAATTTATTATCAAAAAAATGTAAGTTTAGTGACAAATCAAAACCCAAGAAGTGAGGGGCGGCGCTTCGCGCCGCCCCTCACTTCTTGGGTTTTATGTCCTAATCCCAAAGCACAAACATATGTAGGGAGAACCACACTTAAAAAGTGTGGTTCTCCTGCTCCTCATAGCTTTGCAGCTATTTCATAATAATTCTGTGAACGAAAGCGAAGTACAAAACATCAAATTCTTTATCTACTTCCTAACGTTCATTGTTAACTCATTGTTGTTTTGAAATAGCTCAAGGTGATATTTATGTTAGTACGTTGGCAACCTTTCCAAGAAATGGAAGAAGTACGTCGTCAATTTGATCGCTTATTCCGCGAGTTTGCACCATTAGAGCAAGAAACATCACAAGGTGGATGGGTTCCTGCTAGTGAACTACGCGACGATGGTGACCACTTAACTCTGAGACTCTCACTTCCTGAAATCGAAGCCAAAGATCTCGATATCCAAGTAACCAAGGATTCCCTCTCAATTTCTGGCGAGCGTCATCTTCAACGTAAAGAAGAATCTGAAAAAGGCTACTACTGGAGTGAAATGAGCTATGGCAAATTCCGCCGAGTCTTTGCCTTACCTGTAGCGATCGAAAATGAACAAGTAAAAGCCGAATACACCAATGGCATCCTTACACTGACTTTGCCTAAAGCTAATGAAGTCAAAGCTTTTAAAGTCAACGTTGCTGCTGAGTTACCTGCTTCCTAATTAATGCCAAAGCACAAAATGGCTATGTCATTTTGTGCTTTTAAAGCCCTTAGTGGGGCTGGTTTTTATAGCTATCGCCAAGTTTATGAGGACATAAAACCCAAGAAGAGAATGGCGGCGTGAAGCGCCGCCATTCTCTTCACACAATCGACGGCAGCTATAATTCCCAAGTGCTGTCAGAATGTAATATAGCGGATTGGAGATTAGTCTGGACTAATCTCTAATCTGCTATAACTTTAATATTGAGGTTTTACAAGTTTTGATTACAACTACTCCGTCAAGCTTTGTTGCCTCTGATTTCCCCGCTATTTGCGGAAATGAAGACGTAATTCAACGTGCCGTCCAAGATGATGCACCTGTATTTTTAAACGATAATAATCTGCGCCTTGAAGAGATTCCCGCAGCCTTTGCCTGTGCATTACATATGCACCAACCGACGATTCCCGCAGGTGCAAATGGAGAGCTAATTTGTAACCTGCAAAATATGTTTGAACATCAGGGCGAAGGTGATAACCACAACGCTTCGGTATTTGCATGGTGCTATAGCCGCATGGGAGAATTTATCCCGCAATTAGTGGCGCAAGGCAGCAATCCTCGGATTATGTTGGACTATTCAGGAAATTTGCTCTGGGGATTGCAGCAGATGCAACGCCATGACATTTTGGACAATCTCAAACGCATTACCTGCGATCGCGAATATCAGCCCTATGTGGAATGGCTCGGTACAATGTGGAGTCATGCGGTAATTCCATCGACACCAATTCCTGACATAAAACTACATATTCAAGCATGGCAAAGTCATTTTGCTTCTATTTTTGGCATTGATGCTCTGAAGCGCGTTAAAGGTTTCTCACCACCTGAGATGCATCTTCCCAATCATCCCGATACACTCTATGAATATATAAAGGCTCTCAAAGAATGCGGCTATCGATGGCTAATGGTTCAGGAACATTCCGTAGAAAGTCTTGATGGCTCAGGACTAACTCAAGATCAGAAATATTTGCCTAATCGTTTAGTAGCGATGAATTCCACTGGCGAATCGATTAGTATCACTGCTTTGATTAAAACCCAAGGCTCAGATACGAAACTAGTCGCCCAAATGCAACCTTATCATGAGGCAAAAGGTCGGAGCAGACAGATGCTTGGTAATATTTCTGTACCTTCGCTAGTTACGCAAATTGCCGATGGTGAGAATGGCGGCGTGATGATGAATGAATTCCCTCGAGACTATCCGTTGGTATGGGATCAACTGAAGAATAATGGTCGTGGCAGTTCGGGAGTGGTGGGCTTAAATGGAACAGAGTATCTGGAGATGATTGAGGCGGCTGGAGTCAGTCCCCTTGACTACCCGACGATTCAAGCAGTGCAACAGCACAAGGTTTGGAATAAGCTTGATCAAAGTGGCGATCGCCATAATTTGAGTACAGCCGCCGTTGAGCAAGCAATCACTGAACTTAAAGCAAGTGACCATCAATTCCATATGGATGGCGCTTCATGGACAAATAGCATGAGTTGGGTGCATGGCTATGAAAACGTGTTGGAACCGATGAATAAACTCAGTGCCAAATTCCATGAAAAATATGATGCGCTTGTAGCCCAAGATCCTTCAGTTACTAAGCGATCGGACTATCAGCAGGCTCTACTTTACAATCTTTTAGTCCAAACTAGCTGCTTCCGTTATTGGGGACAGGGAACTTGGACAGACTATGCCCGCGAACTCTATCGACGTGGTGAAGCTTTGTAATTTATCGCGCTTAAGCCCAAACCAAGAAGATTCTTAAAAGTTTTGCTTCGCAAAACTTTTAAGAATCTTCTTGTGGTTCGATTGATCGGTAATTACTGTGAAGTTGTTACTATAGCGATCGCCAGTCTTGTTAGGACATCAAACCCCCAAAAAGCAAGAGGCGGCGTGAAGCGCTGTCTCTTGCTTTTTGGGGGTTTGATTGGTTTTAATACAAGTGACTAAAGCTATAAGTGCCAACTTTAAATTACAAAGCATTATACAATTCTTGAAGCCATCAACTTTCACGACTACCAAGATTATGACTTTGAAATGGTTCAATCTTGCATTTAAGCTTCAAGGATCTGTCGCTCCGATTATTTTACCAAGAGTTCTAATTTTTGCGGGATTTGCCTTCTTCGTGTCTCTGTTTCATTATTACGAGCCACAGATATCGCTCAAAGTTTTTGGTGATTTGACCAATAATGTTGTCTTTAATCTGGTTTTAGGATTGCTTTTGGTGTTTCGGACAAATGCTGCCTACGATCGCTATTGGGAAGGGCGCAAAGCATGGGGGACTTTGGTGGTGAATATTCGCAATTTAGCGAGATTAATGCAGATATCGACTAATTGTAGTGAAGGGGAAAAACTACAAAAAGAAAAATCGATCAAGTTATTAGCGGCTTTTGCGATCGCTACAAAACTTCATCTGCGAAGTGAAGCCATTGAGCAGGATTTGGATGAAATTCTTACTGAAAAGGAAATTATCGAATTACGGAACGCTAAACATGTTCCTCTAGAATTGACTCTTTGGTTAGGGGACTATTTGCAAAAACAAGTCCAAAGCGATCGCATTGACACTAATTATTTTGTAACTATGAATGGGCATCTTAATGCTTTGGTAGAAGGGCTAACCAGTTGTGAACGCATTCTTAAGACCCCTCTCCCACCTGCCTATTGCATCTATTTAAAGCGCTTGATTTTGATTTACTGCCTGGGGTTGCCGTTCCATCTCGTGACTGAGATCGATTGGCTAGCAGCGATCGCGGTAGGGTTAGTGAGTTTTATCTTATTAGGTGTAGAACAAATTGGTAACGAAATCGAAAATCCCTTTGGGCATGATTTTAACGATTTGCCAATTGATGAGATTTGTACAAGTGTCTCCGCAAATGTCGAACAAGCGATCGCTTATTCTCTCAAATAGAAAGAGGGATTTGCGCTTTTTTAACCCAAATAGGACTTACGCAAAAACGCCTTAAAATCCTCATTTTATCGTAGGGGAAATTCATGAATTTCCCCTACTCGGTCTTTTGCGTAAGCCCTACCAAAATGAAAAGTGGCAGCGCTTCGCGCTGCCACTTTTCATTTTGAGAAAGAGTTAATGACGCTCGAATTCCCACAAAAAAGAAAGTTGCAAAGCAACTTTCTTTTTTGTGGGAATTTAGTTAATTTTCGCCTTTAATGCGATTGATAGCTTCAAACATCTGACTATCAGAGACTATCTGCTGACGTTGGTTAAGCTTAAACTCTTCAACGCGATCGCCCATTGTTTTCTCTGCCGTGGTTCCTATATCTTCTGAGGGCTGCCAATTAAACAAGCGGTCTAAACCTTCTAGGGGTGCAAACGAGACGTTGTTCTCTGTAAACCTTAATAACTGCATACTGCCCCCACCAACCGTAGGCGCATTAGTCTGTCTCATGTCCATGAGAATTTGCTGAGCAGGTGACAAGCCGCTAGGCTGACTAGCACCAATAGTCACTTGAGCGTTAATACTTACTGCATCTAAGGAAAATACAGAACCAGCGATCGCCAATAATCCTAAAACTTTGTATGAAGCCATTTACTTACCCTGAAATTTCACATGGTGTATTTCAACATGAAACATTTCTTTAACCCCATCATTAAATCTAACATTCTTGTTATTTAGACACCGCTAAATGTCAGAAAGTTCACATAAATTAAGCCTAAATATAGCTGTCGCCATTCTTGTTAGGACATAAAACCCAAATAGTGTGAGGCGGCGCGAAGCGCCACCTCACACTATTTGGGTTTTGATCTGTCCTGATACAGGTGGCTATAGCTATAAAAAGGATAAGTTAAAGTTCTTAACATCAAATCCCTCAGAGTCTTAGCAAAAGATGAGTGGCGGCGCTTCGCGCCGTCACTCATCTTTTGCATTGCTATATCAGTCTCAAAACGCCAAAGTCGGATTTGGTTGCTATAGTATCGATAGGCTTCGATTATTTGATAAGTTTGTTAAGCAATCGGGTTAAGCAATCGACAAGTAGATTTTAGTAACGACACCATGCTAGAGACGGTAAGTGAAGCAGAGCAACCACAGGATTTGTCCACAGAACCTATTGAGGACGTAAATGAGTCTGCGATCGCAATTGTTGATCCCTCTGTCGATGAGGAGGAGCTTGATGCAATCGATGATGTTGAGATGTCGCTATTCGATCATCTTGAAGAGTTTCGATCTCGCATTTTCTATGCCTTAATCGCCGTGATTGTGGGGGTGATTGGTTGCTTTGCCTTCGTCAACAAGATTGTGGCTCTATTAGAGATTCCTGCTCAGGGCGTGAAATTTTTACAACTTGCACCTGGGGAATACTTTTTTGTATCGATCAAAGTGGCTGGCTATAGCGGATTATTGGTAGCTAGTCCTGCAATCTTGTACCAAATCGTGCGCTTTATTTTGCCAGGACTAACACGTAAGGAAAAACGCGCGATCGCGCCAATTGTATTTGGCTCTAGCATTTTATTTGTTTTGGGGATTGTGTTTGCTTACGAGTTGCTGATCCCTGCCGCCCTCAATTTCTTTATTAGCTATGGTGGTGATGTAGTTGAGCAGTTTTGGTCAATTGATCGCTATTTTGAATTTGTACTGTTGTTGTTATTTAGTACAGGCTTAGCATTCCAGATTCCTGTAATTCAAGCACTATTAGCAATGACTGGTATTGTCAACTCGGCAAGAATGCTCGCAGGTTGGCGCTATGTTGTCCTTGGGGCTGTGATCCTTGGCGCTGTGCTTACTCCATCGACAGATCCGATGACTCAAAGTTTGCTAGCAGGAGCAGTTGGTATTTTGTACTTTGGTGGCATTTTCTTAGTTAAGGCTATGGGTAAATAAACAGTAAAAGTGCGTCAAAGGCGTACTTTTACCGAAATCGAAAATTTTAAATATGGAAAATCAAAATATTTTGATCTACGACACGACCCTTCGCGATGGCACTCAGCGCGAAGGGTTATCACTGTCTGTGGAAGATAAAGTACGCATCGCCGATCGCCTTGATCGGATGGGAGTTGCCTTTATCGAAGGTGGTTGGGCAGGAGCAAATCCTAAAGACGGCGAATTTTTTCGGCGAATGCAGGAATATCGCCTTAGCAGTGCCGAACTCGTGGTTTTCTGCTCGACTAGACGCGCAGGGATCAAAGCTAAAGACGATCCAATGCTTGTGCCAATTCTGGCGGCGGAGACTAAGTGGATCACTATTTTTGGCAAATCTTGGGATCTGCATGTGATTGAAGGCTTACGCACTACCCTTGAAGAAAATCTGGCGATGATCAGCGATACGATCGCCTATCTCAAAAGTTGCGATCGCCGCGTGAGCTACGATGCCGAGCATTGGTTTGATGGCTATAAAAATAATCCAGACTATGCCATCCAAACCTTAAAAGCTGCCTTTGAAGCTGGAGCAGAATGGTTTGTGCTCTGTGACACTAATGGCGGCACGATGCCCGATGAAGTGGCTAAAATTACGAAAGTTGTGTATGACTCACTGCGTCAATGGGGCAGTGAGTCACCGCAAATTGGCATTCATACCCACAATGATGCTGGCTTAGCTGTTGCCAATGCGATCGCGGGCGTACAGCATGGCGCAACGATGGTACAAGGCACGATTAACGGCTATGGTGAACGCTGCGGCAATGCCAATCTCTGTACTGTGATTCCCAATTTGCAGCTAAAAATGGGCTATGAATGCATCGCTCCTGCCAAGTTATCTCAACTTACCGAAGTCTCGCGCCAAGTCAGCGAAATCGTTAATCTTGCTCCCGATGACCACGCTCCCTTTGTCGGTGCTTCTGCCTTTGCCCATAAGGGTGGCATTCATGTCAGTGCCGTACAGCGCAATCCCCTGACTTACGAACATGTCACTCCCGAAAGTATCGGCAACAATCGTCGTATCGTCATCTCTGAGCAAGCAGGACTCAGCAATGTGATCTCCAAAGTAGAAACCTTTGGTATTTGTCTACGCAAAGAAGATCCTGCCTGTCGGCAAATCTTGCAAAAGACCAAAGAACTCGAACAAATTGGTTATCAGTTTGAGTCAGCCGAGGCAAGTTTTGAATTGTTAGTACGCGAAGCTTTAGGCGATCGCCCCGAATTTTTTACAATCAGTAGTTTTCATGTTTACTGCACCACCGATGCCACTCACATTGATGGAGGCGTGAATTCCCAAGCCACGGTAAAGGTAATGGTCAAAGATGAAGAACATCTCACTGCCGCCGAAGGTAATGGTCCCGTAGCGGCGCTCGATGTCGCCCTTCGTAAAGCCCTGATTAGTTTCTATCCTGAAATCGCGAATTTTTATCTCACCGATTATAAAGTACGGATTCTCAATAGTGATTCTGGAACTCAAGCAACCACTAGAGTCTTAATCGAATTCAGTAATGGCAAAAGGCGCTGGTCAACGGCGGGAGTATCAAACAATATTATCGATGCTTCTTGTAAAGCCCTTGGCGAAGGTATCGAGTATGGGCTTCTCTCCGCAGTGCGTCATACCAAAGTTTAAAAGCAAAGAAGTGCCGAGCGTCGCTCGGCACTTCTTTGCTTTTTTATATCTATAGCAAAACTTGCTTTGCTATAGATATAAAACCAGAAGCTAGTGGCGGCGCTTCGCGCCGCCACTAGCTTCTGGGGTTTGCTAAACCTCAAACAAATGAAGGCGGCGCAAAGCGCCGCCTTCATTTGTTTGGGTTTGGACAATTGCTATAGCCAGTTACCGAGCAATACAAAGGGAGACCAATAAAAGGGATGATCGTATTTTGCATTTTTGAGCAGAGCCTGTTGGGCGAGTCTTAAGGATTCAGCTCTGGTGACATTGGCTGAGGATAAACTTTGATAGAGAGCAATCATAAACTTAGAAGTAGCTTCATCATCAACCGACCAGAGCGAGGCGATCGTACTTCTCGCACCTGCACGCACCGCCATTCCCGCTAAGCCCAGAGCCGCACGCTTATCTCCTACAGCCGTTTGACATGCACTCAAAATCAATAACTCAATTGGTTCTAAATCACTGCGGTTATTAGAACGTAACAACTGATAAAGATTTTCAATGGTTAATTTTCCATCATAAGTAAGCAAATAAGTGTTTTCAGCTTCAGAGCTAAAGTTGCCATGAGTAGCAAGATGAATGATCGGGAAAGTCAGGGAGGTCAGTGTTTGGGTAAGATTTTGCTTCGTAAAACTAGAATTAAGAAAGGTCGAACTCGAAGGAACTTGTTTGTTAATTTCCTGTAATTCGCCTTTGACATTTGGTAATGCTGAATATCCTTGTCTTGCCTCACTCAATCCACCAATTAGGGCGGTAACTTTTTGCTTAGCGATCGGTTTGGGGTCGAGGAGTTGCAAGCTTGGCGTAAGGGCAATGCTGTAATTCTCAACTAAAAACTGCTTCCCATCATGCAGCACGGACATGGGAATATTTCTTAAAGAACCGTCTAAAACAAAAACAATGGTTTTGACATTACTTTGGGCGATCGCACTAGTAGCAGGACGAATCAACCAATCATAAATACTTTGAGCGCTCGAAAGATAATCCTCTGAGGATGGGTCGCGCAGGTTTAGGCGTAAATCGATGACCATATCATCGATTTCTGAGGCTGTGACTTTGCTAGCATAATGACGGAGTGGTTGATTGGGCAGACTGAGAATCACCTCTAATCGATCTTCGAGAATGATTGGATAAACGACCGCCGCAGTTCTATCAATTTGATTAATATCCACTTGGGCAGCATTGAGACAGTCAGAACGAAAGAAATTAACTAGTTCGGCAATTTGCAATGATTCGATCGCTGCTTGCGCTGTGATTAAGTTTTTTTGTTTATCACCTGTATCGTCTTGCAGTAATAAACTCACGAGTTGCCGATAAACAGGCTCAACGGTTTCTCGAAATGAGAATTGGACATTAGGATTCACAAATACGAGGTCGCTGCGTAATTGGCGTAACCCATTGACGGCTTCGGTATAGGCAAGGATCGCGCCCTTGATATCGCCCTTAGCTTTGAGCAGTCTACCTAATTGCCACTGCCAACGATAGGCGATGTCAGTGGCATTGATACTTTGAGCGATCGCTAAAGCTTGTTGAGTGAGTTTTTGAGATTCTTCGATTTGTTTGCTTTGTTCGTAAGCATTACCAAGACTACCGATCGCATAGGCAAGCGTGCGGCTATCGTTGATGGATTGAGCCTGTTGGACTGAAACTGCTAATGTTTGGGCGGCTTCAGCCAGTAGAGAATCGGCTACCGTTTGAGGAACTAACTTCGTGAGTCTCAGTAAGCTCTCACCATAATTGATTCTTACAAAGATAGCCTCGCGACTTGTTTCTAGATCTGATAATAGGGGCGCAATTTGCGATCGCATTTCTACCGCTTCTGACACATCATTAGAATCAATTAACAAACTAAACAGATTCAATTGGGCTTGTAAACTTGTAAGCGATCGCCCTGCTGTTTGAGCAGACTGTTTATAAAATTCTGCGGCTTTTTTAGAAACACCTTCCAGTCGGGCGAGATTTCCCTGTCTTAGCAGCACAATGCTCTTTTGCTCATTGTTATTAATGCGTTCAAGAATTCCCCAACTCTTGTCTAAAGGTGGATGCGCCTGTTTGAGATCGCCAACTGTGGTCAACATATCACCGTAGTTATGAAGGACAGTTGCCGTCAGTAGATCATCAGAAATTTTTGGCAATAATGCTTGAATTGATTCTAAAGTTTGCAGCGATCGCCGAAAAAAACCTTGAGTTTTCAGAGCTTGAGCTTGATTAAGCACATTACGAATCTGATGATCCAGATCGCCAAGTCGAGAATGCAAAATCGCGGCTTCTTGCCAAGCCGTGATCGCCTCTTCATCTTTGCCTAGGTTTAAATATAGATTTCCCTGAGTATCTAGAGCCTGTGCGATCGCTCTTTGACTTGCGGGATTAACTTCTAGCGATCGGGCTATTTGCAAACTTTGGGCGATCGTGCGATCGGCTTCTTGCCATTGTCCTAGTTTTTGATGAGCTAGGGATAAATTACTGAACGTTATTGCTAAATCTAAGGAATTATTTTGCTGTTGATAGAGTTTTACGGCTTGTTCCCAAGCTTGAATGGCTTCTTGCCATTGTCCTAATTGATAAAACGACTTGCCACGATTAAATAATGTATTTGGCTGTTCTGAATTTACTTGAACTATTTGAGAACTATGCGGCGAAGTAATGGCAACTGCCAACATGGGTTGAATAAGTACAGTCAGAAAAAATAATAGAAGGAACAAACCTAAATTTTTGATAAAAGCAACGCGAAGCGCTACTTTTATCAAAAATTTAATGATTCGGGATTTTGCAACCCTTGGTAATAATCGCTTCATATCTGTATTGTCTCGAATGGTTAACGGCATTGTAATTGTCTAGCCCAAGTCGGCGCAGCTATAGCTTTAGGGACTTCTGCTACCAGAGAAACTTCACCATAGGGATTGATTGTCCATCCTTGCGCCTCAACTATGCGATCGGGTAGATCATGAGTTTGATTTGAATGGAGTTGTCTAGCCCAAGATGAAGTTGGTACAGTTTGTAAAGACTCCGTCACTGCAACTTCACCATAAGGATTAATTGTCCTTTTGCTCGTTTCAGCTATGCGCTCTGGATTAGTCGGCGCACCCAGATTTTCTTGTAAATTATTACCACTGATTACATCAGCAGGACTAGCAGGAATGCCACCTCGACCTGTGATCACAAACGCGCTATCTTGGCGATCGGCTAAGCATTTTTGAGAGACAAGTTTGCTGGCATCGCCAATATCTACAGGTAAATTCGTTAATCCTTTACTAGGATCAACCCCAGGGGTATTAATATTTACCGTTCCATTAACACCAAAATCAGAACTAGCGGTAATGTCGCTCAAAGGAGTCAATCGTGGACGGAACTGCATTCCAAAAATTGCTTGGGTAGTAATTCGGATGTTGCCACCTTTCCCTTTAAAAGCGTTGGCGGTAATGTCACTGTTATCTTTAGCAAATGCCAAGATAAAGTTTGCACTCAAATCAATGTTGCCGCCATTGCCATCATTGCCAGCCGTGGCACTAATGAGACTGCCATTTCGTAACCATAGTAAGTCTCGCACTTGCAAAACAATGTTGCCGCCTTCACCGCTTGCTGTCTCGGCAATAATCTGTGAACCTGTATCAAGGGATAGTAGTCCTGCAATTAATTGAATGTTACCACCATTGCCTTTGCCAAGACTGCTCACAGAAATTTTTGCACCATTCGTCAAAGTTACAAGTTCAGGATCAATAAAAATTGTGCCACTTCTACCTGTGGATACAGATGTAGTTCCTGCAAAAATACCACTATCAGTTCCATCTATTTTTAATAGATCAGTAAGGAATAGTGAGATATTACCTGCTGCACCACTGCTAGAGGTAGTAGTACGCAACTGTGAACCACCAGCAATTTCTAAGCTATTGGAAGTAACAGTAATATTTCCACCCCTATTTGCACTAGCCGTAGAAGCACTCAAATCTGATTGATTTTCAAGGCGCAAAGTATTTGCAAAAACATCTAAATTACCGCCATCCCCTTGACCAGTTGCGTTAACATTACTGCGAATTGACCCATTATTTAAAGATATTGCATCGCTAGCTCGAATTACAATTTTTCCAGCGTTGCCTATTCCTTCTGTTGTTGCGCTAATAACCGCACTATTTAATATCTCAAGGTTACGAGTCCTAACATCTAAACTACCTGCATTACCCATAGCATTACTCTCTACCGACGTAAAAATACCACTGGTTACATTCTGTTGAAAGACGATACCTTTTCCATCTAGTTTAATTGTGTCAGAACTGATGCGAATTTGACCACCATCGCCTTTACCAAAGACTCCCGCTGCAATTTGAGCACCATTTAGAATTTGCAAAGAATTTGTTGTAATTGAGAGGTCGCCACCATTGCCTTTAGCATTAGGATTTACACTCACTGAGACTAAACTTCCATCTAATATAATTGTATTGCTAATAGGGCTAGTAGACAGACTAGGTGCGATGTTGATATTGCCAGCATTACCGACACCATCAGTAAATGCTTCTAAAGTAGAACTATTACTCAAAGATAGTGACTGCGTGAATAAGTTGAGATTACCTGCATTCCCTAGTCCAAAAGTCTTTACACTAATTTTAGAACCATTTCCAAGAGAAATTGATGGTGAATTGATACTTAGATTACCTCCATTCCCCTGTCCTGTCCTGTTAATGAAGTTATCAAGACTGCTATCATTAATAACAACTGATTCTGTGGCTAGAATATCAATATTACCTGTATTTCCCTTACCGTTGTTTGCCGCAGAAATAAATGCACCATCTGTAAGCGTCAGAAGGCGAGTTTTTAGATCAATATCACCTGCATTGCCGATCGCGGTACTTCTCTCAACGGTAGTGGCGATCGCACTACCAAAAAGATTTTTGCCGCTAAGAGAGATGGCATCAGCTTGAATCGTTATTTTGCCACCATCACCGATACCGAATACTCCAGCTCCTACCTGAGCGCCATTGAGTAGCTGCAATGTCCTTGCAGAAATAAATAAATCCCCTCCCTTACCGACTCCACTAAGATTAATAGATGAAGAAGCCGTACTGCGATCAAAAATGACATCGCCAGTCGCAATGATTCTCAACTCGCCAGCATTCCCATTGCCTGAATTAAGCGTACTAATCTGTCCTTCATTTGTTACGTTTAGCGTACCTACATTTAAAGTTAGTTTGCCGCCATTAGCATTGGCTGTAGGTCTAACTTGGTTATTGATCGCACTGCCAACTCCATTAATACTAACTGTGTTTGCAATAATATCAACATCTCCCGATTTTCCTAACCCTTCTGTTACAGAGTTAATTTGAGCACCACTCTGGAGATTTAGCTCTCCTGCATTAACTTTGACAATCCCACCGTTACCTGTCGCACCTTGAGAAACGCTACTTACCACTTGAGTTGGGAAGTTATTATTAATTACACCGTCAAACGTCGCATTTCCACTGATATTCAGTGTAATGTTGCCAGCGTTGGCTGTACCTGAAGTACTCGTCTTTACTAGAGAAGGGTTTACAGAAGAATTTGTCAGAAATAATGATGCGGCTGTAATGTTAATATCACCACTATTACCAGACGTTCCTGAAGATCCTAAACTTTCACTAAGTATAGATAATCCTTTCCCAAATATCAATCCACCAGCTTTAATGTCAATTTTCCCACTCTTTAACAAGCTACTAGCACCTATTAGAAAATTGTCTCCAAATTGAATATTATTATTTGCTAGTAAAGTAACATTCCCTCCATTAGCATTGGAGTTTACTAGAATACCTCCTGCTACATTAATCGATTCTTGTGAGTCAATAAAGACATTCCCTCCATTGCTAATTCCGCTAGCAGCATAGATCCCCCCTGATGGAACACCCAAAAGACCAGGGATTTGACCAAAAAGCCCTGTTCCTGTAATGGTAATATTTTCACTTGCGAGGGAAGTATTTGGCTTGTAATTATTTGTAAGTAATACAATCCCATTTGGCACAAAAAATGCAATATCTCCAACTGTTATTCCTGTACCTGTCGATGCTAGATTTGTACTTGGAGGAGGTACTAAAAAACTACCAAAAGGATCGGTAAATGTTCCAGTCCCTGTTATTCCAGTTATACCAATATCAGATGGATTCATCCCCGCCCGAATGTCCAGAGTAGGTCGCGTACTGCCATTAATAGTTAGTGTTTCACCATTGGATAGAGTTACATTTGCTAGAGTTGGCGTATTAGTTGGATTAATTGTATTGCCTATTGTATCTGCTCCAAAAATGATGACAGTGCCAATATTGACTCTACCACCAGCAAGGATATGGAGCGAACTGCCCTGATAAAGTCCAAATGTTACATCACCAGCAGAACGAATGATGGGATCATTAGGACTTTCGAGATTGCCTAAAGAGCCGTCTAGTTGCTCGATTTTAAAATTTCCGCCTGCATAATAATGAACATCGCCGATTACAGAATTAGGCGATCGCAACAACATATTCCCACCCGAAAACAAACCGCTCTGTCTATTATTCAGCGCAAAAATATCAACCGATTGATTTCCCTGCACTAGTAAATCTCTACCCGCCGCCGCCACAAATGGACTAATAGAAGTATCTCGAATCTGAATCCGATCTTGTGCCTTCAGCGTGAGATCTCTCCCCGCTTGTAGCTGTCCTTGCAAATCTAATTTGTCAGCATTTAAGATTAAGTCTTGACCTGTTACCAAGTTTGCTTGATTGGTAATTGTGGCTCCTGTATTGCTCACACCATACTGTAAACCTAGTGGCACATTTACAGTCAGTACTGGCGGCGATTGAGGATTAGTAGCACTAAACTCGCTACCATCGGGAAACTTCAAACTTGTTGCAGTGCTAGCACTAAACGAACCACCAATTTCTAACTTGGCATTCTTCCCAAATAAAAAGCCATTGGGATTAATCAAGTATAGATTTGCAGCACCATTAGCTTTAATTAAACCATCAATATCAGAAATATTAGACCCAGTAATCCGCCCAATCACATTTGTCGTTTGAGCAGAGTTATTGAAATGTGCAGTGTTACTAGTAGGTACTGAAAAATTTTGAAAACTGTGGAACTGATTTGCCCCAGACTGTGTGCCACCTGTGATCGTATAGGTTTTATCTACACTATTAAAATCAACTGAAGTATTGACTGGGAGCGTATTGTCTGGCGCGATCGCATTTTGAGCAAAACTCGATTGGGAGAAAAAACTAAAACTTATCATCGAAAAAGCTGAAGCGATCATTATGACTTTCAGCTTGTTTTTGCTCACTGTTTCTCTCATAACAATACGATTGTTTTAATCTTAATTTTGCAGAGTATAGCACTAGTAAATAATTAATGAAGCCGCAAAATTACTAATATTGATTAACGGCATTGTATTTGTCTAACCCAACTTGGCGAAGGTATTGCTTTAGGTATTTCTGCTACCAGAGAAACTTCACCATAGGGATTAATAGTCCATCCTTGCGCCTCAATTATGCGATCGGTATTAACCTGTTGCTTTGGGGATTGGCTCATTAATTTGCTGGACGGACTCGCTAATTGATTGCTCAATTGATCGCTAGGAGTACCCAGATTTTCTTGTAAATTATTACCACTGATTACATCAGCAGGACTAGCAGGAATGCCACCGCGACCTGTGATCACAAACGCACTATCTTGGCGATCGGCTAAGCATTTTTGAGAGACAAGTTTACTCGCATCACCAATATCTACAGGTAAATTCGTTAATCCTTTACTAGGATCAACCCCAGGAGTATTAATATTTACCGTTCCATTAACACCAAATTGAGAACTAGCGGCAATGTCGCTCAAAGTAGTGAGAACAGGGCGGAATTCTAGTCCAAAGATCCCGTTAGTCGTAAGATTAATATTGCCGCCGTTACCTGTAAATGCATTGGCGAAGATGTCACTATTTTCCTTGGGTAAAGCAACGATAAAACCTGCGGTGATATTGACATTCCCACCGTTACCACCTGCAAGAGCTGTGCCTGCGGTGGTGCTAATCTGGCTACCATAACGCAACAGCAAGATAGAGGGAATACTAAGGGTAATATTACCTCCATTAGCACTAGCTGTTTCGGCAGTGATAGAGGAATCATTTAACAGGGTGAGAAAGTTAGATATGAGGGTGATATTGCCACCAATACCTGCACCGAGGCTGCCAACGGCTATTTGCGCTCCATCCCGAAGAGTAACAGATACAGGGTCGATAAAGATATCGCCACCCCGACCTGTGGAATTGGCTAAAGTATTCGCAAACAAGCCTGTTTTCGAGCCTGAGAGATTAAATTGATTCACCACCCTCACATCGATTGTGCCTGAGTCTCCAATACTCGATGTCGCAGTTTGGATCTGTGCGCTATTGGAGATGGTAAAGTCATCGGCTCTTACAAAGATATCGCCTGCTTTGCCTCTTCCCGATGTGGAAGCAGATACTAAAACTCCATCGCTGAGAGTAAGCTGTTTGGTCGTAAATGTGATGTTTCCTGCTTTGCCTGCATTGTCCATCAGCCCTGTTGTCTCGACCGCAAGTTTTCCTTGTCCTGCGATCGCAATTGATTGGGGAGCCGTGACAAACAAGTCACCACCATTGCCAATGCTAGAAGTGGAAGCTGAGATTTGAGAATTAGGTGCTAAGGCAATGTTGAGATAGCCAAGATTGTTATAGGGATTGAGTCTTAAAGTTCCTGCGGGGGATATGCCTTGGGTTTCAGCAAATACGCCGACTGTGCCGAAAAGATTCATTTGGGAGGCATTGAGAGTAATACTACCGCCGCCATTGGGATTGGTGGCGGTGGCGCTAGCAGTAGCAGTAATCCTTGCCCTGTCGGTGAGGGTGAGGGTTGGGGTATTAATGACGATGCTACCTGCTTTGCCTGCGTTATTGGTTTGGACTGATAGAATTGGAAATGCATCGAGTAATCGCGTTAAGTCAACAGATGAAGGAGCATTGATCGTAATATTGCCGCCTGTTCCTGTGCCATTAGTTTCAGCTAATAATTTGGAATTGTCGTTAATTTTGACTATAGGAGCATTAATAGATATGTCTCCTGCTTTACCTTGAGCATTGGTTGTGGCAATGACATTACTATTGTTTTGGAAGGTTATCATCGTCGGGCTGGAGATGATGATGTTACCCGCAGGATCTTTACTTTGAGTGACGGTGTTGATCTTAGTTTGGTCAAAGGTGAGACTGCCTACTGAATTAGCGATCGCTACATCTCCCGATATGCCACTTTCCCCAACTTCAAAAGTGATTGGACCAGTAAAGGGAGCATCAAAACTTACATTTTGACTTGTGCTAATCTGCAAATTAGTGATAGCGAGATCTCCAGTTCCATCAATTTTTACTGCGCCAGCTTGTCCCGTAGAAGATTGAGTCAAGATTTCAAAATTACTGATTTGATCTTTAGCAACTAGTTTAATGTCACCGCCAGAACCACTTTCTCCCAGTTTTGATATTGCGGTGGCTAGCAAGTATCGCCTTGCGCCAGTTGTAGTGATACTGCCATTGGACGCAAACAAGAAAATCTCTCCCGCATTTCCCACATTGCCATTAGTCGAATTGGTGAATGAATATGATGCTGATCTAATGAGAGAGATATTACCATTAGAAGTGAAGAAAGAAACTGCTCCGCCATTTCCTGCATTACCAACATTTGTAATCGAGTACGCAAAAGATGCCGAGTTGGTGAGCGAGATATTACCGTTAGGGGTATAAAAAGAAATCGCTCCCCCGATTCCTGCATTGCCAAAAGAAGATTGTGAGTATGCGGAAGAAAATGAGTTGTTGAGCGAAATATTACCGTTAGAGGTAGAGTATGATATTTCCCCTGCATTGCCTGCATTGCCAGAGTTCGAGCTTGAGTATGATGACGGACTTGAGCTTTCTAGTGAAATATTGCCATTGGAAGTAAAGAAAGAAATCGCACCGCCATTGCCTGCATTACCAGAGTCAGATTGCGAGTATGAGTATAAGGGTGATACATCTAGTGATATATTGCCATTGGCGTTAGAAAATGAAATCATACCGCCATTTCCTGAGTCACTAGTATTAGATTGCGAATTTGAGGAAAAAACCGATCTGGTGAATGAGATATTGCCGTTGGTATTAGAGAAAGAAATTGCTCCTCCATTCCCAGAGATAGATAAAGTCGAACTAATAAGCGAACCTGTTATATCACCGTTGTTGTTAGAGATGGAAATAGCACCTCCGTCTCCCCCATTTATAGAGGTAGAATTAGAGCGTAAAACTAATCCAGAAAGAAGGATATTACCATTAGAGTTGGTGAAAGAAATTGCACCTCCATCTTTACCATCAACGATCGCACTAGATCCAGTTAGGTAGATATTGCCGTTGGAGTTAAAAAAAGAAATTGCGCCTCCATTTCCCACATCGCCTGACCTAGACTGCGAGTTCGCAACCGATGTTGAATTATCAAGGGTAATATTGCCGTTAGAGGTAGAAAAAGAAATTGCGCCTCCATTTCCCGCATTGCCAGAGCCGAACTCGGCAAGTGATTGAGTAAGGGTAAGTGAATTAATTAGCGAGATATTACCATTAGAAGTAGAGAAGGTGACAGCCCCTCCATTCCCAGCATTGCCTGTGCCTGTTCTTGCTGTTGAATACGAAGAAGGGTTGGAGTTATTAAGCGATATATTACCGTTAGCAGATGATAAGGAGATCGATCCTCCGCTCCCAGCATTGTCAAAGATTGATTGGGAGTAAGATCTTAAATCAGAGTCAGTAAGGGAGATATTACCATTAGCAGAAGATAAGGAGATCGCGCCTCCCTCTCTAGAACTGTTGCCAAAGACTGAGGAGGAGAATGAAGATAAGAATGAGTTAGTTAACTCAATGCCACCATTTAATGCAGAAAGAGAAATCGCCCCTCCATTTCCTGTGTTAGCGTAGACCGATACATATGTATCTAGGTTCGAGTTAGTGAGTGAGATATTCCCATTACTAGTAGAGAAAGAAATTGCTCCACCATTTCCAGCATTTTCAAAAACCGATACGTACGATCGCAAAGCAGCATTGGAGATCGCAATATCCCCCCGTCCATCAATAGTAATATCACCACCATTTACTCCAGACAAATTAGTACTGGTATCGATACCTCTAGCTGAGATTGTCCCTGTTAAGGCATTAGGGAGAAACTGATTAGTCAACAACACCAATCCATTGGGCTGCGACACCCGAATATTGCCATTTATCGTAATATTTGCATTACTAGGAGTCGCCGCATAAGTTGGGGCTGTATTTGGTAGCGCAAAAGTTCCAAGAACCTGATTAGTTGATAAACCTCCCAACTGTGACCAATCTACACCTGCTCTTACATCCAAAGTCGCCTGCTGACTGCCATCAATCGTTATAGAAGGCGCACCTAATGCACCTCCATAAGTCGCAAGATCTGCATAAGTATTCGTAGCATTAAATAGAGTTGTATTATTCGGGTTGATTGTAGTCGCAACAGTCCCAGTACTATCAATCGTGACATTACCAAGCGTAACGCTTCCACCCGATAAAATATGCAATGATGCACCTGTATAGTCACCTAAGGACACATCACCATTCGCCAAAATAACTGGATCATTAGGACTAATTAAATTCCCTAAACTTCCATTTAGCTTCTCAATCTTTAAGTTCTTACCTGCATAAAAATGAGCATCGCCAATAACAGGATTTTGCGATCGCAACAACATATTCCCACCCGACCAAAATCCACTATTGCGATGGTTGAAAGTAAAAATGTCAACTAATTGATTACCCTGAATTAGTAAATCACGCCCAGCTACAGCAAAAAATGGACTAGTAGAAGTATCACGAATCTTCACCAAGTCCTGAGCTTGCAGCGTTAAGTCTCTTCCTGCTTGCAAAGCCCCCTGCAAATCCAACCTATCCGCATTCAAAACCAAATCTTGACCCGCCACAAGATTACCACTATTACTAATTGTTGCCCCCGCATTGCTATTCCCATACTGCAAGCCCAGAGGCACATTTACATTTAACAAAGGCGGCGCTTGGGGATTAGTGGCGCTAAACTCACTACCGTCAAAAAACTTAACACTATTAGCCGTACTCGCGCTAAACGAACCCGCAATATCTAACTTGGCATTTGCCCCAAAAGTAATACCGTTAGGATTAACTAAATATAAATTTGTTGTTCCATTAGTTCTCAATATCCCATCAATATTCGAGATATTAGAGCCTGTCACTCGCCCGATTACATTAGTAGTTGTCAGTGCATTATCAAAATGTGCAGTATTGCTAGTCGGCACTGAAAAATCTTGAAAGCTATGAAACTGATTTCCCCCAACCTGTGTACCACCTGTAATCGTGTAGGTTTGATTGGCACTGTTGAAATTAACTGATGTGTTGCCTGGAAGAGTATTGTCAGGCGCGATCGCATTCTGAGCAGAACTTGCATGGGAGAAAAGACTAAAGCTAATTATTGAAATTACTGATGCGATCGCTGCCTTTTTAAAGTTATGTTCTCTCATATACTTCATATTTTGAGATACTATCTCATGCTGATATGTTTAGAATACAGCACTTTATTTAACTGCTTACAGGAAGTTACTATATCTTAAAACCCTGTAAAATTGAGATTGAAGTAAAGCCCATTTTCTTGGGCTGTGTTACGACTATTTGGCACTGAAATTAAAGGAATACCATAATCGAGCCGAAGATCTAAAGTATTGCCAACTCGCCAACGCAAGCCCAAACCAGTACCTAACAATGTATTGGAACTAGAGTTTGCTTCTCCTGAACTTGTCCATACGGCGGCGGCATCAACAAATGGCACAAGCTGCAATAGTCCTTCCCATTCAGGAACACGCAAGATCGGTAATCGCAACTCTGCGGATAGATTCAATCCATTATCTCCTAGCAACACATCTTGACGATAGCCGCGCAGAGTGTCTTGTCCTCCAAACCCAATTTGCTCAGAAGGTAGCAGGGCGCGATCGCCTAATTGCAAATCCCCACGGAGTAATAAAAAAGTATCAGGTGCAAGTAAATTTACATATTGCGACTGTCCACGCCATGAAACAAATCGACTATCAGGGAATCTAGTATTTACATTGGAACCGAATACACCACCTAGTCCAACGTTAAACTGCGATCGCAAAGAGATGACTGACTGACTAGAGCGCTGTGTAAATTCTTGAAAAGCCCGTAAAACTGTAGTTTTAGTTACGCCATTATCATCTGCTCCTGCGGACAAAGGAAATGGAATCTTTAACAAACTAGTTAAACTTTCACGATAGGAAGCCGTGAAACCTAGTGCTATTTCTTGACTAGGGGTTTGCTCAATGGGCTGGCGAAAAGTAAAGTCGTAGGATGTGGAATTCGCGTAGATATCCAATATATTAAAAGGCTTTTCCAAAACGTTGCTATTGCCATTATTAAACGCAAATGCGATCGTGCCATTATAAGGATTAATCGGTAATGTATAGCTGAGATCATAGGAATTACTTCCATCGGTATTGCTATAGGCAACATTTAGCGTATCGCCCAATCCTGTTAAATTTGCTTCACTAATTTGGACTTTACGACGCAATGAACCAACACTAGGAGCGCGGTTGTTATCCAGAGATAGTTGCGCTTCTAAAGATTTTGCTTCTTTAATCCGCACTTCCAGAATGTTCTGCCCAGCTCTCGTACCTGCTGATAGCTCTGCCGATATACTGGCAATCAGGGGATTGATTTGGAGAACTTGAAGGGCTTGAATCAAGCGATCGCGATTCAATGGAGCGCCTGTCGCAATGTTCATCCGCGATCGCACATAGTCTGGACTTAACCGTTCAACCCCAGTTACTTTTATATCTTCCAGCCCTCCTTCAATTACCTGAATCTGCACTACTCCATTCTGTAAGTTTTGGGTAGGGATAAAGGCTCCTGATGTTATATATCCTCGGCTTGTATATAAATCTGTAATCTGCGATCGCGCTTTCAGCAGTTCTGAAAAAGTGATTGGTCGCTTAGTAAAAGAGTTCAGAATCTGATCAAGTTCTGCTTTCGTAAATACGGTGCTTCCTAACACCTCAAATTGATTGACCGTAATCGTTCCAGTTACGGGTACTTCTTTTTGAGGAGCGACAGGCTCACGAGAAGGGTTTAACAATTCGTCAGGTGAGGGGAGAGGTGCTGGTGTCTGGTCTGGTAATTGTGGCGAAGGCGATCGCAGGGTGGGCGTAATAATTTGTGGTGTTAAGGAGTTAGCTCGATTTGTTTGCGCCGATATTGGCAGCGTAAACGCTACAAAGCTAGTTAAGCCTAATCCTGTGTAACCTAACCCTGTACAAATTGCTGATCTAAAAATCGTTAATTTTTTTTTCTGCAAGCCCAACCATCCATGAAGCTCCAACATAACAACAAGCACCTACATAACTGCAATAGTGGATTGGTTAGTCAGCAATTTACTAGGACTTAGTCATTTGAGCAAGTATTTGAGTAAACAAGGGGCTTAAAGCCCCTTGTTTACTCAAATACTTGACACACCATGCAAATTTTCACCCCCCTCTAACTCCCCCTTTCAAGGGGGAAAGCCTAAGTTCTCCCCCTTGAAAGGGGGAGTTAGAGGGGGTTCTAGAATTTGGTGCATCAAGTATATCAACGTCTTGTTAAAACCCAAGAAACCCTTAAAAGTTTTGCTTTGCAAAACTTTTAAGGGTTTCTTGGGTCGGATTTAAGCGCAAAGCGCTTAATTAATTTGGCGGGTCATCAAATTAGCAAGATTAGCTAAAGCCTTGAAACCGCGTTTCATTTTTTGCTTACGTTGAATCTTGCGAAGAATATTGACCACAGCCTCTAGGTCATGGGCATCGTCTGGAGGTTTTTTGGCGCGGATCTGCTTGAAGGGCAAAATAATTCCAAAATGAACAGCCGCATTGCAAAAAGCATTGAGCATAGCTCGTTCAGGCGCATGAATCCCAATCGTTGAAGATCCCACCTGAATTAAACAGCCTTTATCACTACCTGTCGCCTCACGGGTGATTTCACCTACGGTGAGTAAACAGCGCATTGTAATGTAGTCCGATACTGCCACAGGCGAAGAAAAACTAACCTGCCAATTATCTTTGCGTGCATCTAGTCGTGAGCAAAGCATTTGCCAAACCGCAAAGAACTCAGATGAAGCGTTTTTGCCGACAATATTCTCAGATATACCAAAGGAACGAGCCTTAGAAGCTGACAAAGATAGGATCGGTGCGGAGGAATCAGGAAAGCGAGCCATAGACAAAACCAAAAACTCTTTGATTAATGTACGTTAATCAAAGCTAAATGTCATCTCTTATTTACAGCCAAAATCTTGCTTTAAATTGCTTAATCAATATTTTTAATGCTTTTTTCTAGCTCTGTATCTCTATAGCTTAGATTCTTACTACAAAGCATGAATTACATTAGTAACTACTCCCCAAATATGTAATTCCACATTTTCGTCAATTTCAATGGGCTGAAAACTAGGATTTTCGGGCATCAACCATAATTTATTGCGATGCTTACGCAAGCGCTTTACAGTTAACTCTCCATTGACGACAGCAATGACAACTTTGCCGCTAATCGGCTCAAGGGCGCGATCGACTACCAGTAAGTCACGCGGATGAATACCTGCATCTTGCATCGAATCCCCAACTACGCGCACTAAAAACGTAGATTCGGGATGTTTAACAAGATGGTGATTGAGATCAATTTTGCCTTCGATATAATCCTCTGTAGGAGCAGGAAATCCTGCAGCAACGGGATTGAGATAAAGAGGCACGCGGCATTTAATATTATTGTTGTCCGTCTTAAAGATAGATGAGACAATAGTTGATGGTTCCACCTGCTGAGGATCTCTAGCAAGAGCTTCTAAAATTTCATCAGCAAGGCTGACGGGTAAACGAACGGCTTTAGTTGTTTCGTTATATTTGCCAGTACCCACAGGACGACCTGCTCCCTGACGTTTACCACCTCGCGGCATAGTATTTCTCCCAAATTTATTAGCATTTGTCACTGCGATCGCTACAGTTTCATGAATATTGTACGCTAATCATATAATTTAACTATCTAAAAATGATAGATATTACATCTGTCGCCAATCTTCAAACCCAAGAAGCGAGTGGTGGCGCTTCGCGCCGCCACTCGCTTCTTGGGTGTTGATTTCCTAATACAAAGGGCGACAGCTATAAGTGCTTTTCTAAAATATAGCTGTCGCCTTTCTTGTTAGGACATAAAACCCAAATAGCGTGAGGCGGCGCTTCGCGCCGCCTCACGCTATTTGGGTTTTGATTTGTCCTGATACAACAGGTGGCTATAGCTATAAATTACTAAAATCCAGTAAAAATCTCGCGATATATCCTTGAGGTGCAATGGAGATTAACTGATGCTCCTTGAGATAAAAATATGTGCCAAAACCTAAACCAAGCACAATGAAAATACTGGAAAGAATCACACGAATCCATCGAATAATATTCATAAAATTTAGTTGGTAATCTGGTAAATGATTTTGGGGTAATGAAGAAAAAATGCGCGATCGCTTTTATAGCTGTCGCCAAGTGTATGAGGGCATAAAACCCAAGAAGAGAATGGCGGCGCTTCGCGCCGCCATTCTCTTCTTGGGTTTTGATTTTGTCCTAACACAATCGACGGTAGCTATATTTTCTTATACCAATGCACAAAATGGCGTAGCCATTTTTAGTTTTTAGAACTTATACTGAGTTTGGTTTTAATTCACAAAAATGTTGACACACTTTCGTGAATTGGTATAAATCTCTATTCACAGCAGGAGCCTCTTGATATGAGTCAAATTATTCCAACCGCCGCGCAAATTAATCAGACCAAGGAGGCGATCAACACCTATATTCGCAGTATTGATAGTAACCCCGATCGTCGGGTAGGGGCTTATCCGTATTACCTGTTTCATGCTCCCGATCAACCGATTCAGGGAACAGTGTTGATTTTTCATGGTTTTAGCGCTAAGCCTCACCAGACTTGGCGCTTAGCCGATTATTTATTTCGCAATGGGTTTAATGTCTATCAACCCTCCCTCGCTGGACATGTTTACATCAATCCAGCCAGAACTTGGCCCCAGATTGACCTAAAGCCTGAAATCGCCAATCCCCTAAAAGCCAAAGTTCAACAAGACCCAGTACTGCGAAACTACCTAACCAACGTTTCCAGTAAGGCTGAAGGCTTTACTCATCCTGGTTTTAACCAGCGGCTAGCTCTGATTGCACGCTTGATAAAAATTGAACCGCGCTTGCTAGATATTGTGCAATCGATTGAGCGTCCGAATGATCCAGACTTTGACAAGTACTTTGATTCGTCTCACCGTGACTATTTACTCAATGCTGAAGCCCGCCTCAACGAGTTAACAGCAATTCCTGGACCGATTTATACCGTTGGACTCTCTGTAGGAGGAGCCGTTGCTTTAGGCTTGGCAGGGGCTCGTCCAGACCGAGTTAAGCGAGTCGTGGCTTACGCACCGCTACTACAAATCTTCGGCGAAGACAACCTGAAATATATCAATCTGGCAGGACCTCTCGATATTAAAGAATCGGGTTGGGACCCTAATTTGCAGTTTCCAGTCGGTTGCTTGACCGCAACCAATCGCTTTGGCAGTAGAGAAGTGCAAAGTAAGGACTCAATTCAGTCGCTAAAAAATATCCCTCTCTTTTTAGTGCTGACTGCTAATGAAGATGCCGCTGATATTAAGACCAATCAAGATTTCTTTGCTAAAGTCGGTGGTGAAGCCAGTGGCAAAAAATATTTCATTTACGAGAGGGATATGTTAGTCCCGCACCCAATGATAGACCCCACCGAAGTGAGTCAAAATATGAGTAACCGTTACTGGAAGAGTCTCTATCAAGAAACCCTTCGTTTTTTAACAGACGGAGATGTGGATTACAACAACCTGACAAACGTGGAAGAGAACGCAGATCTACCTTCTGTGCCTTCTCTTTGAGAAATCTAATCCTTTCCCACTCAAAGATTAGCTGTGCGGCGCTTCGCGCCGCACAGCTAATCTTTGAGTTTTAATGTCTATTTTTAGATTGTGAATGGAGTAAGCCCAAAGCATAAAATGGCTACGCTATTTTATGCTTTGGGCTTACTGGATTTGGTTTTCAATTCAGGAAAGTGTGTCCACACTTTCCTGAATTGGTATGAGCGAGGTCGCTAAATTATGGATCAAAATAAAAATATGAATATGAATATGGAAGAAATAATTCAAGAACTTGAAGAACGTATCCGTAAAGCTCAACTCTCAAATGATGTAACTACCCTAAATGAATTGATTTCTAATGAGTTACAATTTGTCTTTCTAGACGGATCTGTAGCAACAAAATCTGACGATTTAGAAGCACACAGAAACAAATTAGTTATCTTTCACAGCATCACTTTCACAGATCAAATCATTAAAACCTTTGAAAATATAGCTACCGTAACCGTTAAGGCTGAAATCAGCGCCACTATGAATGGTCAATCTTTTCATGGCTACTATCGATATGGAAGAACTTGGGCGAGGCTAAATGACCAATGGCAACTCATCGCAGGTGGCGTGGTTCAATTGCCTGAGTCTAAATCTTCTAACTAAACGTAATCCGCTTTACCCATCCTCCGATCGCTACTTTTGGTCACAGCTTAAATCAACTGGTAAGGCGATCGTAAACTTTGTGCCAACATTGATTTCACTTTCACAAAAAATCGTTCCCTTAAGATTTTGGGTCACAAGATTATAGATAATATGCAGACCCAAACCGCTCCCACCTTTATCTCTAGCTGTCGTGAAAAAAGGCTCAAAAATTTTGGCTAAACTTTCGGAAGGAATGCCTTTGCCATCATCAGAATAGATAATGAGAACTTGATCATCTTGCTGAATAAGTTCAAATTGTAACCGTCCACTTTTATCTAAATCAATATAAGCATGAGTCAAAGAATTCATGACTAAATTGGTGACAATTTGCGAAAAAGCCCCTGGATAGCTGCGGATCATGATTGCATCATCTCCATAGACATTAATCCTATGCTGGGTACGTTGGATTTGTGGCGCTAGACTAATCAAGATTGTTTCAATATAATTTTTTACTTGAAAGCTACGCTGTTCTAAACTTGATTGATCGACAGCAACTTGCTTAAAGTTTTGAACGAGTTCCGCTGCACGGTGCAAGTTAACTAGTAGAATCTCGCTGCTACTTTGGGCTTTTTCAAAATAAGTCTGCAAGCTCGATTTTTTGAGTTCACCACGATCAAAAAATCCCTTAAATTTATTGGTCGCACTATCAAGAATGGAAGCTGCCATTAAGCTATTGCCAATAGGTGTATTCACTTCATGGGCAACACCAGCGACCATGCTACCAAGGGCGGCATACTTTTCGGACTCAATCAGTTGCTTTTGGGTCGTTTTCAGTTCATCTAATGTAGTAGCTAATTCAGCATTCTTTTTATAAATTGCTAATTCCGCTTGTTTACGATCGCTAATATTGCGAATCATAAATAGCACTTCATTGCGACCACTTACAACAATACGCACTTCCTCATCTTGGCAAATATTATTAATACAGATTTGCTGTTCATAAATCTGGATCTGTCCAGTAGTCAAAGCCTGCCGAATATGATAAAGGTGGCGATCGCTGATTTCGGTCGGTAAGATTTGGGAAAGATGCTTACCAATATTCTCCAAGTCAGGAATAGCTAACTTGATCGTCCTCTCATAGTTAATCAGCCCTAAATAAATGCCATCGCCGCTAACATTGAACATCAAATCAGGAATAACGGAAAGAATAGCGCGTTTACGGGCTTCGTTAGCACTGAGGGCTGTATAACTTTTAACTATGATCGCTGAGCTAATTAGTGCTAATAAAGACGGTATGAAAGGAATCCACCATCCCCATAGAAAAACAATATAACTTGTGGTAAATAGACCTCCTCCTAGAAAGGAGATCGCTAGAGTGACCCAAGGTAGACGCAAAGAAATTTTTGATTGGGTGATTGGTCTCGCATAACGACTATTCCAGCATAGTAAACCGCCCGCGATCGCAAACATGGCAATCCACAAAATCTCTAAGGGTTTTGCCCAAACTTTTAAGGTTGGTCGTCCGTCAATGGCATTGGCAATTAATTGACTAGAAATACTCGCATGAAGCTCGACTCCACTAGTGGCTGAGAAAGAGCCTTTCACAATTGTGCCATTGTATGGAGTGATAAAATAATCACTACTACTTTCGGCGGTAATCCCAATCACAACAAGGCGATCGCGAAATATATTCTCAGGAATATTTCCATTGAGGACATTAGTTAGGGAAACTGTACGAAAACCACTCTGAAAATTACGGTAGTTCGATAATATTTGATAGCCTCCCAAGACTTCGTGGGTATAGCCGCCATCATGTTCTTGAAGTGGCGAAAATATTGCTTTACCTAATCTATATGTCTGTACTTTTGGATCAATAACTTCAAGATTGATATTTTCCTTTTGAAGGTAGCGAATGGCTAAGGCTGCACTCAAACTAGGTATTGTCTTACCTTGCTTATTTTTTAGAGATAGAAGTATACGGCGAACTTTACCATCACCATCTAGCGAAAAGTCATTGGCGGCTACTTGATTAAGCTTTTCGAGAACTGGTGAAGCATCAACATCACTACCATCTTGATTTGCAACCACTTTGCGAATGCCAATCAGATTTGGGGTAGATTCAAATATATTAACTAACTCTTGATATTCGGAGCCATATTTTTGAGGAACTGGTAAATCACGGTAGATATCTAGCCCAATGACTCTAGGTTGTTGCTGTTTAATTAAAGTGAGGAGTTTAGCAAGGGTATCGTCAGTAATAGGAGAACCAAATTTCTTGATATCTGGTTCCTCAATCGCCACAATCACGATACGCTCATCGATTGGTTCAGATGGTCGCCACTGAAAAAACAAATCATATACAGATAGTTCTAACGGTTGCAGGATTCCCATAAAGCGAATCCATAGTAAAACTCCTGTTGTTGCAGGCACAACGGCAAAGACCCCACGCCATTTCCAAATTCGCCTTTTTAGATTGATCCACATAGGTAAATTTTAACGTAAGTAGCTCGGCATAGTTATAAACAAAACCCAGATTGCCATGTCGCCCGCGTAGCGGGCGACATGGCAATCTGGGTTTTAAGTTTGCTTATGCTTAACTACTTATATAGCAGTCCTATATCATTTGTGGATTTTTTTGGTTTGTGGAAGGACACCCCCGATGGGGTGTCCTTCCACAAACCATTTAGGATTTCTATAGCTGCCGTCGATAGTGTTAGGACAAAAGCAAAACCTAAGAAGAGAAAGGCGGCGCGAAGCGCCGCCTTTCTCTTCTTAGGTCATACACTTGGCGACAGCTATACATTCTAAAAGGGGTTAGCAACTATTGAAAAATAAATCCCATTTTCTTGTAAGGTCTTTTTCTCAGCAGAAATTCGGCTCAGGGGAATCCCCACATCAAGACGAACAGTCAGGCGATCGCTTATTTGAAATCGTAATCCCATTCCTATCGAAGCAAGCGCACTAGGATCGGGTTGATTAGAGGCTTGATGATTCCAAGCTTTACCAAAATCAAAGAATGGTACAACCTGTAAAAGTCCGCCAATTTCAGGAATTCGCATGATCGGAATTCGCACTTCGGCGGATACTAGCAATCCATTATCACTTAGGAGCGCATCTTGCCGAAATCCACGCAGGGTGTTTTGTCCACCAAAACTAATCTGCTCCTGTGACAGCATCGGGCGATCGCTAAGTTGTAAATCAGCACTAAGAAACAAAAGAGTTTCGGGTGCTAACAGGCGTACATATTGAGTTTGCCCACGCCAAGCCAAAAATTGACTATCGGGAGATACAGCATTAATCGTTGAACCAAAGGCCTTAATCCCTAAACTCAGTTGGGAACGCAATGCTAGGACTTCTTCAGTACTCCGTTGCACATAATCTTGAAAGAAGCGTAGGGCGGTAACCTTAGTCTGTCCATCAGCATCCGCTCCAAGGGAAGGAAAAGGAATTGCACCACCTAATAATGATGCTGTGCTTTGACGATGGCTTAAGGTTAAGCCTAGAGCAAATTCTTGAGCAGTATTTTGGAGCAAAGGTTGACGAATTGATAATTCATAATTACGAGAGCTAGAAATAATATCAAGGATATTAAATGGTATTTCCACCACATTACTCGCAGAATTGCCAAAGTTGAGGCTAATCGTCCCATTATGAGGATTAATGGGAACTGTATAACTAGCATCAAAAGCATTACTACCATTGGTATTTGCATAGGACAGGCTCAAGCGATCGCCTAATCCCGTGAGATTGGCTTCGACAAGCTGAATTTGGCGGCGATCGGAGCCAACACTGGGAGTTCGACTGTTATCAAAGGTGATCGGCAAGCTAAAGGTTTTTGATTCAGTTACCTTGACTTCTAAATTGTTTAATCCAGCTTGCAAACTCGGCGATAGATTTGCCGATATGCTCTCAATGAGGGGATTGATTTGCAATAGTTGTAGCGCCTCTAGCAATCGATTACGATTGAGAGGCTTGGCGGTGGCAATCTCAATTCGTGATTGGATATACCCTGAATTGAGCCTATTCAAGCCTGTGATCTGAATTTCATCCAGTCCACCTTCAACAATCTGGATTTTAACTACTCCTGTTTGCAAATCTTGTTCTGGCAGATATGCACCAGAGGTAATATATCCACGGTTTAAATACAGTTCAGTGATTTTGGTTCTGGCTTGAAATAAATCAATAATCGAGATTGCTCGGTTAAGGTAAGACTCAGTAACTTTTTCAAGTTCTTGTTCACTAAAAACACTACTACCAATTACTTCAAACTTTTTGACTACTATGGATTCAGATGATTCAAAATTGTCATTACTAGGAGATGGAGGGAGTTGGGGGCTTGGGGCAAATAGGAGGTCGGGAGAAGGAAGTTTAAAAGGTTCAGTCAGGTTGTTTGGAGGGAGTTTGGGGTTGAGATCGTCAGGAATTGTGGGAGCAGTGGAAGTGGTTTGAGCAAAGATTGATGTTGTATAGGAACTGAGAGCGATCGCTAGAACCGCTATATTTTTCTTTTTCCCTCTCAAGAGAATCAGGATTTCCTCATACAATAACTTCACAATAATTACTCTCAACTCTCACTAAAAGCTTTTAAACTGACTCCTATTTTATAGCGATTTTCATTTTGCCTACGGCAAAATGAAAATCGCTATAAAATAATGAGGATTCTCACAATTAAAATTAATTTAAAGTTTTTAAAAATCTCACTATTAAAAACTTTACGATTTCTTTACCCACTAAGTCGGTATTATAAGACTGGCAAATATTTTCAGAATAAATACATTTACTATTACTTAAACTTGCTTGATGTCCACCTTTGATTTCTTAAATGAATGCTAAGCGGAATTTAAGCCATGAAACTCGCTACTCGCTATATCTATATTTCTGGTGTATTTGCCGTAAGCTATTTAAGTGCTATATTCTCGGCAGTAGCCCAGATTGTCCCTGATCAAACTCTGCCTACAAACTCTACAGTAACTCTAGACGGATTAACACATACAATTAACGGTGGGACGGCTAACGGTGTTAATCTGTATCACAGTTTTCAAGATTTCTCAGTTCCGACAAATAATACTGTTCATTTTAATAATGCAGCTAATATCCAGAATATTTTAACGCGAGTGACGGGGAACTCTATTTCTAATATTGATGGGATCGTTAGCGCTAATGGTAATGCGAATCTCTTTTTACTCAATCCCAATGGAATTGCGTTTGGTGCAAATGCGAAGTTAGATATTGGTGGTACTTTTGTTGGGAGTACGGCAACTAGTTTCAAGTTTTCAGATGGAAGCGAGTTTAGTGCTGCAAATCCTCAAGCACCGCCTTTATTAACGACGAACATTACTCTGGGGTTGCAGTATGGTACAAGCAATGCAGGGGCGACAATTAGTAATCGTGGAAATCTCTCTACAGGGCATGATTTAATCCTAAATGCTGACAGGTTGGACTTACAGGGGCAATTGCTTGCCGCTAGAGATCTCACATTGCAAGCTCAAGATATTACTATTCGCGATATTGCGAACAATCCATTTATGGCAATTTCTGGTAAGGAATTGCTGTTGCAAGGTGATCAATCTGTCGATATTTTTGCTTTAAGCAATCCTAATAGCGGTTTATGGTCGGGTGGAAATATGCTGTTGCGATCGCAAAATCCTGTGATTGGTGATACTCATTTCTATGCTGGAGGGAACTTAAATGTTGAGAACTTAAATGGAACTATCGGTGATTTAATTAGTCCTAACGATCCAGTTATTCTCGCCAGTGGTAATGTCACTTTAGGGAACTATACAGGCGCATCGCTGCATATTTTAGCAGGAGGCAGCGTTACGCTCAATAATGTCACGATCAATAATACAGGCGCTATTAATACGACAATTAACCCTAATAATGCAGTTTTATTTAATGCCTCAAGGAGCTATGCAGATCTAGCAACATTTAGTTTGTCTGACTATCAAGCGATTAGAAATAGTGATGGCTCAATTCAGGATGTTGTCCCAGTACAACTTCCAATTACAATTAATGGAAGTACTCAGGCGACTTTGGATGTAAGAGCTGGCATAGACTGGGCTCGATTAGGTGGACTGCCGACTAGTCCAATAGTTTCAGGTGCGATCCCCCCTACAGCCACCTATACAAATACTCCTGCTAGAGCCAATATTACCGTAAATGGAAATATTCGAGTGAGTCAGCCCAGTGGATTAGTACTATTGACTAATCAGTTTATGCCCAATGCCTTACAAGGCAAAATCTCAACTCAAGAAATTAATACTGGTACAAATATTGTCGGAGCTAAGGCTGGTGATATTCGTGTCTATGGGCGAGGTGATATTGCCCTGAATGCCAACTTAATCGCATACTCAGAGCCAACCTTTGGCAATGCAGGGAATGGTGGCTCCGTTGCTATTTCTTCTTATTCTGGCAATATTACGATGGATAGTGATTTGTACACTGACTCGTTCACACTCTCTGGAAATACGAGCAATGGCGGTAAGATCTCATTCTCTTCTTATTCAGGGAATATTATCTTAAATGAGATATACATTGAATCATCCTCTTTCGCTTATTCTGGCAACTCTGCAAATGCAGGAGCAGTTTCTTTAACCACCTACTCTGGTGATATTACGATCACTCGTCCAATTTGGAAGTCTCCATCAGTTTCCTTAGCATTAGGCTCCTCAGGCAATGGTGGAGACGTATCCTTTGCTACTTATTCGGGTGATATTACGATTAAAGATGTCAGAAGCTTCTTTGGTGACACTGGTACTTATTTGGACTCTGGTACTTACTCAGGAGCGAGATCTTCTGGCAATGGTGGAGCATTTTCTTTAGCTTCTAATTCTGGCAATATTTCGCTAATTAATGCACCGATAAACTCCTCCACGGCTTCCTATTCATTATCAAACTTAGAATATGCTGGAAATGGTGGTGATATCTCTTTGGCTACTTCCTCTGGAAATATTATGCTGGATGATTTGACCTTGTACTCATACTCATTCGCAAAATCTGCTAATTCTCGCAATGGAGGCGCAATTTCTCTATATTCTGGGTCTGGAAATATTCATCTAAACAATTCTACGTTGTCAGCTTATTCACTTGCTTCTTTGGCAAGTTCTCAGAACGGAGGAATGGTATCTATATCAGCCCCAAATGGCAAAATTACTAGTGCTTTAACGAGTTATATATTATCGTTCTCAATTTCTAAGTTAGGAGCTAATAGTGGTAATGGTGGAGAAATCAACTTAGTCGCGAAAAGTCAGATTAGTAATCTCGGTCTTTTTACATCGTCAGCTTTTGGTCAAGCAGGAACCGTAGATATTAATGGATTAGATGATTTAGCGATCGCCAATCTTCAGGTGATTACGAGTAAGACCGTCAATTTTCCTAAACGCGCCTACGATATTAATGACCCCAACACTTTTATCACCACGATTTTTGGCTCTGGACAAAGTGGGCGATCAGGAGACGTGGTTATTACAGGTTTGAGAAATCTCATCTTTGACAATACCCTTATCTTGAGTACAACCCAAGGAATTTATCCTGCTGGTAATATTTCCATCATTAGCCCCAACTTCATCAACTTCCAAAACAATAGTCAAATCCTCAGCAATACCAATAGTATCGGTAATGCGGGAAATATCAACATTAATGCAGGTCAAGGCATTACTTTTAAAGACAATAGTAAGGTTACGGCTCAGACTAGTAGTGATGGTAAAGCGGGTAATATTGATCTTAGGGCAGGATATTCCATTCTCTTTGCTGCGGGTACAGGTTTGTTTGCGAATACAACAGAAGGATCTACAGGAGATGGTGGCAATATTACAATCGATCCCCAGTATGTCACCCTTGAAGATGGAGCAACAATCGCTGTTGGTAGTCTAGGCTCTGGACTGGGCGGCAATATTAGCATATTAGCTAATTATCTTTCTCTTATTAATGGTTCTTCCATTACCGCTTCAACTGCCAATACTAATGGTGGAAATATCGATTTGAATGTTCCATCAATACTACTTTTGCGCTACGCCAGTAATATCACCACGACCGCAGGGAAGGCAAGTGCAGGGGGCAATGGTGGCAACATTAACATTAAGGCGGGTTTTATCGTTGGGGTCAAGGGTGAAAATAGCGATATCTCGGCTAATGCTTTTACAGGCAATGGCGGCAATATTAACATCACAACTAATGGTATTTATGGATTGGAGTTCCGTCAGCAACTGTCTTCCTCTAGCGACATTACAGCTAGTTCTCAGTTCGGGTTACAAGGAAATGTGCTGGTTACTACTCCTGAAATTGATCCTAGTCGTGGACTAACCACTTTACCTCTCAATCTTGCTGATCCTTCTAAGCAAGTTAATCAAAGTTGTGCTGTTGGTGGGAAGTTATCTAATCACGAAAATCGCTTTACGATTTCTGGAAAAGGTGGTTTGCCAAAGAGCCCTAGCGATGAGCTTTCTAGTATTCAACCTTTAGTGGAGTTAGCGGAACTTGTGCCAAGTACAGCAGAATGGTCAGCGCGAAGTGCCAACCATTCTATACCAGAACAGAGACAGGAATTAGTAAAGAAATCTTCAAAATCTATTGTTGAGGCGAATACGATCGCTAGAGATCGTCATGGCAGACTGCGACTGATAGCCGATTCGACACCCCACAGTCCTGCTATACCTCAGATTTCTTGTAAGGTCATCTCCCCACTTTCGGCAGGGAAATGATTTGAAATATCCTAAAATATGAACATTGCTTCTCGGAGTGAAATCTATAACGTAAACCAAACGAATTTAATGATCATAGGAAAAATCGATGTTCTTTTGGCATTCCATTTTAAATCTAAATTCCAAAATATCTAAATTGCTGGGCTATATCATTATTGGTGTTTGTACGACCATACTTATATTGCTTTTAGGATGGAATCCTCAACCTACTATTGCCAAAAACTTATCTGTAGCCTCAAAATCCTCAACTGATATAGTTCTTGCTCATCCTTTATCAAATAATCCTGCAACTCTCTTCCAGAATGGTAAACAGCACTATCATGCAGGGCAATATGCTAAGGCGATCGCCAATTGGCGACAAGCTTCAGATATGTATGCAAAGCAAGGCGATCGCCTCAATCATGCCATTGTGCTTAATAATCTCGCCTTAGCCCATCAACAACTTGGTCAGTGGAAAGAGGCAGATCAGGCGATCGCCTTGAGTCTAGAAATTCTACAATCCGAGCCACAACAGGAAAAATTAGTAGCACAGTCTCTGAACATTCAAGGCAGTATCCAACTCGCTCAAGGTAAAGCCCAAGAAGCATTAACAACTTGGCAAAGAGCTACAGCAAATTATGAAATATCAGGGGACAAAGATGGAGCCATTCGTAGCAAGATTAATCAGAGCCAAGCATTGCGATCGCTAGGTTTATATCCTAAAGCGACAAACATGCTTCAGCAAGTCCAAATAGAACTAAAGGAGCAGCCAGCATCTTCCCTTAAGGCGGCAAGTTTGCTCAATCTTGGTGATACCTTACAACTGAGTGGTGATCTTGAAGATGCCAAAGTTGTGTTGCAAGAAAGTCTAGCGATCGCCAAGGAACTAGGCGATGTGATGATGATTGCAGATACACTGCTAAGTCTAGGAAATACTGCCTATAGCTTGCAGCAAACTGCCGAAGCGATCAGCTACTATCAGCAATCTATCCAAGCTACCACATCTCCGATTCAAAGAGTGCAAGCTCAGCTCAACCAATTACGACTCCAGATTGAATCCCAACCAACTGAATCAGCGCGACTATTACTCGCAGATATCCAAACGCAACTGCCTAAACTTCCATCCAGCCGAGCATCGGTTTATGCAAGAATCAACTTTGCCCAAAGTCTCACAAAGCTTAATCCCACATCAAGCGATCGCCAAGCCGCTGCCCAAATTCTCGCCCTAGCAGCCCAGCAAGCAAAAGATATGGGAGATCCTAGAGCTGAGTCCTATGCGATTGGATATTTGGGAAAAATCTATGAACAAAATCAGCAATTCTCAGAAGCCCAAAATCTAACTGAAAAGGCACTCATCCTAGCTCAAACTAATAACGCTTCAGACATTGCCTATCGGTGGCAATGGCAACTCGGACGAGTTCTCAAGTCTAAAGGGCTAAATTCTAAAGCGATCGCAGCTTATAGCGAAGCTGTGAGTACACTTGCTTCAATTCGTGGCGATCTTGTATCGAGTAAAGCTGATATTCAATTTTCTTTCCGTGATAGTGTCGAGCCTGTCTACCGTCAGCTTGTAGCTCTACTACTGACCCATGATGATGGTAAACCCATCAGTCAAGAAAATCTCAAATCTGCGCGTACCGTCATCGAATCTCTACAGGTAGCAGAATTAGATAACTTCCTAAAAGAAGCTTGTCTGACAGGGCTTACCACCCAAATTGATGAGGTTGATCCGCTAGCAGCCGTCATCTATCCAATTATTTTGTCTGACAGGATAGAAGTTATTATTTCACTCCCCGATCGCTCATTACAGAACCATACTAGTAAAATCTCTCAAGCTCAACTAGAGAGTCTCTTGAGCAAATTGAGGCGATCGCTCCGTCGCACCTCTCTGGAGGCAGAAATCCAAGAAGTCTCTCAGGAAGTCTATAATCTCTTAATTGGGAAAGAAATAGAGTCTATCCTAGCTGCCAATAAAATTAAAACCTTAGCATTTGTTCTAGATGGCTCTTTGAGGAACTTGCCGATGGCAGTTCTCTACGATGGACAGCATTACTTGATGGAAAAATACAATCTGGCGATCGCGCCCGGATTACAGCTAATTGATCCTCAACCTCTCAAACGCCAACAACTAACAGTATTCATCGGAGGTGTAAGTAAAGAAACACAGGATTTTACAGCTCTACCGAATGTCGAAAGAGAAGTTCAGCAAATAGCTACCCTTGTATCAACTCAATCGCCATTACTGAATGAAATGTTTATTAGCGAGTCTATTCAAAAACAAATTAGTAAAATCCCCTTTAGAGTAGTTCATTTAGCTACCCACGGAGAATTTAGTTCTCAGGCTGAAAAAACCTTTGTTTTGACTTGGAATAGTCGTCTGGGGATCAAGCAGCTAGGAGCATTACTCCAAACTAGAAATCAAGATGGTAGAACTCCAATAGAGTTATTAGTACTCAGTGCTTGCAAAACTGCTAAAGGTGATAATCGTGCTGCATTAGGATTAGCTGGTATGGCAGTGCGATCGGGGGCAAGGAGTACGATCGCCAGTCTGTGGTCAGTTGAGGATAGTGCCACCGCTACATTAATGGAAAATTTTTATCAAGAATTAGCAACTCTCGGCACAACTAAAGCGGATGCTCTCCGCAAGGCTCAGATCAGCCTTCTAAAAAAACCACAATTTACTCACCCTTTTTACTGGTCTCCATTCGTTCTCGTTGGAAATTGGCTGTAAAGAAAATAAAAGGGCGCAAAGCGCCCTTTTATTTTCTATTGTTTCAAATGTGAAAGAACATTGTCAGCAATTCTCATTATAAAAATCGGTTTTTTGAAAGCCCGCTGTCGGCGGGCTTTCAAAAAACCGATTTAGGTGTTTCCAGCGTCTTCGGCGCTGGAAACACCTAAATCAGTTTCATAATGAGAATTGCTGAAACATAGTATTTAGGTATATAGATAACTTAAATCATGTGTAAGATAGGCAAGGGGCTTAAGCCCTTTGTTATAAGCTTTAGATTCTCACGATTCATTTAGGATTGCTATAGTTCTCTACAAACTATTTAGGATTGTTATATACTATTTGATAAAGCTTTTGCTATGGATTTTGAAATCTATAACAAAAGGGCAAATGCTTCACTTAGTGCCACCTTTAACTTTTGGATTTTGATTAGTCCTAATAGTATTGGCTGTAGCTACAAGTGCAGAAAAAAGATAGTATGTTATTCAATTTTCATCGATTCTTTGGATTTTGCTACCGCTAATTTTGCACATTTTTGGCACATTAGAAAAGCAGTCTCTGATCCTTTACTGCTTCTAGGAATAAGGCTATGTTCTCCAAATATTCTTATCGATACTTTTCCTTCTTGGCGATCGCTACATTCTGTCAAACAAGCACATTTCCTGCTTATTTATCAGGTGCTAGCGCTCAAACATTTGAACCACCTATTAGCAACCCTGCCCCAACATCGACTATCGGGGGAGGGAGAAGAGGTAGTGATGGTCAATGCCTAAAGGATCGAGCTACACAGCCTAGAAAGGACAAAAATAAAAGGTTTGTAGAACAACAACTTATTCCCTTGCTACCGCCAAACAAGTTTGGTCTTACCATTTCGGCTAATCCCACATTTTTTGCTTACGTTCCTAAAACTTCGGCGATCGCTGTAGAGTTTACTCTTGAAAATCAACAAGGCAAGGGAATTGATCGCCAAAGAATAGCACTAACAAATACTCCTAGTATTGTGAGTATGCAATTTGAAAAAACACCACTGGAAGTTGGAAAAGAATATAAATGGTTAATCTCTGTAGTATGCGAAACTGGAGATCCTGAGGACGCATTCTCAGAAGGAATCATCCGTCGTATCCAACCAGAAACAGCTTTGCTCAAGCAATTAGAGAAAGCTTCAGGGATCGAGCGAGTACATATTTACGCAAAATTTGGGATTTGGCATGAGGCGATCGCTGACTTAGCAAATTTGCGTTTATCACAGCCCAACAACACCGATTTAAAAGTTAGCTGGCAGACTTTACTCAAATCCTCTAGCCTAGAACCTATAGCAGATATATCTCTCAAGAACTAAACTAAATTATACCAAAACACAAAATGACTACGCTATTTTATGTTTTGAAAACCCTTACTGGGTTTGGGTTTTAATTACCAAAAGTGTTGCCACACTTTCGTGAACTGGTGTTATTAGTGCAGAAAAATGTCTACAGATTCCGATGAGCTAATTTTCATAGCAGAAGATGGAGAATTATCTTGTTTAAATGAAGATCCCCAAAATATCCCTATTCCAGAGAACCAGCACAATGAATCTCTTGCTGGTCACCAATTCACGTCATTGCATGATAGACCCACATGGAAGGTCTTAATCTGCGATGACGATTTTTCTGTTCATGCAGTTACCAAGTTAGCTCTCGAAGAATTTAAGTTTGCAGGTAAAGAATTAGAGATAATTTCAGCCTTTTCTGGTGCTGAAGGGATCAAAATTGTTGAACAGAATCCTGACATCGCGATCATCCTACAAGATGTGATCATGGAAACTAACGATGCAGGTTTGCAGGCTATCAAATATATTCGTGAAGTTCTCAAAAATCAATTTGTAAGAATTATTCTTCGTACAGGACAACCCGCAGACTTTCCTGAATCTTCAGTGATTTTGAGCTACGACATTAATGATTACCGATCAAAAATAGAACTAACAGAACAGAAGTTATTTACAACTCTAGTTTCGAGCTTGAGAGCCTATAGCATGATGATCAGTCTGGCGGAAAGTCGTCAAAATCTAGCCATGCTGAATACACAGCTCCAAGAATTTAATCAGAATTTAGAGCAACTTGTGCAAGAGCGTACTAATGAACTGAAAATTGCTAAAGAAGCCGCAGATAGTGCTAATCAAGCAAAAAGTCAGTTTCTTGCGAATATGAGTCATGAACTACGCACCCCTCTCAATGGAATTCTTGGTTATACTCAAGTTCTCAAGTTGAGTAAAGACCCTGTCATGCATCAAAGTGGGTTAGATATTATCCAACGTAGTGGGGAGCATTTGCTGACATTAATTAACGACATTCTTGATCTTTCTAAGATTGAAGCAGGTAAATTAGATCTTTATTATGATTTGTTTAATTTAGATGAATTTCTTGACAGGCTAATCGATATATTTCGAGTACAGGCTAGCAGTCAAGATATAGAGATAAACTATCAAACTATTGGTCAAATCCCTAAACTTGTTTACGGTGATGCCAAGCGAATTCGCCAAGTTTTATTTAATCTAGTGGGTAATGCCATTAAGTTTACGAACAAAGGTTCAGTGACTTTACTCGTTCAAAACTCTACTAACAACAAAATTCGTTTTGATGTAATTGATAGCGGTGTGGGCATTGCATCGGAGGATTTACCTAAGATCTTTCAATCTTTTGAGCAAGTCGGAAACCATGAAAAAAAGCAGTCAGGAACAGGTTTAGGTTTGCCGATAAGTAAGCGACTTGTAGAGATGATGGGAGGAGAGCTAAATGTGATCAGCACGTTAGGTAAAGGGAGTAATTTTTGGTTGGAAATTGATTTGCCTGCCTATGTAAAGTCAGTTCAACCCATTGCAGGACAAGCTTATCAAGATTCTGCTGATTCTGCGATCGCTTCCCATAGCTCTTTAGCAAGTGGCAAAATTCCATTGCCTGATCAAGAAATAATATTAGAGTTAATGGAACTAGCAGAAATGGGTCGCATGAGGCCTCTTCATGAACGTGTTAAACATTTAGAACAGTCTGACGCTGAATTACAAGTTTTCACGGGGGAACTCATGGTTCTAATCAAAAGTTTGCAAATTCATAAGATTCTAAATTATCTAAAAGCACAAATGGAAGCATAAGCAATTCTTGCGGCGATTTGCGCCGCAAGAATTGCTTTGTTATGGCTTTTCAGCCGTCACAACTCCAAAAATCTCATTTGGTTCCATTTGCACCTGAAAGTTTTGAAATCCAGCCGCTTCAGCCCATTGGCGAATCAGTTCCCAAGAGCGTACCCGCATCACCCAAGGAAGTCCCGTATGCGCTGGCAAAGTCCGCGCGATCATTTCTAGTTGGGGATGCTGCGGCTGAATCGTAAAGATCAATGTGCCTGATTTATCAAGAATCCGATAGAGTTGCTGAAAGTGATGCTTAATCAGTTGATCATTGGGCAAAATCTCATGTAATCCCGAAACAACTACTACATTTGGTCTAGGCAACACCCGTTCAAGATCTTGATCATTAAAAGCATCGGCTTGCTCGATCTGGGCTGTAACTCCAAATTGAGTCGCTAACTGGCTAGCCTTGGTGACATTTTCTAGTTTGTAATCGCGCAGAGTTGCCGCGATCGCCCCCGACTCAAACTCCCGTAACACCTCTAAATCATAACGACCACCACCACAAGCAACATCCAACAAATGACAAGGGACATTTTGCTGTTGATAGGACTGCAATACTTGGCGGAGTGTGGTTTTCATTAGCTGCGATCGCTCTCTAATGCCGCACCATCCCTGAGAGTTAAGATAGAACCAGTCAATGAGCATTCCTAGAGGTGTAATTCCACTTGGTTTATTCTTATAAACATATTCCAGCATCACACCTGAATCAAAACCATACTGAAAGCCGATCTGAATTCCTTTTGATAGTTTGCCAATCGTTTGGAGTGAGAGATTCATCAATCCGTAGTACCAAGCTTTAGGATTCCAGATTGGTAGAGGACGAAGAAGTTGCTCGTAAGTGGGGGCTGATTTTTGTAGTAACATTTTGAACTCCTAAAAAAGAAAAAAGTTGATTGTTGAGTGTTTATTTAGAAAGAGAGCTTTCTTTCTTCTGATAATTTCTGGATACGCTCTGTCAGTTGTTGGAGAAAGACTTGCTTCTGTCCATTCCAGTAAAGTGATTCACCGATACAGATCCAACATAGTAAGGGAACAGGTAGGAAGTCACCTTTGGGAAGTGATTTGCCAAGCCCATGTAGAAAAATGGGAATAATCGGCACGTCAGGATGTTGTTTAGCTAGATGGGCGATACCACTTCTGAACTCACCAAGGCTTTCAGGTGTGCCTCTTGTGCCTTCAGGATAGAGAATCAGGATCTGATTTTGTGCGATCGCTTCAGCACAGTGTTTAAAGAAGTTGCGATGATGCGAACCATTTTCGCGGCAGTTACCTGCATCAGTCGAAACAGGAATAATATTCAGGATGTGACGCGCAAACCACTCTAAACAGGGATTTTGTTGCAGGAAATACTGCTCGTTTGCTATGGGGCGGAGGTGCTGCACCTTTGATAATGGGAATAGTGATAAGAGAACAAGGGTGTCTAGATGACTATTATGGTTAGCGACCAGAATCGCCGCTCCTGATGTGGGTAATCTCTCTCGATGTTGGATGCGTAGTCCCAAAAGAACTAAGACGATGATTTTTGTGGTCAGAAAGAAAATGATCCTCAGAATTCGCTTCATAGCAATTGTCCTTGATAGTAGAAATAAACGGTGAAGTGGAAAAAGAGAGGAGCAGTGTAAGTCAGGCTATCAATGCGATCCAAAATGCCGCCATGTCCAGGGAGAATTGTGCCGCTATCCTTAATCCCTAAATCTCGCTTCACCGCCGAAATATTCACATCACCGATAAATCCTGTCAGGCTAAGGAGTAACCCTAAACAAGCGGAATGGATTAAATCAAAGGGAGTTAGCCAAGGAGCTAAGGAGATCGCTAGCCCTGTGGTTGTTAAAACTCCGCCGAGCAAACCTTCAACGGTTTTATTAGGGCTGACCTTGGGAATAATTTTGGTAATTGCTCAACCTATAGCAAACAATGATTTGAGAGGATTCAAAGCGATAAGAATGGACTCAAAAGCGGAAAAGCCTTTTCTTTTTCCAGTATTGACAAT
>NZ_JACJQY010000003.1 GCF_014696925.1 Phormidium tenue FACHB-1050 | reverse complement strand
AATCTATTGTGATGCATGATATTGTCATCGGCTTGTTTATCAATAGACATGAGTTTTGCTTTCAATCCTCCTCAATCTCTCAACAAATGTGACACACTACCCCGGGTTCTTTGAGGCGAATTGGTTCCTGCGCTGATTTTGGTTCTGGTGGTTGGGGTTTACTTTGTTGGGCTTCAGGGGTAATTAAAACTTTAGGTTTTGGGGGAGCAGCGATCGCGCCATAGATTTCACGCACTTTTTTGAGTGTATCTGCGGTGTTGAAATTGCCAACAATTACCAACGTGGCATTGTCAGGACGATAAAAAGTACGGTAATAATTTTGGATATCCTCAACCGTATAATTCTCAACATCAGGACGATAGCCGATCACTGGCCAACCGTAAGAACTATCTGGATAGGCGGCTAGCATCACCTGTCGATAGAGTCTTGTGCCTGGGCTATTATTTCCGCCATCTAGTTCCGATAAAACGACAGTACGCTCACTTTTGAGCTCATTTTCACCTGCAACGGTGTTGACCATGCGATCGGCTTCCAGTCTGAGCATGGCATCCAGCTTATCGCTACCTGTTGTCCCAAAATAGGCGGTCATGTCATAACTGGTGAAAGCATTAGAGTCACTACCTAATGCACTAAACAATCGTCCAAACTGGATCGGACGATCTTTAGTTCCTTTAAATAGTAAATGTTCAAGTTGATGGGAAATACCTGTGATTCCTGCTTTTTCATTTTGAGAACCAACGCGATACCATACTTGGACAGTGACAACTGGAGCCGTATTTACTTCTTTGGTTAAAACCGTCAATCCGTTATCTAAAACAGTTTTAACGACATTACCCGTTAGCAAATCAGGCGATTGACTAGAAGATTTACCAGAGGTTGTAGCGGTTTTGGCAACTAGATCAGGCTGAGCAGCATAGGCTTGATTACCCGACAATTGCCATAAAGATGATTGCCAAGATAGGGGCAAGTTACTGAGCATCACTACAGCGATCGCCGTAGCTAAGCCTCGACTCAAAAAAGAGAGCATAAAATTACGCTTCACCGAAATCTCCACGAAATACAGTTTTGGTGTTACTAAAAGAATTAATTATCTTGAAGTGGTGATGTGCCGCGCATAGCGCAGAACATCATCACTTCTTTAGAACTACCCAGTTTTTATTATAGATGGGCAAACAATGACAAAGTAATCTCAGGGCAATTGCCTATGCGACAGTCTGCTCAATGTTTAGGACATTACATAAGCCTTACTGTAGCTACAAAGCCGAAGAGAGAGTTGCGGCGCGAAGCGCCGCAACTCTCTCTTCGGCTTTCAAAACACAAAACGGCTACGCCGTTTTGTGTTTTGGTATTATGTCCTGACTTGAATAGCTACAGCTATAGTTAAAGCTATGTGTTGTGCCTACTTCCACACCAAAAAACATCAATATTTTTTGTGTTTCCTTGATTATTCTGAATATCACTATGAATCCATGTGACGACATGAGTCTGCCGTTTTCTCGATCTGAACTAAAATCTGATCATAACTACGAGCTAATGGATGTAGAAGCAATCCAAAAAGCATTAGGGCGATCGCGTGCTTCTATATATCGCTATGCCAATACCGATCCAGCGCAAGGTTTACTAAACTTACCTTACGATCCAACCAGACTTAATCCTGAACTCCGACAAAGCGATCGCGATCCTTTATTATTTCATCCCACTGAGGTGTCAAGATTTGCGCGGGATGTCCTGAAAATGAAGCAAGTGACGATTCAGGTGCAAGAGCCTACTCAAAACGAGACCAATCGGCTATTACGAGAAATTTTGCAAGAACTGCGATCGCTTAATCAAGCAATTACCTCTCTTCGTAATCCATAAAAAAAGCGGTGCTAAGCACCGCTTTTTTTATTTAGTCTTCATCCTCAAAATCATCATCATCTTCCTCTTCGTCATCATCAAACTCCACATCATCATCCACTAGCTCATCGTCAAAGCTACGACGACTGCGAGGCTTATCGACAACACGGATTGGTTCGATTCGAGGCTCAATGATTTGATAATTACGCGCAGTGTTGTCATCAATGATCACATCATCCGCTTCTTCGTCATAGCCGAGATCTGGCTCATAGCCATTATCGACATCCACGATAGGTGTGTCATAGGCATTAAAGCCCGTACCCGCAGGAATCAAACGACCAATAATCACGTTCTCCTTCAAACCACGCAACCAGTCAGACTTACCTTCGATCGCTGCTTCCGTAAGAACACGAGTGGTTTCTTGGAAACTAGCTGCCGAGATAAAGCTATCGGTATTCAAACTTGCCTTGGTAATACCCATCAACACAGGCGTATAGTCCGCAGGTGCGCCACCTGTAATTTCCATCGCTTCGTTGATTTGTTCAACTTGATGCAGTTCTACTAGCTCACCAGGGAGACGAGTTGTATCACCACCGTCCTCAATACGTACCTTAGAAGTCATCTGTTTAACGATTACTTCAATATGCTTATCGGAAATGTCTACACCTTGAGATTGGTATACCGACTGGACTTCGTTCATCAAAAACTCTTGGACTTTTTGTAAGCCAATGAGCGCCGCTTGTCTGACTCCCAGAGATTCCTTGTAAGCATGGAAATAGATATCGAGAATGTCATGGGGATTGGCGGGACCATCGGTGAGTGCTTCACCAGCCAAAAGCTTCTGACCATCGGAGATAATCACACTCTGACCCGCATTGAATGAGTAATCATCATCAAGAACGCCATCATCGCCGAGAATCTTCACTTCAGGATTATCGTCTGAGTCGTAGGTGACTTGAGCAGTGCCTGTGGTACGCGCAAGTACACACATTTCCTTGGGCTTACGTGCTTCGAGGAGTTCCTCAATCCGAGGCAAACCTTGAATAATATCTCCAGTTTTGGCTCGTTCAAATACTAACAGTGCAATGTTGTCACCACGTTGCACAAGGTCAGCATCATGGATTTGCAACAATGCACCAGGGGATACTAGATAAGGACGACCAATCCGAAATACGACGGAGCCATCTTCCACCTTGAGAACTTGTCCCGATTCTTCGGTAATCACGCCTTCACCGATTTCATCACCTGATCGCAAAAGATCGCCAGCCTGTACCGTGGGATTAGAGCAAGGCGTGGTGATGCAATCCGCGTCGGTGACTACCAGTAAGCGTCGTACTACTTCCGATCCTTGACGAATACCACGGATTTGACCAGCTTTCTTACAGAGAATTTCGGTGCGTGCAACAACTGCGCCTGGATCAATGCGATCGCCATCATTTACTAGCAAACGAGTGCGTGAGTTGGTGTGAGCGGGGTCGCCAGAGTTATCTTGACGAATCACTAAAGATTCGAGAATTACCAATTGCAAACGCAAGCTACCTGGATCGCTGTCATTAGGAATAAACTCAATGTCCGCAGCCAATTGAGGGGCATCGGTGTCAACTTCTAGCAGTAATTGGGTCTTGAGTAGCTCCACGCTATCGATCGCCTTCACGCGATCGCCATCCTTATAAGGGATACGCTGCACAGCCCGTAAACCAATTGAACGACCTTCTTGGTTGACCGATTCTTGGCTAGGAACCGTTGGTACATCAGGAACTTGATATTCTTCCACGGGACGCAATAGCAAGGCAGGACCTTCAGTCGAGTCCAGATATTCCACATAGCGCAGCTCAGGGGAAGTCAATCCTGGCATAATTTCCGTGCCTGGTTGAGCTAAAGTGCCATTCTTTTGCATGGCAGTTTGAGGATCATCAACGAGATGTAAATCACCTGGTTTGATCACAATTTCGCGCAGAATGTCATTCTTTTGGAATACTTCCACCACCCCTGCGGTTTGACTGAAGATATCCTTAACAACTTCTGTACCAGCTTCAATGAACTGATTCTCTTCGACCATCAATAGGGAAGCATCCTTATTCACTTCATGGGTTTCTTCAGGAACCCATAGCAAAGTACCACCCTTGACGACTTCATAACCCTGCTTGCCCTTACTCCGCTTCGCGACTTCCACACCTGCGAATTTGATAATACCGCCACTCTTAGTTTGGTAAGTATCATCAATCAGTTCGGCAACGACTTGATTATTGATCAGTTTGGAACCGGGGGAAGCCTTGAGCGAGAAGCTTTGACCACCTTGAGTCTCTAGCACATAATGCTCACGACCTTGATAGCTTTCTTCTTTGACGATCGCCTGATCCAATACTACCGAAGCCGTAATAATTTCAACTTCGCGGTTATGGCGACTGTCTTCTTCACTCAAACGCACGACACCGCCATGCTCTGTAATCAAGCGAGTTTCTGCAAGGACATCACCTTCTGTGACATAGGTTTCATTTTTCACAGTTGGTTCAGCCGTCGGAGGCAAGTCATAGACTTCACCAGCCAATACCCAAACCCGACCTTTTTCACCACGAGCAACGTAGCTGGTGTTACCTTGACGGTCTTTTTTCTCTTCGATCGCCAGATCCGAAAATAATACTTCACCTGCTAAACCAGTATTCAGCGCTTTCGTAGCCTTTTCTGTGGTTTTGCGAGAAGTTTTACCTGTGATGGATACCTCAGCCATCAGTTGATTTTGAGTTACTTTCTGTCCATCACGCATCAACAATGTCGAGCCTTGGGTGATTGCGTAGACCTTTTTACCTTCAGAACTTTCTAGGGTAAAGTCACCATTGGATTCAACGATGAACGCATCTTCACCATGGCGAGTACGCATGGGGCGGACTTTCAGCTTTTTGTTATATTTAATTGTGCCATCGTAGGGAGCACGTTGTTGTTCGGCAACTTCCCCAGTAAATACACCACCTGTGTGGAAGGTACGCATGGTTAGCTGTGTACCTGGTTCACCGATCGATTGGGCGGCGATGATACCTACTGCTTCGCCAATGTCTACCAATTCAGCATGAGCCAAGCTCCAGCCATAGCACATCTGGCAAACTGATCGCGTCGATTCGCAAGTAAAGGCAGAGCGCACACAAACTTCTTCGACCCCAGCCTTTTGGACTGCCAAGGATAAATCTTCCGAAATCTCTTGGTTACGCATGACGATTACTTCGCCCGTATTAGGATCGACAATATCTTCAGCTGCCACACGACCAAATAGGCGATCGGACAACTTAATTAATGTCTTTTCCCCATCACGCATCGCTTTTAGCTTAATGCCGCGAGTCGTACCACAATCATTCTCACGAACGATTACATCCTGCGATACGTCAACAAGACGACGGGTGAGGTATCCAGAGTCAGCCGTGCGTAACGCTGTATCTACCAGTCCTTTACGCGCACCGTAGGAGGAAATAATATATTCAGTAACAGTCAGCCCTTCGCGGAAATTCGTCTTAATCGGTAAATCGATAATTTCCCCTTGTGGATCAGCCATCAAACCACGCATACCGACTAGCTGACGCACCTGCGAGATATTACCACGCGCTCCAGAGAACGCCATCATGTATACCGAATTAAGGGGGTTATTACTCTTAAAGTTTTTCACCACCTCATCCTTGAGGTTCTCGTTAGCCACGTTCCATGTGTCGATTACTTTTTGGAAACGTTCAACCTCAGTAATTTCGCCCCTTGTGTAACGACTTTCAGTTTCTTCGATTTCCTGCTCAGCCGCCGCTAGCAGAGCTTTCTTACTAGCAGGAACTTGTAAATCGTCGATACTAATTGATACGCCAGCCTGAGTTGCATAACGAAAGCCTAATGCTTTTAATTGGTCAGCAACATTGGCGGCGCTAGTTGTTCCATAATGCGTAAAAGCCCAAGCAATTAACTTCTTCAACTGCCCCTTATCGATGGTGCTATTGATAAAGCGCTGAGGCTTCTTTTCTTCAGGCGAATCCGTGTTGCTAGTCGTGAAATCTGCCATGGTATTAAGCTATTAAATAATCTTTTGAGTAATTAATCGAAATTCTATGGTTACAAATAGCCACGCCAAGCGTGGCTATTTGTAACATTTAGCTAGCTAGAGACGCATAAATTGCCTGATTGAAAATTACGCGCCCAGGAGTAGTTTTGATGTACTGCGAAATCAAGCCACCTTCCGCATCTTCACGAGTCCGTCGGAAATCATATTCCTTGACCTTTGTGCCATCTTCGAGAACCGTAACTTTCGGCTCCTCATTTTCCTTGACTGCACCTTGTCCTTCCACGATTCCCTCGAAACGCACCCAAACATTGGAATGAATGTCAATTTCGCCTTGTTCGTATGCCATCACGACATCGTTGAAGTTAGCAAAGTAACGTCCTTCACCTTTCTGCTTATAGGGATTTTCAGTGGTGAGATAGTAACAGCCCAAAACCATATCTTGGCTAGGTGTAACGATCGGACGACCTGTTGCAGGTGAAAGAATGTTGTTAGAAGCCAACATCAACAAGCGTGCTTCTGCTTGAGCTTCAATTGATAGAGGTACGTGAACCGCCATTTGGTCACCGTCAAAGTCAGCGTTAAAGGCTGGACAAACAAGGGGATGCAATTGGATCGCGCGACCACTAACTAGCAATGGTTCAAAGGCTTGAATACCCAAACGGTGCAACGTCGGAGCACGGTTGAGCATGACGGGGTGTTCTCGGATCACATCCTCTAGAACGTCCCAAACGGCTGGATCATTACGCTGAATCAGTTTCTTGGCAGCTTTGATGTTATTCACCAAACCTGTTTTGATCAGGCGATGAATTACAAAGGGCTGGAAAAGCTCGATCGCCATTTCCTTAGGCAGACCACATTGGTGAATCTTGAGGTTAGGACCGACAACAATTACGGAACGACCAGAGTAGTCAACCCGTTTACCGAGCAAGTTTTGACGGAAACGACCTTGCTTACCTTCGATAATGTCTGAGAGAGACTTAAGTGGGCGATTGTTTGCACCAACTACCGTCCGACCGCGACGACCGTTATCGATGAGCGCATCAACAGCTTCTTGCAACATCCGCTTTTCGTTACGGACGATAATTTCAGGTGCAAGAATTTCTTGTAAACGTGCTAAACGGTTATTACGGTTGATTACACGGCGATAGAGGTCATTCAAGTCGCTGGTAGCAAAGCGTCCACCATCAAGCTGTACCATCGGACGCAAATCTGGAGGGATTACAGGAATTACATCCAACACCATCCAGTCTGGCTTCGAGCCAGTTGCCACAAAGTTATCAACTACACGCAAACGTTTGATTAACTTGGCGCGTTTTTGACCTTTGGAATTTTCAATATCAGTGCGAAGACGCTCAGCTTCTTTTTCAAGATTGATATTTTGCAATAATTGCTTGATTGCTTCAGCACCAATACCAACTTCAATACCATCTAGGACTGGATCTTCAGCATATATCTGATCCTCTAGATCAATCCATTGATCCTCAGAAAGCAGTTGCTTATAAGAGAGATTGTAGGCACTAGCGATCGCCTCTCCAGCTTCAACAACTTTCCCTTCAGTAACAGTGGAAACATGTTTAGGATGTAGATGGTAAGCTCTTTCAATACCGTCAACGCCACGAATACGGATCTCACGGCTATTGACGGAAACAATTACACCATCAACCTCAGACTGAATTCCGGGATTAAGGACAACGTAGGCATTAAAGTAAACAATTTGCTCGACATCACGTAGAGGAATATCCAGCAAAGTCGCCATATAACTAGGAATACCCTTGAGATACCATACATGGGTAACCGAAGCCGCTAACTTAATGAAGCCCATGCGGTGACGGCGTACTCGTGACTCCGTGACTTCTACACCGCAACGTTCACAAACGATTCCACGATGGCGCACACGCTTATACTTGCCGCAATGACATTCCCAGTCCTTAGCAGGGCCAAAAATTCGCTCACAGAACAAGCCATCCATTTCTGGCTTCAGTGTGCGGTAGTTAATTGTTTCAGGTTTTGTGACTTCGCCAACCAAACTGCCATTTGGTAAAACTCTCTCGCCCCACTTACGAATGCGATCGGGTGATGCCAAGCCAATCTTGACATAGTCAAATCGCTGTTCCACTTTCGCCATACGTTACAACGTCCTTAAATTAAGTTCTTTAGGTTGAAAGCTGTTAGCTATTAGCGGTTAGCTTTTAGCTTTTTTATAATTGAATTGCACTAGCTTGCATTGCGTAGAAAATCGCTGAATTGCAGCACCAAACTTGAGTTAGCTATCAAGGTTTAGCATTTAGCTATTAGCCGTTTAGATTGGATATTCCAAAAGCTAACAGCTAATAGCCACCTGCATAACAGCTAATAATTAATCGTCGTCCTCATCAAAGTTGATGTCACCTCGATAGACTGACTCATAGGTCGGACGATTTGGTGTACGACGGGAACCAGTATCCACCATCAGATCTACTTCAGTATCTTGGTTACTGCCATCCTCAGAGAGTTTGTGAACTGATACATCCAAACAGAGAGACTGAAGCTCGCGCACCAATACCTTGAATGATTCAGGCGTACCAGGACGAGGAATCGCATGACCTTTCACGATCGCATTCAGAGCTTCGTTACGTCCAGTCATGTCATCAGACTTAACTGTGAGAAGTTCTTGGAGAATATAGGCTGCACCAAAAGCTTCCAGCGCCCATACTTCCATTTCTCCAAAGCGCTGACCACCTTGCTGGGCTTTACCACCAAGAGGTTGCTGGGTAACCAGAGAGTAAGGACCTGTCGAACGTGCGTGAATCTTGTCATCAACAAGGTGAACCAGTTTCAGCATGTATGCCTTACCAACGGTCACAGGTTGATCGAAGGGTTCACCAGTGCGTCCGTCATACACGGTCAATTTACCTGGGAAACCATCATTGAAGATCCAGTCTTTGCCAGTGTGGTTACGAGCATGTTCTAGCTGACCATGTACCAACTCACGAGATGCTTCTTCACCATACATTTCATCGAAAGGTACGATTTTAAAGCGAGCATTCAAGTTTTCGGCAGCCCAACCGAGCAAGCATTCAAATACTTGACCGACGTTCATCCGAGAAGGCACACCAAGAGGATTCAACACGATGTCGAGAGGCGTACCATCAGGCAAGAAAGGCATATCTTCCTTCGGCAAAATCCGCGAAATAATACCCTTGTTACCATGACGACCTGCCATCTTGTCGCCGACTTGGATCTTGCGCTTTTGAGCAACATAGACACGGACGACCATATTTGCCCCAGGAGGAAGCTCATCGCCTTGTTCGCGAGTGAATACGCGCACATCAACAACACGTCCCTTTTCACCGTTAGGTACACGCAAAGAGTTGTCTCTTACATCACGAGCCTTTTCACCGAAAATTGCTCTTAACAGCTTTTCTTCAGGAGGCTGATCCGATTCACCCTTAGGAGTGACCTTACCAACAAGGATTTCTCCAGAACTGACCCAAGCACCAATGCGGATAATGCCCTGCTCATCAAGATTACGCAGAGAATCTTCACCAACGTTAGGGATTTCACGAGTGATTTCTTCGGGGCCCAATTTGGTTTGACGTGCCTCAATTTCGTATTTCTCAACGTGAATTGAGGTGTAAACATCATCAATTACCAGACGCTCGTTAATCAGAATTGCGTCTTCGTAGTTGTAGCCTTCCCAAGGCATATAGGCAACCAGAATGTTCTGACCAAGGGCAATTTCACCGCCTTCAGTTGCCGAGCCGTCAGCAAGTACTTGTCCTGCGACGACCGTATCGCCAACCCATACCAGAGGACGCTGATTTAAGCAGGTGTCTTGGTTAGATCGCTGATACTTTTGTAGACGGTAGATACTCTCAAGCCCAGTATCATCAGCCTTGACGCGAATTTCGTCGGCAGATACATAGGAGACTTCACCTGTGACTCGCGAGACGATTACCATCCCTGAGTCACGCGCAGCTTGAGCTTCAAGTCCAGTACCAACGAGGGGACGCTCAGGACGCAAGAGAGGAACTGCTTGACGTTGCATGTTCGATCCCATCAGGGCACGGTTAGCATCATCATGCTCAAGGAACGGAATCAGCGATGTTGCCACCGAGATGATCTGTACGGGTGAAACTGCAACATAGTCAATTTCTTCAGGTGTTGCTGTACCCCATTCTTGGCGGTAACGAATCGGCACAATTTCGTTAAAAATGTAACCGTCATCGTTAGTGGCTACGTCACCAGGAGCTACGCGGAATTCATCTTCTTCATCAGCAGTCATGTAGACAGGTTCTTCGTTTTTGAGAACCTTGCCATTCTCGACTGCGTAATAAGGAGTTTCGATGAAGCCGTATTGATTTACACGGGCATGGGTTGCCAAGGAACCGATCAGACCTGCGTTAGGTCCTTCAGGCGTTTCAATAGGGCAGATGCGACCGTAGTGGCTAGGGTGAATATCACGTACCGCAAAGCCTGCACGTTCACGAGTCAAACCACCAGGACCAAGGGCACTAAGACGACGCTTGTGGGTCAACTCAGCTAGAGGATTGGTTTGATCCATAAACTGAGACAGCTGACTGGAACCAAAGAATTCTTTAATTGCGGCAACTAGGGGCTTGGGGTTAACCAAGGATGCAGGTGTTAATGCATCAACATCAGAGACTGTCATCCGTTCGCGAATGATTCGCTCTAGACGGTTTAAGCCAACACGAACTTGGTTTTGCAGTAGTTCTCCAACTGACCTGACCCGACGGTTGCCTAAGTGGTCAATGTCGTCGATCTCACCAATGTCAAATTTGAGGTTGATCAGGTAGTTAATCGCAGTGAGAATATCCTTCTCGGTCAATACCCGCATCGTGTCAGGGGTATTTAAGCGCAATTTCTTATTGAGCTTGTAACGTCCAACCTTTCCGAGGTCATAACGTTTGGGGTCAAAAAAGCGTGATCGCAAAAGTTCACGTCCGCCAGACTCTGTAGGAGGCTCACCTGGACGCAGCTTACGATAAAGTTCTTTCAGTGCTTCGTCTTCGTCGAACTGACCTTCTTTATCAATGGTCTTCTGGAAATACTCACGGTGAGTAAGCGCATCAAGAATTTCAGCATCACTTAAGCCGATCGCTTTGAGTAATACCTGAGCAGAAAGTTTACGAGTTTTGTCAATGCGTACCCATACAAGATCATTCTTGTCGGTTTCAAACTTTAGCCAAGCGCCTCGGTTCGGAATGAGGCTGGCGTTGTAGGTACGGCGACCGTTCTTGTCGATTTCTTGTTTGTAATAAACCCCAGGACTACGGACGATCTGATTGACGATGACTCGCTCAGCGCCGTTAATAATAAAGGTTCCACGATCTGTCATCAGGGGCAGATCGCCAATAAAAACTTCTTGCTCTTTTATTTCTCCTGTTTCTTTATTGATAAGCCTTGTGGGAACGTACATCTGTACGGCATAGGTGGCATCCCGACGTTTGGACTCATCAACACTATATTTTGGACGCTTGAGTTTATAATCTTTGGCAATGAAATGGAGTTCCATTTTGCCCGTATAATCTGTAATCGGTGAGAAACTCTCAAGCTCTTCAATAAGTCCTTCTTCTAGGAACCATCGAAAACTCTCCCGCTGGATTTCTACAAGATCTGGTAGAACGAAGGCAGGAGTAACAAGAGTAGGCTTATTCATGCACTAATGACTGCAGTTTTAGTGGGCGGAGTATATGTCTAGTTTTGATTCAAGACATAAGCACATTATCCTAACCTAGCTACGATCTAATTGTCAAGCTATCTTTGATGTTTTATCGTTAGCCACCCAACAAGATAAAGGCGGCGCTTCGCGCCGCCTTTATCTTGTTGGGTTTATGGGTTTGCCCCGAAACTATATTTACTCAAAATCCTACAAAAAGTTGCGCTTGGTTACTTTGGCAGGAAACTCTTTATCGCGGATTTGGACTTGGAGGATTTGCCCATTCTTAGCAAGGTGCGTTGGTACATAGCCGAAAGCGATCGCCTTTCCTAGAGTCGGTGACATCGTACCACTGGTGACAATACCGACAGTTTCGCCTTCAAAACGAATCGGGTAATCGTGACGAGCGATATTGCGACCTTCTAGCTCTAAACCGATTAATTTACGAGAGACTCCATTTAGTTTTTGATCTTCTAAAACCGCACGCCCGATAAAATCGCCTTTCTCTTTGAGATGCACAATCCACATCAGATCAGCTTCAAGAGGAGTGATCGTTTCATTCATATCTTGACCATAAAGATGCATTCCAGCCTCTAGTCGTAATGTATCGCGGCAACCTAAGCCACAGGGAGCAACACCGAGATCGAGAAGTTTTTGCCAAAGAGCCTTACCTGTTTCGATATCGGTCATGATTTCACAGCCATCTTCGCCTGTGTAGCCTGTCCGCGCTACGAAGCTTGGTACACCTAACACTTGGGTACGGGTATGTCCAAACCGCAAACGAGGTAGCTTGGATAAATCTTCAGTAATGATGTTTTGGAGAGTCGCGATCGCCGTTTTACCCTGAACAGCAATTAAAGTTTGCGAAGCAGAATTATCGATCAGGCGATCGCCTAAATGTTGTTGTAACCATGCTTTATCTTTGTCAGTGGTGGAAGCATTGACAATTACTGACCAATTTTCAAGATCGCCATTAGGTTCATGACGATAAAAAATCACATCATCAATAATCCCTGCTTGCTCATTGAGTAAAACCGTATATAGAGCCTGTCCTACCTTCACTCTGCCTAAATTAGATGGCACAAGTTTGTTTAAGGTTTCGAGAACACCTTCCCCAGAAATTGCAAATTTGCCCATGTGCGACACATCAAACATCCCGACTTGCGATCGCACAGCTTTATGTTCGGCAACCAGTCCTTTATATTGGACAGGCATCTCCCAACCACCAAATTCCACCAATCGCGCACCAGCAGCAACATGGAGATCATACAAAGGAGTACGTTTGAGAATGTTGGTCATCAATTTATTTAAAAAATTATTACAACTACAATAATATGTAGCCTTGGCATATGCAGTTTTGGATACTGACTGTCAGCTTATGCTTGCATGATACCAAAGCAAAAAATGGCGTATCCATTTTTTGTTTTTAAAACCCTTGCTGAGTTTGGTTTTTAATTCATAAAAGAGTTGCAACACTTTCGTGAATTGGGATTAAAGCTTTGTGTAGTGTAGAAAGATTTTGGAAAAAGGCGCTTCGCGCCTTTTTCCAAAATCTTTCTGGGTTTTAAGTCAGTGCAAAGCGCTGTAACATCGTCTCAGAAGTAAAGGTAAAGTTATGAGCCGTTATTCTAAGCGCGATCGCCAAATCGAGACTCCCGACCAAATATCTCGTGATTCCACCAAAGAGCGCATTGAGATGTTTTTTTGTTTAATGCCAATATTTGGACTAATCCCATCGGCGATCGCTTTGGTGCGGCAAAGAAGCAGTCGCAAAGTACGCGATGTTAGTCAAGTAGCGATCGCCTTGATGTTGACTTGGGCGATCGCCTATGGCGCGATGGGAGGCGTACCAACCGAGGGTGCAACTTTACAAGTGACATCAGAATTAATCAAAGCAACCTTAAGTTCAGGCTATTTTGCTCTTTGTATGTATTTGATGTATCGGTTATACCGCCATCAAGCGATCGCCTTACCGTGGTTAAGGGTTATGAGTGAGATTAAAGAATCAAGATCAATAAAACGTGATCAAAAGCCTGATAATTAAAACCTGTTTATTTTAGAGCTGTAATAAGCAGTACAAAGCTGCACAATTACAGCCAGACTTTCTATTTGAGGAGCATTATTCTATGGGTTTACAAAATAGTAGACGTGCGGCTGGAGGTTTTATGAAAGACTTTCAGACTTTCATTTTGCAAGGAAATGTGATTGATTTAGCCGTTGCGGTGATTATTGGTGGTGCTTTTGGCAAAATTATCACTTCGTTGATCGAGGACATCATCACACCTTTGCTTCTAAATCCCGCTCTCAAAGCAGCCAATGTTGAAGATCTTGCTAAGCTACAAATCAATGGCATTAAATATGGTGTGTTTCTAGCCTCAGTGATTAATTTTTTAGTTATCGCTTTTGTGATCTTCATGATTATTCGTTCCTTTGAAGCGATGAAGCGTAAAAAAGTTCATGAAGAAGCGGCGGCTGAAGTCAAACCTGACCCTCAAGAGCGTCTGACCTTAGCTGTTGAACGTTTAGCAGAAGTGATGGAATCCAAATAAATTACCAAGTTTATAAGGTTGCATCTCTCAGGGGCGCAACCTTATAAACTTGGTTTTGCAATTAATTACATCCATCTACTTAAAATATAAGTGTCTGCTTTGCAGACACTTATATTTTAAGTAGATGGATAACTCTAGACTGCCCGCATATCATGCCATTTAGACAATTCAGCCACAAAATTTACCGATCTATATCGACATCTCTCTTAATTTTAGGAATTGCTATTGGTCTTAATGCTTGCTTTAGCCCAAATAATGACAAAAAAACGGAAGTAGATAAATCACCAGTCCCGATTTTCTTATTTATCCAAGCTTCTCCCGATGGTAAGACGATCGAAGGAATTGTCCCTTCCGATTTGGTAGAACAGTTAGGCAGTTTAGATCGGGTAATTCAATCAATTCCGTTAGGGAGCAGTTTTTCATTAATTCAGTTCGGAAAGCCACTGGGCATGTTTCAAGTCAGTGGGGTGCGTGGCTCCGATACTTTTGGAGCGATCGCCAGTTTTAAGGTGCAAGTACCAGCCGAAAATGAGAAAAATCAACCGACAAAAAGCTTTGATCCAGCCATTTTACGCCAGCCCAATTTAACAATTGTGGCAAGCGATCGCCTGAATACGGCAAGCGATCGCACCTACTTTTTTAACTGTCCCAGCAAAATCCAACCCCTTGTACTCGAAAAATCACGTAATTTATTTTTAAACCTTGGAGCAAAACAAGCTGCAATCTCACAAGTAGCGATCGCCTCGTTAGTATGTGCAGATATTGATGGTGACAACCAGCCTGAAATCATTGCAGGTTTGCGTCTCGATAATCCCATTCGTCCCGCAGGATTTGATCCTCAAGTGTGGCAAGAGTTTCTATCCCGTTCGGCTCTTGAGCGTCAGGAGTACAGCATGTTAGTCATGTTGCGAAAATCAACAAACGGAGATTGGACTTCAGAACCAATTTTGACCCATACTAGAGCGCTTTCCTATATCAATGATAGTGTCAGCAGCTATGCCCTCTATGGGCTTCAAGAGATCAATGGCGATCGCTATCCCGAAATTATCGTCCAAGAAATTGGCTTAAACTCACTTGATGTCCGCGTATTCACTCCTACTGTTGATGCTCAAGGTAAATGGCAATGGCGCAGTTATTACCAAAATCAGCGATCGCTCAATATTGTTCAATAAAAAAGTGTTGAGGGACTTTGCACCTCAACACTTTTTTAGTTTTAACGCACATCGCGCTATACAGTAAAAAGAAAAATCGTTTTGTATGCCCTCCGAAAATTCTCTCACTTACCCAGTTCTCTTCAAGCAAGTACGCATTCTTGATGCCGCCTCATCGTCAAATATTTCTGAAACTTTTGCCGATATTTTTGTTGATGGTGATCGCCAAATTCATCTCAACTTTGATCGATCCCAACTTCCTGAGAACATCAACATTGAGCAGCGGTCAGGTGTCGTCTTAGGAACAGGGCTGATTGATCTTTACAGCACTAGTTGTGAGCCTGGGCATGAATCTACCGAAACGATATCGGAACTAGTACAAGCAGCGAAAAATGGCGGTTTTACAACAGTTGGCATTTTGCCCAATACTCAACCCGCGATCGATGATATTGCCGCTCTAGAATTTTGGCGCAATGTGCAGCTCAAACAAGGAAATATTCTGCAACCTTGGGGAGCTATTACCAAGGGGCTAGAAGGAAATCAACTCACCGACATAGGAGAGCTAGCTGACTCCGTAGTTGGCTTTACCGATGGCAAAGCCGTTAACAATTTGCTGCTCGTGCGTCGCGCGATGGAATATATCAAACCGCTTGGTAAACCAATTGCCCTATTTCCCAAAAATCCTGATCTAGCAGGTAGTGGTGTAATTCGGGAAGGCAAATGGTCGATCCAATATGGCATGACAGGCTATCCTGCCGCCGCCGAGACTACAGCCCTTGCCGCCTTAATTGAGCTAGTACGCCTCACCAAAGCTCCCACCCATTTCATGCGACTTTCTACCGCCCAGAGTGTAGAACTAATTACTCAAGCCAAAAATGATGGATTACCTGTAACGGCAAGTACCACTTGGTTACACCTTTGTCACTACGATCGCGATTTAGCAACCTATGATCCGAATCTTCGTCTGATTCCGCCTCTCGGAAGTGAAAGCGATCGCCTAGCGTTGATTGCGGGTATCAAATCAGGAGCCATCGATAGCATTGCGATTGATCACACTCCCCGCGCTTACGAAGAAAAAGTTGTGCCTTTTGAAGTTGCGCCCGTAGGTGCAATCGGCTTAGAGTTTGCACTCTCTGTCCTCTGGCAAAACTTAGTAGTAACAGAATTACTGACTGCTAGTGAGCTTTGGCAATCTCTTAGCGTTAACCCAGCTAAAACTTTGGGACTTGCACAACCCAAACTTGCAACTCTTTTCGATCCAAGCTTAGAGTGGTTAGTTACAAATAATGCGATCGCCTCTCAATCGAGAAATAGCAATTATATGGGGCGATCGCTTATTGGTAAAGTTCTCTAAATCAAGAAGAACCCTAATCTCTTCCTAGCAAATAAGTGTTGCACGGCTTTGTCTTCCAATACATTAACTTCTTAATTACTGATGTTATGTGGAAGGAATTCTTGCGATGGCGTAAGTCTAGGGCTGGCACGGGGGCACAGCCCCTACAAGATCTAAAATTTACAGGTAGGGGCAATCCCCCCGTGGTTGCCCTGTTATGTGCTAGCAGCAAGAGGTTCATCATCTGAGTTCCGCATAACATCAGTTAATTAGAGAACTCTTAGGATCGTGGGGATACTATGCAAAGTAGTTAACTGGCGAATGGCAGCGATCGCTTGTTGGAAGTTGTACTCACTGACCCTTTGCGTTACCACCACAATTTCAGCTAACCCATCATGACTTGTATTTTTTTGTAAAATTGCATTCAAGCTAACGCAGTGTTTACCAAAAGCAGTACCCAGATCGCCGATCACCCCAGGTTTATCATGGGTTAGCAGTCTCGCATAGAACTGATTTACGGTGTTTTCAATGGGGGCAATTTTTGCGTAATGCTCATGGGAGCAGCCCATTAATTGATTTACTTGATTGGGCATAGATTTCAATGCTGCCACAACATTGATAATGTCGGCAACTACAGCACTAGCAGTTGCGCCTGCACCTGCGCCAGGTCCTGAAAAAACAACTTCACCAATGGGATCGCCTTCAATGCGAACGGCATTAGTGACACCATGAATATTCGCTAGGGGATGTTGAATCGGGATTAGCGTAGGATGTACCCGAATTTCCAAATCAATGTCATTTTTGTTATCGGTACGCCGCGCAATTCCTAAGAGCTTGATTGTAAAGCCTAACTCTTTGGCATAGCCAATATCAGCACTAGTGATCGAGCGAATACCCTCTCGGTAAATGTCCTCAAGTTTGACGCGATCGCCAAAGGCAAGACTTGCTAAAATCGCCATCTTGTCGGCAGCATCATAGCCATCGACATCGGCGGTGGGATCAGCTTCTGCATAGCCCAATTGTTGAGCTTCAGCAAGAGTTGCATCAAAATCAGCACCCTCAAAATACATACGGCTAAGAATGTAATTAGTTGTGCCGTTGACGATTCCTGTCAATTCACTGATGCGATTACCGCCTAGACTTTGCTTAAGGGCTTGAATCACAGGGATACCACCACAGGCAGCAGCTTCTAGCATTACATATACGCCTTTTTGTTTGGCGGCAGTAAAAATTTCATTGCCATGTCTAGCAATTACAGCTTTATTAGCAGTAACAATATGTTTGCCATTGGCGATCGCCTCTAAAATCAAACTTTTGGCTGGCTCAATTCCGCCAATAACCTCAACCACAACATCGATCTCAGGATCACTAACTATCGCAACCAAGTCATCTGTGACAATGCTGGAAGCGATCGCCACATCACGCTGCTTGTCTAGCGATCGCACACCTACCCGCGCGATTTCGATATCAGGTAGCAAAGGATGACGACCCGCAGGGTCTTGGAAAATTTTGGCAACGCCTGTGCCAACTGTTCCTAATCCGAGAAGTCCAACTTTATATGTCACAGTCTTACTTTTTTTGATTTTCGTCGATTTCAATTAGCTTTTATTGTAGTTTTTTTGGGGACGCGATGAATCACTGCATCTGCATCCGCATAAATGAAGGCGGCGCTTCGCGCCGCCTTCATTTATTTATATTAAATAAGGAAGAGATTGCATGGCAATCTCTTCCTTTGACAAAATAGTAAAATAATAAAGTTAAAGACAAAAAAGCAACGGCTACTACATAATCCAAAAACTAATCCAAAAACTAGGCAGCGATCGACAGATCTTTATTTGCCCCTTTGATATTTGATAAATTTAGTCCCATATTCATGTCCATAGCTACGACTGCAATTTGATAACAAGGAATCGTATCCGCATGAATTAAACCAGATGAAACACATTCACAGATTTCTAGTAAGGCATCTATGGAAGCAGTAAATTGAATGCATTGATTAGGAAATACTACTCTTTCAAAAAAATTAGTCTTGGGTTGAGCTATACGAATAATTTGTACAAACTCAGTGTCATTACGATAAATGCAGATTGATTGATTAAATTGAGATTCTAAATTGCTGGAATTAATTTTTTGTGCTTGGATATTAGACATTTTAATCACTATATTGAGTAGCCACTAACTTTGCTGGTTAATGATCCCAGAGTAGGGGATCGTCTCATGGCTAGCAGTGATATAGCGCACATATTCCAAGTTTCTTAAGCTTTGGGGATCGATTTTTTAATGGTTTGGGATAGTTGGTCATAAAGTGACCAACTATCCCAAACCATTAAAATTAGTCTTGCTATAGGCTTGATCTTTACGTCACTTTGCAATGTATAGCTGTCGCCAGTATGAGGACATAAAACCCAAGAAGATAATGGCGGCGCTTCGCGCCGCCATTATCTTCTTGGGTTTTGCTTTTGTCCAACACAATCGACGGCAGCTATATTTGCAATGTATTTTATGGACTTTTGCCTAAATTAATTCCAAAAATATTATTTAAGCGATCGCGTACCCAAGACAAAGCCGCATATTGCGATCGCTGTAATTCCTCTTCGTTGAGTAATCCCAGACTGATTAACACCTGCTGTCGTTCTGATAATTTCAGAGCAATCTGCTCACCTAATTCTTTATGTTCACTGAGCAGCTTTTGTAACTGTTGACGCTCCACCACAAATAGAACTGTATCTATAGTCAAAGCCCTTACCGTTGCAGTCCGAGGCGTACCTATTAATAGTGAAATCTCTCCAAAAAATTCGCCTTCACTTAATGTGGCGATCACCTGATTATTCTTCTCTGAAAAGACTTCGACGACACCCGACAAAATAATATAAAACTCTTCACTGGGATCATTCTCATGGCAAATGATTTCACTAATATCAAAATGCTTACGATAACCCCTAGCGATTAAAGCAAATAGTTCTACCTCAGTGCATCTCTCAAAATAAGATATTTTACGTAATAGATCACGTAGACTCTTAGAATTTATGACATTATTAGCTGGAGAAATTGCAGAATTTGTCTGTTTTGCATTTAACAGTTGATAATCTTCTGGATTCGGTGGCGCGATAACCTGCTGCATTGCCTCAGGATTGTGCAGGATGATCTCTCTGGTTGGGAAAGGAATTCTAATGCCTCTAGATCTAAACTCATAGGCAATCCGAAAATTAATCGAACTCCGAATTGGTTCATTAGCATCAGGATCATCAATCCAGACCAGTAGCTCAAACTCAAGTGATTCTTTCCCAAATGCCTGAAACCAAACTTCTGGCGGTGGATTTGACAATACTCGCGGCTCATGGCGAGCGGCAGTGAGCAAGGCTTCAGTTAATACTAATAAATCAGTGTCACAAGCCACGCTCACAGGAATATGAATACGGCAAGTATGTCCCTCATAGCTCCAGTTAACCGTATTGTTTTCAATAAATCGCTGATTTGGCACAATTACAAATAAATCATCTTCAGTACGAATAATGGTGGAGCGAATAGAGATTTTCTCAATTGTGCCTTTGAGTTCACCAATCTCGATATAGTCACCAATTTTGATAGTTTGCTCAAACAGTAAAACTAATCCACTAATAAAGTTGCTAGCTATATTTTGCAATCCAAAACCAATCCCAATACCGACCACACCCGCAATCACCGCTAGCGAACTAAGATTTATTCCCGCCGTTTGCAGAATAATTACACTGCTAAGGGTGATTAGTACATATTTAATAAATACGGTAATCGCCTCTTGCAATCCGCGATTAATCCGAAGTTTTGACAATAATGACTGCCTAATGATTTCGCTAATAATTCTTGACACAAAAAAAGCTAAGACAATAAGACCTAGCAAAGAAATGATCGTAGCGATCGAAAACTTAGTACCTCCAATATCTAAAATTTGGGCTGTGAAGATTTCATACAGTTTTGTTAATAAAACATCCATCTTTTAGTTTAATTTCTCCACAAAAAATCAACCCGAAATAATTTTAGAAAGCCCCACTAAGCCCTGCCTTCTAAAATCACTCTAAATTTAAACATTTACAAACAGCTCAGTCCTAAATCATTTGTAGGTTTTTTATTTTGTCTGAAAATAAACCCTTGGAACAATCTTATACAAACCATTTGAGAAAACCTATGTTTAGGTTGCCCCGATCTAAATATAGATTTCCATAATTTAAAATATAGCCCCAAAATATAGCAATTGGAGAAAAAAGAAAGACAACAATTCCTACTCGTTTCTTAATTTTATAGCTGTTGCCAAGTGTAAAACCCAAGAAGATAATGGCGGCGCTTCGCGCCGCCATTATCTTCTTGGGTTTTTCTTGTGTCCTAACACAATCGATGGCAGCCATATATAGCTGTCGCCATTCTTGTTAGGACATAAAACCCAAATAGTGTGAGGCGGCGCTTCGCGCCGCCTCACACTATTTGGGTTTTGATTTGTCCTGATACAGATGGCTATAGCTATAACTAGTGTTGACACACTTTTGGAAATTGAAAACCAAACCCAGTAAGGATTTTAAAAACACAAAATGGCGTAGCCGTTTTGTGTTTTGGTATTACAACCTATTGAGGCTTTGAGTAGTACAGAGAAATTTTTGGAAGCGTCGCTCCGCGCCACCTCCAAAAATTTCTCTGTAGTTTAATTAAGCGCAAAGCGCTGTACTTATTTTTGAGTTGTATAAACTACAGTCGCATTTGCACTTGGTATTTCCGATTTTTTAAGTTGAGTGTTGATCTTGCCTAAACCATCCTCAGTACCAATCCATATTTGTTGATTATGGACAAGCAAATTGATGACTGAACTACTGGGCAAGTTATAAATCGATGATGTAATAGCGCCATTATAGGTATTGGCGAGAACTAACCCATCCCTCATTCCAATCCACAACTCACCATTTTTATGACTCGCCAGAGCCACAATATCTCGTCCTGTTACAGCATTAATGCGGGCGATCGCCTTATTAGTTTTTGGATTAATTTCAAATACATTGCGAGGAGTACCTGCCCAAATCTTGCCCGAAGGCTCCACGGCGATCGCTTGGACAATTTGCCCCGATACATAGGGAATCCTTGCGGTGATTTTGGCTGTTCCGGGGTTGATTTTCACCAGTCCATTTAATGTCCCGACCCAAAGATAGCCAGCATTATCAAACTGCATCACATTGGCGGCTGTCCCTGGTAGGTCGGGCATTCTGGCATAGGTTTCAGCATTGTAAGGACTGATGCGGGTTAAACCTTGATCAGTTCCGACCCAAATAAAACCTGCACGATCCATCGCTAGACTGAGGATTCGGCTGGAAGATAGTTGAATCGCAATGTTTTCAATTTTGCCAGAGCTAGGCTCAATCTGATATAAGCCTGAGGTTGTGCCAACCCAAAAATAACCACGACGATCTTCTAATAGGGCGGTAACCGTGGAATTGGGTAAAGAGATGGAGTTAACTGCCGCACCAGTTCTCTGATCAATTTGCATCAAACCTTGCCAAGTACCGATCCATAGTCTTCCCTGATAATCGATGAGGGTGGAACTAACTCGACTATCTAGATTTGATGAGGGATTACGGGCAAGAAGAATGTTAGCTGGTATATCTGAATTATGCTTGTCAGGATTAATTGCATTGGCGCTGTTAACGACTCCATAGGTGACGGTGCATAGGCTGACTACATTAACTATTAGGGAAATTAATGTACTGGATAACGCACTGGAGATTTTTTTGGCTGCCAACATCTTTACCACCATCATTAGTCGAGTCGCTATTTATGCTCTTTTAAGGGTCAGATGTTAACACAAGAGATTGCGATCGCCACATCAATTTTAGACATCCTCTATAAAACCCAAAATAGTAATGGCGGCGCGAAGCGCCGCCATTACTATTTTGGGTTAAAGGTGGCACGAAGCGCCACCTTTAACCCTATGGTTTTGGCTCTGGAGCTACGGGTGCGGGTGCAGGGATCTCAGGTTGAACTGGCTGAGGTGGTGGCTCTAAGGGCGCAGGTTGTGCAGGTGGTGGCTCTATCGGTGTTGCCACAGGATTGTTAGTTACAGGTGTCGGCTCTGTCCTTACTGGTTCTGGAGCATTATTGTTGGCTGGAGCAGGGTTGTTGGAGTTTGCTTGTGGAACAGCAGGTTCCGTCCTAGCAGCTGTTGGTTCTTCACGTCTGGGTGCAGGTGGTTCTTCACGGCGATCATTGCGATCGCTATTTGCGGCTGGGCTTGAATTATAAGTAACTTTATTGCGATTGGGATTTTCAGTGGGTTTAGGTAAGTCAGCACGGCGAAACTCAATCGTACTTGCTTCCTTGACCGTCGCTGTCACCCCAAATTCCGAGGTAATTTGCGGCAAACTTGCCAACTGGGTACTAAATCCAAAAATCAAAGCATTATTCGCAATCCGTTTGTCAATACTTTCTTTGTCAATGCGTTTTGGGGCTGAAGCTTTACCATCGGCTTTGATCCTAATTTCTTCGCCTTTGCCAAGGGTGACAATTTCTGATGTGCTTTTGAGTAAGACAGTTACAGTGCCATCAAGCGCAATCACCCGCCGATCTTCCGCCGCCTTAGGTGGAATTTCTAGATACACCGTGCCATCGTTGCTAGAAATTTCGCCAAAGGGGGTTTGGACTTGGGCTGGAGATTTGCGATCGCTAGCTGCCCAAGCCACTAAACGCCCAGATGTAAATTCAACTTGATTCTGTGGTTTGAGGGTTAAGCTTGATTTTCCGCCAATTCTGATAATCGCCCCACTGCGTAAGGTCACTTGAGCCGTTGAGGAGTCTTCGGTGCTAACGCTTTCATTTACCTTAAGTGGCACACCCACAGTCGCAGGTCTTGCGGATGTGGAGTTAACATACCTAACGCGCACAGGGAAGCTGCGAATTTCACTAATTTCGGCGATCGCTTCGGTCGGTAAAGCCTCAGAACTAAAAGGTTTAGGAGGCTGATTAATTGTGCAACTAGGCAGAACTACGACCGCTAAAGATAAGGCCAGAAGCGGCAAAATTTGCCTAGAGATTTTGAATAACTGCCAACGCTGCATCGTAAATTTTTTGTAGAGTCTACAAAGCCAGTTTTTTCGCTATACTAGAAAGTCTGGTTAAAACCGTAAATTCTAATGTATCTATATTAGTTCTAACTTCGTTGTTTGACCATAGCTAGTAGTAATTCTCATCATAGCTGTGAGACTGCGCCGTAGCCGCAATCCCTCAGATGTACATCTATCTTTTAAACGAGTAAGAGTCAAAAGCACATGGCAAAGAGTAATTTGCAGGTCATGCTGACCAAAAATGTTACAAAATTAGGCAAACTTGGCGATTTAGTAGCTGTAAAGCCTGGCTATGCCCAAAATTTCCTCATACCTCAAGGTTTAGCTATTCGTGCTACCTCAGGTGTTGTTAAAGAAGTTGAAAGACGTAAGGAAGTTGAGCGTCAACGCTTGATCGCTATTCGTCAAGAAGCAGAAAGCCGTAAGACCGCATTATCAACTATTGGTGGCTTTATTATTAAGAAAAAAGTCGGCGAAGGTAATGCAATTTTCGGTACTGTGACCGATCGCGAAGTTGCTCAGTTGATTACCGCAAAGTCGATGCTAGAAATCGATCACCGCGACATTACAATTCCTGAAATTAATCAAACAGGTACTTTTGATGTTTCGATCAAGCTTCATGCTGAAGTCACCGCAACGATCAAAATTCAAGTTATTCCTGAATAATCATCCCAAAAAAGAGGCGGCGCAAAGCGCCGCCTCTTTTTTTGTTCGTAAGGGCAATTCATGAATTGCCCTTACGAACGTTTGCGAGTTCGACCGCAAGGAGGATCGCCTCGATCGTACTAGCAGGATCGGCAATACCTTTGCCAGAAATATCAAAGGCTGTACCATGATCGGGTGATGTGCGAACAAAGGGCAACCCAATTGTGGTATTCACAGCCCGATCAAAGGCTAAGAGCTTAACGGGAATTAAACCCTGATCGTGGTACATAGCAAGATAAGCGTCATACCCAAGATGCGCCCGATCGCGATCGCTCCAAGCCTTGGCAGGATTGATCCACATCGTATCGGGTGGAATTGGGTTTGTAACTTGGGCGTTGGGGTGTTGCTGACGATAGCGATCTATTAACGGCTGTAACCAGTCCCTCTCCTCGCGCCCTAGTTGTCCCTGTTCACCACTATGGGGATTGATCCCCGATATGGCAATCCGTGGATTTGTAATCCCGAAATCCTGTAATAGCGATCGGCGTAGTAATTCTAATTTCTGCTCGATTAACTCTGGTGTAAGTTGCTTGGTGACTTCGCTCAAAGGAATATGCACCGTTGCTAGCAAAGTACGAAACACCCAGTCTGTATGAGGGGATTTACCCACAAACAACATCCCAAAATCATCAACTTGGCTCCGCTCAGCCAATAACTCAGTCTGTCCTGCATAGTCATGCCCCGCTTGTTTCCATGCTGACTTAGCGATTGGTGCGGTAACGATCGCATCAAAATTCCCTGAGAGAGTTTGGGCGATCGCAGCATCAAGATAAGCAAAACTAGCTGCCCCACTTGCGCGATTGCCAATTCCTAAAGAAATCTCCTCATTAGTGCAGATATCGACAATCTCTATGCTGTCAGGATCAGCCATCAATAAATTGTTATGATTTCTCAACAAATCATAGGTTTCCCCTAGATAGCGGCGATCGCCAAAAACTGTAAACGTTGTATCCAGTCCTAATAAATGGCGATCGGCAAGAGATTTTAGAATGATTTCCGTACCAATTCCTGCGGGATCGCCTATAGTGAGAGCTATTCGCGCTCTAGAGTTAGACTGAGATTTTGATCTGGAGCTTGTGTAGTCATTCCGCAGAATATTCATTAAGTCAATTAAGTAATTCTCCAAAATTTTAATACACGCGATAAGATCGTGATCCGCCGTTAGCCCTCTTGACCACAACCAACGATGTCTGTTGATATTTCCTTAGAAACCCTCTGGAATCAAGTTCTCGAACTGCTTGAAAGCCAACTTAGCCGTCCAACCTATGAAGGATGGATTAAGACAGTTGTGGCTGATGAGCTTACGGCTGATCGCTTGACTATTCGCACGCCCTCAATTTTTGCTAAAAATTGGCTGCATAAATATTACGTTCAAAATATTACGGATGCAGTCACGGAAATCCTTGGCTATCCAGTAGAAATTCATATTGAGGCAGCTCCAAGCAGTGAACCGCCTACGGGTCAACCTGAGCTAAATCTTAATCTTGATGGTGCTGAGATTAGTCAAGATGGGATGCTGGAAACGGCGATCGCAGCGGAGGCAGTTCACGCAATGGCGGCGGCAATTCCTACCACGCTCAATAATGCCCAAAGTCCTCAGTCATCAGATAGCAATGGTCACGTACCACGTCCTAGCAACCTCAATGCTAAATACAATTTCAATCGTTTTGTAGTTGGTTCCACCAATCGCATGGCTCATGCAGCGGCGCTTGCCGTGTCCGAGTCCCCAGGGCGTGAGTTTAATCCTTTGTTTTTATGCGGTGGTGTGGGCTTAGGCAAGACCCATCTGATGCAAGCGATCGCCCATTACCGTCTAGAAATCGAACCGAAAGCAAGAATCGCCTATGTATCGACAGAGCAGTTCACTAACGATCTAATTTCGGCAATTCGCAAAGATAGTATGCAGCGATTTCGGGAACTGTATCGCGAGATCGATATGTTGATAGTTGATGACATTCAATTTATCGAAGGTAAGGAATATACTCAGGAGGAGTTTTTCCATACTTTTAATACGCTTTACGAAACTGGTAAACAAATCGTATTAGCCAGCGATCGCCCACCTGCTCAGATTCCGCGTTTGCAAGAACGACTTTGTTCACGATTCTCGATGGGATTGATTGCGGATATTCAAGTTCCAGATTTGGAGACGCGCATGGCAATCTTACAAAAGAAAGCTGAATACGATCATCTCAAAATCCCTGCCGATGTCCTCCATTACATTGCCGCTAGCTATACTTCTAATATTCGCGAATTGGAAGGAGCATTAGTGCGAACTGTTGCCTATATCTCGATTTCGGGATTGCCGATGACGGTGGAAAATGTTGCACCAGTTCTCAATCCTCCCAAAGAACCTGTAGAAGTATCTGCCGAGATGGTTTTGAGCGTAGTTACGGAAATGCTGAATATCGATTTAGCCGATCTATTAGGGAATTCACGCCGCAGAGAAATCAGCCAAGCCCGTCAGTATGTGATGTATCTCATGCGTCAGCATACAAATCTCAGCTTGCCCAAAATTGGTGAAGCAGTAGGTGGTAAAGACCATACAACGGTGATGTATAGTTGCGAAAAGGTCGCTCAGTTGCAATCAACTGATGGTGATATCGCCCAGTTGTTGAGGCAGTTAAGCGATCGCATCTATCTCGTTGCTCAAACCAAAAACTAATGGAGTAGACAGCGCAAAGCGCTATCCACAATTACTACACTAAAAAATTATGCAGATGATTGATTTTGCCGTAAATGGAACTTTAATGCGCGGACTGGAGCTGAATGGTAACTTGCAGAAAGTGGGGGCAGTATTTGTAAGAGAAGACATAACTGCACCTATATATCGACTTTGGTCGATCGCTGATCGCCATCCTGCGATGTTACGTGTTAGCGAAAATGGACAAGCGATCGCTTTAGAGATTTGGTCAGTTACTCCCGATGCTTTGGGTGCAATTTTATTGTCTGAGCCTGCTGGGCTATGTATTGGCAAAATTGTTTTAGCCAATGGACAAGAAGTTTTGGGCGTTCTTGGCGAACCATTTTTATGTGAAGGGCAAAAAGAAATTACTTCCTATGGTGGGTGGCGGGCTTACACCGCAAGTTAAACCAAGAATCTCTTGTCGCCAGCCAAGCAGGGCAACCACGGGGGGATTGCCCCTACCTGCAATAATTAAATGTTCTGTAGGGGCTGCGCCCCCGTGCCAGCCCCAAACCTTAGCGATAGCAGGAATTCTATCTGCGTAAGGTGAATTTTTATTTTATGGGTAGTTGTAAATGGGAAGGATATTCCGCACCATAAAAAATTTGCTGCGTTGCCTCCACCAAGTCACTGACTGTCGCCTCTGACGGTAACTTCTGTGTATTAGAATGTCGCTCGATCGCAGGAAAAGCTGAACTGGCGATCGCTATCCCAATCCGATGTCCTTGAGCAAAATTTTGACAGGTTGGACGTAATTTAATCCGATATTCATTCACCACATCAGACTCGATCCATTCAGGCTCAGTCCATGATTTACGGAATTTCGCTCGTAAAACACCCATCGATACCAGCATTTGTTTACCATCTGGATAAATATCTAAGAGCTTAATTACCCAATCAGTATCAGGAGCAGTAGTAGCTGCATAGAGAACAAATTCGGGAATACCTGCGATCGCTATCTCTTCATCCAGTTCTGCACTCTCATAAACCAATACATCCCAACGATGATGCACATTGCGCTGATCGTAGAATCCGTAGGGAGTAGTAGGGTTAGGATTGCGGGGATCGTAGACATAGATATCGGGTAGTTGGTGATTGGTGATTGGTGATTGTTCGATTAGTTGTTTTTGGGAAGTAAGATAGAATACTTTGGTGCGAGTATCTTTCGGGAATTCTGGTAAATCTAGCCACTGATTTTTGCCCATAAAAAACATTTGAACGGGAGCGCGATCGCAGATTCCGTTATCAATCTCTTTTAACCAAAAATCAAACCAATCCACTTGCAATTGATCAATTTTAGAAACAGCCGCTTCACCAAAATCAAGCTCGCCAACTTTCGGTAGCCAAGGCATATGCTGCCAAGGTGCAACTACTAGATGCTGTGGTTTTGTCGTTGCATATTTGGCTTGGTGGTAGGTGTTAATCGTCGCCTCAATGAAAATATCTGCCCATCCCGCAATGTGTAAAGCAGGCAAATCATAGCGATCAAAATAACTGAGAGGATTTAGCTGTTGCCAATATTGATCATCAGCTTGCTGATTCCCAATCCAATCAAAAAAGAATCTTCCGAAATCTCCAAAGGATTCATTCTTAAATAGTTCTATTTCACTTAATGGCACAGTCTCTAACCATTTAGAGACCTGCTTTTGGGCTTCAAAAAGCTTCGTTGCTTGTGGTTCTTGCTTTAAATACCATGCTCGATTTTGCGCCAATTGCAAAGCCCAACCTAGGTCAAAGTCTAGACAAAGCGCACCACCAAAATAAAACCAACCATGATACAAATCCGCCGTTGCCATAGTCGGACAGATCGTCACAAGTCCTTCAGGTTGCTTTACAGCCGCTTGAAATTGAGTTACCCCCTGATAGGAAAATCCATACATTCCCACCTTGCCACTACTGCCTTCTAGTTCCTTTGCACACCATTCCACTGTGTCAAATCCATCATCATATTCACTGACAAATGGATAGAACTCACCATCAGAAGTACCACAACCACGCACATCTTGGATCACGACAATATAGCCTTGGCTGGCATACCAACTGGGATGAGCATAGGTGCAACTAGAGGCGATCGCTCGACCATAGGGCAAGCGCATCAATAACACTGGCAAAGGCGTATCAACGTTTTTGGGGCGATAAATATCAGCCGTCAAGTTAAGGCGATCGCGCATGGGGATCTTGACTTGACGCTGGACATTAACTTGAGAATGGAATGAAGTTAATTTAGGAGGCATGGAGATATCCTAGTCCTGTTGCCAATCAGGGAAGATCTTTCTGATTTCAATCAAGAGATCATCAAGTTCTTCTAAGGCTTGGATCACATCAATGCTCAAGCTACCCAAATTATCTTTGAGAGACAATTGCACCAATAATTCACGCTTGCTAGCGATCGCCACAAATCTTTCTTTTAAAGCTTCAGGAGTAGACATATCTCAGGTTTTAGTAAGTTGTTTTGACTAGGATTTAAGTAATATTTTAGCTCAAAAGCTATAATCCGTGATTCTGTCGTTATTTTGGACTAAATAGCCAGCCTTTTTTCCAAAAGTAAAATAGCAATCCACCAGAAATAGACATGATCACCAGCCAAAAGAAAGGATATCCCAATGGCATCTTTAATTCAGGCATATTCCATGGAATATCTGTATCAAAGTTCATCCCATAGACTCCCGACACGAAAGTAAGAGGAATAAATACCGTTGAGATGACAGTCAAGAAGCGCATGATCTCGTTGGTGCTATTACTCAAAGATGATAGGTAAATATCCATCAAGTTGGCGGCAAGTTCGCGATAGGTCTCAACCATGTCCATTACCTGTACCGTATGGTCATAGCAGTCTCGCAAGAAAACTCTTACCTCGCGATCAATCAAAGGGCTTTCTTCGCGAATTAGAGAATTAATTGCGTCTCGCTGCGGCCAAATTGCACGACGGAGTAACAAAAGTTCACGCTTGATTTTATGGATTTTATCGAGAGTTTGGCGGGTGGGATTTTCCACCACTTCATCCTGCAAATCTTCGAGACGTTCGCCGTAGTCCTCTAGCACAGGGAAAAACCCATCAACGATCGCATCAATTAGAGCATAGGCAAGATAATCAGCCTTTTGCGATCGAATTACCCCACGATTGCGATGGATGCGCTGACGAATTGGCTCAAATACATCATTTTCGGGTTCTTCTTGGACGGTGAGAATGTAGTTTTTGCCTAAGATTAAACTTACCTGCTCATCATAAAAACCCCGACCATCTTCACGACTAGTCACCATGTGCAAGATGATCAATTCCTGATCCTCAAAACTCTCAACCTTGGGACGCTGCGGAATATTAACAATGTCTTCTAATACAAGCTCATGGAGTCCAAACACTTTACCTAGACGTTTCAAGACCTCCTCAGACCCCAAGCCTTGTACGTCCACCCATGAGACTGAGTGGCTATCTAGATAAGGAAAGCAATCTTCGGGCGTAGCAAGCTGAACTCCGAGAGCTTCATCGGCGTTGTAATCAATCAAAAAGATATTGGGAATAGCCGAGTCTTCATCAATGATCAGCGTTCCAGGTGGACTGCCTGGTTCGGGTTCATTGAAGTCATAAAATTCCAATTCATCATCATTTTCTTCAGAATCATCTTCGATGGGACTAGGCTTAAATCTGGCAGGGTTGTGAAGCATGGTGAAGCGGTCATGAAATACACTTGTCAGTGTGCCACATTGTTAAGCCAAGTTCGTCTATGAAAACGCGGATAGTATAGGATTTATAGCAATTACAGCAATTTTCGATCAAACGTACCACAAGAAATTTTTTGAAAGGGTTGCTTTGCAACCCTTTCAAAAAATTTCTTGGTTTGAGCCTGAGCGCAAAGCACTGTAACAAAAGGGTTGTCATACTTTTGTGAGTTAAAACCAAACCCAGTAAGGGTTTAAAAACAAAAAATAGCTACGCCATTTTTTGTTTTGGTACTATTTCTGAGCAGTCTCCCTTCAATTACTGGGATTACCATTTTTTAGTCTATGAAATACAAAAGAAATTTAAGCAAGATCAATAAATTTAATTTGTTGACGATCGCCTCTCTTACGGTTTTAAGCACAGCTTTGACAGGGAAAGCGATCGCGGGATCTCTACCAGATAAAATCCTGTGGGGCAACCCTACCTGTGATGTGAGCAAGGCGGAAATCTTGCGAAAACATGAATTACGAAAATCAGCTTTAGTCATAAACCCTAGTAACTCTACTGCTCAATCGCAATATCAGGCTATTGTCCAAAAACATAAGTCAGAATTACAAGCCTGTCGCGATCGCAGCAAACCCCAAACGCAAGCCACTTGGGTAAGGCTATATCCCAATGATGTTAAGTCAGGCGTTTTGGAGGATGTTTTCGACAAAATGGCAAATCGTGGCTATAACCAAGTTTTTGTCGAAGTTTTCTATGATGGTCGCGTCTTACTACCTGTTGCTGATAATCCAACACCTTGGCGATCGGTGATGGAGGAAGCGGTTAAGTCGGGGGAAGTGCCTGCGGATTATGATCTATGGCAACGAGCAATCGAGATCGGCAGAGAACGGGGCATCAAAGTTTATGGTTGGTCATTTACGATGAATTTTGGCTATGGCTATAGCGAAATCAAGGGGCGTTCAGGAGCCTTAGCACTTAATGGTAGAGGGGAAAATAGTATTGCCAATACCAATTTTGATCGCAACATGGTTAGTAATGGACGTGCTTTTTATGAAGATGCCTATGAAGTTGATCATTTATTTGCTGATCCCTATAGTGCGATCGCCAAAGCCGATCTAACAGCCGTAGTCAAAGCTTTGATGAAACGCAATCCTGACGGGATGGTATTTGACTACGTGCGCTATCCCACTAATTCCACAGGTGAATTGATCAATAACGTCAAACAACTTTGGATTCATGGACAATCTTCGCGATCGGCTTTGCTCAATAGCATTGACAATAAAAATGTGCGCGAGCTAATGGCGCTCTATCTCCAGAATGGGGATCTCACGGCTGATGATGTGATTCAGACTGAGAAGAAAATGACGGAAGCAATCAAAGTGCAACCGACTAATATTAAAAACCCTAGAGAAACTGCCACGATCACGAAGAGACTTCTTTGGAATATCGCCACTAACCACGCCTATCAAGGGGTGATTAATTTTGTGAATGCAGTTACCATTCCACTTCAGCAAAATAATATGCCGATTGGTACAGTTTTCTTCCCTGGGGGCAATCGTACTGAGGCAGGTCGGTTCGATCCTAAAATGCAACCATGGGATCGTTTCCCCAAATTCATGGAGCGTCATCCAATGACCTATGCCCTATGTGATGATGGTCAATGTGTTGCGGAACAGGTCGCTGAGGTTGTCCGCCAATCTGCACCTGAGACTTTAGTTTGTCCAGTTTTAGCGGGAACTTGGGGACAGGGCTTTGATGGACATCCTAGCTTTGAGATTCAAACGCGAGCTATCCTTGCTAGACAACCAAAGATTAATTGCATTAGTCACTTTGTCTACTCATGGATGGAACCCGAAAGCGATCGCCTTCGCAAATTTGGAAAAGCCACAGGTTTAGAACCAGCAACGATACCTAACTAAAGAAAGAGTGACGCTTTGCGTCACTCTTTCTCTAATCTAGAGGTGGTGCAAAGCACCACCTCTAGATTAGGAAATCGAATAAACGATGGGCAAGTTCTAATTTTGAGCAGAGGGGAGTAGTTTCCTCATGTCCCTCTTTATGAATGAATATGGCTTGATTAGTATCAGTACCAAACCCTGTTAGAGAAGTATTAACAGCATTAGCGGCGATCGCATCCAGTCCTTTTCGCTCTAGTTTCTCTTGTGCTGCGGCGCAAACCTCTGCCTCAGTTCCAGTTTGCGCCGCAAAGCCGACTAGTATTTGCTCAGGACGTTTACGAGTGGCGAGATCGGCAATAATATCAGGAATATACTCAAGTTCAAGATTTAAGGGTAGTTCTGATTTTGGTAACTTGCGATCGCTTTGTAATTTAGATCGCACATCACCAACGGCTGCTGCTGCGATCGTGATGTCAGCGTTAGGGAATTCCTCAATCATCGCTTGGTGCATTTCTGCGGAAGTGCGAACTTCTCTCACCCCCAGCATCTCTCCCATAGGGAGAGAGGAGCTAGATGTAGTGATGAGGGTGACCTTTGCGCCACGATGGATTGCAGCTTTAGCGATCGCAATTCCCTGCTTTCCTGTGGATGGATTACCGATAAAGCGGACAGGATCGATAAATTCGCGAGTTCCCCCTGCATTAACTAAAATATGTTTCCCTTTTAAATCCTGTTTCCCTTGTGTAAATAGAAAAGATTCTAAATATTCCAAAATTATTTCTGGCTCAGCCATCCGCCCAGTACCTACAGCATCACAGGCAAGAATGCCATCCGTCGGTGCGATCGCTGTATATCGATAATCCTTTAATAACTTATGCCAATTCTCCTGCACAGTGGGTTGTAGCCACATCGTTGTATTCATTGCTGGCGCAAAGAGAATTGGACAATTGGAAGCGAGGACAGTATTAGTGAGAAGATTATCCGCCATGCCATAAGCTAGCTTCGCTAAAGTATTGGCGGTCACAGGCGCAAGCAAAAATACATCTGCCCATTCTGCTAGTTCAATATGTAGAGGTCTTCCATTTGTCGGTTGCCAAAAGTCAGCATCAGTGTAGGTAGGTTGGCGCGACAATGTAGCAAAGGTAAGAGGCGTAACAAATTCGGCTGCTGATCGCGTCATGATTACCCGAACTTCAACGCCGCGTTTGGCTAAGCTCGAAACCACTTCACAAACTTTATAAGCGGCAATACCTCCAGAGATTCCAATTAATACATGATTCATGGTTATAAGAGCCTACGTGAAGATTTATGATGAGGTTTCAATAGATTTTGTGTCATCTAGGCTTTAAAAATTTGCTCAGGAGTTAGCTTTAACTCGGTAAATAGTAAAGATTTAATTATTTCGTCACCTCGATACAATGTTTCTTCATATAGTCCATCTTCAAGCAATAAAACTGTCACTTTGCGATCGCTAAAATCGATAATCCAATATTCAGGAATTTCAATTGCATTGTATTCTGCTCTTTTCTTGCGATAGTCAATATTGCGAGTACTATCGCTAACGATTTCTACAACTAAAAGTGGAACCGAGTCAGTTAATACTGCCTCGCGGAATCTCATATCCTGCCACTGATCTGATGTAATTACTACCACATCAGGAACCCGACAGGTAATTTTGCCACCGACTCGCCCCGTTTGCACCGCAATTAAATCTTGCTTAGAAACTAAAGATAACTGTAAACGTTGAATTTCTAAACGAAAGTTATCATTAACAAATTCACTCATGCCGCCATGAATTCCTGTAGGCTGTGCCATCGCCACTAATTCTCCATTTACTAATTCATACCTTGCATCTGTTCCATCATCATAAGCAAGATATTCCGCCATTGTGAGCAAAGGACTTGCAACAATCATAGTCACATTCTCCTAAACGATAAGTTAACAGAGCTTAGTTACTCTTTGTCTTTATCAATGTATTTTCAATTTTACAATAAACTCTATGGCTGACTGCTAAATTCAGAATTACTGACGATTTCTTGCGATCGCAGATCAACTTCGGCAACTTTGAGCTTATTTTCTGATTGATACAGTATGGAGACACGATTATTTTTAATAGTAGAAGTGCCATTAAACCGATCTACTTGATTAATCAACACTTTAAAGCGCAACCCTGAAGGATCAGAAATCGCAATGCTCTTTTGATCTTCGTCATTGATACGTTTGTCATTGTTGGTGTCTTTGTCCGCAACTAAATACACATAGCCAACTGTCGGCAACTGCTGTTCTTTTCCCGTACTTTCCGTGAGATCTGGTAAAGCGATCGTAGATAGAAGTAATCCTTCACTCTTCGGTCTTAACCAATAAGACACTTTTTTAGTTGGATCATAGAAAATATAATTCTGAACAGAACTAGACTCCTTAGCTCCTGCTCTATAGTCATATTCTTGGATCAGATAAAGCGGAGCTTTAATGATATCCGTTCCTGAAATCTGTCCAAAGGTTCCAATTGTCGTTTTTACCTTGACTTCATCATTTGTAGATAAATTGACAACATTACTAACTTCCTGCGTACGGGTAGCCTGTCGAAATAATCCCCAAACAGTCGCAGCAAAACTAGCGCTAGCAAGAATTCCCATAAGTAGAATAATTACAGCATTAATGCGCCAAATATAAGTAAAGACTTGACGTGATTTCATATTTCTATTTTTGGTAATACCTTTATGCTTTGTTATACTCAAGCACAAAATGGCTACGCCATTTTTATGCTTTCAAAACTCTTGCTGGGCTTGACTTTTAATCGATAAAAGTATTGCCACACTTTTATCGATTGGTATCTAAGAGAGTCGATTAGCGGGACTCTTAATAAAGCCCTGTAGACGACTTACAACACAAGTTATTTTCCCAAATTATTTATATTTCAACAGAACAATATATTTTTCAAAAGCTTTGCAATGTAAAGCTTTTGAAAAATATATTGTTCTGGATTGAGCGTAAAGCGTTGTAATTTAGGGAGCAACATAGCCTTGAATATTCTCAGGGCGCAAAGGACGCATGAGTTGATTAGCCCGCACTACCTGCTGATCTGTACCTTGGACAACGATCAGATACTTACCTTCATCAAGACGGTTACGCAGAGGAACGGAGTCGCTGCTAGTTGCCACACCAACACCACCGCCCACAAATAGACTTCCCATTGCACCACCAAATGCACCGAGCAAGCCACCGATCAAATGATTGCCAATACTGCCAGCCCAAGCAAAAGTATGTAAATCAGTAACGAGGCTAAATCCAATTCCTGCTAAAAAGCCAAAGGGAACTAGCCAATAGGACATAAAAAAGGCTTGTTTGCGACCTTGGACAAGGGGATCGATAAAGCCAAATTCTTCAGCGCTTTTGTAGCCCTTGCCTAAAATCGAAATTGCTTCCATCGGAAAATTTGCAGATTCTAGTCGCGTATAGACTTCTTCAGCCTTCAGGCGATCGCTCCAAACACTAACCAAATAGTTCATATATTCTAAAAAATTACTAATAACTTCTAGCCAATATCCTATAGCGCAAAGCGATCTAAATAAATTAGGGCTACCTAAAAGCTAATGAAGTGCCGCGCATAGCGCGGCACTTCATTTAAATATTGGCGAGTTCTAAAATTTTTTGCCAATGCGCCTCAGAGACAGGAACAACAGACAGGCGACTAATCCGAATTAGATCAAAGCCTTCAAAATCAGGATCTTGTTTAATTTGAGCAAGGGTGACTGGCTGAGGCAGCGATCGCAAGGCTTTAACATCAACCACCGCCCGTTTGGGGTCGTCTAATTTCGGATCTACGTAGGGCAAACTGATCACTTCCGCAATACCCATAGCACGCCGTTCATCGCCTGTGTGATAAATCAAGGCAAGATCTTTGATCTGCATCGTGCGGATATGCTTGAGCGCCAAATTATTATTCACCCCATCCCAAATCGTCTGGCGATCGCGCTCTAGATCAGCATAGGAATAAACATCGGGTTCACTTTTAAGAAGCCAATAAGCCATGATGCAAGTCACTGAAACTGTTTTGCCATTATAAGTACTTGTCCAAAATAAATTACCCAAACCCATAAAGTTGTGCCCCGTAAAGTCACAACTTTATGGGTTTGGGTTTGTAATTACCTAATTATGTAGCAATATGAGAGTTCACCCCAAAGGGGCGAACTCTCACAACCCATTTAGGACTGCTATAAAAACGCAAAAGAAGAAGTACTTAATTTTGTAGCTTTGGGTCTCGCTTGTAGGTCAAACTACACCCAAAAACTGTAGTGAGTCGAACATAAGAAAGATCTTTGTCGCTTATAATCGATAATGCCCCACTTAAAAAATTCATACTAAAATATCTACTTAGTACCTATGCACAAGACTAAGTAAAGAGCTATGCTCTAAAATCTGCCTTCATTCAAATGATTGAATGCAAGCTTAGTTCAAATATTAAGTCTTGACTTAGATCCCAAGCTACAGCTAGGGTGCGACTGCTAATTTGCAATAATCTTAAGCGATTTATGTCAGTTTAAAGCAAATTTCTGCAAGCAAGATATTAACAGTTTTGCACCTGTTAATAAAAAGCTTAATCTAGAATTAACAATGTACAAGGTACGAAGTGACGCAGTGAGAGCTTCATCACCCACCTTAAGAATCTCATAATTTCAACATACATTTTTTGATAGCAACAGATAATCCGATGGAAGTGAGCCGCGTGAATACAAGTCAGTCTAATCAGTCTGGAACTACTAATCTTGTCCAAGGTCCCTATTGGCTAGTGGAAGAGCGTGATGCCTGTGGGGTAGGATTTATTGCGGACAAAGAAGGTCGTGCTAGCCATAAAATTGTGAGCAATTCCCTAAAAGCTCTGACTTGTATGGAGCATCGCGGCGGATGTAGTGCCGATCAAGATTCGGGAGATGGTGCAGGTTTGATGACCGCAATTCCTTGGGCTTTGTTACAAAAGGAATTTGCAGATTTGACCATTGATCCTGAGCATTCAGCTTTGGGGATGTTTTTCCTGCCACAGGATCACGATCATGCAGCTAAATGTCGTGCAATCACCGAAAGAATTGCTTCAGAAGAAGGCTTAAAGCTCCTACGATGGAGAATTGTGCCTGTTAATCCAGAGGTCTTGGGTGTGCAAGCTAGGGAAAATCAGCCCCAGATTGAGCAAGCGATTTTCGTGGCTGATGCCGATCATCAAAAACTCGATCAGATTGAAAGAGCGATTTACATTACTCGTCGCCGCATCAAACTTGAGGTCAAAAAGCTCGCTCCTGATCTCCCTAGCGACTTTTATGTCCCATCTCTATCTAACGCGACCGTAATTTATAAGGGGATGGTGCGATCAGCTGTATTAGATGCGTTTTATGCAGACCTTCAAAATCCCGATTATGTCTCGGCTTATGCAATCTATCACCGTCGTTTTAGCACCAACACCTTACCCAAATGGCCCCTTGCTCAACCGATGCGTTTTCTGGGTCACAATGGTGAAATTAATACTTTGCAGGGAAATACCAATTGGTTCCTTGCTCGTCAAGGTGATCTCACCCATCCTACTTGGGTAGACGCAAAGGGCGATCGCCTCAAGGATTTACTTCCTATTCTTAAACCAAATGAGAGCGATTCGGCAACGCTCGATCACGTTTTTGAATTGCTAATTGAGACAGGGCATAGTCCGCTTGAGGCGATGATGATCCTTGTGCCAGAAGCCTATGAGAATCAACCAGATTTAAGCGATCGCCAAGCAATTGTTGATTTCTACGAATATTACAGTGGCTTGCAAGAGGCTTGGGATGGACCCGCCTTGCTAGCCTTTAGTGATGGCAAAATTGTCGGTGCGGCTCTGGATCGCAATGGCTTACGTCCTGCTCGTTACATGATTACTAATGATGGCATGGTGATCGTTAGCTCAGAAGCAGGAACTGTGGATATTCCTGAAACGGATATCATTGAAAAAGGTCGCCTTGGTCCTGGACAAACGATCGCTGTGGATTTGCAAACCCATGAGATTCTCCACAACTGGGAAATAAAGGAGCGAGTCGCCAAGGCTCATCCCTATGGTGAATGGATTAAACAATATCGGAAGAATCTGGAGGTCAAACCTTTTGCAGAAGCGCCAACCCTTGATGAGCAGAAAGTTCTTACCTATCAAACCGCCTTTGGCTACACCCTCGAAGACGTGGAAATGGTGATTGAAGCGATGGCTCAAGATGGAAAGGAGCCAGTCTTCTGCATGGGTGATGATGCGCCGCTAGCATTTTTATCACAACGTCCACACCTGCTCTATGACTACTTCAAGCAGCGCTTTGCACAGGTAACTAATCCACCGATCGATCCTCTGCGTGAGGGAACGGTGATGTCTTTATCGATGTTCTTAGGAGAAAGAGCGAATTTGCTCCTTGCCACTCCTGATGCGGCTAATCAGATTAAGGTAAAGAGTCCCGTAATCAATGAAGCAGAGCTTGAGGAACTACAATCATTAGGTTTTGCTTCGGCAAAATTAGATATGTTGTTCCCGATCGCCTCAGGAGCTAATGGACTAAAACAGGCGATCGCTAAGCTCAGTGATGCAGCAGTGAAGGCTGTTCGCGATGGCGCAAAATTGTTGATTTTAAGCGATCGCAACTTGAGTGCAGAAAGTGCCTATATTCCCCCTCTATTAGCTGTGGGTGCTGTGCATCACCGTCTTTGTGCCGAAGGGCTTCGCATGAAGGCTTCGATTATTGTGGAAACGGCTCAATGTTGGAGTACCCATCATTTTGCTTGCTTGATTGGTTATGGAGCTAGTGCGATCTGTCCTTATCTAGCTTTTGAGACCACACGCCAATGGTGGGGTAAAGCCAAGACCCAAATGCAAATGCAACAGGGCAAAATCAAGGCTTTGACAATTACCCAAGTTCAAGATAGCTATCGTAAAGCAGTTGAAGGCGGATTGTTGAAGATTCTCTCCAAGATGGGGATTTCGCTCCTATCGAGCTACAGTGGCGCACAAATTTTTGAGGCGATCGGTATTGGCGAAGAAGTAATTACCAATTGCTTTAAGGGAACAGTTTCCCGCGTTGGTGGTGTTAACTTCGCTGATATCGCATCGGAATTACTCAGTTTCCATTCTCAAGCCTTCCCTGAATTGCAAATCAAAAAGCTAGAGAACTACGGCTTCATGCAGTATCGCCCCACAGGTGAGTACCACATGAACAGTCCTGAAATGGCAAAGGCTTTGCATAAAGCAGTGGCTGGTGATGGCTACGACCATTACGAAGTCTATCGGACACAGTTACAGAATCGCACGCCAACGGCTCTACGTGATTTATTAGAATTTAAGAGCGATCGCCCTAACATTCCCCTAGAAGAAGTCGAAGATGTTTCTGAAATCCTCAGCCGCTTCTGTACAGGAGCTATGTCCCTCGGAGCCTTGAGTCGAGAAGCCCATGAAGTCCTTGCGATCGCCATGAATCGCGTCGGTGGTAAATCTAACTGTGGTGAAGGTGGCGAAGATCCAATTCGCTATTTGCCCATCAATGATGTAGATGCTAATGGCATTTCCGCAACATTCCCTCATCTCAAGGGGCTAAAAAATGGCGACACTGCTAACTCCGCAATTAAACAGATTGCGTCGGGACGCTTTGGGGTTACTCCTTCCTATCTTGTCAGTTCCAATCAACTAGAGATTAAAGTTGCTCAAGGTGCGAAACCAGGAGAAGGCGGACAGTTGCCAGGACCAAAAGTCAGCAGCTATATTGCCATGCTCCGAAACTCCAAACCAGGGGTATCGCTAATTTCGCCTCCTCCACACCATGACATCTATTCCATCGAAGACCTCGCCCAGTTGATTTATGATTTGCATCAGATCAATCCCACCGCAAAAGTATCTGTAAAACTAGTATCGGAAATTGGTATCGGCACGATCGCCGCAGGTGTAGCTAAGGCAAACGCCGACATCATCCAAATCTCTGGCTACGATGGCGGTACGGGCGCTTCACCCCTAAGTTCGATTAAGCACGCTGGCTCACCTTGGGAACTTGGTTTAGCAGAAGTGCATACGGTGCTGATGGGTAACAAACTACGCGATCGCGTTTTATTACGTGTTGATGGCGGTTTCAAAACTGGCTGGGATGTGGCGATCGCGGCTCTTCTCGGTGGTGAAGAATACGGCTTTGGTACAGCGGCGATGATTGCTGAAGGTTGTATCATGGCGCGAGTTTGCCACACTAATAAATGCCCTGTTGGTGTAACTTCGCAACTAGAGCAGTTCCGCAAGCGCTTCCCTGGAACGCCTGAACATGTGGTTAATTTCCTCTATTTCGTTGCTGAAGAAGTGCGTCAAATCCTTGCCAAGCTCGGTTACAAATCCCTCAAAGAGATCATCGGACGTTCTGACCTATTGGCACAGCGCCAAGACTTGCAACTCGCTAAACTCAATCTCAATCAAGTAGATTTAGGTTGTCTCATCAATCTCCCCAACACCAAGAGCGATCGCAGTTGGTTAGAGCATTCTCCAACTTCCCATAGCAATGGTGCAGTTCTGGATGATGAAATCTTGGCAGATCTCGAAGTGCAGGAGGCGATCGCTAATCAAACTGATTTAAGCAAAACCTATGCGATCGTTAATACCGATCGTTCAGTGCCTGCGAGAGTATCAGGGGCGATCGCTAAGCAATATGGCAACTCTGGTCTGGCTAGCCACCTCAATCTCGAATTTGTGGGCGCAGCAGGTCAAAGCTTCGGCGCATTCAATATCAATGGATTGAATCTATCTCTAGTCGGTGAAGCCAATGACTACATTGGTAAAGGGATGAATGGTGGCACAATCAGCATCAAGCCAAAACCTGATTGCACCTTCAATCCTGCGGACAATGCCATCATTGGCAACACCTGCTTATATGGTGCAACGGGTGGCTATCTGTTTGTACATGGACGTGCTGGCGAACGATTCGGAGTGCGGAACTCTGGTGCAAAGGCAGTAGTGGAAGGGACAGGTGACCACTGCTGTGAATATATGACGGGTGGCGTAGTTGTAGTTCTAGGAACCACAGGTCGTAATGTTGGCGCTGGGATGACAGGCGGGATTGCTTACTTCCTTGATATTGATGGCAAGTTCAAAGAGCGGTTAAGCCAAGAAGTTCTCAAAGTCCAACGGGTTTGCACCGCCGCAGGTGAGAATCAGCTAAAGGAATTGATTCAATCCAGCTATGAGCATACTGGTAGTTCTAGAGCGAAGGAAATTCTCGATAATTGGTCGAGCTATTTGCCGAAGTTCTGGCAGGTTGTGCCACCTTCGGAGCAGAATAGCCCTGAAGCTACGGATGCAGTGCCTGTAGCAGCAACGGTCTAAAATAAGTGAAGGCGGCGCTCCGCGCCGCCTTCATTGCTACATTTGTTAGCGCATCGATTCGCGATGAACCTTGACTAATTTAATTTCATCTTCTTCTGAAAGATACTTATTCATCATATAGACCACATACTCAGGTTTGAGATTGCTGTCGGGCTTGCAACTACCCATGAAATGAATTTTCGGAAATTCAGGATCGGTATTCAAGAACTTGTTTAGTTATCAATATCGCAAGATAATTTCCTCAATAGTTTTGACAGCTAATTCAACTTCACAATCGAAAAGCTCACTACATTCAACCAAATTATCCTGCTTCCAGTAAGATTTATGAACATTATGAGGCATTAAAGCTTGATGTGCTTCAAATTCTATGCGTCCATGTTTATTGCATTGTTCATTAAACATAATTTTCCAATCACTACAACCGCCGTACCGAAAATTATTTAGACTATATTCCCTTTTTACAGTATCCTTTGCTGTACCAATTTTGATTAGTTTCAAGCTCTCAGACCTTGCGATATAGATAAATCCTGACTCGTTGTAACGTTTCTGGAAAGCGAGGTTAACAGGTTTACATTGAATGCACTTACCGTATTTATCTTTAAGCGTATGTCTTTCTATTGCTCTACAAGGATTTACTCCGATCGCAATAGTCATACCCAATTCTTTCATTACCTCTTCGTATTCCTTCTTTTTCATGCCAGTCGCATCAAAAACTTGAGATAAAGGTATTTTGTGATGAATTAGAAAGCAATTCTGAGCGAGTGTTAGTTCAGCCATATTAAGACCTTGAATTTGTCATATTGGTAATATTTAAACAAGGGGCTTAAGCCCCTTGTTACTTAGTCTAACGCATCGATTCGCGATGAACCTTGACTAATTTAATTTCATCTTCTTCGGCAAGATACTTATTCATCATATAGACCACATACTCAGGTTTGAGATTGCTATCAGGCTTACAACTTCCCATAAAATGGATTTTGGGCAACTCAGGATCGGGGTTAATTACATTAATCGCAAAGAGGCGATCGCGTAATTCCAGCATCTGATTACGACCTGATTTCGAGACTTTTGGCATTTGGATCGAAGTTGCCGCCAGCACACAATAACTCGCACCTTCTAGTAAATCCATAATATCCGCCGCATTGCGTTCCTTAGGCGTAATAAAAGCACAAGTAAGCGTATATTCAGCAACTTCGAGCATCGCATCCAAAGAAGGCGCATGAACAGGAACTTCCTCGATCGCATAAATTGGCAGATCCGCATCTAATTCTGCTTTGAAGCGTTCTTGAAATTCTTTAATGGGTATAGTTGCCGTTAGCTCAAAATCCACAAATTCAGCACTACTAGTTTGACCAAGGGGCAGAGCCTTCGCGATGGAAATACGCGGTAAAGGATTAAAACCTTCAGTATGAGCAACGGGCAGAGCCGCACGCCTAGCCGCACGTTGAAAGAATCGGTGCAAGTCTAGATGAGAAATTAGACTCATATCGCCTAGCTTGCCAAATTTGAGACGAATACGTTGAACTCTGGGCGGTACTTTGGGCTTCTCTAGAGAAATGGGCGGCACTTCAGGTGGTGGAATCACCTCGTTATGTCCAAATTCAGGACCACAGACTCCACAATGGGAACAACCACCAAAGGAACAGTCAGGAACAATCTGAGCCGCGATCGCTCTTTCCCAATCTTCGATCAGCCATTGTTTATCGATACCCGTATCAATATGATCCCAAGGTAAAGCATCCTCCATTTTTAGCGATGGTGCATCCCAAACCAGATCTGCCTCTGCGATCGCCTGTGTCCATGCACCAAAAGCTTTTTCGGTATTTTCAAACCATGAGTCCATACCCGCACCCAGTTGCCATGCGCGATACAGCACTTTACCCAAACGGCGATCGCCCCGCCCAACAAAATCCTCCATCGCACTGATGCGAACCTCGGTGTAGTTCACCTTCACTCCACTCAAGCGACGAAATTCCTTGCGAAGCAATTGCTGCTTCCGCACAAACTCACCACTAGAGACAGTGAACCACTGGAAAGGCGTATGGGGCTTGGGTGTAAAGTTGGAAATAGTCAAGTTAAAGGAAATCTTCTTCCTTCCCTTTTGCGAACATTCATTTTGGAGCCATTCCACCGTATTGACAATGCCAATCACATCTTCATCGGTTTCCGTCGGCAAGCCAATCATAAAGTAGAGCTTGACCTTATCCCAACCTTCGACATAGGCAGTTTTCACCCCTTGCAATAGCTCTTCATCGGTCAAGCCCTTATTAATAACATCCCGCAGACGCTGGGTTCCAGCTTCAGGAGCAAATGTCAGTCCCTGTTGACGACCATCGCCACTACGCAGCATATGGGCAATATTCTCATCAAAGCGATCGACTCTTTGGCTAGGCAAAGAGAGGGTAACGTGTTCATCTTTAAAACGATTCTTGATCTGTACGCCTACCGATGGCAACGCAAGATAATCGGAACAAGAGAGGGAAAGCAAAGAAAATTCGTTATATCCTGTTTCTCGAATGGCTCTCTCAATCGTGTCAACCACCTTTTCGGGTTCGACATCACGGGCGGGACGGGTGAGCATCCCTGGTTGGCAAAAACGACAGCCGCGAGTACAGCCCCTTCTAATTTCGATGACGAGGCGATCGTGAACGGTTTCCACAAGGGGAACTAAGCCAATGCTATGCTCAGGCATTGGTGTAGCCACCCGCCGCAATGCACGGGGAGAAACGTCGCTACGGTTGGGAGTGACTGCGCCTGTTTTCTCATCCATATCATAGAATTCTGGAACGTAAACCCCATCAACTTCATTGGCAAGATCTAGTAAAGTTTCACGACGAGTTTTACCTGCAAGTTTAGCGGCTTTGAGAACTTCTCCAATTTCAGGTAATAGTTCTTCTCCATCACCGAGAGCAAAGAAATCAAAGAAGTCAGCATAGGGTTCAGGATTAGAAGTGGCAGTTTGACCCCCTGCAAAAATTAATGGGCATTCCTCAATACTCAATTCACTCCTTTCACGCCATGTCATCGGAATATTGGCAAGGTCAAACATTTCTAAAACATTGGTTGCACCTAGTTCATAGCTGAGGCTAAAGCCTAAAATGTCAAAGTCCCGCAGCGATCGCTTGGACTCCACCGCAAACAAATCTGTCTTGGTTTCACGTAATTTTGCGGAGAGGTCAGGGGCAGGGAGATAAGCGCGATCGCATAGCTGACCATCTTTAGAGTTAATGATGCTGTAAAGAATGATATGCCCCAAGTTGGACGCGCCTACTTCATAAATTTCAGGATAGGTCAGCGACCAGCGCACGATCGCCTGCTCCCAAGGTTTATGCACTGCGCCAAACTCATTACCTAAATAACGAGCAGGTTTGAGGATTTCGGAGTTAAGTAACTGTTCAACGGGTACGGGCATAGTTTCACGACAATATGAGCTAAACCTATTTTACATTTCTTGCGATCGCGATTTCATTTCATCACGGGTAGACAGATGTTGACGATCTCAATACAAGTAAAATAGGAGCATCACAAAAAATGTAGGTTTTTATGGCATACAGTGACTTCACCTTTAGCAAAGTCAAAGAAGCTTTTCAGTTAACCATTGACGAAAAGACAAATCTTTTTGTAGATACAGCCAAAGTTACACCATCCCAAATCTTGACGACACTACTTCAAGAAAATCTATCTTTTGCGATCGCAGTTGGCACTGAGAAAGCGCGATCAGAATTTATCATTGCTCAGATTTTGAGCGAAGTTCGCCGTCAACTAAACTACAAGATTTCATTGTTTTCTGGCTCAGAGTTCACAGTTGATCGCGATCGTGGATTGACAGGGTTCTGTGATTTTTTATTGAGTAGTTCTGAAGAACAGTTGGAAATTACATCTCCTGTGGTGATTATTATTGAGGCAAAGCGAGAAGATATTTTTGGTGGTGTTGGTCAATGTATTGCGGCGATGGTTGCGGCGCAAATCTTTAACGAACAGCATCATAACAAAATCCCAATTATTTATGGGGGCGTTACTAGTGGCACGAACTGGCGGTTTATTAAGCTAGAAAAAAATTTAGTCCAGATTGATGCGATTGAGTATTATGTTAGCGAAGTGGATAAGATTTTAGGAATACTATTAGAACCATTGAGATCAGTTTCTCAGCTTGTAAACGTCTAAATTGCAATAATTTTATTTAAGTAGTTAAGCATAAGTAAACTTAAAACCCAGATTGCCATGTCGCCCGCTACGCGGGCGACATGGCAATCTGGGTTTTGTTTATAACTATGCCGAGCTACTTAAAAACTAACGTCTTCGTAAAGATCTTTAAATTTGCCTTCAAAATTAATGCTTGATAGTTGAAAACTCTCTTGCTCTTCAGAATATGTTTCTAAAAACCAGCGCCCCTCCTCTTTACGAAAACAATCAATTCGTTGACGTTTTGTATTTACGAGAACATATTCTTCTAAACTATCTAGTTGCTGATAATCGGCAAACTTATCACCTCGATCAAATGCTTCCGTAGATTTTGATAGAACTTCGATAATTAGTTTAGGAAAACGCTTGTGATTTGGAGTTTGGGTATCTCTAAAATCACAAGTCACCATCACATCAGGATAGTAGAATCGATTCAATGCATCTATCCGCGCTTTCATATCTGACATATAAACTCGGCAACCAGATCCACGCAAATGGTTGCGGACAGCAAAAGCCATATTCAAGGCGATCGTAACGTGGGGATCGTTTGCTCCAGCCATTGCATAAACATATCCATCGATATATTCATGTTTGATATCACTTTGTTCCTCCATTTCGAGATATTCATCTGGAGATATGTAATTAAATTTGGGATTAGCAATCATGGCTTAATTACAATAGGTTGGCGATAGATATTTTTATTTTAACCTTCATCACTAGACGATTAAATATTATTGCTAAACTCTGATGTATTGCCATTTCCAAATATTGCCTTTTAGCCCATGCCATTTTCCTCAGTAATTCGTTCTTTAATCCGATCGCCTCTCACTGATGAACTAGAGAGTAAATTGGTGCGATCGCATCAACTCACGCTTTCGGGTTTATCACGAGTCGGCAAAGGGCTGGTTAGTTCGACCCTGAGCCAAAAGCAAGAACGGCTGATGTTAGTTATTGCTGCCACGATCGAAGAGGCAGGTCGCTGGTCGGTACAACTAGATACTATGGGTTGGCAGACTGTACATTTTTATCCCACTTCTGATGTCCTGCCCTACGAACCCTATGCACCTGAGTCAGAGGTCGTTTGGGGACAAATGCAGATTTTGGCGGATTTAGTCAACTGGGATGAACGGGAAGGAGAAAAGAAAAAAGTAGCGATCGTCGCAACCGATCGCGCCCTCCAACCCCATTTACCCAGTCCTGAAGAATTTAGAGAATATTGCTTATCCTTGGAAGTTGGTACAGAGATTACGCTTAAGGACATGTCAGAGAACCTGACTCTGATGGGCTATGAGCATACATCAACGGTCGAGACAGAAGGACAATGGGGAAGACGTGGCGATATTATTGACATTTTTCCTGTTTCCAGTGAAATGCCTGTACGGATTGATTGGTTTGGCGATGAAATAGAACGAATTCGTGAATTTGAGCCTTCCACCCAAAGACCACTCGATAGCATTCCCTCGGTGATGTTAGCGCCGATTAGCTATGGGCATATTTTAGGCAACCTACCAGCAAATGATAGCAATCTAGAAGATGAATTTAGCGTTCAGGGGTTTGCAGTCCATCCCAAATCTACAGCTTCTCTATTAGATTATTTACCAACTTCAGAAAACTGTTTGGTTGTAATTGATGAGATCGACCAATGCAAAGCGCATTGCGATCGCTGGTACGAATCCGCCGAACAGATTTACTCCCTACTACCCACTCCCAGTGGGAGAGGGTCTGGGGGAGAGGGCAAACTCCATCGCTCCTTTGCTGAATGTTTAGAACAAATCACCAAATTTGATCGCCTCGAATTATTTGAACTAGGAGAAGAAAATCGCGGCGTGAATATGTCGAGTCGGTCGATTCCTGCAATTCCCCATCAGTTCGGCAAAATCGCCCAAACTATCCGTGACTACCGCGAACAGAAGTATAAAATCATTCTCATCTCTGCCCAACCTTCGCGCACAGTAGCACTGTTGCAAGAACATGATTGCCAAGCCCAATTTATTCCCAATGTTCGCGATTATCCTGCGATAGACAAAACCCACAACCTCCGCATTGCCGTTGCTTTGAAATATTCGGGCATTGCTGAAATTCAAGGCTTTGTGCTGCCTACTTATCGAATTGTGGTGATCAGCGATCGCGAGTTTTTTGGACAACACGCCTTGGGTACTCCCAACTATGTTCGCAAACGTCGCAGGGCAGTTTCGAAACAAGTAGATCTCAATAAACTCTCCGCAGGAGACTATGTTGTTCACAAAAATCATGGCGTGGGACAGTTTATCAAATTAGAAAAATTGACGGTCAATAATGAAACTCGCGAATACTTAGTTCTCAAATATGCCGATGGATTATTGCGCGTAGTCGTCGATCAGATGTCAATTCTGTCGCGTTATCGGGGCATGAATGAAGGCAAGCCCGAATTGCACAAAATGACGGGCAAAACATGGACAAATACCACAGCTAAAGCAAAGAAAGCGATTAAGAAAATCGCTTTTGATTTACTAGAACTTTACGCCAAGCGATCGCAGCAGGTAGGATATGCTTTCCCGCCTGATAATCCTTGGCAACAGGAAATGGAAGATTCTTTTCCTTACCAAGCGACACCTGACCAATTGAAGGCAACTCAGGATGTGAAGCAAGATATGGAAAGTTCACGCCCAATGGATCGACTTGTCTGCGGCGATGTGGGCTTTGGCAAAACCGAAGTTGCTATCCGCACAATTTTTAAAGCCGTGACAACAGGAAAACAAGCGGCATTGCTGGTTCCGACCACGATTCTCGCACAGCAGCACTATCACAGTTTGCAAGAGCGCTATGCCGCCTATCCTGTAAATATTGCGCTGCTTAATCGTTTCCGCACCACATCTGAGAAGAGAGAAATTTGTCGCAAGCTGAAAACTGGGGAACTGGATATTGTTGTCGGTACGCATCAACTTCTATCTAAAGATGTGGAATTTAAAGATTTAGGGCTATTGGTCATTGATGAAGAGCAGCGCTTTGGGGTTGCCCAAAAAGAGAAGATCAAAACCATGAAAACGGAAGTTGATGTTCTTACACTATCCGCCACACCCATTCCTAGAACCCTATATATGGCTATGTCTGGCGTGCGCGAAATGAGCCTGATTACGACCCCACCACCATCAAGACGCTCAATCATGACACATTTATCGCGTTATAACCTTGAGCTAGTTCGCGCCGCAATTCGACAGGAACTCGATCGCGGTGGTCAGATCTTTTATGTGGTGTCGCGCATTGATGATATTGAGGAAGTGTCGGCGCGAGTCCATGAAATGTTGCCATCGGTACGCATGGCGATCGCCCACGGACAGATGCCCGAATCAGAACTAGAAGCAACGATGCTCAGTTTCAACAGTGGCGAAGCCGACATGATGATCTGCACCACAATTATCGAATCAGGGCTAGACATTCCCCGAGTCAACACGATCATTATTGAAGATGCCCAAAGATTTGGACTCGCGCAGCTTTATCAATTGCGTGGTCGGGTTGGTCGGGCTGGCATTCAAGCCCATGCTTGGTTGTTTTATCAAGAAAAAGGTGAGCTAACTGATGTCGCTCGCAAACGTCTCAAAGCAATTCAAGAATTTACCCACCTCGGTTCAGGCTATCAGTTAGCCATGCGCGATATGGAAATTCGCGGCGTGGGCAATCTCTTAGGCTCTGAGCAGTCGGGACAAATCAACACGATTGGCTTTGATTTATATATGGAGATGCTGCAAGAAGCGATCGCCGAAATACGTGGCTCAGAAATCCCTGAAGTCGATGATACACAAGTAGATTTGCCAATTACCGCCTTTATCCCTGCGGAATATATTCCCGATGGCGATCGCAAAATGAGTGCATACCGAGCCGTAGCCTCCGTAAGTTCTCGCCGCGAACTCACCCAAATCATCGAAGAGTGGAAAGACTGCTATGGAAATGTCCCCGCCCCTGCTATGCAACTTTTAAAAGTTATGGAATTAAAACTGATCGCTAAGCGGATTGGGTTCTCGCGGATTAAGCCAGAAGGTAAGCAACATGTTGTCCTAGAGTCTAAGATGGAAGAGCCAGCATGGAAACTCCTCCATGAGCATTTACCGAGCCACCTGCGATCGCGCTTTGTTTATAGTCTAGGTAATGTCACCGTGCGAGGCTTAGGCACACTATCTCACGACAAACAACTTGATAGTTTGATCGAGTGGCTTGACATTATGCATCTTGCCAAAGCTGAAGCTTAATTATCTAGAAAGCTATGCATCTCCTAAACACTCTCCCGAATTCAAAAAACAAAGGAAAGTTGCGGCGCGAAGCGCCGCAACTTTCCTTTGTTTTTTGAGACTGCTATAAACATTTTTTTGATCAACAAATAAAACTAAATATGTCAGATGCTCAAATTAGTGCTATAAAGTTCGCAAACTAGACGCAACCAATTAAGCCAATTAAAAAATTAGTGCCAAACTTAGTCCCTAGCGTTATTTCAGATGGCATTGTTACGAGGTGATTTCTTCAATGGAGAGCAATAATATTCGTAGTAATAGTAATTACGAGCAGACCCTCGCGGGAGTCACCAAGGACTTGTCTGATCTGCGGGCAAATATCTTGGGCAAGCTCAGCCGTGAAATTTTGATTTTACAAGCTCAAAAAAATGCCTTAACTGATGATATTCAGCGACTCCAGTCTCAACGCAAAGAGCTAGAGGTGCTAACTGTCGCGCAGCAAGGCATGAATCAGCAAGAAATCCAGCGCCAACAATGGATCGAGCAACTTGCCCAAGCGATCACCTATCACTTAAAAAATGATGTGATCGTTACTAACTCAAAGGTACTCAATGATCATTCTGAGAATTTTGAGCAGTTAATGCTTAATCTTGATGGTGCTATTCGAGCCACTTTTCAGTCTTTACAACGGGATGTGGATACATATCAGCGAGATCTTGATGATCAGATGCAACGTATGTATACACAACGACAACAAGGCGAGTTGATGCTCTCGGCGCTTGTTGAAAGAATTGATGAATACTTGCGGCGATCATCGGGCGATCGCTACACAGGTGGGAGCCTAGGCAGTAATCCACCAGTCAACTTCACGGGGACATCTGGTTTTGCAGGAGCGATCGGCACTAATGGCAGTAGTGCAGCGCCTACTATTCCTAATGGCAATGCTAACTATGGGCAAATTCAGATCCCTACATTCAACAGTAGTCAATTTAGGCAATATGACTCAAATGACACTCGCCCATATGTAGGTGATCCGACCGAACCATTTAACTCTCTAGAGACAGCCCCTCCCATAGCTCAACCAACTAAGCGTCTCAATGATTGGTGGTTAGGATTTATCTTAGTATTGGGCGCTTCAGTGGTTTTGTCCTTGCAAAATATTTTGGTAAGGGTGATTTTCTCCAACTCCAGTATTTTTGGGATGTTTAGTTTTGGGGGATTGATTAAAGCCACCGTCCCCAACTCCTTCATGTTGTTACTGTTGCGAATGCTATTCGCAACACCAATTATGTGGATAGTAGCTAAGCTTATTTTTCGGGTAGATGTATTACGAGACTTTCAGCAATTGCTCACACCCGGTCGTAGATTATTATTCTGGCGGGTTGCCTTCAGCGCTTTACTGCAATTTGCCTCTTTTGCATTCATTTATGTAGCTCTAGGCATTTTGAACCCCGGACTAGCCGTCACCCTGTTTTTCATCTTCCCGACGGTTACAGTTTTGATGGCTTGGATGCTATTTGGCGATCGCCCTAGCAAAGAACGCTGGTTTGTAATTGGAGTGATTTATGTAGGCATTATGCTTACCTACAACATTTTTGGAGTAACAAAACCTGATACGTGGGGGGTAATTGCAGCAATGCTTTCAGGAATTTCTTTCGCGGGATATATCATTACCTCTCAGGCTTGCTTTAAACAACTAAATCCTGTTTCTTTTACTTCAATTAACTTTGCAATTATTTTGCTGCTCTGCTTTGGGACATTACCATTCACCTTGGCTTCGATTTCCTTTAATAGCTCACTTATATTTATGTGCTTCTTGATTGCACTAACGACTTTAGGGGGTTATTTGCTGACCAGCTTTGGTACAAAGCTAATGGGTGCAGCGCAAGCATCGATTGTGAGTGCTAGTGGTCCCGTCTTTACCACGTTCCTAGCCTACACAATCTTGGGAAACAAACTAGATTTTATCCAGCTATTTGGGGTGTTTCTCGTCACGGGCGGTGTAGGGCTACTCAGCTTGCAAAACATGTACAAGAAACCTGCTAAATGAAAAAAGGTGAGATGTGCTTAAGCGCTCTCACCTTTTTTAACTAAAATCCTGTAAAGTAGCTATTACAGTCCTTAGGGATATAAGTGGCAATCAGTGGTCAAAACTTCACATCATTCAGAACAAGAATCAACTGCATCCCCATCGCAAGCTCAACAATTAATGCGATCGCTTTGGCGTGGGCTTGCCCGTGAGCAAGGGTTGCCAGTATGGGCTTTGTTGGCGATTTTTTTGGTGATGTTGCTACTGTGGAATTGGCAGCTAATCGCGGCAACTAGTGCGGGGATCTTTGCCATGACTGCGGTCTATATAATACAGGACTGGAACTGGAATGTGATTTTGTGGCGCATTCAGAAGTTTTTGCAAAGTCCCTATCGCCACTTACCTTTATCAGTCGCGAGCGGCACGGTCACTGTTTTTTTGACCTATACAGTATTAGCTGTATGGTCTAACCAAGAAAATCATTGGTTAGCGTCAGCCAACATTTTGCAGCTTGTCGCAACTTTAGGGATTTTAGTGTTGCTCGTACGTCAAGCTTTTAGCCAATGGTTGCAACGTCAACAAAATAATTTTGATCAGCTTATTGCTCAGCTAGCAGTAAATGACGATCTAGCAAGACTGATTGCCATTAAGAAAATCAATCAATATGTTCAAGATAATCGGTTGCCTGCTGCTCAAGAACGGGCGATCGCTGATTATTGCCAAGTATTGCTAAATCGCGAAACCGAGACAACTATGCGTGAGGCAATTTTTGAGACTTTAGAATCATTGCAATCAATTACAGCCAAACCTGCACTTCAGAGATCAGCCAATAATATTTAGATGATTGAGCCGCGCAGAGCGCGGCTCAATCATCTAAATTCAAGATATTAATCACGATCAAAGTTAACTAAAGATTCATGCAAACTAAAGATCAAATTCTGGATCGCCAAGTTGCTTTATTAGTTCAGAGTACCCCCGATGAAGAAACGGCTAGCGCAGTTAGTTTGATTGCGTCAGTACTAAAGGCGATCGCCCAAAATCTTAAACATACAATTTATTTTGTGATTCAAGATATTGAAGGTGGTTGGTTACTCACACCGCTTAGCAATCATGACAATCCTGAACTGGAAAAAACGACGATTTATGCCTACTGCGATCGCACTCCAGCCAATATTGACCGATTGCGATTAAATGACGAAAATCTCGAATGTGGAGAATATAACGTAATTGATATGCTGTTTCGCCTAATTGGGATGAAACAGGTGGACAGCATTGTATTTTTTGATCGAGCCACAGATACGCAAAACGGGCTTGAAATTGCGCGTACTGATATTGAAGAATTATGCGAAAAAAAAATTAAACGCGCTCAGTTTGGACTGCAAAAGCTAAACGAACTTAAAAATAACGCCAATATTGCCTAAATCAAGAAAAAGGACGCTTCGCGTCCTTTTTCTTATTCGTAGTCGATGAATCCACACATAACAGCACCATCAACAGAGCCGTTGCCACTTACTAAGCAAGCAAGACTATCTTTGTGGCTCACAGTTACGATGCGATCGTAACTATCACCAGTAACCAAGTTGTACGCGATCGCCATTACTTCAGGAGTGCTATTGACCGCAAGGATAATTTGATTGGTGCTAGTAGCAGCACTGTCATAACGAACTTCGGTTTGAGGAGCAGTAGGGTTTTGATAGAGAGCGGCGACGATCGCTGTTTGAGCATTAGCTGATGTAGCGAATGCAAAACCTGAAATGGCGAAACCCGAAATGGCTAAAAATGTGGCGACGATTGTACTTTTCATGACTGCCTCTACTTCTACGTTCTCTAATTACTTGCAACGAATTAGAAAATCAAATTTCTATAAATTTAATTTTCTATCAAAAGTAGCAATCGCTACTTCCTTCTATCAATTCAACCGACTGGGTGATCTTTAACTTGTGAGTGATTAACTCCATGAAGTCATCATCTAGCTTTTTTTGATAATCGCAAGTGACACCAGATATCTACCCTTGTGATTGCGATCGCACTCCATAGTGATATGGCTACAGTTACTTGTCTTAGGACAAAACAAAACCCAAGAATTGATTGGCAGTGCGGAGCGCTGCCAATCAATTCTTGGGTTTTATGTCAAAAAAATGAAAGCATTGCTTTGCAAACCTTTCATTTTTTGGGTGATTGAAATTTGCTAATGCTAAAGGTGAGACTTTACACGGACTCTACTTTCTAGGTTTTATACTGACAGTAAGCTCAACAACTAAGATCCAAACAAATGAAAACTCTAATCAAGACTTGTTTGATAATTTCAGGACTAACCTGCGCGATCGCCACAATTAGTTGGACAGAATCCGCCTCTGCTGATCCCAACCAAATCCGTCAGGTTTTGCAAACTAGAGAATGCCAAGGTTGCGATCTATCAAGGACAAAACTAAGTTTTGCCAACCTGAGAGGTGCAAATTTACGTAACGCGAATCTATTTTCAGCAGATCTTAAGCTTGCTGATTTGCGAGAGGCAAACTTAATAGGTGCAATTCTAGATAAAGCGGATTTAAGGGGAGCTGATCTCACAGGAGCCGACTTGACAAGTGCATACATATCAGAAACCAACTTTTGTGGGGCAATCATGCCCGACGGACAAAAATCCAGCGAAGGTTGCGCTCAATCCCCAAGATAGACAATTCTCTATTGCATTTGTGTAGAATTGTATGCAAAGGATTGAGAAATTTTGAAAAATATTACCTAAACTCAATTAAAGCTCTAGGCTAGAGATTATTTGAGTTGATCTCACGTCCTTATATTTATTCGTCCAAGCGGAGTTCCGCCCTATGATTGACGCTATTATCATTTTTACATTCATCCTCGCGGGAGCAGGCACTGGCTTCCACGGTATTGATTTCTTACCACCAGAGACGATCTCCCATCTGAATATCCAAAATCTACGCTGGGTGACGCTTGGGGTAGGATCTGTGGTCGGATTAATTGCAGGCTTGATCGTCCAAAATACCTACCGCCGCATCGAAACGAACATTCGGTCAATGCCGCTTGAGACGATTTTGGGTCGTGCTGTTGGTTTGGTCTTTGGTCTACTGGTCGCTAACTTGATGCTAGCACCATTATTTTTAATCCCTATTCCTGACAACTTTGACTTTATTAAGCCACTCACGGCAATTTTAGTAAGTATTATCTTTGCTTATTCGGGGATGACTCTGTCGGACACTCACGGGCGTGCATTGTTGCGGTTGATCAATCCCAACAATGTCGAAAGCAGTCTCCTCGCTGATGGAACTTTGCGTACCGCGACAGCGAAGGTTTTAGATACTAGTACCGTAATTGATGGACGAATTCAGACTTTGATGGAGACGGGATTTTTAGAAGGGCAATTACTGATCCCCCATTTTGTGATTCAAGAATTGCAGACGATCGCTGATAGCTCCAATGATCAAAAACGGGTTCGTGGTAGAAGGGGGCTAGATATTCTCAATAATATGCGTGACCAGTTTAGCGATCGCATCACAATTCATTCCGCCGATTATGAAGACTTGCATACTGTTGATGCCAAGTTAGTCCGTTTAGCCCAAGAGCTAAGCTGCACGCTGATCACTAATGATTACAACCTCAACAAAGTCGCCAATTTACAGCAGGTTGAAGTTTTGAATATCAATGATCTCGCTCAAGCTTTGCGCCCAACCTATTTACCAGGGGATCTGATCGAAATCAAAGTACTCAAGGAAGGAAAAGAAGCATCGCAAGGCATTGGCTATCTTGAAGATGGCACAATGGTTGTCATTGAGGAAGGTCGTGAGTACCTCGGCAAACAAATTATTGTGATAGTCACTAGTGCGTTACAAACTTCGGCTGGTCGCATGATTTTTGCGCGTCACGAAGCGATCGCCACTGTGTAAGGCAAAAGTAAAAAGTAGAAAGTAAACATTAAATACCAATTCCCTATCGCCAATGCAAGTTTTGCCTTCTCACTCACAGCGACAATTGGTATCGGGTAAAGTCGGGTGGGGCTGGCGGCAGGCGACTTATCCTATTTCTGTGAATTTTATTTTTTCAGGCTTGTTGATTTTCGTATTGGCGATCGCTCAATTAGTGCGATTAGGTGATGCGATTATTTTGGCGATCGCGAGTTTCATATTACTTGTGGGCTTTGTATTAGGTCTACATACGGCTAAGTCCGTGGTTGAAGTATGCCGCCAAAACTCCGATTATCTATTCTCGCGATCGCAGTTAATTGGGATGACAGCCTATTGGTTGGTTTTAATCGCAGGGCTAAGCCTATCTTCCGAAGCTTTAGCAAAGTCATTGATCGCATTGTGGTGGATTTTACCTGCTGCGATTTTCACAGGTTTGGCTAGCTCTCTAGCTTGGCGATCGGGTAAATCGAAGACAGAAGCAGAGAAAAAGCAAGTCATCGAAGCCGTTAATGCGGACATATTGAATGTAATTACCTATTCTGACCAAACAGTTTTGGTTAGCCCATCGGCTATAGGTCAACAGCCACGACAGTTTAATAGTTTGGTGCTAATCGTGTTGGGCTTTTTCTTTTGGACAATGCTCGATTTTTCTGCAAATTTAAGGGCGCTCGCGGCGATCGCTTTGACAGCTTCAGGACTTACAGGATTTTTTACATGGCAAGCCCAGTTGCGATCGCCCGAAAAGATTTTACATCTGAGATTTAGTGGCTTATGGGGGATTGATGCGGAATATGCGATCGATTTACGCCCATTCTCAAGTCTGTCATTGGTTAAATTGCAAGAGGCTAGTGGCGAACTAAGCTGGATGCAGCTATCAGGCAATAAGAGTGACATCACCATTCCTTTAGCGATGACGGTTGTGACATCGAGTACTAAAGAAGGCCCAAATCAAAATGATCAGTTAGGGCAAACGATTCGCGATCAGTTTCACCTTGCCAAACAAGAATCTGAGCGTGATAGTTTAGGCATGGCGAATGTATTACTGCCTCAGGGCGCAGGAATTTTAGCAGGAACCGCATTTATCACGGTGGGAGGATTGATCCTATTTCTTTTCCCCTTACCTATAAAACTAGTTGCCGAGAGTTTGATTGCTTGGCTTGGTGTTTGTCTCCTTAGTCCTGCGATCGCCAGATTTTTCTTGCAATTAGTTGCCCCTAATAGTCTGCAAAGCGATCGCCCTAGCTATATCAAAAATCATTTGCAACCTTGGGAAATCGGTACGGCTCTTTTATTGATCAGCGCTTTTTTATCCAGAAAAACCACAGAGAACATCGCTTCCCTAGTGACATTCAATCAATCATTGCCCCTATTAACGCTAATTTGTGGCTGGCTCAGCATTAGCATCGGTGTTTGCATCCTTTCCTTTGTACGTCGCACACCTCTTTGGAATACAAACTAACCAAGCAAAAACTCGCAAAGCGAGTTTTTGCTTGGTTAGTTAAGCATAGCTGTACATTCAAGAATTAGTTTTTGGTTGGTGAGGGAATAGGGTTGAATTTCTAAGGCGCGGCGGAAAGTAGCGATCGCTTCGTGATAATTACCGATCGCCGCATAGCACAAACCCAAACCGTGAACTGCACCAAAATGATAGGGATTAAGGGCGATCGCCTTCTGGCAGTCCTTGATGGAACGCTTGTAATCCCCTTGCATATAAAACAAAACTGCCCGCCGATTCCATGCTTCGACGAAATCTGGTTGAGCATGAATTAATTGGGTGAGCATTAGTTCCGCTTGTCTGACATTGCCGCTATCTGCCATCATTTGGCTCTGTCGCAAAACTTGTAAGCCCTGCATTCCCTTTTGCATAAACCACATTTCCCACAGCCCCTGCGTGGCACGATCGCGTATCTCCTCATCTTCACTTTTGAGGTCTCTCAACAATTCTTCGATGGGCTGGCTCATTAGTCTAGACAAATAAATTTATAGTACTCAAATAGTTTTTTAAGAACCTTGCAAAGCAAGGTTCTTAAAAAACTATTTGGGTTTGTTGCGATGGCAAAGCGCAATAATCTAAAGTTTGAACTAAAAGCGGGACTTGTGTTAGTTTTTTAACTCATACCTAAGAGATATTTTGCACGTATGTCTATCATACAAATTACTGTCCAAGAGCTAGCCGAACGTTTGGCTGGAGATCGCCAAGATTTACAACTGATCGATGTGCGGGAACGTGATGAGGTAGAAATTGCCGCGATCGCTGATTTTACGATCTTGCCTCTCAGTGAATATGGAGAATGGTCAGTAGATTTTAAGGAAAAGTTTGATCCCCATACGGAAACATTAGTACTTTGCCATCATGGGATGCGATCAGCCCAAATGTGTCAATGGTTAATCAATCAAGGCTTTACTAACGTCAAAAATATTAGTGGCGGCATTGATGCCTATGCCTATGCGGTTGAGCCAAGCATGGCAAAGTACTAATACCAAAACTCAATAAAGTAAAGAGCCCGCTACGCGGGCTCTTTACTTTATTGGGTTTTAGTTTGCGGTTAAGAAAGGAATGCTGAAAAATACTGCTAAGCCGATCGCCGAAACGATACAGGTGATAATCGTAATTATGATGAACTTGCGATCACTCGCACCGTAGAACTTATTCGGTAACGAACTCGCCAATACCATTAGCCCAATTAAGACGAGAATCCCAATAAATAAGGTGCGATTCATAAGGTTTTTGCTTTTAAATTATAGAGAGGCGGCGCTTCGCACCGCCTCTCTATAATAAAACCATACCTTACGTAATCTATCTATGACCGATTGGTTGTGGCTTCAGCGATCGCTACCAGCAAATATGACAGGTGCAGATCTATGGGAATCGCTCTATGCTCATGAACCGATTGCAGTTCTGCTAGAAAGCCCTGCCATTGATACAGTTTCTTCAAAACTAGCAAGATATTCGATCGCCGCAGGGCAGCCTCGACAAATTTGGACTCCTGAAGTTGGTGAGATTTTGCCATGTTTGGAAAAATTGCGATCGCGGATGCAAAATTCTCATTCTGATTTACCTGATCATTTGCCATTTACAGGAGGATATTTAGGATGGTTAGGCTATGACCTCGCTTGGGAAATTGAACGCTTGCCCTATACCAAGCCTGATACTTTGCCTTTTCCTGTTGCCTTTTGGTATGAGCCATCTAGTTTTGCGGTAGTTGATCATCAAACTGAAACAGTATGGTTAGCCGCTAGCGATCGCCTTGAATTAAAGGAATTAGGCGATCGCTTTAGCAATGCAGAAAACAAGGGGCTTACGCCCCTTGCCTGTCTTAGTAAAGATCGCACTGTACAAGCTACTCCAACTTATTTACCAGAACGACAAGGCTATGAAGCCATGGTGGAAAAAGCGAAACACCATATTTATGCTGGCGATATTTTTCAGGCAAATCTCTCGATGCGGTTTGGATACCCTTGGAACTCGGATGGGTGGCAACTATATCGCCATTTGCAAAAGATTAATCCATCACCCTTTGCAAGCTATTGGCGCACAACTTGGGGAGAGGTAATTAGCGTCTCGCCTGAGCGTCTAGTTAGCCTACGCGATCGCCATGCCGAAACTCGTCCGATCGCAGGTACAAGACCACGCGGCAAAACTGAACAGAAAGATCTCGAATTTGAGAGTGAATTACTAGGCTGTACTAAGGAGCAAGCCGAACACATTATGCTAGTCGATCTAGAGCGTAACGACCTTGGGCGAGTTTGTGAATGGGGCAGCGTTAAGGTCGATGAGCTATTAGCGATCGAGCGCTACAGCCACGTTATGCACCTTGTCAGTAATGTGGTGGGGACATTACGCCGCGATCGCACGTTGGTAGATCTCATTCGGGCTACTTTCCCAGGGGGAACAATTACGGGCTGTCCAAAAGTACGCTGTATGGAAATCGTCGAAAAGTTAGAACCACAGCGACGCAGTTTGTTTTATGGCTCCTGTGGCTATATTGACAGGCGCGGCAACATGGATCTGAATATTTTAATTCGCACTTTACTCAAGACTGACAATCATATCTGGGGACAGGTTGGAGCAGGAATAGTTGCTGATAGTATAAGCGATCGGGAATGGCTAGAATCTTTGCAAAAAGCCCAAGCTCAACTGGCTGCACTAGGCTTAAATTAAGGGCTTCACTGTAAATTTTTTGATGGTGCGGCTAAGCCGTGTCATCAAAAATCTGGTTCTTAAACCCCACAAGATATTTGGGGCGCAAAGCGCCCCAAATATCTTGTGGGGTTGGCGATCCTATAGAATACTTAAGCAACTACTATCGCCATATATCTATCCATGAGTGGAACCAAGCTCTACGAAGGCAAAGCCAAAATCCTGTTTACAACAGATGATCCCCACATTTTGCTATCGCGCTACAAAGATGACGCAACCGCCTTCAATGCTCTAAAAAAAGGCACGATCGCCAACAAAGGAGAAATGAACTGCGCGATCGCCTCACACATTTTTCAGTATCTGGAAGCCCAAGGTATTGCGACCCACTTCATTAAGCAAGTTTCACCTAATGAGATGCAAGTTGCCGCCGTCCAGATATTGCCCATCGAAGTTGTGGTTCGGAATATTGCCGCAGGTAGTATTTGCAAACGCCTTGGTTTAGCACAAGGTCAACCACTCAAGCAGCCCCTAGTCGAATTTTTCTATAAAAATGATGACCTTGGCGATCCTCTAATTACTGATGCCCATGTATCCATGCTTGATCTCGCCACACCTGAACAAGTTGCTCAACTCAAACAACTAGCTCTAGATATTAATCACCATCTGCAAACTTTTTTTGAGCGCTGTAATTTAATCCTCGTTGATTTTAAGGTGGAAATTGGATCTGACGCTAATGGACATTTACTGCTAGCCGACGAAATCAGCCCCGACACCTGTCGTCTCTGGGATAAGGAGATCTCTGACCCCACTGCCCGTATCCTAGATAAAGACCGCTTTCGTCAAGATCTCGGTAATGTTGCTGAAGCCTATCAAGAGGTGATGAAACGAGTCTTAGCCGCGATCGCTTAAAAGCAATTTTGCGAAAATTTGCAAAAAAGGGCTTCAACGGTAAACTTTTTAGGTAGGTATGATTTTTAACATTGGCGATCAAAATGACAAAATTTAGTTCTTAGTTAATTACTGCTAGCAATATAGGGGTGTTGAAAGTTATAGTTATTTATTAGTATTATCAGAAACTTTCTGTTCACATTTGTCCGTCAATAGTTTCCTGTTCAGTATTCTGTTTAAATATTCTGTAGGTGTTTGGAAGACTTTATGCGTATAAACTTGCTCGTATTCACAGCCATTGCCGCATCCAGCACGTTACTAACAAGTCCTTTGCTGGCACAGGCTGCTCCTGCAAAGCAAGAGATTGCTCAAGCGCCAACCCCGCAGCCAACTACTCCCCCCACTACAACAGAGGAGCCTCCTACTCAGCCAAGCACCCCAATTCCCCCCACTACATCACCAACTTTTACACTACCTTCTACCACTCCTCCCCCTGCAACTACAACTGAAACTCAAGTGCTAGTGGGAGAAGTTGCCATTAAAACTCCAGAAGGTCAGCCTCCTTTACCTCCTGAACTTGAGCAAAGAATCTATGATGCGATCGCCACAAAACCAGGTCGGACAGTAACTCGTACTCAGCTTCAGTCTGATATCAACGCTGTGTTTGCCACAGGCTTTTTCTCCAATGTTCAAGCGGAACCAGAAGATACCGACATCGGTGTGCGCGTAACTTTCTTCGTATTACCAAATCCTGTCCTCAAATCTGTAAACACTGAAGGCACACAAGTACTAGAACAAGGTGTGATTGATCGCATCTTTGGTTCACAGATTGGCAAAGTCACTAATCTCAAAGATATCCAAGCAGGGGTTAAAGAGCTTGAAAAATACTACCAAGACAAGGGCTATGTTTTAGCTCAAATCGTTGATATCAAAGCTACACCCGAAGGAAATATTAACCTCGTTGTATCTGAAGGTGTAATCGAAGACATCAAAGTAGCCTTTATCAATGAAGATGGCAAAACCGTTGACAATGAAGGCAAACCAGTCTCTGGCACTACCCGCGACTTTATCATTACCCGCGAGTTGACGATTAAAGAAGGTGAAATCTTCAACAAAAATACAGTTCAGGGCGATTTACAAAAAGTCTTTGCTCTTGGTTTGTTTGAAGATCTCAACATTGGGCTTGCTCCAGGAACCGATCCACGCAAAGTAATCGTGACTGTCAATGTCAAAGAACGTAACACAGGCTCGATCGCCGCAGGTGCAGGTTTAAGCTCATCCACAGGTTTATTTGGTACGGTTAGTTTTCAACAACAAAACCTCGGTGGCAACAACCAAAAGCTCGGTTTAGACATTCAAGTCGGTGAACGTGAATTACTATTTGACCTCAACTTCACCGATCCTTGGCTAGCGGGTGACCCTTATCGCACTTCATTTACAGCCAATATTTTTAACCGTAGCTTGTTCAGCTATATTTTTGATACCCCAATTGGTATTGGACCTGACAACGTTAGCCCTCGCATCAACCGACTTGGCACAGGTTTTAGTTTCTCTCGTCCCCTTGGCACAGCCACCACGGCTTCACTGGGCTTACGCTACGAACGGGTCAGCATCGCCAATAGCAACAATAACGTCATTTCTCCCACCGACTCCCTAGGCAATCCTCTATCAGCTAGTGGTATTGGACAAGATGATTTGCTATTGCTGCAATTCGCCTATGCCACCGATCAACGCGATAATCCGATTAAGCCATCTTCTGGCTCTGTATTTCGGATTGCGACTGAGCAGTCGATTCCCATTGGTTTAGGTTCAGTTTTCTTAAATCGGGTTCGTGCTAGCTACAGCTACTTTATCCCCGTTAATTTCTTGAACTTCTCTGAAGGTACACAGGCTCTTGCTTTCAACATTCAAGCTGGGACTGTAATCGGTACTTTGCCACCCTACGAAGCCTTTCAACTAGGTGGTAGCAACTCAGTTCGGGGTTGGGATGAAGGCAAAATTGGTAGCGGTCGCAGTTTTGGCATCTTCTCGGCAGAATATCGCTTCCCTGTGTTTAATATCGTTGGCGGAGTCTTGTTCTTTGATTATGGTACTGATCTAGGCTCAGCCTCAGCCGTACCAGGGAATCCCGCAGGAGCACGAAACAAACCAGGTAACGGTGCAGGTTATGGCATTGGGGTACGGGTACAATCGCCGCTAGGTTCCATCAGAGTGGACTACGGCATCGGCTCAAATGGTGGTACACAGTTTAGCTTTGGTCTAGGAGAAAAATTCTAGTCATGCTCTACCAACAGACGATCGCTGCCCCATTTGCTTTGTCGGGGATTGGATTGCATAGTGGTGAGCAAGTTTCTGTGACTGTCAGTCCTGCGCCCATTAATTCAGGTCGCTATTTTATCTATGGTGAAGCCAAGATACCTGCGGATACGACTGTAGTTTCGGCTTCGCAGCTATCGACGGAGTTACGCCAAAATGGCACAGGTGTTCGCACGGTCGAGCATTTGCTGTCAGCTTTGTTTGGTATGGGTATACATAATGCCTGTATTGAGCTTGATCGTCCCGAATTGCCGATCCTTGATGGGTCGGCGTTGCCTTGGGTGGAAGCGATCGCTAAAGTTGGTATTGACACACAAGTACAAGGCGATCGCCTAATCCCTCTACCCGAAGCAGTTACAGTATCCAAAGGTGACAGCTTTGTCACGGCGATACCTGCGGATACTTTGCGCTTCACCTATGGCATTGAATACCCAACTCAGGCGATTGGTGAGCAGTGGTTTAGTTGGTCACCTACGATCACTAACTTCAGCGAAAGATTTGCTAGTGAAATAGCACCCGCAAGAACTTTTACACTTGCAGCATATATTGATCAAGCTCGTGCGGCAGGGTTAATCAAGGGCGGAAGCCTAGAAAATGCGCTGGTTTGCGATGCTGAGAAGTGGATCAATCCGCCTCTACGTTTTACCGATGAACCATGTCGTCATAAACTTTTAGATCTTATTGGTGACCTAAGCTTGCTAGGATTCTTACCGAGAGCGCATATTCTTGCCTACAAAGCTAGCCATAATCTTCATGCTGAATTTGCGATCGCCTTAGCTCAAAAGCTATAGCCCCACAATTCATTTTCCTCCTATGCCAAATTAGTTAATATGTCAACTTTGACCGAAGAACCGACCCTAAATAGTGCTGAACTCAATACTGATAGTACCAACAGCGTAACTAGTCAGGTTTTAATGATTGAAGATATTCAGAAATTGTTACCTCACCGCTACCCATTTCTGCTAGTTGATCGGATCATTGATTTTGTGCCAAATAAATCTGCCACAGGGATTAAAAATGTCACTTTTAATGAACCCTTCTTTCAAGGTCATTTTCCTGAAAGACCGATCATGCCTGGTGTACTAATTGTCGAGGCGATGGCGCAAGTAGGTGGTATCGTCCTAAGACATTTACCAGGAATGGAAAATCAACTTTCATTATTTGCTGGCATCGATAAAGTCCGATTCCGTCGTCCTGTAGTTCCTGGCGATCGCTTAACTATTACTACCGAGCTGATAGTTGCACGCAAGCGCTTTGGTAAGATGCATGGACGTGCTGAAGTTGATGGTCAATTAGCCTGCGAAGGTGAATTGATGTTTTCATTAGTTAACCTTTAAATCTTTTCACTCTCGTTTCAAATTTTAATTTGTTATCTGGCGATCCAAGCGATCGCAAATCAAGCGATCTAACTTAGTATCAAGCGAGCCAAACTTTTTATGCCTGTGTCTCATGCGCCTGTGTCTGAATTTATTCACCCGACAGCCATAGTGCATCCTGATGCCCAACTCCATCCGACTGTCAAAGTTGGAGCTTATGCTGTCATCGGTGAACAGGTGAAAATTGGCGCTCATACTGTCATTGGGCATCACGCCATTGTCGAAGGGAGAACTGAAATCGGCGATCGCAACCAAATTTATCCAGGGGCAGCGATCGGTTTAGATTCTCAAGACTTGAAATATTCGGGTGCTGATAGTCTCGTCCACATTGGTAATGACAACCGCATTCGCGAATATGTCACAATTAACCGCGCTAATGAAGCTGATGAAGTTACCTATGTTGGCAACGGTAACTTACTGATGGCCTATGTCCATGTGGGGCATAATTGCGAAATCGAAGATCGCGTAATTATTGCTAATGGTGTAGCTTTAGCAGGACATGTACATATCGAGTCCCATGCCAGAATCAGTGGGGTGCTGGGTGTGCATCAGTTTGTGCGAATTGGGCGATTATCAATGGTTGGTGGTATGAGTCGGATCGAGCGAGATGTACCTCCTTACACTCTTGTCGAGGGTAATCCCTCGCGGGTGCGAACTCTAAATCGAGTTGGCATTGATCGGGCTGGACTAGATGGGGAAACCCAACAAGCTTTGAAGTCGGCATTTCGATTGTTATATCACCAAGATTTAACCCTTGTTGAAGCTCTTGAGAAACTAGTCAACCTAGTCGATAACCCTCATGTTCAGCATCTGCGCCAATTTTTACAGGATTCGATCACTATTTCTCAACGACGTGGTCCAATTCCCATCCGTCTCTAATCTTAAAAGCCCAAAGAGTCATGGCGGCGCTTCGTGCCGCCATGACTCTTTGGGCTTTTATAGCTGTCGCCATTCTTGTGTGAGGCGGCGCGAAGCGCCGCCTCACACTATTTGGGTTTTGATTTGTCCTGATACAGGTGGCTATAGCTATAATTCACAAAAGTGTTTGCAAAATTTTGTGAATTATAGCTATAGCGATCGGCTATACAGACAAGTGGGTACGATCTAAATTATCAAGGTCATAGAAAAAGCTCTTTCATTCTACTTGTATCGACCATCTCATACATAAGGATGAATAATGTATTTTCTACCCTCTATTTAAGACGATTATGTTACGATTAGTAACGTAAATGCTTTAGATCTACATACTCTGTTGTAAAGAGCGTTTGGTGAACATGTCAAGTATTAATAGTTCAGGATTTGGCGGGGAAAACTCATATATCGGCAGACCTCAATCCAAAAAGACCTTCGATTTGCTCCAGCCTCTACGTAAGACCATCGATAATTTTGAAATCCACAAATCTAAAACAGCCCATCGCATTGCTAGACTAATTCCTGCTCAATGTCCCTTTGAGCGCACCATTAAATTCTTTGGTCACACCCTCATCCACATTCCGCCCCTTTGTAAACTCAACCCTGTATACGATGAACTAGTCGGGCTTCGATTCCGCGCCCTTTGCTTTTTAGCTGATCGCTGTGGCGAAGACATTAGTGCTTATTGTTAATAAAATTAAAAGGTTGCCAAGCAACTTTTTAATTGCAATTTTATATGCGAAAAATAAATGATGTAAGCTAAGCTTGCATCATTTATTTTTTGTGCTTAGGAATTTGCATATGCAAAAAAAAATGCAGTGGCTATGGCGATCGCTGGTCGCTATCTTGATTTCTTGTTTGATCGTGATTACCACGATCTCCTTACAGCCAAGTAACGCAGCGATCGCGCCATTACCTGACCCTTATCTCACCACAGGAAAGCTTGCTGAAGGTGAAAAGGTCTTTAACGACTATCTAAAAAATAATTCTCAGGATGACAAAGCTCGCTTTGGGTTGGGCGTAATCCAATTTATGAGTGGTACTGAACGGTTAATGCAGTCGCTCTATCGTTATGGACTGATTCAAAATCCCGTAAGTGGATCGATCCCTTTTTTACGCTTGCCAGTACCTCAAAACCCCAAACCACAAACTTTAACTTACGACGGACTCCAGCAGGTTTTTCAGACTTGGATTAATGATCTTGCTACTGTACGGACTACCCTCGAACCAATTAAAGATCAAAATCTTAAACTTGCCCTGCGCTTAGGCTTAATTCGTTTAGATTTTGATGGCAATGGCAAAGCAGATGACAAGGAAATGCTATGGCAGATTTTTAATTCTGTGACTGGTGCAAACGTTACCGAAAAAGATGCCCAACAGTTTTTAATCGCTTTTGATCGTGCTGATGCTTTGTGGTTACAGGGCTATACCCATGTCTTAGGAGCAATTAGTGAGTTTTTACGGGCTTATGATAGTCGTGAGTTATTTGCTGCTTGCGCTCACTTATTTTTCCAAGATGTAGATACGCCCCATAAATTTTTGCTCACGACGCGCAGAAAATCTCCTGAAGACTATAGCTACAGTTTCTTTGAGATTCTCGATTTGCTTTCAGCAGTTCATCTTGCCAAATTTCCTTTAGTGGAACCACAAAGGATGACGACTATTCTCAATCATATGAAATCAGTAATTAGTCTCAGTCGTGAATCATGGAAGTCAATTTTGGCAGAAACGGATAGCGATCGCGAATGGATTCCCAATCCTAAGCAGACTTCTGCAATTCCTCAAGTTCGGGTTACAGATGAAATGGTGAAATCTTGGCTAGCCGCTCTTGATGAAATCACCGCAATTCTTGACGGCAAGAAGAATTTACCTTTCTGGCGTGATGAGAAGCTCAGCATTGATTTTGCCAGAATTTTTACAGAGCCACGCACTTTTGATTTGGGATCTTGGATACAAGGAACAGCCGCTACTCCCTATTTAGAAAAAGGAAAGGTTACCGATATGAACGTTTGGAATATGATGGTTAACGCTTTCGGTAGTAATTTATTTGGATTTGTAGTTTGGTTTAATTGAGAATTGCTACTATCTCAATGAAAGTGTTGCTCAAACCCAAATAAATGAAGGCGGCACGAAGTGCCGCCTTCACTTATTTGGGTTTGGGTTATAAGTTCTACTTGCGGCGTATAATGCAGCCCCATAGGCTGCTTCAGTTTGCTGAGACTGTTGCATCGAGATCTGTAAATGGCGATCGCGTATTTTTATCCATAGTGTATTTTTTGCCCCACCCCCTGCGGTATAAATTCGCTGAATTGGTGAAGCGCCTAATTTTTGCAAGATTTGATAGCCCTTTGCCTCAATTCTTGCCATACTTTCGAGCAATCCATGCAAAAACTCAACGGGATCATCAGGACGTGGTTCTAGTCTTGGCGCAAGATGAGGATCATTAATCGGAAACCGATCGCCTATTTTGGTTAGAGGATAGTAATCCAATGAACTAGCAATATGTGGATCAATGCGATCGCTAAACTCTTGTAACTCTGAATCTGTAAAAAATTGTCGCAATACAGCCCCACCAACATTGGAAGCCCCACCAACTAGCCACAAACACCCTAATTCTCGATGCTCAAACCGATGACTATAAATCCCGTAACTGGGTTCATTAATGGGGCGATCGCTTAAAACTTTTAGCACCATCGTTGAACCGAGAGAGGTCACTGCTGTCCCTATGGCAGGAGTCGCCGTACCAACACTAGATAAAAAAGCAGCATTACTATCAGTCGTTCCCGCACCGATCGCACAATCTAAAGGCAAATTTAATTTTAAGGCGATCGTCTTATTAACCATCCCTACAGTTTTACTTGGTGCAAAAACTTCAGGCAAAACTACCGCAGGATTATTGAGTAACCATGACTGTAACCAATCAGGATATTGCAGAAGCTGAGGATCGTATCCTAACTTGAGCGCATTGTGATAATCACTCACGCCCAATTTACCATGGAGTAAATAACCCAGCCAATCAGCTTGATGCAAAAAATAAAGCGATCGCACTTGGCTTGTAAATGAATCTTGAATCTCTGCTCTGGCAAGGAATGAAATTAATTTAGCAAAACTGGAAGTTGCACTACAAACTGAATGCTTTGCTGGGGCGATTTTTTTGACTTGCTCTAAAACTTCAGACTCACAGGTATCGCTATAGATCAGTGGTGCAGCGATCGCCTTACCAGTACGATCGCAAATCAAAACAGTAGAGGAAGTGCCATCGACAACTATTTTTTTAGTATTTTGCCTAATTTTCTGAGGCAAACTAGTAATTACTTCATAAAGCGCTAATTGCCATGTTTCGCAATCACGAATGTCATATTCAGCACGAGAGATTACGTCAATTTCGTTACTTGCATTAATGGCGATCGCCCTCACGCCCGAAGTCCCAAAATCAATACCTAAAAAGTAATTCATACAAATTGCCAATACAGCGCTTTACGCTGACTTAAAACCCAGAAATATTTGTAAAAGCGGCGCGAAGCGCTGCTTTTACAAATATTTCTGTACGACTATATTAATTAGTAGTAAGGAGGGCAATGCCCTCCTTACTTGCTACGACTTTTTCAAAGGAATATTTTTTTCTAAACAAGTTTTCAGCATTCTTGCATCAAATAAAACTGGCAAGAAATGAATACTTTTTACTTCTTTGAAATAAAACAAAATTGGAAAAGCAAACCAAAATACTTTCCAATCTTGCCACTCTTGATAAGGGAAAGTACGGAACTTTTCTTGCGATCGATAAACCTCTAAATCTGTCGCGGTAAATACTAACCGAATCGTCGCTGCTTGATAAACTAGAAACAATCCAAAAATTGCAACTACACCCGCAGCAATTGGTTGAACCCAAATAAGTGGTACTCCTGCCAACACAAGTACAACAGGTATTGCATAGTTTGGATTTAGTTCTGTAGCCTGCGATGCAATATTTGGATCAACAAAAGGATTTGAAGTAGTCATAATGATTTAGATGATTGATTTATATCTGTAGATATACATTTAATTCTAGGTCTATGGCTTGTTTATTGAAGTGATAGGATAAACATTATTGAGCTAATTATGCTCTTTAATTGGTTTATTCTTAACTAATTGCGCTTTTAGCACATCTGGTAATTTCTATATAAGCTTAGGAAATGTCTATGAACTTATCCTCAACAGCGAATGACTTGGCTCTCCCTTTACATGAAGCTGCCAAAGATCCTAAAGTCTGGAGTCATCTCAAACAAGCGATCGCTACCAGTTCAGGATTTGATAAGTGGCAGCGATCTCGAAATGGTGATCCCAAGGGCGATCCCAAAGATGTTTTAGTAGTACAAGAAAGCGTTCTTGATGATCTCGTGCGTAGCTACTTACGTGAGACACTAGAAACGTTAGCGTATTAATTGCGAGATTTTCTTGTGAGCGAAACATCAGAAACTCAGTTTGAAACCTTAAGAGAGCAACTAGCTATAGATGATATGGGTATTCGGATGAAAGCCCTTCATGCTAGTCGCTCTCTTCCCATTTCTGAGAGATTTACTTTACTCTCGATCGCGGCGATCGACTCCTATGCACGTATTCGTTATGATGCCGTTAGTCAACTTGGCACAGTCGGCACGGTTGATTTAGAAAAATCCTTAGCAATTTTAAGCGATCGTTTATCGCTCGATCCTGAAATTGATGTGCGCGCCGCCGCCGCCGCTTCGCTTGGTTCTCTACAACTTACCCAAGCCTTTGATTTACTAAAAAAATCTTACGAGTCCACTAACGATTGGATGTTTCAATTTAGTATTGTGGCTGCGATCGGTGAGCTAGGTGATCCTCAAGGCTTTGATTTACTAGCTGAAGCATTACAAAGTCCCAATGAGCTAGTCAAAATTGCTGCGATCGGCTCCCTCGGTGATTTAGGCAATCCCGCCTCGGTGGCTCTTCTGTTGCCCCTTGTCGAAGATCCCGATTGGCAAATCCGACATCGAGTTGCCCAGTCTCTGTCACAGCTTGGCGGTACTGAAGCCAGAGCAGCTCTGGAAAAACTTGTCAACGATCCAATGCCCCAAGTTTCTGAAGCCACGCGATCATTTCTAGCTTGATGTGCAGTTAAAACAAAGGGGAGTTGCAGCACGAAGCGCAGCAACTCCCCTTTGTTTTTTAAATTGGCCTTAGACTAAATTAATTGGACGTTCCAATACATCCTCAATAGAGTAAGGACAATCGACTGGAAATTCTAAATCTGTTTCTTTTTGTGCATTTAAACTAGATACCACATAAGTTTCGTCTAGCCACTCATCGGTCAGATAACGCTTTAGGCTGGGACTATCTTTTAAATAACGAATGATTTGAAGTCGTTCTCGTTGAATAGTTATCTGCCAACTTTTCGATCTAAGCTGTGGCTGATAGTCCCACTTAAGCAAATAATGCACAATCAAGCGTAGGCTGCTCAATAAGCGATCGCGTTCTCGCTTGGATAAATCGCGTACCTCTTCTACCAAATTATCGATATCCAACTCGGCGAACCGACCCGCCGACAACAAATCAGCCATCTGTTCTGCCCAGAGTCCATAATCCTGCTCGTATAGTACAGTCATTGCTACAACTCCAACTAAGGCGCATCACACTTAACTATATATTATTTTAAAAATTAAAAAGGAGAGGCGCAGAGCGCCTCTCCTTTTTAGTAAGACAACACCAAATCTTAGAAGGAGAAAGTGGTACGAATTACACCAACAGTTGCAGTACCGTTAGCATTGGTACTGCCTGGGTTGAATACAAAGTAAACACCAGGAGTAATGCTGATATTCTTGGAAACACGGAAACGATATAGAGCTTCCAAGTGATAAGGAGTATCGGTGCTGCCAGTTGCAACGCCACCAACACTACTTCTGTAAAGTGGTTGACCAAACATCACAGCAGCTAGGTCGCCTTCGGTAAACAAGTCCTTGCTAGACAATGCAGCCATCCAGCTAGTAAAGGTTGTTGATGCGGTAGTTGCACCAGTTGTATCAGCAAAAGTCCAAGCACCCCAAGTATTGAAGGTAAACTTCTTGGTAATATCCCAAACTAAACTGCCAACTACGGTATTACTTCTAATACCACTAATCCCAGCAGCGTTAACAGCAGATGCTCCAATAGAATCACCATTTAGACCAGAAGCAAGAGTGTTACCAAAAGTATAGGCATTAGCGTAACCAACGCCGAGAGTTAATACATCAGCAGGCTTGAATACAAACTGAGCAGCAATCTTGGTGTCACCACCAGTTACACCACCTTGTCCAGATGCTAGAGCGGCATTCGATGCAGTGTATGCAAGTTCAAGGGAAACCTTATCGCTAAACTTGAAGTTCAAACCAGCAACAGCCAAGCCACTAGTACGACTACTAGATGCAATGCGGATCAGAGGATTGAAACGACCAAAGCGAGAGATTGTACCTTGAGAGTCACTTTCGAGAGGGTTAAGAGGGCTGATGACATCTTCAGGAGCGCCGATTGGTGCAACATAAGCAGTAATGTTATCGCCAACTGGGAAACGATAGAACAAACGATTGATTTCAAAGCTGTTATTTGGTGTGCCACTTTCATAGGACAATCTAGTGCTATTTCCACTGCCAAGTCCAGATGCAAAAGCTGCACCGTCAGTATTTAGATTAGGAGTATTGCTTGCTTGCAAGCGAGTTCTTAGCAAGTCCTTACCAGTAAAGCTTGTATCTAAATTGAGACGAACACGGTAGCTAAAAATTGTGTTGGTTCTGTCTGTAAAGTCGCTAGTAGCGGTAGGGGCATCATTAAGACCATCAGACGCAGCAGTAAGACCGAAGATTGCTTCGCCACGTAGCTTGGTAGTTGTCGAGAATTGCTGAGCTTCGAGCTTAGCAGTCTTAGCATCAAGAGCATCAACACGACCACGAAGGGTTGCTAGTTCAGCAGCAAACTCTTCTTGAAGCTTTTGCAAGGTGGCTAGGTCTTCTTTGCTGACCTTATCAGCTAAACCTGCGGAGATAATTTCGTTGATCTTGTCTAAGCAAGCATTCAAACCAGCAGCAAATTCATAACGGCTGGTTGCTTGTCTGCCACGGAAAGTGCTGTCAGGATAGCCAGCGATACAACCGTAGCGCTCTACCAAGGATTGCAATGCGGTGAAAGCCCAGTCAGTAGGGCGAACATCGCTAAGTTGAGATACTGAAGTTACATTTTGGGCAACAGCACTGGGACGAACCAAGCTGTCAGTAGTTACGGAGCGGATTACTTGAGAATCTTGGGAAGCTTGAGCATTAGCAGCACCGCTAATTAAGGCAGATGCAGCAACAGCAGCAGAAATTACTACGCTGTAGTTTTTCTTAGAAAATTTAGACATTTGTTACTATTCCTCACAACATAACAGCTTAAATATCTGTGTGGAAATAATGTAGCAATAATAGCAGCACAAAGTTAAGTGTTGCTCAACACATTAACCATGTATTTATGCTCAGATTATGTATTTATGCTCAAAAGCTTTAATGCGTTTGCAACAAACCTAAAAAACAAATGCATCAAATAGCGAAGGATGGTGCATAGGAATATCTAGAGTAGAATTTCAAAACCTCTGGGCGGGATAACTTCAAACTGTCTCCTAGGAAGGTTTAGCGCCGCTAGATCCTTCTAAGAGCCAAGACAGTAAAAGCAGATTTTGCTGCCTTGGTTTTGAAATTTTGTAGCTTACGCTGAAATCACATTAAATTAAAGTCCAGATCCAAAATATTTGCTGGAGCAATTGGGCTAAAATAGGAATAGCAGGGGAACACTATACAAGCTAACTTTGCAAATTCGTAAGTTACCTGAGTTCTATAAGCATATATAAAAAAGCTATAGCTAAAATCCCTCCAGAAATAATTAAAGCTTCTGAAGGGGATGCAATTCGGGATGAGAATATATGCGTTTCGATCCATATTTCACTATCCTGATATTGAGTCCGTAGTAACATCGCAGAGTATCAAGATCGTCTCTAAGAAGATAGATTAACTTCCACAGTTTCGTTTTGATAAGTCGAATCTATCGAAGTTATTTGTCTGTGCTAATCGTCGAAATCTTGACTGTCGTTGATTTGTGATGTTGATGTTTGCTTCTAGTTTGTGTTTATAAGTAGCTCTCTACTTTGCTGTTACCCCTCGTTTGCTCTAATTTGCTCACCTTAAACAATCGTTCGACCTTCGCCTCATGGAATTCTCGATTAATCAACTGTTAGACAATTTCTCTGATGACAAGCTAGTTACGCCCAAAGCGATCGAAAAAAAACTTGGGATCGGTGATGACAACAAAAGCGTTCGTCGGCTCCAAGTTGCCCTAGATGCGCTTGAAAAAATCGGTATTCTTGAAAAAGACAAAGGACGATACCGCCGCATCCAAGAAGAAGGTCTGGTGGAAGGTCGCCTGCGTTGTTCAAGTAAAGGTTTTTGCTTTGCGATCCAAGATGTCGAGGGTGCGGAAGATATCTATGTGCGCGAAAGCCGTTTAAGCAATGCTTGGAATGGCGATCGCGTGTTAGTGAGGGTGACCAAAGATGGAGTAAGACGGCGATCACCTGAGGGTGAAGTACGGTTGATCCTTGAGCGATCGAATCCAACGTTACTTTCAACCGTGAAATTTACGGATGATAGTTATCGAGCCGTACCGCTAGATGATCGCCTATTGTTTGAAGTAGAGCTAATACCAGACGAGGAAACGCCCGATCTCAGTGTGGCAAATGGCAAACTCGTGCATTTAGAAATGGTGAGATTTTCCTTAGGTAATCACTTACCTTTAGGACGCATTTTGCAGATTTTGGGTGATGATGCCGAATCAACTAATGATATTGATCTGGTATGTTGCAAACATAATTTGCCTAGAAGATTTAGTGCCAAGGCTTTGACAGCCGCAGCTAGTTTACCTAGGGGTGTACGAAAAGCTGACCTCAAACATCGTCTTGATTTACGCAAGACCCTAACCGTCAGAATTGGTAATGCCTCAGCAATTTCGATCACAGAGGTCGATACTGGCTGGGAATTGGGAGTACATATTCCTGATGTAGCAACCTATGTGACGGCGGGTTCACCTTTGGATTTGGAAGCTCAGAAGCGTCTGCGGTCATTTTTCTTGGGTGACACCATTTTGCCAATGCTGCCTGAGATGAATGTGTTTAATCAGCCCGAATATCTCACAATGTCGGTGTTGATTAAATTGGATCATGAAGGAAATATGCTTTCTTTCGAGATTCAGCCTTCAGCAGTATTAGTTCGAGCGAACTTGAGTTATCAGAGAGCGCAACAAATTCTTGATGGGAAAGTAACAGTTGATGAGGATGCACCTAGTCAAGAAATTGATACAGAAGTAGAAGAGTTAGTACATCTAATTGCCAAAGTAGGAGCCTTGCTGCAAGAGCAATCTAATGCGATCAGACTGGTATTGCCACAGATTCCTTCTCAAGAGGCGGATGAGGGAGTACGCGGTTTGACAGTAGTTCCCTTAACTTTGCAGATTTCTGGCAAGGTTACAGAAGTAATGATTTTGGCAAATAAAGCGATCGCTTCGCATCTTCAGTCTTTATCAATTCCAAGTATTTATTTGCGACAGATTCCTCCTGATCAAGGTAAGGTTGATGACTGGGCAAAGCTATTAGAGAGCATGGGGATTTCGGCGCAATTAGAAACACCTGAACAGATTCAAATTGCGGATTTGCATCAGATTTTGACACAGGTAAATCAGCTAGAACAAGACGCAACTCGCGATATTCTCAAGTATCTACTGATGTCGATGTTTAAGACTAACGAGTATGTGCTTTCGCCGTCACTTCACTTTGGACTAGGCTTAATTAACCAGCCCTATGTGCATGGCGTGTTTCCACAAAATCACTATGGCGATTTACTAATCCAACGCATTTTACATACTGTATTTGAAGAAGGACGCGATCGCCGCAGCATCAGGATTAAGGATGATGTCAACCTTCGCAGTTCTAGCGCCCATGGTCAGGTAAATTGGAGTGTTTTACCACCTGAAACAGAGCGGCAGTTAATTGAAGATTTGGAAGCCATTGTGCCAAAGCTCAATCAAGCTGATGCTTTGTATCACCGTTCAATCTCTGATCTTGATGGATTGCGTAAAGCAGAATTTATGAGATCGCACACAGGCGGGAATTTCTATGGCATCATCACCAGCGTTCAGTCCTATGGATTTTTTGTAGAGATTGAGTCTCTCTTGGTTGAAGGCTTAGTTCATGTCAGTTCTCTTAAGGATGATTGGTACGAGTTCCCCTTGATTAATGGCAAAGGTAGAGCGAGAGCTTCAACTTTACTCGTTGGTCGTCGTAGTGGTCGCCAATATTGTTTGGGCGATCGCGTAGAAGTACAAGTCAAAGGGGTAGATTATTATCGCCAACAAATCGACTTAGTTGCCGTAGTGAATTCTGAAAGCGATCGTGACTTGTCTAATTCTGAATCAGGAACGAGGGCAGAATCAGAGGCAACTGTAGAGTTTTCTGAGCATCTCGATGCAGAAAATTTAGAATGATCTCTCCAATAATCCCCTTGGACTTAAGTATTTATCTACTCCAGTCTGGGTCAACCACTGAATTTCTCTAGCTCCAATTACTCCTTTCCATGAGTTCTCCACCATGTCGCTTTCCCGCCTATTGGTGACCGTTCTAAACCGTCTTCAGCCATCTGCGGAGACGGTTATGCTTGTTTCGGCGATCGCAGTGGGTTTAATCAGTGGCACTGGTGTAACCCTATTCCGCAAGCTGATCTTATTTACCCAAGAACTCTATTGGCACAAGATCGCCGTAGTTATCAGTAACCATTGGCATTGGGCGATCGTCTTTATTCCGATGATTGGAGCGCTAGTTGTAAGCCTTGTACGCTTCAGATTAGATAAGTTAGATCAAGCAGAAGCGAAGACTTCTAGCCGAGAGCTAGGGCTTTCCTATTCGCAAGTCCCCCTAAAAACTGTAGCGGCGGCTCTTTCACTGGGCGCAGGCGCTTCTCTTGGACCTGAGGGACCAAGCGTTGAACTAGGGAGCAATATTGGCTCTTTACTTGGTCAAATGCTGCAATTTTCCAGCGAGCGCATTCGGCTACTAATAGGAGCAGGGGGAGCAGCAGGATTGGCGGCAGGATTTAATGCACCGATCGCAGGTGTATTTTTTGCCCTTGAAGTCTTGCTACGTGATTCATATCGCACCGATAAATCTAGCCCTAACTCCGATGTTAGCGTTGTCGTTATTGCCTCGGTCATTTCGGCGTTAGTTTCCCAGATTAGTCTGGGCGAACGTCCAGCTTTTAGCCTGCCTGTCTACGAAGTACGCAGCTACTGGGAATTGCCTCTATACCTTGGATTAGGGGTACTGGCTAGTGTTGTCGCCCTGATGTTTACTCGCGCAATTAAACAAGCGAAGAAATTTTTTGCTGGAGAATGGGAGATCGCCCCATTTATGCAAAAGCTATCGATGCCAATCAAATTACTGATTGGTGGACTATGTGTCGGACTGATTGCCTTAACTTTTCCTGAAGTAATTGGGATTGGTTACGAAACTGTGGAATCGATCTTGCAAGATACACCGTTCACGATTCCGCTATTAGCAATTTTGTTGGTAGTTAAACTTTTATTGACGGCAATTAGTTCTGCGAGTGGTTTTGTCGGTGGCATTTTTGCACCTTCGATTTTCTTGGGCGCGGTGCTAGGTAGTTTATATGGTCAGGCGATCGCTAGTTTTTTACCTGCTTCAATCCCGATCGCTGCTTCGCCTGCCTATGCTCTTGTGGGAATGGCGGCAGTTTTGGCAGGGACTGTTCGCGCCCCCTTAACATCTGTATTGCTGCTATTTGAAATGACTCGCGACTACCGCATCGTTTTACCATTGATGGCAGCCGTAGGACTTTGTGCATGGGTACTTGACCACCAAATTGATTCATCAAAATCCGCAGATCGGATGATCATGCAATGGTCTGGGCTACCCGCTGATATCGAAGTCCTTGAAAAAATCAAAATTGCCGAAGTCATGACCCTCAATCCCGCTTCGGTTAAATATTCAATGCCCCTGATGCAAGCCGCCCAATTTATCACCAGTGGCTACCACCATAGCGCCTTAGTATTAGATGAAATTAACCACTTGCAAGGGATTCTGACCACTCAAGATCTAAAACGCTTGCTATCAGCACCTGCAACTGATCGCCCCCTTGAAGACATGACGGTACAGAATATTTGCACCAGTGAAGTAATCTGTACATTTGCCGATGAATCTCTGGCTGAAGCTCTAAAACGCATGGCAACTAGGGACTTGCGACAGATGCCTGTGGTCGATCGCCACCAGCCTAAACGGGTAATTGGGATGGTGGATCGGCTGGCGATTACCACAGCCTACAATACAGCACTAACAAAACGAGCGATTACTGCTAGAATTACAGCGACTAAATCGACTGTACCTATTGCGAATAATACTTATACAGCTATAACTAACGGTTCTAGTAATGGTTCAAGTAATATTCCTAGCAATAGTGCTAATGACAAGAGCAACGATAAAGACAATAATTTAAATAATTCTCTAAGTAACACTTTAGATAGCAATTCAACCAATAACTTAAACAGAGAGTCAGATATTCATAGTTCTGAGGCGATTTCTTCTTAAAATTTACGCAGAGATTGTCTTAAATATCTGGCAATTAGCCCAAACAAGGATGTCATGGATAGCGAAGAAATACTAATTGAATTTGTGGGAAATGGCGATCGCGCCAATGGTGAGTCGATCAAATCGATCAGCACCACGAAGATTAAAGACAGCATTCAAAGACTTGCCAGCTTGGTACAGCAACTCGCTACAGACAGCACGTCAAGTCATGCCAATGGGTTAGCGCTAGATGAGGTCGAGATTTCAATCAAGCTCACCGATACAGGCGAAGCCATTTTATTGGGTGATGGTCAAAGCAATGGAGCCATGACTTTACGGTTTCGTCGTCCTCAAAAAGGATTAGCGATCGCCAGTGGTGAGCCATCTACTCAATTACAATCACTCACTTCTAGTACAGGCGTTGACTATACTAAGTTAAGGGCTTTGCTATCCAATGGTAAATGGCAAGAAGCAAATCAAGAAACATGGAATGTGATGTGTCAAGCCGCACGTAAAAATATTGGTTCGGTGTTGACGGCTGAGGAAATTAAACAAATTTCCTGTGATGACTTGCAAATCATTGATAACCTGTGGCGGCAGCATAGTAAGGGTCGCTATGGATTCAGCGCTCAAAATCAGATCTATATGTCATCAATTCTGGGGTAAGCGCATGGACATAATTAATTACCAATCAAAACCTATAAAGTTGCAACTCTCAGGGATGTAACTCCACGGGTTTGGGTAATTTATTTTGTACAGATACTTAGCAATTTCATAATCAATTCATAAGGCAAATCATAAGGGGTTAGTGTCATGGATCAGGATAAGCAAAAGCAGATTACAGGCTATTTCATTGAGGAGGCTAAAGAACATCTCCAAACAATTGAATCAGGACTGCTCAATTTGCAATCACTGATGGGCAACTCTGAAGCGGTAAATGAAATATTTCGGGCAGCCCACTCAATTAAGGGTGGGGCTGCCATGCTGGGATTTAGTAGCATTCAACATGTGGCCCATAACTTTGAAGACTATTTCAAAGTTATGCGAGAGAATACTAATTTTCAAGTCGATCAAGATTTACAGACACTTTTTTTACAAGCTTTTGACAAGTTACAAGAGCTGGTTGAACATTTGCAAAGTCCTTATGGGTTAACCAAAGACGCTGTTGATAACGTAATGGCGGGTTCTGATCAAATCTTTGCAAATCTCAAAAATCATCTTCAAAATTTAATTTCAGGCAAAGAAACCCAAGGTGATGCTCTAGATGGCGGGACAAAAATTGATACAAAAGTCATGTTGACCGCATTTCAGTCGGAAGTACCGCTCAAGTTGCGAAATATGCTGGAGTTATTTAAGCAGCCTGATAGTCCTCGCAGTCGCCAAAATCTCGCAACAATTTGTACTCAGCTACAGCAAATTGGCGATCGCTTTGGTTTAGCACCTTGGTCAGTGTTGATGGAATCGGTAAACATAGCCGTATCCAATCCCAACAATCAATTTCGCACCCTTGCACCAATTCTCATCAAAGAAATCAAACAATCTCAGGAGCAAGTTTTAGCGCAGAAAGCTGATCAAATTAAAGCATCACCGCAGTTATTGCAATTACTCCCAGCCAATTTTACCAGTAAGTCACCAGCACCCAAAACGGCTTCCTCACAGACTACCAAAGCGGCTAACATTGCTTCGGAAAATACTTCAGCCGATGAAGTGAGTAAGATTTTTGGCGCTGTCATCGAAGAAGATAAAGCGATGAAAGGTTGGCAAGTCTTTAGCGATTGTGTTGGGTGGCGACAAAACGGAACTTGGATTGCGTCTAATGCAACTTCCCCTCAAACCGCTCCTGATGGACATTTCCCCACCCCACTTTGGTTAGCATCATGGCATCAGTCCAAGGATTCTAAAGCTAAAGAGTTTCAAGCTCAGTATGCTGCTCTTTTAGCGAAGATTGCTAGCTGTAATATTAATTAATCATCTTAATGAGAATGAGCGGTGCTAAGTACCCCACATTCTCATAGCAAAATTTTACCGTTTACTTTAAAGAGGGTTACTTCTGTGAGGAGTTTGTTTGCCACGATTTTGGCGATTAGTGCTAGTACTTCAGCTTTGCCTGCGATCGCTAATTCCATTAAAGATGTATCTGTTAGTTCCAAATCAACGAACTATCTAAGTACTGTTGCTGCTGGAAATATCCAGAATCCTGCATCTAGTCAATTCGCTCAACGTTCTCTTAATCTTGCCAAGCAGATTCCTATAGATGTAATCGGATTAGTTGTGGTTGATCTGAATCCAGACTCTTGGAATGTGGTGAGTAAATCTCAAACTGTCGATCCAATTTCTGCACTTGACCAGTTGTTGACCTTTTTCAGTCAATCCCCCCAAATTTCCATAGCCAAAGATATCCAACCTTGGCTGGGCAAAGAAATGGCGATCGCCTTTTCAGCCAATACCGAGGACGAACTGGAATTAACTTTTACAGCTTTATCTCCAGTTACAGATGGACAAAAATTTGAGCTTTTTCTGACTAAGTTAAAAAGTCTCGATTTGCCAAAACCAACAGAAACTCTGTATCAAAATGTCAAAATTCTGGAATGGCAACTCGAAGAAGAATCTATTGGAGATAAGAAACCAGTTCTATCTCAGAAAAAACCAGCAATCACATTGAAATCTTTGTTAAGCAATAAACAAGATAATGCGCCTGATCCAGATGATCAAGAAGAAGATGCTGATTCTGAAGAAGAACCAATTGTACCTAGCGATCCTGATTTCAGCTTAAAACGCTTCGCGATCGCCAAGTTGCCCAGTGGAGTAGCCGTGATTTCTACCAATCGCCAAGCAATCCAGAAAATAATTGATACATCAGTTGAAACTTCTGAACTGAAAGTAGCACCTCTCGCTAATCATCCCTTGTTTTTGCGATCGCTCAATAATCCTCTATGGAATCGATCTCTGATTGCAGGTTACGGTGATTTTAAAGGGCTAGGTCAAATTAGTGAGCTTGTGGCTGCGGATCTGCCTGAGACTTCGGAAATTCCGGGATTTAGTCGAGCAGAATATATTGAAGGCTTAAAATACACGTTGGGGCAGTACAGCAGTTTTGATCTATTTACATGGGTAACGCCCAAAGGTATTCGTAGTCAAAGCAATAGTTATTTTTCAGAAGTACGATCGCCTCTACCCAAAGATACCCAAACTCGCGATCGCCTCCTGTCTTACCTGCCCTCCAATCTCTATGGAGCAATCACCAGCCGCAATCTCAATCGTCAATGGCAATGGTTTGTGGAAGAGTCAAAAATGCAACCTTCCTACAAAATTTTTGTTGAAGGAGTGAGAATGCTTTCTTCCTTGTTTCCTTTGATTGCTGGTGATGGATTAGATCTCGACATTGAGAAAGATATTATCTCTTGGATGGATGGAGAATATGCAGTTGTTGTGTTTCCAAGCGAACATTCTCCTTTTAAAGAGATTGGTGTTGATTTGACCATAGGAGCGTTAATTCGTACATCCAATCCTGAAGCGGCTAATGCAACTCTTGCCAAATTAGCCAAATTTTTTACTGGATTTACGGAGATGGATGAAAATATTCTCCAATTGAAAAAGCGTCAGGTAGGGGCTACTTTACTAACCAGCTTTGAGGTTCCTGATAATCAAGTTGCTGGTAAAACTCAAAGCATTTTTGCCTATGGCTGGCGCGATCGCCAGACTTTAATGTTGACCTTGGGTGCAAATACTGCATCGGCTTTTATTCCAATTCCTAAGCCTGCCCTCGCGCAGTCAGAGATGTTTCGCGATGCGATCGCCGATATGCCCCAACCAAACTTTGGCTATTTTTATCTCAATGCTAATGCGATCGCTAAACAAGTCGCGACTTTGGGGTTTCTCTTGTTCGCACCTGATTCTGATATTCCACCAAGTCAAGACAAGTCATCGCAACCAGTAATTCCCGCCGAAATCCAAAAGGCAATTGATCGACTTGGAGGTGCAGTTTTTGTCTACTCCGAAACAAGCGATCGCTTTCAGTCTGATTTCTTCCTTGGAGTAAATCCATAGCCACAATCGCAACATCTTGCGTTGCTATAGCAAGACAATTTATAGCATCATTGCTATGGGAATCATATATGATTCCCATAGCAATGATGGTTTAACAAATGTCTGATATGTCAACTCAACTGCAAAAATTAGTAATTGCCAGCGGAAATGCGGGCAAAATAGAAGAATTTCGTGCTTATTTAGCAGACCTAGGCGTAACACTGATTCTCAAACCTGACAGTATTGATGTCGAAGAAACAGGTACAACTTTTATTGAGAACGCTCATCTCAAAGCTTCTCAAGTGGCGATCGCTACAGGCGAATGGGCGATCGCTGATGACTCTGGACTGGAAGTAATAGCTCTTAATGACGCTCCAGGAGTACTTTCTGCTAGGTATGCTGACACAGATAGCGATCGCATTAATCGAGTTTTATCTGAACTTAGTCATCACTCTAATCGTGAAGCTCAATTTGTTTGCGCGATCGCGATCGCCTCACCCGATGGCGCGATCGCTGCTGATGCAATAGGAGTTTGCAAAGGGGCGATCGCCGATGCTCCCCGTGGTAATCATGGATTTGGATATGATCCGATTTTCTTAATACCAGAGTTTCAGCAGACCTTTGGCGAAATTCCACCAGAAGTTAAAGCCAAAATAAGCCATCGAGCCAATGCGCTCTCCATCCTTCGTTCCAAACTACAAAATTTCGTGAATCAGTAAATTTTTACAGCTATGGTAAATCAAACGAACTATAGCTGTCGCCATTCTTGTTAGGACATAAAACCCAAATAGTGTGAGGCGGCGCTTTGCGCCGCCTCACACTATTTGGGTTTTGATTTGTCCTAATACACTTGACTACAGCTATACAAGATATTTTTTGAAATTGTTGCAAAGCAACAATTTCAAAAAATATCTTGGTTCGGGTTTAAGCGCAAAGCACTATAGCAAAAAAAGAGTTAGCTAGTACAAACCAAAACCCAAGAATCGAGTGGCGGCGCTCCGCGCCGCCACTCGATTCTTGGGTTTTATATCCTAAGCAAAACTTGCTTTGCTATATAAAAAGTTTTAGAGCCTTGTATAGCAAGGCTCTAAAATCTATTCGAGAAACGTCATTGGTTGAGCCACATTATTTCTGGTAATAACGTCAATTAATTCCTGTTTAACTTCTTCTGCTTGTTCGTTATCAATCTGACAAGTACCAGCATTAGCATGTCCACCACCTTCATACCTCAACATCAACTCACCGATATTGATTGAACAGGTGCGATTGAGAACTGACTTGCCAACTGCAAAAACAGAATTCTGTTTTTGTCTTCCCCACATCTGATGAATAGAGATATTGCAATCAGGATATAAAGCATATACCATAAAACGATTGCCCGCATAGATCGTTTCTTCCTTCTGCAAGTTCACTATAACCAATTTATCGTGGACTTCCGCACAATGCTGAATCTGCCTCTTAAAGATCTCCTGCTGCACAAAATAAAGTTCCACTCTCTCCTTAATATTCGGAAGTTCCATAATTTGTTCAATGGACATGACCCGACAAGCCTCCACTAGTTCCATCATTAAGGCATAGTTAGAAATCGTAAACTCACGGAATCTCCCCAAACCTGTCCGCGAATCCATTAAAAAGCTCAATAATACCCATCCCTGAGGATGGAGAATGTCATCTATATTAAACTGTGCTGAATCGCATTTGTCCACTGCTTGCATCATTGCTTGCGAGATCTGGGGAAACTTTAATTTGCCACCATAGTAGTTATAAACAACTCTTGCCGCCGATGGAGCTTCTCCTTCGATAATATGATTTTCGGGGGTATCATAAATTCGCATCGTTTCACTTGTATGGTGATCAAAGACTAAATATGCGCCTTCTATATATGGCAAGTTAGTCAAAATATCGCGATCGCACACCTCGACTTTTCCATCTTGGACATCTTTCGGATGGACGAATAGAATCTCATCGATCATATCAAGTTCTTTAAGCAATACCGCACTAACGACACCGTCGAAGTCACTACGGGTAATTAATCGATATTTTTTGGTTGCGGCTGACATAAGTTGAGACCTTTGATAAACTTACAAATATTACGATTCTGTCCATAACTATAGCAAAGCAAGTTTTGCTTAGGACATAAAACCCAAGAATCGAGTGGCGGCGCTCCGCGCCGCCACTCGATTCTTGGGTAACCAAAACTTGCAAAGCGCTATATAGCACTTTGCGTTGTAACCGACGTATAACTATCGCCATTCTTGTTAGAACATAAAACCCAAATAGTGTGAGGCGGCGTGAAGCGTCGCCTCACACTATTTGGGTTTTAATTTGTCCTGATACAGGTGGCTTCTAAAAATGGACATTAAAACTAAAAGATTAGCGGTGCGGAGCAAAGCGCCACACTACTAATCCTTCAGTGTGAAAGGATTAGACATAATTAATAGCAAATCTAAACCCGTAAAGTTGCGCCTCAGAGAGGCGCAACTTTACGGGTTTGACTAAATTTATTTGCCATCTTAAGAAGAAATTTTTTGTTGCAGATATTGAGATACTTTATCAAACTCAAGCTCTAACTTCTGAAGTATCATATCTAAAGTTTCGACCTTCCTAGGATGACTACTCGATTTGCAAAGATTGCTTAATTCTTTACAAATTGCAACGAGTCTATCGGCTCCTAATGTACCGCATCCTCCTCTAAGTGAATGATTTTCAAAACTGATTGCGGCAAAATCTAATTGGTTTAAGGCTTGACGCATTCTGGCGATCGATTTCCCCGATTCTGTTAAGTAAGAGGCAATAATTTCAGTCAGAGCCTGTTTGCTTATACATTTCTCTAACATGTTTATGGTTGACGCATTAATTACTGCAAGCCCAGATGTAGAAGCTGATAGTTGCAAATAGGCATTAGGTGTAGTAATCGATTGCTCAACATCACTAAATTTTACTTTTGATGACTCAAGTAATTGTTCTGCTGGTTCTAGGTTTCGGTTTTGCAGGTCAAGTTTAGGCTGCTCAGACTGAGGTTTATTTAATTGTAAATTTTCCGAAACTCTTTGAAGGGTCGTAATTAAATCTTCAATTTGGAGAGGTTTGGTAAGATAATCATTCATTCCCGCCGATAGAGCTATATCACGAGATTCTCTAAAAGCATTTGCCGAAAGTCCAATCACCCAAGGACTACGTCCTGTCATCTGTCGAATATGCTGACAAGCTGTCAAACCATCCATGACTGGCATTTGTATATCCATAAAAACTAAATCATAGGATTGTCTTTCTAAAGCATTAACTGCTTCCAAACCATTTGCTACTGCATCACCCTTATATCCTAATCGTTCTAGCATCAATAAAAGAATTTGCTGATTTACAGAGTTATCTTCAACAATTAAAATTTGGAAAGGATAGCGTCCAGCAAAATCACTGTTTAGTTGAAAAACATTGACTGAGTTAGTTGATTGAGAAGTATCAGGCAAAAATAGATTTGAAAATACTTGATAAAGCTTAGATGCTGTGATTGGTTTGGTTAAATATCCCGCACAATTGATGGAATTAGGAACATCAATATCTGCAACTGAAGTCATTAAAATAATTGGTAAAGTAGGGAATAGTTCTTGAATATTTCTTGCTAAATCTAATCCATCTATTGATTGAAGATGACGGTCAATGAAAATAGCATCATATTCTGAAGAACTCAAGTATTGTAATGCTTCCACTTCAGATAGAGCAGGTTGCCCAACCATATCCCATTCTTGAGTATAAACTCGTATCACTTGTTGAATTGTGGCATTGCTGTTGACGATCAACACCTTTTTTTGATTTAGTTCTGGGGCGATCGCTTGAGTTTCTACAGCGATCGCCTGAGCGCGGATAAAAAAGCGAAAAGTTGTCCCCTGCCCCACGGTACTCTCAACTTGAATATCTCCTCCCATAAGCTTACAAAGCTGCTTACTGATTGCTAATCCTAGTCCAGTGCCACCATATTGCCTTGTAATCGAACTATCCGCTTGACTAAAAGGTTTAAACAATCGATGTATCGAGCCTGCATCAATTCCCATGCCTGTATCGCGTACCTCAAAATTCAGTTGAGATATACTTGAGGATGAATCGATTAAAGTGGAACTTACCGTAATCGCTATTTCACCCTTTTCCGTAAATTTGATCGCATTACCAATTAAGTTAACTAAAATCTGTCTTAAACAAGTGGAGTCACTAATAATCCATTGCGGTACATCAACATTGATTAGCGCCGATAGTTCTAGAGATTTCTCAGCAGCAGGTGATGACATCAGATCGAGGATCTCTTCAATGCAAGTTCGTAAATCAAAGGGATGTTCTTCTAATTCAATAGTACCTGCTTCAATTTGAGAGAAGTCAAGAATTTTATTAATCACGGATAGAAGTACTTGCCCCCCTTGACGAATCCCCGCAACAAATTGGTGTTGTTGCGGAGAGAGCAGTGTATTGCTTAGGAGTCCAGCCATACCAATGACAGCATTCATGGGCGTGCGAATCTCATGACTCATTGCTGCCAAAAATTCACTTTTAGCTTTGTTAGATGCTTCAGCAACTCTCGCAGCAGCTAATTTTGCTTCATTTTGTTTTCTCTCCGTGACATCCTCAACACTCACTACAAACTGAACAGGACGATTATCAATATCTCGGATTAAGCTGACACGACTGATCGCATCAACTATTTCACCATTTTTGTGGATATATTGTTTTTCTAGAATTGTACTTTCCATTTCTCCTACTAATAGTTTGTCTAAATGCATTAAGGTTAACTCGACAGAATCAGGATGAGTGATATCAATAGCTGAGATTTGCAGTAATTCTTCAGGAGAATAGCCATAGGTCTTACAAATATCTTTATTAACGGTTAAGAATCTTCCTTTTACACTAAGTGTTGCCATACCCACTGGTGCATTATCAAACGATACCTTTAGAAGTTGCTCGTTCTGCCTTAACTCATCAGTACGTTGTTGTACTTTTTCTTCTAAAGAAGAATTGAGATTTTGCAGGTTTTGATATAATTCTGCTTGTTGAATAGCGATCGCTAATTGTACTGATAATTGCTGAAGTAGTCGTAAATCTACATCTTCCCAACTACGTGTAGTTGAACATTGATGAACAACTAATAGCCCCCATAGCAGTGATGAAGAATTATTAGTGTCAACATCAAAGCACTGAGGTAGTTCGGGTAAAAGAATGGGAACTACTAAATTCGCTTTTACTTGAAAGCGTTCTAACAATTGAATATGACAATCAGTTAAATTGGCTTTATAAATATCATTAGCAGCAAAAATTTTCCCCTGTCGATATGCGCCGCCTAAGTTATCACGAAAACAAGTGTCAATAATATTGCAGTGGATACTTGGCTCCCAAGGAGAATCAACAGCTTCGGCGACGATTGTGCCGCTCATATTCGGATTAAATTTGTAAATTACCGTGCGATCAGCCTTGAGAAAGTTTTTGACATCTTGCACAATTGCTTCGTAAATTTTATCAAGTTCTAATGACTGCCTAACATGCAAAGAAATTTCAGAGATTAAAGCCTCTTGTTGTTGCGATCGCTGAAGTTTATAAAATAAGGTAAACCGATCTAGCAACCTGTGCATAGATCGGCGCAGGGATACAGCACTAATCTCATCCTTAATCAGATAATCAGCAGTTCCCAATTTGATCGCGTTAGCTGCGGCAATTCCATCTTCATATCCAGTCAACATAATTACTGGCAGTTTAGGATCAACAATCCCTGAGCTAATAATCTCTAAAAGATCGATTCCATTACCATCCAACAAATTAAAGTCCAGCAACATGATGTCTGGATTATGCGATCGCCAAAGAATGAGAGCCTCTTTGATATTGTCAGATTCTAAAATCTGATAGTTAGTGGTGACATCAGCTTGAATATAATGGCGATAAATTGACCGATCTTTTTCACTATTATCTACTATCAAAACCTTTACTTGAGAGGGTGATGATTGTGAATCGTGGGATGAGATCAGGCTATTGGCAAAATTAGACATTGAATATTTATAAAAATCATCCCATAGGAAATCAAAAAAATAACTACTAACAGCCTGTTTGAGAATTTTCCTTTAGCCCCAAAATTAGGTATATTGGCTTCTCAAAAATGCTCTCAACCTTTCGCAAAATAATAGGTTTAGCTATTGAAATTTGCTGTATCTGTACCTTAGATATTTTTTGTTATGGGTTACGAGTAATAAGGTGAACCTACTTTATTAAGTATAACCGTTGCTATTTTGAATTAATCCTAAAAAAAGAGATAGAGCGCTAAGCACTCCATCTCTTTTTTTTAAGCCCAGTCGTCTTGACCTTCATCTCTCCCCATATAGACCTTGCCGATCGCATGGATCTGTCGGGTTTTAACAAATAATTCTTCCTCAGTTAACTGCCAATTATGGAGAACTTTGAGTAAATCAGCCTGAATATCTCGCGCCCCTACAAATCCTTTATAGCGAATGCTCAAACGAGCTAACTCGACATAATCGCGATTACTTGGCGTGGTTTGCGCCAATAGTTCATTTATGATTTGACGATCTTTAGTGTATTGAGGATGTCTCTGATCTTTTACTTCTGCCATAAAAACTCATAATGTAAACGGCGCTTTGCGCCGTTTATATTATTGCCTCAAAATAACTACTTCGTTACCAGTGACAGGGGTACGTGCAATCAGATGATTTTCGGCATCAGCCACGAATAGTTTCTTGAAATTCAGCGACTGAGAACGATTTTGTAAATCTGTCACCAATTGAGTTTGCTGACTTGGCTCTAGCTTGTACCATTCGTCATTGAGCGCCACAACTAATCGTCCACGCTTAAAGTCAGTCTGCACCGAACCAAACAAAGATTCGCCATACTGCTTGGCTACTTCAGAAACTTGAGTTTGGATTTTGGCGATCGCAATTTGTTCAGATGTTAGCGGAGCGTCACCACGTTCTGGTTTTACTAAATCTTTATTGACAGATGGTGGTTGCTTCTTCGCAACAGTGCTAACTGGTTTGTTAAGAGGTGCTGGGGTATCTGAGACCTTCTTAACATTTTGACTTAGCGCATGGGATGGCTTCAGAATGATCAACAGGGAAAACAAAGTGACCAAAGCCACAGTACCAGCCCGCTTATCTAGAATCCGTTTAACCTCATCGGAGAGGGGAACTTGTACTGCAATCCCACTAATGGATCGCCAAATGGGAGCCGTTGCAGTTACAGTCTTTTTCCAAGCATCGTTTTCTTGGAGCTTTTCCCAAGAATTGACCAAAGAAGGGGTTGCCGCCACTTTTGTCGAAACTTTTTGCCAAATATTTGTGGCGATCGGATCAAGTTTGTCTACAGAAATTTGTAAGAACGACAAAACTTTTGGTGTGACTTGCTCTTTGACAAATTTCCAAGCAATACCAAACTCTTGCTTAACTTGGGCTACTAGTGGGGAATCCACTTCAGTTGATGCATTAAGTAGCCCTGTGGCTTCACCTGTAGCATCTAAGGTACTGTCTCCTGAAAGACTCTGTTGAAGTTTCGTTAGGGCAACGATTAAAGTAGCGATCGCCTTAGATGAAAGTACTTTTCCTATCTCTAAAGCTTTATTGAGTGTAGGGTTGCTAGAAAGCTTTTCTGTGCTGGTTGTGGCAGATGCGTCTTCGCCTTCTTTTGCCATCAAATCTGACTTGGTGAGCTTTGCTTGTAGGTTACGCAATGCAGGCAACAAACTTTTAACAAGTTTAAGTAGTAGCGCTTGCAATTGCGGCTGCACTTTTGTCCAAGTCTGCCCAACTTGCTTAGAAACGCCCTCAATCACTTCTTTAGTTTTGTTTTCTGTCATAACTGCCTCCTGTCACAATTCACACGGTTGTCATGAAAAGTATCACAAATTATGCAGTGAGATTAGCATATCTTGAGCCATTTCTTAGTATTACAACGCTTTACGCTGAATGTAAACCCAGTATTTTTGTTAAAATTGTTTCTCTGCAACAGTTTCAACAAAAATACTAGAGCTTGTTTAATAGCAAAGTATTGTCAGTAATTGTGAAGCGATCGCGCTACAGCAGTTTTCATTACAAAAATCGTTTTTTTGAAAGCCCGCCGTTGGCGGGCTTTCAAAAAAACGATTTGGGTTTTTCATAACGAAAATTACTGATCGCGCTAGGAATACAGATTGGATAAAGTCTTTTTTTTCGTAGATTCTTACGTTTATATCGTTTCTCAAGCAAGCGAGGTGAAGTACGTGTTTGTTTCCCCGCCGAAGGTGGGGAAACAAACACGTACTTCACCAGACTGATAAACGCTATAACAGCTATAAGCCGTAAAAAAGCTCTATCTTTAGGTTAACTTTACTTTTTAGGATCTACATCCCTATACATACATAATTGCTATAGTTAGTTAAGCTTAATTACTCAGTTCTTATTCTTTCCTTAGCCGCCGTTTTTATTAATACAAATATCACTCAAACATCATGCGTATTCTCGCTCTAGCTTGGGAATTTCCACCACGCATCATTGGAGGAATTTCTCGCCACGTAGCTGAGCTATATCCTGAAATTGTTAAGCGCGGTCATGAGGTGCATCTAATCACTGTCGCTGTCGAAAATGAGCCATTAGAAGCGATCGTTGATGGCATTCATGTATACCGCATTCCCGTTGGAGTTAATAACGACTTTTTCCAATGGGTTGGGCAAATGAATAGAAATATGCTGAACTTTGCGAGAGGTTTTTTGGCAGTTAATTCGATGGATTTACTCCATGCCCATGACTGGTTAGTCGAAGAAACTGCGATCGCCATTACTAATGAATTTTCGATCCCGCTAGTTACCACAATCCACGCCACAGAATATGGACGATGTAATGGGATTCACAACGATACACAACGATATATCCACCATAGGGAGATGCTCTTAACTCAAGCATCCCAACGAGTAATTGTCTGTTCCGAGTATATGCGCGGCGAATTACAGCGAGCGCTCGATTGTCCTGCCGAAAAAACTGATGTGGTTTATAACGGGCTAAGTGTTGAGCGTTGGCTAAATATCACTGCGGAGCATCAGCATGATTTTGAAGATCTTCGAGCGAGATACGCCAAACCTGATGAAGCGATCGTCTATTTTGTAGGACGAATCACCTATGAAAAAGGAATTTATATCTTGCTCAATGCCATGCCCAAGGTGATTGCAGCAATGAATGATCAAGTACGTCTAGTAATTATCGGCACTGGCGACGCTTATTCGATTTTGCTACAACGTCAAGCTTGGGATCTGGGGATCTACCACAAAGTTTTATTTACAGGCTTTATGGCTGACGCTGACTTTTGGAAATTTCAGAAGGTTGCTAATTGTGCAGTATTTCCTAGTTTGTATGAGCCATTTGGTATTGTCGCCCTTGAGAGCTTTGCCGCCAGAATTCCGCTCGTAGTCTCTGATACGGGCGGATTACCAGAAGTAGTTCGTCATAAAATTACAGGCACAGTGACACGAGTTAATGATGCTGATTCCTTAGCAGACGGGATCATCGAGGTTTTGCAAAATCCTGAGTACGCACAAACGTTAGTCCAAAATGCTCAAGCAGAACTAAGAGAGCGCTTTGCTTGGGAAAAACTTGCTGAACAAACTGAATCTGTTTTTTTCAAAGTTAAAGAAAATTAAATCGTAACTCTTAGAAATTAAACAACAACAGAAATAGCTTGCAAATTCAACAATGAACTTTTAATTTGTGGTGAATTGCGTAGTGCTGGTGATGAAGGCAAGAAAGACAAAACTACAGTTAATAAGGCGATCGATGCCATACTGCCAATAAAAAATTTCGCAAACCATAGTTCATTCACATCATGGTTAGGGTTTAGATTTTGAGAAGACATAGTAATCTTAGTGTTTTTAGATAAAGTACTTATAGATGGCGGTGTTTAAGGCTACCTGAATCATTGCGGAGAGATACGTAATTACAGAATTACAGACTCTCTAATTCATAAAAGGAGTTCCCCAATATCTCCAGTTTTCCTTATTAAATGGCGATCGCCATTTCTCGATCAAGATCCGTTCTAGCTGTTGTCGAGGGCGTGTGGCTGAGGGTGCATCCCACCAAAAGGTCATGACAACTTGTGTCTGAAGATTGTGGGTGGTATGCAGTTCACGGTAATTAAGGAGATACCGTTTGCAGTCATGCATTCCTTTCCATCGCTTATGAGAACGACCTGTTTCACCTATATACAGTAACACGGGTGATTGCGTCTCGCAGGTGAGATCGATCACAAAATATATGCAAGCGTCGTCACTGTCACGACTGGGCAAGCGATAGAATTCCGCAGGTTGAATTGGTAAGGCAAAGGGATTAATCCTATGGGGATCGCAATGACTAGACGGCATGTCAAACAGAGCGGTTTGAACTGCGGGGATCATTGTGGTGATGGAACTCTGATACTTCGCGATTACCTGTTTCCATACCTGTAATGACTGACTTCCCATTTCATAACTCGCACTACTGTCATAGACTCGCGAAGTACGCTGAATTCCTTCATTAAAGAGCGATCCCTGTTTATACTCAGAGGATTTATTCTCATCTTGGCTGTTGTATTGAGTGGGGCGATCGCTCATAGGGATTGTTATAATTGTGAGTCTTGCTTTATACATCACAGTTCACAATCAATTATAGTTAGCCGCTTTGCCAGAAACTTTACCGCCACCAATTTTATCTGGTCAACCACTGACTGCACTTGCGCCAATGCAAGATGTAACCGATCTCGCTTTCATGCAAATGTTAAGCGCCTATGGCTGTCCTGATTATTATGTGACAGAATACTTTCGAGTCTATGCTAATTCCAATATCGATAAGAAAATTCTTAGGTCAATTACTCTCAACACAACAGGAAGACCTGTATTTGCTCAATTAATTGGCGAAAGTATTCCTGATATATTGCGGATTGCTCAACAGCTTACAAAATATCCGATCGCAGGAATTGATCTTAACCTTGGCTGTCCTGCGCCGCGTGTCTATCGCAAAAATGTTGGTGGTGGATTATTGCGTGAACCCGAAGCCATTGAGAGAATTTTTGAGGCTATGCGATCGCAAATTTCGGGACTTTTCACCGTAAAAATGCGCGTGGGCTTTGACTCAACTGATAATTTTGAAAAACTTTTAAATTTAATTAATCAATACCAAATTGATCTCCTGAGCTTACATGGTCGCACCGTCAAGGAGTTATATCGAGGCGAAGTGCATTATGACTTGATCCGTCAAGCAGTACAAACTGTGAATTGCCATGTATTAGCCAATGGCAATATTACTTCCTACCTCAAAGCCGAACAGGTTCTAAAGGAGACAGGTGCAGCAGGTGTAATGATTGGGCGATCGGCAATTCGCAATCCTTGGATCTTTCAACAAATACGCGATCGCTTTGCTGGGAAAGCTGTCCAAATAATTACACTTGCCGATGTGTATAAATATATTCAGCATCTGTTTACGATTACTTGCCAAGACACACTCAGAGAAAAATCCCATGTGAATAGCTTGAAAAAGTTCTTGAATTTTATTGGCACTGGCATCGATCGCGAAGGCAAATTTTTAGCAGGAATGCGCTTGGTACAGTCAAAACAAGAACTTTTTGATTTATGTGATCGCCATTTATTAATAAATCCTGAACAGCCTTTTGCGATCGAGCCATACGAAAATCTCGTAGCGCGTCCTAGCTGTGAATCCTGTGCATAGAGTTTGGAATAGCGCTTTTTGCTGAATTATAGCTATCACCAGTCTTGTTTGGACATGAACCCAGAAGACGAGTAGCGGCGCAAAGCGCCGCTACTCGCTTCTTGGGTTTGAAGAAAGCGCAAGGCGCTAAACTATAACTATTTAAAAATTATTACCACTATATTATGTAGTTTTGTATACTGATAGATTGATGGGATATAAAAAACGGTAATTACCAGCGTGAGTCAGCATCCTCTTGAGCAGCTAAATCGCTACGATGCCAAAGCCAATGCCGCATATTACGGTCGTCGTCCTTGGTTAGCGATTAGTCGGATTTTTAAAATAATTTATTTTGCAATCAGTTTTGGGCTAGCTTTTGGCTGGGATGTCTTGACTGGTAACACAGTGAGCCAACCTAAACTCGCCGAGCAGTTACGACGTATTATTACAGCCCTTGGGCCCACCTATATCAAGGTAGGGCAAGCACTATCAACACGTCCCGATTTAGTACGGATAGACTTTTTAGAAGAACTAACCAAACTCCAAGACCAATTACCACCATTTTCTAACGAGCAAGCTTTTGCCATCATTGAGTCAGAGCTAGGTAAGCCTGTTAACATGGTTTATCGCAATATTTCTGAAGATCCAGTTGCTGCGGCAAGTTTAGGTCAGGTATATAAAGCGACCTTGTTTTCAGGTGAAGAAGTGGCGGTAAAGGTACAACGCCCCACCCTAATTCCGATACTAACGCTCGATCTTTACCTGATGCGTTGGATTGCTGGATGGCTAGGACCACTATTACCTCTTAATTTAGGCAATAGTCTACAGGCGATCGTTGATGAGTTCGGCTTGAAATTATTTGAAGAAATTGACTATGCCCATGAAGCAACCAACGCTGAGCGCTTCGCTGGTTACTTCAAAAATGATCCCGATGTTAAAGTTCCATCGATCTATCGTCAATACAGTACCCATCGTGTTCTCACCTTAGAATGGATTAATGGCATCAAGCTTAATGAGATCGAGCAAATTAAATCGGCAGGCTTGAATACCGACAATCTCGTGAGAATCGGTGTCATGTCTGGTTTACGTCAACTTCTCGAATTTGGTTTTTTCCACGCCGATCCTCACCCAGGAAATCTTTTTGCCACCTACGATGGCAAGATGGCTTATATCGATTTTGGGATGATGGATCAGTTGGATCTGCAAACTAAAGAGCAGTTAGTTGATTCGGTCGTTCACTTACTGAATAAGGACTACGATGAGCTAGGACAAGACTATGTGAGACTTGGTTTCTTGCAACCAGACATCGAGATGAAGCCAATTGTGAATGCGCTGGAATCAGTACTGGGCGATATCATGTCTGAGAAGGTGAAGGACTTTAACTTTAAAGTTGTCACCGATCGCTTCTCTAAGGTGATGTATGACTATCCCTTCTGTTTACCTGCGAAATTTGCACTGATTATTCGCTCTGTGATCACTCAAGAAGGTGTCGCTCTAAGTCTCAATCCAGAATTTCGGATCGTGCAGGTTGCCTATCCCTACGTAGCAAGACGTTTGCTCACCGATGAGTCTGACAGTCTGCGTCAACGGCTACTGGAAATTCTCTTTAAGGACGACAAATTCCAATGGTCAAGGTTAGAGAATTTATTGGCGATCGCTAAATCCGACGGTCAGTTTGACATCATTCCTACTGCCAGCATGGGCTTTAAGTTCCTAGCTTCCAAAGATGGCGAATATATCCGCCGTCGCATATTGCTAGCTCTCACCGAGGACAATCGTTTGCATACTGAGGAGTTAATGCGAATCTGGCAAATGATCGGTGCTGACTTAGAACCTGCGAAGTTATGGAATATGGCAGTTAAAACTTTGACTGGAGCAATGCCTAAGGCGATCGCAGCGGCTCTCCCCTTCGCTGCTTTTCAAAACATCAACTAATAGTGGATTAGGAGCGATCGCTGCTAAGGGTGGACTTTGGCATCATCGCGATCGCTCAAAAATAAAAATAACTGAAAACTATGCGATCGACCTATGGAAATTTTCCTTGCTTTCCCAACGCAACCAAATTGATCAACTGCTCACGATCCACAATTTGTCCGTGAAAGGAATAAAATCCATAGCCGTCAGCATACTGCAAAGCAGGCTCCTTTTCGTGATGTAATAGATCGTCCGCATCAACAGATAACTTAGTCGGTCTAGCACAAATTAAGGCAAGTCCATCCAATGGAAAAATCCAGCCACAGGACTGAATAAGAGACTCGATCAATTGCCATTGTCTAGAATCATCACAAGCCAGAACATTGATACAAAAGTCAACAGCACCAGACCAAAGTTCAATCTTGCCACTACAGTAATTACCATAGCAATTCAAAGGAAACAATTCTTTCGACGTTATTTTCAATATTTGTTTATTTAGAGCGAGATCAGACTGCAAATTATTCGTTGTTTTTTTATAGATTTGGCAACGATAAAATCGATTTAATTGACGACGAATTGACTCCCACCATGAATGTTTGTGATAAATATAAATTCGATCTTTATAAGTGATTTTACGAAAATACACCTCGAACATTTCTTGAAAATAAGGTTCAAAGTATAAATCATTAAGAGTATTAAGTAAGCATCCAAATTGTTCTGATAGTTGCAGATCAATTAGTACTGAGATCGCTGAGAAAGGACTTGAAAAAAAAACGACTAAAGGTTTGTCTTTCCCAATCTTTGCATAAGCATTTTCAACCGCAGTTTTTGCTTGATCAAAATTAAGGGGTTGAGTCGAAAGTGCTAAATTACGCCATTTCAGCACATATTTTTCAATATATGCTGGTAGTATAAGCGCAGACTCTGAATCATTATCAGGAATATTCATAATATATTAGATATAAAATTTAAGTTAAAAGTTTATAACACTATCCTCAAATTTTTTTATTGGTAATTGCAACAATAGGCTCATTAGTTCTTTAACATCAACTTTATTATTAAAGGTGAGGCAATTTTTTTCAATGAGATAAACAGACTGTCAAGTTTTAGCATAAAGTTGAATTACTATGAACTTAGAGCCAACTCACATAGAAAATAATATTAACTTAATTGAAGTATCGCTAGACCTTGCAAAGTCTGAGCGTATTGATCGATTTTTAGCACAACAACTCGGAGATCTATCCCGATCACGTATTCAAGCATTAATTGATGAGGGCTATGTCACTGTTAATAATGCTCTTTGTAATAACAAAAAGGATTTAATTAAAGCAGGCGATCGCATTCAGTTAATCACTCCAGCATCAACACCCCTTGATTTAGTAGCGCAAGAAATTCCTTTAGACATTCTTTACGAAGACGACCATTTAATTGTGATTAATAAGCCTGCGGGATTAGTAGTCCATCCTGCGGCAGGACATAGTGACGGAACCTTAGTTAATGCACTTTTAGCACATTGCAAAGAACTTTCAGGAATAAATGGAACTCAACGTCCTGGCATCGTGCATCGTTTAGATAAGGACACTAGTGGCGCAATGGTGGTAGCCAAAAGCGATCGCGCTCATCAAGATTTACAAACACAAATCCAAGCAAAAACAGCCCGACGTGAGTATTTAGGAGTTGTGCGTGGAGTTCCTAAAAATGAATCGGGAGTGATTGATGCAGCGATCGCCAGACATCATAGCGATCGCAAAAAAATGGCAGTAATGGAAAATGGGCGCAGAGCCATCACCCACTGGCAAATCAAGGAACGTTTAGGAAATTACGCACTTGTTAAATTTGATCTGGAAACAGGACGCACCCATCAAATTCGTGTCCATTCCGCACATATGGGCTGGGCGATCGCTGGCGATCCTGTCTACGGCAGTCCTAACAAGGAGGTGTCACAATATCTCTCAGGGCAAGCCCTCCACGCATGGAAGCTGACTTTTACCCATCCAGTTTCAGGCGAATTAATTGAGAATATTGCGCCTTTACCTGAAGGATTTGAGAAGTTATTAGTATTTTTACGTCGTCGAAGATAAGATGTCGTGCTTAGCGCGACACCTTAGAGAGTTAGTGCTAACTGATAAATTTGGCGGCGCGGTAAGTCGGCAAGTTCTGCTAATTGACGGCTTGCATCCGATCGCGACATACCAGCCTCAATCAAATTTTGTAACTCTTTTAAAATTACATCCTCAGTCCATATAGGCTTTTCACTAGGTTCTGCTCCTTGTAAAACTAGTGTAAATTCTCCCTTCGGTGAGTGCATCGTAAAATAGGCGATCGCATTTTCTATGGAACCACGCCAGAATTCTTCATGGAGTTTCGTTAATTCTCTAGCAACTGAGATACGCCTTTCTCTTCCCAAACTTTCTGCTAAATCTTCCAAAGTGCGTAATAAACGATGTGGTGCTTCATAGAGAATCATCGTTCTTGTTTCTAGTCGCAAAATCTCTAAGTGATCGCGCCGTTCCTTTTTATCAGTTGGTAAAAATCCATCAAATCCAAAATGCTGAGTGGCAAAACCCGAAGCTGTTAAGGCAGCAATACCAGCAGTAACAACAGGAATCGGCACAACTCTAATTCCCGCAGCAATACAACCTTGTACCAGTTCCACACCTGGATCAGAAATTGCGGGCATTCCCGCATCTGTAACTAAGGCGATCGCCATACCTTGCAATAACTTTTCAACTAGCTCAGGTACGCGCTTAAAAGAATTATGCTCGTGATAGCTGGTTTGCGGCGTATCAATTCCAAAATGATGTAATAGCTTACCTGTATGTCGCGTATCCTCAGCCGCGATTAAATCTACTTGTTTGAGAGTAGCGATCGCCCTGAAGGTCATATCCTCCAAATTACCGATCGGCGTTCCCACCAAATAGAGAATCCCTGAAACTTCCATTAATTAATATCCATATACAGCATTTTAGGATTAATCCAAAGCCCAATATTTTTGTTAAAAGTGTTGACCTGCAACACTTTTAACAAAAATATTGGGCTTTCGTTTAGGACAAAGCACTGTAGTTAGCGCCACTGTTTATTTTCTAAATCACGCATCTGACGCTCTAGGCGATCAATCCGTCCACGCAATTCATCCATTTCATTTTGACGTGGTACACCCAAATCTTGCATCACATTACGGATTTGTCTCTGAATTAATGATTCCAGATTTCCTTGCTCTGACTTGAGGCGATCGGCAATATCATTAAAAATCTCTGAAGCCTGATCAGGATCGATTTTGCCATCTTTGACCCAATCTTCACTAGCTTCTTTTATTTTTTCTAGCACAATCGAAGTCGTACCGACACCAAGCATAAGTAACTGCTTAAGCAAATTATTGGTATCCATAAATATCTGTGATCCTCAAAAGCGATCTATCACTCCATCATACTAAACAAAAGTAGGGCAATTCATGAATTGTCCTTGCTACTCAGCAATTCTCATTATGAAACCGATTTTGGTGTTTCCACCGCCTTCGGCGGTGGAAACACCAAAATCGGTTTTTTGAAAGCCCGCCAACGGCGGGCTTTCAAAAAACCGATTTTTATAATTAGAATTACTCCCTTGCAACCCAAGAATTAGTAGGGCGGAGCTAAGCACTGCGCTACCACAATTCTTGGATAGCAAAGGGTATACTTTAAACTGATTTAAATTTAAAAAACTTTCAGGTAAGTTGATTTATGATCCGTGCTGTAATCGAGACTGCTAAGGGAACTATGCGTGCTGAGTTTGACGACCAACACGCCCCGATCACTGTCAAAAACTTCGTAGACCTCGCCAAACATGGTTTTTATGATGGGCTAACTTTTCACCGTGTTGAGCCAGGATTTGTCATTCAAGGCGGCGATCCTCTTGGCAATGGTACTGGTGGATCAGGCGATCGCATCAAGCTGGAAATCTGGGCTGAAGGTGACAGTGAAGCTACTATTGGCAATATCTTAACTGGTGGCAAAAAGCCTATCATTAAGCACAATAAGGCAGGTGTATTTTCGATGGCGCGTACTAATGACCCTAATAGTGCTACTAGTCAATTTTTTATCACTCTTGGTGATGCATCATTTTTAGATGGTCAATATGCTGCCTTTGGCTATACCAACGATACCGAAGTTGCTCAAGCAATCCGTCGTGGTGACAAAATCCTTTCAATCAAAATTGAAGACTAAAAAAGTTAGTCTTTCCTATAAAAAAGAAAGGGTACGAAGTACCCTTTCTTTTTTAGGTTTTAAGAAGAAACTAAACTCTGGATTACTAATTGTAAATCAGTAAGAACTTGCGAAGAGTTGTTACCATTTGACATAACTCCCAAATCCTGAATCGCCGCCTCTAACTGTGGACGTAACGTATCCACAATGTCCTGCACAGGACGTAAAAGCTTCTCTTGAGCGCTAATTTGCCCTAACAACTCAGCCACTACTCTAATGCGATCTTGTTGTTGAGCTTCCGCAGTACGAATTGCTTGCTCTTGTTGCTGATGTTCCTGAGTTTGCTTTCCTAACACCTCTTGCTGCTGCTGCGTGTAGTTTCTTACTGCATCAATCTGACTTTCCATCTTTCGCAGTTCTTGCTCTTGACGATTCCTTTGCGCTTCAATTTGGGCTAGCAAAGGCAATAAACTCTGAACAGGGCTTGACTCAACCGTAATTCCTTTACGACGATCTAAAATAGCCCTCTGTTGATTTAGTACCGACAGTCTCTCTTGCATACCACGTCTCATACCTGAAACGCTTTCTTCAAGGAGCTTATATTGTTCCTCGGCAAATTCTTTATTACTTTCTAGCTCAATTCGAGCAAACTGATCAGATGTTTCTACCTGACTTTGCAAATCAGCAATTTCACCTTCTAAACCAGCTAACTCATCTTCTTGAGCGCTGACGTAATTTACTAATTTGTCAAAATCAGCTTGAAGAGCTTTAATCGTTGACTCTAGCTCTTCAATAGGCATTGACTGTAAGCGGCTTTCTTCTTCTGGACTAAGCACTTCCATACTGCCTGGTCCACCAAACGTCTCGATCGCATTAGATGTTTGCTCATAGAGATCAATTTGAGCATCAAGCTGCACCCTCGACATCGCCACATTATTTTCTTGCAACTTGAGAATGCCACGCTGAGCCTTCAGCTCCGCTTGAGCATCAGCAAGAGCAACTTGGGTCTGCTGCCATTGAGCTTTACGGATATTTAGTTCTTCTGTTGATTTACTCAGAATTCCCTTTTGTTTCTCAGCCTCATTTTTCAGCCCATCTAAACTTTGCCAAAATCCTGTAAGTACTTCTTGGCGTTGGTTGATCAGATTAATGGCACTATGAATTCTATCTCTTAGAGAGTCTGGATTTGTAAAGCTTGTCGATAGTTGACTAATTAGGGTTTTAATATGCTCAGCCTGATCGACAGTTAGAGCTGCTGCTTTAGCTTCAAACTGACCACGTTCTGCTTCAATATTTTTGCGTAATTGCTCAATTTCACTACGCTCTTTGGCAAACTTGGATTCTAACTCCTCAATCTCTTGCTTTCTTGAATCAAGATGTTCTAGCTCTAGCTCCTTTTGTTCTAATTCCTGCTCACGACGGTGTAACTCTTGGCTTTGAAAATTAAGAGATTGTTTCCACTGTTCGACTTCTTCTTCGGCAGATTTATATTTATCTTGCGATCGCGAAAAAGCTTGCAAGATATTAACAATTTTTTTAGAGGCATCTTGAATACTTTGTACTTGATTACTGCCAGTCACCTCAGCAATAATCATTTGCCCATCTTTAAAATCTTTCGCTTGACTCGAATCCTGAACTGGTAAAACTTGCTCGTTAGTAATCGGCTGCCAAACATTTTCACCCGTATTACGTGCTAGTAGACGGACTGACGAGTTACCACCTAATCCAAAAGCTGCTTGAGTTTTTTGAAGTTCCGCTAAGTACTGCACGCTGAATATACTCCTATTTTGCTGATGCTGACTTTCAGATTGACATGACGAAAGAGCAAAAACCCGTCACAAACAATACAAAACAGCCTAAATCCTAGTCACATACTACCTAATTGCACAAACATTTTGGCGGCATATTTTAAGACAAATGGAAATTTTTTTAAAAAGTCTATTGCCTAATGTTTTTTGGGTCAAGAGCATCGCGTAAACTATCACCCAAGAGATTAAATGATAGCACCGTCAATACGATCGCTATTGCAGGAACCCACACTAGCCAAGGCTGTAAAATTACAACCGAAGCATTTGTAGACACAGACAGCATATTACCCCATGAGGGGTCGGGAGGCTGAATTCCCAGTCCTACAAGACTTAACACTGCTTCTACAACAATAAATCGGGGGATATCGAGGGTTGCCGATATAATAATAAATGTGATGGTCTGTGGTAAGACGTGATTGACAATGATCCTCAGTGGACTTGCTCCTGATGCCCGAGCTGCCAAAATAAAAGTCTGTTCTTTGATGGATAGTACCTGTCCTCGAATAATTCTTGCTAGTCCTGCCCATGATACAAATGAAATTATCGCAATAATTAACGCGAATCGCTCAGTATTGCTGATTTGTGGCGGTAAAATTGCAGCTAATGCTACTAACAAATAAATTGAAGGGACTGACATCAACACCTCAACAAAGCGCATTAAAACTACGTCAAGCCATCCACCAATATAGCCAGAAATACCACCGACAAGACAGCCTACTGTATAGGAAATAATTGTGCCGATAAACCCAATTAGGAGGCTAATCCTACCCCCATATAATAAACGGGTCAACTGATCTCGTCCTTGCTCATCGGTTCCGAGTAGATTTAGCTGGGCGGTGCTAGTAGTACTAAACAAATGCCCACCATGAAAAAGTTGGATTTGGGACGGTTTGGTGTAGTCAACTACTAGGGCGCGATCGCCTGTTTCCATATCGACTTTGCCCTGAGTCGTTGGGTAGACATGAGCGCCGATATATTGCCCCTGTTGATCGCGCCAATGAATTTGGGTAGGTGGAAGTAATGCCCCATTTTTAGCTGATTCGTTTACCCCATAGGGAGTCACAACATCAGCAAATAGAGCAGCCGCATAGAAAATCGTTAAAATCGTAATTCCAATCCAAGCAAGAGGATTGGCTCTGAGTCTTTTCCACCAAGTCATTAGGAGCCTTTAAGTGCTTTAAAAAAATTTTTGCGATAGTTGCCATTCATAGCGAATAGGACGGGCCAGAGCAATGCTAGTCCAATCTGATTACCTGAAAAGTCGGTACGACGAAAACCTTGCAAAAATTTCACTACACCAAATACATAAGCGATTAATACCAAAATTACAATTAGCTTTGCCATATAACAATTTCTCCTTACTTAGTTATCTAATTTAACATCAAAAATTTGTGACGTATGTGTTTCAGTGCAACGTAAAGTCCTTATACTATTCCATGCTTATCTTAAGCATAAACTCCAGTCCATTCTGTCCATATCCAGTCACTTATTATTGCTCCTTTAGTCAATATATCTTGATTTAGATTAGCTATGTTTTCGATCTCACCCAGATAAGCCGAGGTGATCGCCCCTGACTGAAGAGTGACTTGCGGATGATTGCTTAAGGGATGTTTTCGGGCGCGCTCGGTAACAATCTGCCAACAGTGAGGCGTGCTAAGGAAATAGTACAAACTACTGGAGATCGCTTGGAATAAACCACTATTTAAAATATGGGAAGTAATTATACTTGCTCCTTGATCGACAAACTTTTGAGCAAGCTGTAACTGCCTTAAGCAATTTTCTTGATCTGCGGGATCGCGGCTCAGCAATTTTCTGTTATTGAAGTCCTGACAAATCTGGCTAATAAACGATCGCGGATGCAGATCATCCCGACAGGCTAAAGCGATCGCATAGGCTAACACTAATTCCTGAATGTCAGCATTGCTCTGGGATTGTAAAGCTAATATCCGCGATCGAACTTCCTGTAAGTCTTGATGCCAATATGCCCCAATGACGATGACCACTATAGTTAGATCAATTTCGTTGGCTATTTCTAGCTTGTGCAAGGAGTCCTTAACAACTAATTTGGTCAAAAACTCCAAGCGATCGGCATAATTTGGCGGTGTAGTTAATAAAATGCTTATCCAAATTGCGCTAAATCGACTTTTTAAAGATTTCTGTATTAGCAACATAAACTCCAATATAGCAATCCTAAATGATTTATGAGAGTGCGCCCCTTTCGGGGCGCACTCTCATAACCCTCCAAATCTTACAACTCATTTAACGTCAGTTCGACGAAAGCGAAAAATGGGAAGAATCGCTAAGCGATTCTTCCCATTTTTCGCCATTTGCGTCGTGCTTCGCACGACGCAAATGGCGATATCGAACTAACTTTAAGTAAGTTGCTAGTAAATGTAGGATGGGCTACTGCACCACAGCAATGCAATAGATAGCTAGCTAGAACAAATCAAAACCCAAATAAATGGAGGCGGCGCTTCGCGCCGCCTCCATTTATTTGGGTTTTATGGCTTGAATTGCACTAACGTATCCTACGAATTAATACTGCGATAACAGATAAATAAGAGTAGCGATCGCCAGTAGCAGCAGCGAAATATAAATGATTACACGCCCCCATACCGCGACAAACAAACATAGTAAATCCCCAAAAGTTACTCTGGCTGTCCCATTCCATGCAGGACGAAATCGGGCAATTTCTGCTTTTTCATAGGAATGGATCTGAGCAGTTGTCAAAATTTTGTAATGTAGTCTGCCAAATGGATGAAGAAGTTTGAATTGTTGATAGCGATGATGAGCAGTTTTCCAGCGATTGCGTAAGTTTTTTGCTTTACCAACGTACAACACAATCCATAAAGCGGTAATGTAATATACCCCTGCATCTTGGGGTAATTCTTTTAACTTTGCAATAGGTTTAGATGGTAGCCAAAAAATACGAAGCCATTCAATCATAGGTAATTTATTATCCTAGAGAGCCTATTCCCAGAAATTTAGTTACTTTTGCACTATCTTCATCAGAGTTAGGCGATAATTAAAATGTTTTGCTTAAATAATCTAAATCATCTAGTTAGGTTTTGCTTATATGTCAGATTTTAATCGCGGCATCATGAAGTTTGAAAATGCCGATAGCCCTTTATCAATCGTGCTATCCAGCGTGGTGGTTTTGAGTGCGATCGGGTTCCTGCTCTGGTGGGGATTCCAGACTGCTTACGTCTAAAGCTTAAATATTTAATAAAAAGCGGCGCATAGCGCCGCTTTTTATTTACTACAGCAATTAGCGAGCAAACGACCCAAAAGAGATTTTTTGAAAGGATTGCAAAACAAACTTTCAAAAAATCTCTTGGTTTGGTTTTGAGCGCAAAGCGCTGTAAGTTAAGCTAAAAAAAGTCTTTTTATAATTTTAGTGAATAATGACCGTTACCACATCTCAAGATGAACAACTCGGAGCCGCCATCGGTGCGATCCCCAGTGGGTTGTTTATTGTTACATCTCAACAAAATGGCAAAACTGCCACCATGCTCGCTTCATGGGTGCAACAGGCTGGATTTAACCCTCCTTCTGTAACAATCATCGTTGGCAAAGGTAGACCCATTGAGTCTTTTTTGACCATCGGCAGTCCAGTAGTAATTAATATTGCCGAAAAAGGAAATGGCAAAATTATCGGACATTTTGCCAAAGGGTTTGCTCCCGATGTTGATCCTTTTGATGGGATTGATACCACCACAGCCCCCAGTGGTCAGCCCTACCTAACTGAGGCGATCGCCTATCTTGATGCAACAGTGACAGGTAGTCTCGATGCTGGAGACCACACTGTAATTTTGGCAACCATCACCGCAGGCGATCGCCTCCGTGATGGCGAACCTGCCATCCACACTCGCAAAAATGGCTTCAAATACTAAAAGATTAGGGGCGCTTCGTGCCCCTAATCTTTTAGAGATAAAAAAATAGTTGACATTAATCGCAATGTTTGTCATATTAATAAAGCGCTAAACGCAATCAAGTGACTTAACAAAGCACTAAGTGAGTTTAGAAATGCGGGTGTGGCTCAGTGGTAGAGCATCTCCTTGCCAAGGAGAATGTCGTGGGTTCGAATCCCATCACCCGCTTAATAGTTGATAAAGTAAAAGGTACGCTTTGCGTACCTTTTACTTTATGGACTTTACTGATGCAATTTGATTTAAAAGCCGCCTTATCTCATATTGATCTACCATCTGCTGAATGGATCGGCTTACGTGAAGTCAAAGAAATTAATACGACTCGATATGTACGCGATCGCAACCCCCAGTCCAATGGACGTAGCCAGTCCCACGGCGTGATGATCGAAGTATTAGCTGACGGACAGTTTGGCTATGCTAGTACCAATCACCTGGATCTCGAAAATATTCAAATCACGGCGCAGAAAGCCTATCAACAAGCGAAAACTGCTGCGAAATGGGCTGTACATCGCTTTACGATCGCTCAACGACCACAGGCGATCGGGCAGTACTTCTCACCATTTCTCAAACCGTCGGATGCGATCGCCCCGCAAGAAATTAATGAACTCTTGATCGAGATCTGCGACACCTTAAAAGTTTCTGACAAGATCGTCAAAACTAGTGCCTATGCTGTCATTACTGAAATTGAAACCAACTTTGTTAGTAGTAACGGCTCTGACATTTATCAAAAATTTCTGACCATAGCCACAGACTATGCGGCTACGGCTCAAGATGGTGCGATCATTCAACGACGTGGTGATAACGGACAACTTGCGCGATGCAATCAAATCGGCATGGAAGTATTTGATCGCCAATCAATTTTGCAAAGAGCGCAAATTATCGGCGAACAAGCGATAGAACTACTCTCAGCAACCGAATGTCCTACGGAAACCACAGCACTAGTCCTTGCACCAGATCAAATGTTGCTACAAATCCATGAAAGCATCGGACATCCCTTAGAAATCGATCGCATCCTAGGAGATGAGCGCAATTATGCAGGTGGCAGCTTTGTCAAACTCGAAGACTTTGGCAATATGCAGTATGGTTCATCACTGATGAATGTCTCATTTGACCCCACAATGGCTGGCGAATTTGCTAGCTATGCCTTTGATGATTCAGGAATACCTGCTACCAAAGAATATTTAATTAAAGAAGGTAAGCTTTTACGAGGTTTAGGCAGCACTGAAAGTCAAGTGCGATCGGGTATCGAGGGTGTCGCTAATGCCAGAGCAACTTCGTGGAATCGTCCCGCGATTGATCGCATGGCAAATATTAACCTTGAAGAAGGCGAACAATCCTTTGAAGAAATTATCGCCAATGTTGAAAGTGGCGTATATATGGAATCCAATCGCTCTTGGTCAATTGATGATTATCGCAATAAGTTTCAATTTGGCTGCGAATACGCAAAACTCATCGAAAATGGCAAATTAACCAAAACTCTGCGTAATCCTAATTATCGCGGGATTACCAATCAATTCTGGAATAGCCTGACAAAAGTAGGCGATCGCTACACTGTCGAAGCCTATGGTTCCCCCTTTTGTGGCAAAGGCGAGCCTAACCAAGTAATCCGTGTAGGACATGCTTCACCCGTCTGTTTATTTGAAAACATTGAAGTTTTCGGCGGTGCATCCTAACAAAAAGGGACGCTAAGCGTCCCTTTTTTGTCTAATTCAAGCCCAGTTGCTTCATTTCTTGTTCTAGGACATTTAGTAATCCAGCGTCATTATTAGAACGAGCAACTTCCATACGGCGCTTGACTGAGGCTGATAGATTGGCTTTATGATTTGCAGCAGCTTCAGCCTTTCTTTGAAGAGTATTCATCGCTAATATCCTTTTAATTACATATTGTTTACATATGAGTACCATAACATATAATTATCTAAACGGTAGCATATGCTACTAATACTTTGTTAAATAAATGTAAAGAAAAAGTCTTGTATTATAGCTACCGTCAATTGTGTTAGGACAAAAGCAAAACCCAAGAAGAGAATGGCGGCGCTTCGCGCCGCCATTCTCTTCTTGGGTTTTATGTCCTTATACACTTGGCGACAGCTATACAAAACTTTTTTAGCAAACCCAAAAGAGAAAAGAGGCGCAATGCGCCTCTTTTCTCTTTTGGGTTTGTACTGAATCAATTAGCCAGCAGTCAGTGGTCGATAGGTTCTGTAATTAATGTCAGGGAATATATTGTCTATATATTCAATTTTCTCCAACCAACCAGCGTCAATTTTGCCAGCCTCGATATCTTCAAATAATTTCTCCAATCGCATTAAGTGCGATCGCGTCCTTCTAACCGCATAGGGAACCATCGTGCCAGTACGCATAATGAAAGCCCAATCAGAGGATTGTGCCAAAAGCAACTCACGAGCAGCCTGATTTAAGGCTCTCCACTCCAGTTCATCCGCAGGTTCACGATAAGACAGATGGATCATCCGTTCTGCACCTTTGTGTAAATGCTGATAAACCCAAGCATTCGTCTCATTTAGCCAATATTCATGGAAACCCTTATAACCCCAACTAGATTGAGCAGGACGTGATACCTGTTGAGTGGGGTTGCCGCGTAAATAATCAGCAAGATGCGTCATCTCATAGGTCGTTTGATCGTAATGGGACTTACGGATCAAAAAGTCAATAAACCAAGGACCTTCATACCACCAATGTCCAAACAACTCAGCATCGTAGGGAGATACCACAAGGGGCGGACGACCCATCATGTCATGGAGATAGCCAATCTGACGCTCACGATTTTGCATGAAATTCGTAGCATGTTCAGCAGCCTTTTCTTTTGCCCAGTAAGGATCGTAAAGCTGCTTCGCATCTAGCCCAAAATCATTTCCTGTAATGCGGTGGTATTTGACCCCTGTGTTTTTACGCTGACCATTGGGCATCACAAACGGCTTGATATACTCATACTCCGCCTCCCATCCGAGATCTTTGTAAAACTCCCGATAAACAGCATTGCCTGGATAGCCAACTTTCGATGACCATACTTGCTGTGATGACTCATGATCACGCGCAAATGCAGCTACGCCTGTTTCCGTAAATACAGGCGCATATGTGCCAAAACGAGGTCGAGGCTGACCGTACAAAATGCCATGTCCATCGGTCAGAAAATAGCGCAATCCTACATCCGCTAATAATCTTTCTAGCCCATCGTAATAAGCACATTCTGGCAACCAAATTCCATTCGGTGCGCGACCAAATTCTTGGGTGTAATGTTCAACTGCGACTTCTAGTTGAGCCCAGACTGCCTCTGGATACATTTTCATCAATGGCAAATAGCCATGAGTAGCTCCACAGGTGATGATTTCCAGATTATTTGTATCTTGAAATTGCTTAAATGCAGTTACCAGATCGCCGCCGTATTTTTCCCAAGTTTCGCGAGTTTCGGCAAATTCTTTGACATAGTACTCAGCAAGATACTTGACATGACCATTGTGTTCATTACGAATTACTTCAAGCTCAACCAATTGCTGTAACAGAGCCAGATGCTTATCATAACGTTCTTGCAGAAGAGGATCACGCAACATTGATACCAATGGCGGGGTCATGCTCATGGTCATTTTAAAATCAATACCATCTCGCCTCAGCCCCTCATATACTTTGATTAGGGGAATATAAGTCTCGGTGATCGCCTCATATAGCCATTCTTCTTCAAGTACGTAGTCGCTTTCAGGGTGGCGGACGTAAGGCAGGTGAGCGTGTAAGACCAGCGCGAGATATCCAATGCTCATAGATCTTCTTTTCCTAAAAAGTCTTTAAATTAGCCTATAGTGCTAAAAATGGCGGAATTTCAATATTTGGCAGACAAAGCTATATGCTGCCTATCCAGAATATTGAAATCCATTCAATTAGTCTGACAACGGTTTTCGAGCAAATAAATAAAGTACGTTAACTCTAGTTTAAAGATGGGTAGAGTCTCTGTACTGTGGTTATGCTGATCAAAGCTGCTATCTCTAAATGTAATTTCATTTTTTAAGGCATTTTTAAAGTAATTTTAAGCTATTGATGTACCCAATGTAATTATGTATACATCCTAATAATCGTGAATAAATTACAGACAAAAATCCTCAAAAGTAAAGGAGTAATACGAATGTACAAAAGTGTGAGGTCACTTTTGTACATTCCCAAGCGACGGCAAGTATGAGATTCAGATGAACCTCTCCCTTTCAAACTTTGATCACATGGTCAACATCCTAGTAAATTCTCTACTTAGGATTTATTTTGTAAACTTTTTAAAGCAAATTGTTAAAAAAAGCTTACACAACAAAACAAATTAATTTAAAACGCTAGACGCAGTAAATAAGCGTAAAACAGAGATATTCGGAGCTTGCACCCATAGAAAACTATAATAACTGCTATTGCTATCTGTAGGAATGAGAGATACTTTAAGATCTCAAATTCAGCAAAATCATTTTGTAGACTCAAAAAAAACGATAACGGGGGAGAAGAGTTTTTCACAAAAACTATCTTTAGGTATATTTAATTACGAATTGATTTTCTATAGATTTTGCAAGATTATTTTACCAAACTGATGGTTGACAGATCGCTTTCATATATGCATCCAGCAGAAAACAAGGCTTGAATGCATAAAATCAAATTTTCTGCTGTTCATCATGAACTTGTTTTAAGGAAAAAATCAAGGTAACTTATGATCTGTAATTGCTCCTTAGTGGGTTGATAATTAGCTAAACTTAAATAGGCTCAATTATTTAACTCGCTTTATTCTCACACTTGATTTATCAGGAGCAAAGCTAGTTTAGAGGAGGCAGTTTTTTGAAAAAGATATCTTCCAAAGACGAGGATCTAACAACCAATGTTTCCCTGACATTGGGCGAAAAGATGACCTCTCTGAAGGTGCGTCGTTCGCTTGCAGTTTTGGGTTTTGCTCTATCCGCTGGAACAGTGGGGGTGTTGGTTAACCAACAAACAGCAAATAATAACCTCAAGGCATCGCCTGTTGCTGCATCATCTCGAACCTTGACTGATGTGATGGCACAAAATCAGGATCGCAAATACGAAATGGCAAGAACTGCGATCGCCTCAGGTACATGGGATCAAGCCCAAGGCGTAATCGTCCATGAAGTGCGTGAAGATGAAACTTTATGGAAATTAACTCAAGTTTATCAAGTTGATGCGGCAGCGATCGCAGCTTCAAACAACATAAGTGCAAATACTGAATTGCAACCAGGCGCGAAGTTGGTCATCCCTCCTGTGAACGGTTTGGTTCACAAGGTTAAACCAGGCGATACTTTGGAAGCTATTTCTAGTTACTACAACGTTCCTAAGAACGAGATTATTAAGTTTACCTCCTTAACTTCTGGCGATTTCTTAGCAATTGATCAGCCTCTGGTGATTCCAGGCAATGTCTCGACCTTAATGCAAGTTAAAGAAGGTCATGTCAAAAGACAGTTAATGGCTGAGAAAGAGCGCTTAATGCAGCGTTTGCAAGAATTAGAAGGCAAAAAAGCAATCGCTACCTTAGCTAGCACTAATTCTAAGTCAAATGTTGCGGAGAACTCTATCTCTAAGCAGCCAAAGTATACTTCCTACCGTGTCCAGAACGGCGATACGATCGAGACCATTGCTCGCCGCTACGGTATTACCCAAAAGTCAATCATTGAAGCAAATAAGCTAGAAAATCCTCAATGGTTAGAACTTAATCAAGAGTTAAAGCTACCTCAAGAGCGCAATCTACCAGCCACTCAAACGATCGCCTCTTCTAATGAGAAGCCAATCAAGCAAATCCCATCTCCTGTAGCAACTTTGTCTGAGACTACAAGAGTTTCTTCGACTTCTAGAGAAGTTGAACCAGTAAGAGTTACGGCTGCAACACCGATGGTTTTGCCCAAGGAGACAGTCACTAAGATCGCAGCAGCTAACCGTGTTTCTCCTTGGGACGGTTTAATGCAGCTAACTGGCTCTGAAGCTTCTAATAATCTGCCAGTTGCTCCTGCTCAAGAACAGTCAGCCAGTTTGCAAACTAAGCCCACGGCTTTGCAAACAAGTTTACCAGTTGCTAATGAGCCAGCAGTTAAAGTTGCGGTTGCGCTTTTCCCCTTTGCTCCTGAACAGCTACTGGGTGAGCTAGGTGGTTCTAACAACAAGAAAACCCCTGCACTATCTCCAACGGCTCTTAATCTACCAGCTAGATCGATCTCTACACCGTCAATCCCTGCGGCGACAGCAGCTGAGCAGTACAGTAGCAGTCGCTCAATCCCTATCGAAGCTAATTCTTCTAAGCCAGTGGCTGAACCTAAGATCCAATTCTCTCCCAGAATTGCAGCAGCTTTGTCAGTTCCCCAGATTCCTACAGCATTGATCAAGGAACAGCGAGTCAGCCTAGGTAATGCTCCAGTAGAAACGGTTAACCAACCAGCAGCCGAGCCAATTGCCAAGCCTGCACCTGTAGCAGCTATATCAACTCCGACTATTCCTTCCAGTCGAGCGATCGAGCAAGGCAACACCAATAATCTTGAGCCAATATCTGCGATCTCTCAACCCGCATCGGAACCAAACATCCAGATTCCTGCAAGGCTAGCAGCTAGTCTTGCCCCAAAGGTTCCTGCTTCGGCTTCTGTTGACCAACAAGCAACAATTGTTACCCAGCCAAATCAAGTGGCTCTATTGCCTGAGCCAGAAGCAAGGATGACTTCTCTAGAAGTGAAGCGCTTAGAGTCTGAAGTAGATCAACTGAATGCTAAAGTTCGTGATGCAGAAATCAAAGAAGCAGCACGCAGAGCCGAAGAAGCTCGTAAGCTAGAAGCAGCCAAGATTGCAGCCGCAAATTTAAATGCTTCCCCTAATCCTGATCGCAATTTTGACAGCAGTCGTAGTGCGATCGCCAATCCAGGGGATCGTTCAGGAATTTCTCCTCAATTACCACAACTGACAGCCAGTGCTTACTTGCCTGATGTCCAAGATTATGGATTATCGACAGGCTTTATCTGGCCTGCTGATGGTGTCTTTACCTCTGGGTATGGCTGGCGTTGGGGAAGAATTCATGCTGGTATTGACATTGCAGCACCTATTGGCACACCAATCTTGGCAGCAGCATCAGGTGTAATTGAGTATTCCCAGTGGAACGATGGTGGCTACGGTAATATGATCGATATCCGTCATGCTGACGGCACGATCACCAGATATGCCCACCTCAATGAACTCTATGTCAAAGAAGGACAGACAGTTGGACAAGGACAGATAATTGGTGCAATGGGCAGTACTGGCTTCAGTACAGGTCCCCACCTCCACTTTGAGATCCGTCCAAATGGTGGTAGCCCGATTGATCCAATGGCTTTCTTAGCTAGTGCTAAAAGATAGAGATTAAATCCTATCTTTTTAAAAAGCCGAGAGTTTGCTAAGCAAACTCTCGGCTTTTGGTTTATACACTCTAGCTTTTATCCCAATTCACGAAAGTGTTGTCACACTTTCGTGAATTGGGATAAAAGCTTTGTCTCTAGCTTTCGGGAATATACCAAGAAAATTGACCAATCACCGCAGAGCTTGTATTTTTTCTGCTAAAGTTAGGACAGCAAAAATTCTTCATAAATAAATAGGAAACGTTGATGGCAACGGACTTAGAGAGCTTAACCGCTCAATTGCAATCTCTAGCAGAACTCGCAACAAAATCAGTTGGAGATGTGCAAACGCCTGAAGAATTAGAACAGTTAAGGGTAGAGTACTTAGGAAAGAAAGGCACGCTCTCTCAAATTCTTGGCGCTATGGGTAAGCTATCTGCTGAAGAACGCCCTCAAGTTGGTGCGATCGCCAATCAAGTTAAGCAAGCTCTCCAGACCCAGCTAGAAGAACGCAAAATTACGATTCAGCAATCAGTAATTGCTAAGCGTTTGGAGGCGGAAACCCTTGATGTGACAATGCCAGGAATATTGAATTCCTATCAAGGTAGACAGCACCCCATTCAAAGCACAATTGACCGTATGCTAGATATTCTGGTGGGCTTAGGTTTTACAGTTGCCCAAGGACCAGAAATTGAGACTGATTATTATAACTTTGAAGCCCTCAATACCCCTGCTGATCACCCTGCTCGTGACATGGCAGACACTCTGTATTTAAGCGATGGTAAGTTGCTGCGATCGCAAACTTCATCAGTGCAAATCCGCTATATGGAAGAAAATGAACCTCCATTAAGAATTGCTTGTCCTGGGCGAGTTTATCGTAAAGACGACATAGATGCCACCCACTCACCCATTTTCCATCAGATCGAGCTATTAGCCGTAGAAGAAGGACTAACATTTGGGGATCTCAAAGGTACTGTCAAAACCTTTGTCGAAGAACTTTTAGGAGATTGCCCAATTCGCTTTCGTCCTAGCTACTTCCCTTTCACTGAGCCATCTGCCGAAGTCGATGTAATGTGGAACGGACGATGGCTCGAACTTGGTGGCTGTGGTATGGTTGATCCTAATGTTTTTAAATCCGTTGGCTATGATCCTGAACTAGTCACTGGTTTTGCTTGGGGTTTTGGCGTAGATCGGGTTGCCATGGTTTTACACAAGATAGACGATATTCGTCGTCTATTTACAAGTGACTTGCGCTTTTTGCGTCAGTTTTAAATTGAGACTCAAGCTAGATATTGGTCAAATCCATGTTCCTGAAAACAGATTTTTTCAAAAATATTGTAAGAAACAGCAAATTTTGGCGACACAACTACATTTTTCTTCGGGAATTTAAGTATTTTTGGTTAATTGCTTTACTTGCAATAGTACTTTCTATTCTGGGAGCAGTATTTGAAGGAGTTGCTGTAGGAATAATTAATTTATTCCTACAAAGTATAACTAGCACATCCTCATCTCAAGCAGGTACAGGTTGGATAGACACTTTTATCATTGGAGTACAATCTAACCCTATAGAAAGACTCAACAAATTGGGGCTTTTAGTAATTGTTGCGGCTTTTTTACGTTCAATGTTTTCTTATGGAGCGACAGTATTTGCTCTGTCAACAGAGTCTTCATTTGGAGATCGCTTACATAAATCAATGTTTGAGCAATTGATAAGTGTAAGTTTGAGTTATTACTCAAGCTCAAAGTCTGGCGACTTAATCAATTCAATGACTCATGAGATAGAGTCTATCCAACGATCTTTTTCATCGACTTCAGCTCTTTGCGTTTCTGGAGCAACGTTGATAGTCTACATTATCTCAATGTTTGTTATATCTTGGCAGTTATCCATAGTTGCTTTAATTCTATTTGGTACATTGTCATTGTTTATATCAAAATTTGGCGTTAGAGTAAGAGAGTTGAGCTTCCCAACATCACAAGCTTATTCTAATTTTGCTTCTGGTACGCTTGAGTTTATTAATGGTATTCGCACAATCCAAACCTCATGTACACAAAAATTTGAGAGAGAAAGATTTTATAAAAACTCATTAAATTTGCGGAGAACGCATCTTAACTTGTTCTCCTATATGAGTCTTGTGCGTCCTTTAGCAGAATCTATTTCCACTGCAATTTTGATTGGTATTATTTTAGTAGCATTTAACTTTCTAGTAACAGCAGGAAAGTTAGAAATCTCATCTTTACTGACTCTTATGTTTGTTTTATTTCGGATGATGCCCCTTGTACAACAAATAAATGGCATAAGAACCGAACTATCAGGTTTTGCTGGCTCATACAGCAAAATCAGGAGTGTCCTGCAAGAAGAGGATAAAGTTTATCTTCTAAATGGTGATATAGAATTTAAGAGCTTGAATAAATCAATTGATTTCTTGTCTGTTTACTTTAGTTATAGTTCTGACCAACCTATTTTAAAGAATATCAATTTATCCATCAAACGTGGAAAAACCACTGCTTTTGTTGGCACTTCAGGAGCAGGAAAAACTACTTTAGCTGATTTAGTGCCTAGATTATACGATCCAACTCAAGGGAAAATTTTAGTTGATAACGTTGAATTAAAAGATTTAGAAATCAACTCATTTCGTCGCAAGATGGCTATCGTTAGTCAAGATACATTTATATTCAATGCTTCAGTTAGAGATAACATCGCTTATGGAGTAGATATAGTTGATGAAATAGAGTTACAAGAAGTTGCTAAACAAGCCAATGCTTTAGATTTTATTTTAGCAATGCCTGAGGGTTTTGATACAGTACTTGGCGATCGCGGAGTACGATTGTCAGGAGGACAAAGACAAAGAATTGCGATCGCACGAGCTTTGCTACGAAAGCCTGAAATTTTGATTTTAGATGAAGCTACAAGTGCGCTTGATTCTGTAACAGAGAGATTGATTCAAGAATCATTAGAAAACTTATCAAAGGGATGTACGGTAATTATGATTGCCCATCGACTTTCGACAATTGTTCGTGCTGACAACGTAATTGTTTTGGAAAAAGGAGAAATTGTTGAACAAGGAAGTTATCACGAGCTTATAGAGAAAAAAGGTAGTCTATGGAAGTATCATCAAATGCAAAATGAATCGTCCCAAGACTAAAGAGCTTGCTAAAAATATGTTTATCTATCAAAGAAATGAAATAATGATATTTGGGAGATAAAATGTTGAGAACTCTTCTTAAACAATTTATATTCATACACAAACACGATGCTCCTATTTAATTAAAAGTCAAACCTAGTAAGTTTTTGTAACTCTAAAATAGCTCTGCCATTTTGAAACTTCTTATAAGTATGTATAGTTAAACAAATGGATGTAAGTTTTTCTCCTTCTATAAAAACAGATCTCAATCGTTACGAACAGTTGATAGTAGAAAATGAAAAACTATCATCTTATTTTAGATCTCGACTGGTTGAGACATCGCGTATATGTCGATTACATTGCCCTGAAACTGAGTTCAATAAAAAGACAATTTGGGATACTGCTACCAATGTTATTGCGCCAATCATTTTTGGTTTCGTCCATTGGGTTTTGATACAAGCAAAGCAGAAAGGTATTCAAAGACTATATTTCATGGCTAGAGATGGACAAATTCTTTTTAAGGTTGCTCAAACGATCATTAGTCAATGGGGATATGAGATTGATTGCCGATATTTTTACGGCTCGAGACAAGCTTTTCACTTTCCCGCCATTGAGTCTATAGGTGAACAGGAATTTAATTGGCTTATCGATAATCCAGGATTTCTTTCGATTCGTATCATTTGCGAACGAGTTAATCTGAAACCAGAACTAATTGCTGATATTCTCTCTAGATATGATTTTAGAGAAGACATTTGGAACAAAGAGCTTAATGCTAATGAAATTATGATCTTGACAGAAGTCTTTCAAGATCCATCTGTTCTAGAGCAAATTCTTGCTATGGCTAAGATCTTTCGGGACAAAGCTATTGGATACTTTAAGCAAGAAGGAATGGGTGACAAAACACCTTATGCCACAGTAGATATTGGCTGGTCTGGTAAATCTCAAAGATCTCTGAGTAATCTTCTAGCAGCAGGGAAAATTTACCCAGATACGGGCTTACAGGGCTTCTTTTTCGGTCTCCTTAGTACTACTCAAGCATTCCCTAAGGATCAGTTAATGCCTTATTTTTTAGAAGTTAATGACAGAAGCGATCGCTATTTTTTATGTGATCCTCAAATTTTAGAGTTGTTTATGGCAGCAGATCATGGAAGTACAGTTAGATACGAAAAACAAGATGACAGATATGTACCTATTTTAAGATCTGATAGTAATGAAAGTGGTATTGAGTGGGGTCTACTAGTGCAACATCAGGCAATTGTTAACTTTGCTGAGCATCTAACTAAAAATTTACAGCCACAAGAATGTACATCTGATTACTTTAAGCAAATTACCGAAGACTTACTGAAAGTTTTTATTTATAATCCAAGTAAGGCTGAAGCTGAATCCTTCGGCACGCAACCATTTTCACGACATCAATCAGAAAGTAAGTTCTACGATCTTGCACCAAAGTATGAATTCAAAGATACTTTAAAGATTTTATTTTCAAATTACGTTCATGCGTTTGCTTGGCTACCTGCTTCAATTCAAAGAAGTAATCTATTAGCCAAGATCGCTCTAAAATATGTCTATGCTCGCCAAAGTAGTTTTGCATACTCTAATTATGCGTGGCAAGAATTGCAAAAAGGACATAAGGATTCATCTCGCAGGCTCGCTGTGAAAGCCCTAAAATCTAGTCCAATTATTTTATTGTCAAGACGATTTATTCACATGAGTTTTTTATTGCTTTTTACTAAATAGCTGGGCATAATTAAAACCCAGAGTCTAAAGCCTGTAGCGCACTCGCAGAGTGAGGCACAGGCTTTAGAGTTTTATATTTAATTGCGCCCATTATATAAACTACTAATACCAAAACACAAAATGGCTACGCCATTTTGTGTTTTGGTAACCCTTACTGGGTTTGATTTTCAATCCACAAAAGTGTTGCCACACTCTCGGGAATTGGGATAACATGACTGACTTGACATTTACATCTAAACTTATCACGTCTTAAGAGAGTTGTGGACTGAAAGGAAGTAAATACGCGAAGACTTAACTTACACTTATCTCGTATGAGGCATAGCTTGAAACCCTTGCTATATAAGCTGTACAATTGCGAATCATCTAAGACGCTTATTCTAAATTTTAACTTTATGGATGACCAAGGTAATACTTCTCAAAAAGAACTAATAATCGAAGCTGGAAGTATAGAAAGTCAGTATTGGAAGGATTTGTGGCGCTATCGAGAACTATTTTATTTTTTAGCATGGCGCGATATTTTGGTGCGCTATAAGCAAACTGCGATCGGCATTACTTGGGCATTAATTAAACCTTTCCTAACCATGATTGTGTTTACTGTGGTGTTTGGCAATATTGCTAAATTACCCTCACAGGGTGTTCCTTATCCAATTCTAGTTTTTGCAGGTATGTTACCTTGGCAGTTTTTTGCCAATGCTTTGGGCGAGTGTAGCAATAGTTTGATTGGGAACGCTAATCTAATTTCTAAGGTGTACTTTCCTCGGCTAATTGTGCCAACTAGTGCAGTGATTGTCAGTTTTGTGGATTTCTTAATCTCAGGAATTATTCTGTTAGGATTAATGGCTTGGTATAAATTTGTTCCTGATTGGCGAATTTTGACATTGCCATTTTTTATCCTAATCGCTTCAGCAGCTTCAATGGGTGCAGGTTTATGGTTAGCCGCGTTGACTGTCCAATATCGAGACTTTAGATTTGTTGTACCTTTTATTATTCAGTTTGGCTTGTATATTTCGCCAGTTGGTTTTAGCAGCAATATTGTGCCTGAGCAATGGCGTTTACTGTATTCTATTAATCCAATGGTGGGTGTAATTGACGGGTTTCGTTGGGCAATTCTTGGTAGTAAGGCGAATATATATATGCCAAACTTTTTACTTTCAATCGGATTAGTCTTTTTATTGCTTTGGAGTGGAATTTGGTATTTCAGGAAAATGGAACGGACATTTGCTGATGTCATTTAGCTGATGTCATTTAATTGTTAATAGTCGTAGGGATTTTTGGGTTCTGCGATCGCTGTGATATTACTTGCCACAATTACTACTTGGCGGTTGCCATTGTTAATATCCACATCGGCTTGACCTTCGATTTGCAACCATTTATCTGGTGGGTAGTTAGCACGGCTTTCCGCAATTTTGACTGGCAGACTCACAGGATAAACATCGGCAGCGCAACAGGTAATCACAAATCTCGTAATCAAAAACATATTGTCTGGCTGATCGGGCGCATGGACAACAAAGCCTGTTAGTTTTACCTTTTGACCTTTATATGCATCAGGTTCAGGATAGGCACTGATTGTGCGTACCCATTCTACTAGGGTACGCTCTTCGGGGCGGTTGCTAGCGCGAAACGATTGGGGGATAGTTCTGGCATCGGCAATATTGTCGATAACACCCCGATGAATTGCTTTTTCGCTAGTGAATGGTCGTGGATTAATAAACAAAGCGATGATCGCTACAATCAAGAGCAAACTACTACTCAAGGATGGCTTTATCAATGTCACATGTTGTTGATTATTGGTATAACTTTGCCGCCGTTTTGACACACGCCAAGCTTCGGCTATGCCAACAATGGTTAGTATAATACCTCCGATTACGGTTAGAGGAATGTAGTTAGGATGGATTAAAAGATATAACTGTCCCGCCAGCCATAGCTTCAGAAGTGTAATTCCCCAAGCTAAGATTGCACAAGATTCTAACCAAGGTAAAAACTTCTGCCAGTAAGTAATTAGAAACGATGAAGAATTAGTGGATCGTGAAGACATGGGAAAATACGACTAGATAAGTCCTACAGTTTGTATCTTATACCAAAACACAAAATGGCGTAGCCATTTTGTGTTTTTAAAACCCTTACTGGGTTTGGTTTTTAATTCGCAAAAGTGTGGCAACACTTTCATGAATTGGTATTACAGCAATTGCTGATCGAACAAGCCAAAAGAAAGACCTTGAAAGGATTGCGAAGCAGCGCTTTCAAGGTCTTTCTTAGTTTGGGTTTCATAGCAAAGTGCTATAGATCTGCAAATTAAATTTTAGGCGCTCAAAAGAATGATTTGTTGCTTTTGGAGCGATCGCACATCATCTAAACTTACATTAACGGACTGCAAAATCTGGGCAACTGTTTGCTGTTTAGTTTGGTTCTCATCGCAAGCTAGTAAGAACTTCCATTCAGCATCGCTAATTCTCGCAAGTTGATAATTATAGTCAAAGAAGTTCGGGCTATCTTTCCAGCCATAAATACAAGGACTAGGCTCAGGGATAGCCGCAAGTAGCTCTGCATCAACTTGCCAAGTTTGTTTGGGAATGGGAGGACGTGCTAAGAAGAACTCATAATGGGAAATTGTATGCGGATCGAGAACTTCAATCAGTCGGTAGCGATCGCGTTCAGAGAGATTTTGCGATCGCTCAATTAAATCGGGTGCTTTACCAATCAAGCGATCTAAGTCCCAAACTTGAGGATTAGAGAATCCCAGAAATTCTAAGCCCGATGCATCAATTAATTCAAATAAAGTATTAACGTTGTAATTAATCTCTTGGGGATGCACATACATATCGGCAAAACAGGCATCCTGAGTATTTTCCATTTCCCAACGTTCTTTTTCGCGACGACGTAGAGCATTAGTCTCAGGTAGATTGGCAAATATCTCTCTACCAATTTTTACACCATCAACATAATCACCACGCTGATCACCTTGCAATAAAGCGATCGCTTCTTGCATCAAGCGAATTTCCCAACGACCTAATTCTCCATAAACAAAAATATGCAGCAATCCCTCAGGAGCAAGCTTATTCGCTAAAGCTTGAATGCCACGAATGGGATCGGAGGTATGGTGTAAGACTCCTACGGAGTTGATGAGATCAAATTCTCCTTCGAGTTGGTCAGCATCAAATAAGCTGAGGTGATGGAACTCGGCTCTAGTGGCTCCCGATCTTTTGCAGCGCTCTTTGGCAACGGCAAGAGTCCCTTCACTGAGATCAATCCCAACTACGGTTGCTTCAGGATTGAGATGGACTAGATATTCTGTACTTACGCCCGATCCACAGCCAGCATCAAGAATCCGAATATTATCTCTAGCAGGTTTCTGCCCCGTACAAAAGCTATAGGCAGCTTGCCAATTCCAACGCCAGTTATACCCCGGTGGTGGCTCATCTAAGATGGGTTCGGGGGGAAAGGGATAGGTGTTATAGAGACTTGCTACGGCAGCGCTAACCTTGGGATCGGACATAGATATTTTTTAGAATTGTTTTATGATCGGTTTAATATTTTAGGGTTAATTTAGACCACAAAGCGAGGTTTGGGCGTACCTAGAAACTAAGTAATATTCCTTAACAAATCCAGCAAAAATCTTATGGCAAAACCCAAATAATTTTTAAAAGCTTTGCTTTGTAAGGCTTTTAAAAATTATTTGGGTTTTGTTTCTATCGCCAAGGTTAGCAAGGTATAAACCCAAAATAGAGTGGCAGCGCAAATCGCTGCCACTCTATTTTGGGTTTAGATACAGTTATATTTGATCGCAAAGAGATAAAATTAATTCTGGGATTTTCATCTTTTTTAGTTGCTGAAAATCTCAAAATTGACTTGATTAGGATATTTTGCGATGGCTCCTGTGCGATTGTGTGGTGTTACCAAGAAATTTGATCAAAATATTGTGCTGCAAGAAATTGATCTAGAGGTAAATGATCGGGAGTTTATGGTTTTAGTGGGACCATCAGGCTGTGGCAAAAGTACCTTGTTACGATTGATTGCAGGTTTAGAAGAAGTCAGTGATGGTTCGATCTATTTAGGCGATCGCCAAATCAATCATTTACCGCCGAAGGTGCGGGATATCGCCATGGTTTTTCAAAGCTATGCGCTTTATCCGCACATGACGGTTTATAACAATATTGCGTTTGGCTTGAGGAGACAACGATCGCAAAATTCATCACCTCTGGCTTGGTTTGCAGCGACAAGTAAAAAACAACGTGCTGAAATTGATCAAAGGGTGCAGCAGGTTGCCGAATCCTTGCAAATTTCTCATTTATTGACGCGCAAGCCCAAAGAATTATCGGGTGGTCAAAAACAAAGGGTTGCCTTAGGAAGAGCGATCGCTCGAAATCCGCAAGTGTTTCTAATGGATGAGCCGTTATCAAATCTCGATGCTCAGTTACGTAGTGATACGCGATCGCAAATTGTGCAGTTACAAAAACAATTACAAGTAACGACTATTTATGTGACCCATGATCAAGTAGAAGCGATGACCATGGGAGATCGAATTGTAGTCTTAAACAAAGGCGATATTCAACAAGTAGATACACCCCTAAATATTTATCGGAAACCAGCAAATCAATTTGTAGCTGGATTCATGGGGTCTCCTCCAATGAATTTTTTACCTGTAAATGTCAATGGCGATGGATTTTTGCAAGGGGAAAGTCTGATTCAGGCGATCTCTATTAATGAATTGCCACTTAAAGAAATTGCTAGCGCTCGCTCTTTCATTCTCGGATTTCGTCCTGAAGATTTACAACCTGCATCGTCTGACGTTGCACATCTTGAGGGAACTGTAGAACTAGTGGAAGCTCTTGGTTCAGAAACAATTGTGTTATTGAAATTGCAAAATAGTGAATTAAGAGCGCGAGTTTCGGCAGATATTGGCTTAGAACATCATTGGCAAATCGGCGATCGCAGCTTCTGGCGATTTGATCTAAATAAACTTTATGCTTTTGATTCTGAATCTGGAGTTACTTTGCATCATCCGTACAACAAGATTTAGCTTTTACCAAATGGAGGCTAGCTCTAAAACGAATTCAGGTAAAACAGTTTCACCAGAAAGCGTAATTGGTGATTGGAGAACTTCTACAGATTGTCCAATGCGATAAATTTCTACTTGGCGATCGCGACGATTAATTAGCCAACCGAGTCTCGCGCCGTTGTATTGATATTCTTGCATTTTGGCTTGGACAGTTGACAAGGTATCGGTTCTCGACATTAACTCGATTACAAAGTCTGGACAAATTGGTGCAAATTTAGATTGCTGTTCTGGGGTCAGCGCATCCCATCTTTCTTTTAGTATCCAACAGGCATCAGGCGATCGCATTGCACCATTAGGCAATATAAATCCTGCGGAAGAACCAAATGTAAAGCCTAATTTCTTCTGTTGATTCCAAAGCCAGAGGTGACCATTTACGTTAGAACTACGCATTCCTGTGTCACTACCTTCGGGAGCCATGATTGTAATATCTCCTTGAGCGCAGCGCTCGAATCTTAGATCGCGATTTTTTTGGCAGAGTTGAAAAAACTTTTCATCTGTTAATTCAAATATTGGCTCTAGGCTGATAGTTAGGGCGTTCATAACGAATATTTGCCTCTTGCTGCTAGATATGGCAGATCCCAATATTCATTATGACAGAATTATTACAGCAACCCCATAGGCGATCACCTGCTAATCATCGGGAAATTGCCAACACAGATCCGTTGCCTACCATTTACTAATTGCATCAGTTAGATGTAATGCAGCCGCCTGTACTGAAGCGATCGCCCTTGTATAACCCAAGCGCGTTGGACCTAATACCCCAACTGTTCCTACGGGCTTATCATCACAGAGATAAGTACTAGAAATAAATGTACAGTTCTGAATTGGCTCAATGGATATTTCTGAACCGATTCTAATGCTGACCGAATTAGCAGAAGGAGTAGGCTGATCGACAATCAGAGCCATCAACGAAGCGCGATCAGCTTCGAGTAACTGCACGATATTTTGCACCTGTCGCAAATTAGAAAACTCAGGCTGACGTAACAGCTCAGTTAAACCACTAATAAACATTTGTCCCAAAGCCGTGCGATCGCATAGCTTCATAAGCTGTTGCAAAGATTGCTGCAACAACACCGCATATTGCTGAAACTGTCGATCAAGATCATCCCATTGCAAAGCGCTATTTAGATCCGACCAGTTTTTATCACGTAGATGTTCATTTAAGAAGTTATTGAGAATATTTAATTCACCTTCTAAAACTTCGGGCTTAGTTTCACTGGGCAAATCCATCGTTACTGAAGCCGTGTGGTAAGTATCACTAACCGCGATCGCCATCACCTTGCAATGATCCACCATTACTAATTGCAAATGCCTGATTCGCATCGTTTGCATATTTGGAGCAGTAATCACCGCAATACAGCCACTTAAAGTCGCCAAGATTTGAGCAACATCCCGCATCACCCCATCCAGACTGGACTTACCGAGGCGCTCATTTTTACTAGCAAGAAATTGATGAGTACTGTAGGTTAATTCGCTCGCAGGATCGATTAATTCATCAACATAGACTCGATAGCCAGAGTCCGAGGGGACACGCCCCGCCGATATATGGGGTTGATACAACAAACCACTGCGATCGAGCATATTCATCACATTACGGATCGTCGCAGGGCTAATATCAAAGTCATACTCTGATACCAACGCCTTAGAACCAACTGGTTCCGCCGTTTGAATATAGTGATCGATGGTTGCCCACAGAACTTTTTGTTCTCGATGGGTAAGTTTATGCTTCATAGGTTATAGCGATGTAATTAATGTTGAAAAAATTATAAAAAAGGGATCTAAAAAAGAGGTAATGATAAAAACCAAAAAATAAACGAGAGAAAGAAAAATAAGTATTAAATTTTTACTGTTAAATTTGACTTCTAACAAACAAAAGTCTAACTACTACAATAACCAGATTCTAAAGAAATCTGGTAACAAGTTGTACAGGCTCTTAATTTTTGTAGATTTGCACGCCCAGAAACACTGTAGGTAGATGGGCATAATTAATTACAAACCCAAACCCGTAAAGTTGCGCCCCTGCGGGGCACAACTTTACGGGTTTGGGTAATTTATTCTGCACAGGTGCTTACAAATCCATAAAAATATTCTCTCTGTTTCGCTACAATAGCCAAATGTCTCTTGAACAAATAGGTTAAAACTTCTAACTTATAGGTAGGATATGGCTCAGCGCCTCCTATTCTTACCTTAGAAACTAGTAACTTAATTAAAAATCGTTTCATATGTGGATGGTGAAGCCACCTAACATAATAATGAAACAAATTTTTGATTAAGTTGCATACTCCTTATCTATCAATAGTTCTAAGACATCTGCGCTTTTCACTATATTCACCACATAATTTTGGCAAGCGATCAATACCTTCATGGAAAAACAAGAGCAAGCTACGGTAGTTGAGCAGCAATATCTTTGGGCCGTCGGACTGGACACCGAAGCATTTCCCCCTGAATCTCTGATAGGCGATCGCTACCGTGTCCTCTCCTCACAAATTGTTGTCGATACGGATGCTTTTTCACTGCCAGAGCTACCCCTTGAATTTCAGACCTATGTGGTGTCTTATCTCAAGTTATCGCGTCTGAGCTTACATTTGCCGCGTCCTTACGGCTTATTGCTAATCGGTGAAGAACTAAATCTTTCCGAAGTATTTTTGTTGGAAAATGTGCCAATTGATCGCCAAGGCAAGCTCTGTCCTACTTTGGCAGAGGCATGGGCAGAAGCATCAGCTCTGCGGCAAATTAATCTGCTGTGGCAAGTGCTAAACCTCTGGCAACCTCTGGCTGAGCAGAACATGGCTCGTACCTTGATTGATTTCAAATTGGTGCGAGTTGATGGGATGTGGGTGCGGTTGTTGGAATTGCAAGCGGATGTTGCGGCTGTGCATATCTCCCAATTAGGTGATATTTGGGTGCAATGGTTAGATCTGGCTAAGCCTGAGATTGCTGAACCGATCGCAGAATTTTTCTACAGTCTGGGGCGTGGCGAATACGACATTAACAGCGCGATCGCCTACCTCGATCAAATGACGCTCAAGGTGATGGAAAATCAACCGCTCACAGTGCGAGTCGCCAGTGCTAGTGATGTAGGGCAACAGCGCGAACATAATGAAGATGCTTGCTACCCTGATGTAAAACGCCAAAAACGTTCGGAACAGGCGGATAGTCTTCGCGATCGCCTTGCGATCGTTTGTGATGGTCTAGGCGGACATGAAGGCGGCGAAGTAGCAAGTTCTTTAGCGATCAAAACCCTTGAACAACAGCTAAAGACCCTATTACAACAAGCTGAAAACGATCCTGATTTTTCTGCTCAAGGTTTTATTGCTCAACTGGAAATGGTGGCTCGTGTTGTTAACAATCAAATTGTTGCCATTAATGACCAGCAGCAGCGTCAAGCTCAGCAACGCATGGGGACAACGCTCGTAATGGCAGTGATGCCTCGTCCTAATGGCAAGATGAGCAATGAAGTCTATGTGGTACATGTGGGAGATAGCCGCCTCTATTGCGTCACTAAAGACAATTTACGTCAAGTTACCCTTGATGATGATGTGGCTACTCGTGAAACCACCCTTGGCTATAACTTCTATGCCTATTCTTCGCAGCGCATTGATGGAGGAGCCTTAATCCAAGCTTTAGGCACAAGATCCTCGGATATGCTTATCCCTCGTGTCCAAAGATTTTTTATCGATGAAGATTGCCTCTTGCTACTCTGCTCCGATGGATTGAGTGATTTTGATCGGGTTGAACAAATTTGCGATCGCTACCTAATGCCAGTTTTGAGTGAAAAGAAGCACCTTGACCGCAGTTGTCAGGATTTAATCGATCAGGCTAATGAGTTAAATGGGCATGACAATATCACGGTTGCGTTGATGCGTTGCCGCTTTGCCCCAATCGATCCTCAGGAAGATCAGGTAAGTGAAAACGATGTCCTCACATCAATTAATACTGCCGAAGAAGAAGCGGATACTGAAGATATTCAGCCTGAGACTGAAGAACCAGCAGGTACTTTAGCATTGACCTCACCAGATTCACCAGCTTCAGAAGAGATCGAACCTGAACTTAAGGATATTGATTCAGCAAAAACTGAATTTGCTGTGCCGAAGCAAACCAATAGCGCTTTTATTATTATTTTAATTTTAGTGGCTCTGATTCTGGGCAGTGGCTTAGCTGCAATGCAGTTCCCTCAAGTCAAAGATTGGGTTCGCCAAAACTTGCCAGTCAGTCTCCAGAGATTTGTCCCATAAGTTGGTTCCAGTTATTTGATGGCGCGGCTACGCCGCGCCATCAAATAACTGGGAGAAACCTAATGATTGAATCGCTCTCATCACAGGCGATCGCTACAGCATCACAAATGCAAGCGATCGAAAATCTGATTTTTCAGGCTGGAATGCCTGTTGCTGCTTTGATGGAAAAAGTAGCAATCAGGATTACCCAACGCTTAACCGAACTCTATCCCGAGCAATCTCACCCGCATGTCGGTATCTTAGCTGGCTCTGGACATAACGGTGGCGATGCCTTAGTAGTTGCGAGAGAACTACATCATCAAGGGCGACAGGTCAAAATTTATACCCCATTCGCTAAATCAAAACCCTTAACAAGAGTCCATAGCTGCTATGCCAAAAGCTTAGGGATTCCCTTTGTTTCTTTAGAGTCATTGCAAGATTGTGACCTGTTAATCGATGGCTTATTTGGATTTGGGTTAGAGCGTGATGTCATTGGTGATGTAGCGATCGCGATCAACACAATCAACAATTGGCAAATCCCAATCGTCAGTATCGACTTACCTTCAGGAATCCATACCGATCATGGTGGCATCATGGGAACAGCGATTCAGGCGACCATGACCTTTTGCTTAGGACTATGGAAGCGTGGCTTGCTTACAGAATCCGCCACTCCCTATGTTGGTAAACTTGAAAGAATCAGCTTTGATATGCCTGAAAAATTCATTTTGCAAGTACTAGGTGCACATCATCTTTGGCGGATTAATCCGAAACAAAGCCTACTAAAGAATTTCCCAATTTCTCGAAGTGTGATCACACATAAATATGAAATCGGGCATTTGTTATTGGTGGTCGGTTCTCAAAAATATGGCGGTGCTGCAATTCTGGCGGCAATGGGAGCTAAAGCTACAGGTATCGGCATGTTATCGATCGCAGTTCCCAATTCCCTCAAACCAATCATCCTCGCCCAAGTCCCTGATGCCCTAGTGATCGGCTGTCCTGAAACTGAGTCAGGAGCGATCGCTTCATTACCAGATCTTGATTTGCGGAAATATCAAGCAATTACTTGTGGCTGTGGACTTTCTCTTGATGCTTTCCCAATTGTGGAACAGGTAGTAAATTGCGATCGCCCTTTAGTTCTTGATGCCGATGGCTTGAATGCTTTAGCATCTATAGGCAAAGCGCAAATTATAGAGAAATTAAATCAGCGCAGTAGTTCGATCATCCTCACACCGCATTGGGGCGAATTTTGCCGATTATTTCCAGACTTGCATGAAGTGGAAAGATTAGAGGCTCTACAAACTGCTGTAAATCAAACAAAAGCAACTATTTTACTTAAGGGCGCAAGAACGGCGATCGCTGTTCCCGAAAAAGACGGAACACAGACATGGATTAATCCAGAAAGCACCGCAGCATTAGCAAGAGGTGGCAGTGGTGATGTCCTAGCGGGGATGATCGGCGGAATCTTAGCCCAAGGGATATCAGCAAAAGATGCAGCGATCGCCGCGACAGTTTGGCACTCACAAACAGCCCTATGGTTAGCAAACCAGCGTACTGAAATGGGAGTTGATCCTGTGACCCTAGCTCAAAATTTATTACCATTTTTACAGATTTCAAAAAGCCAATAAAAAAGCAGCTGATTATGCCGCTTTTTTATTGTTCCAAAAGATAATGGCGGCACTAAGTGCCGCCATTATCTTTTGGATTTTAAACATACAAAACGGCATAGCCGTTTTGTATGTGGAAATTACTTAATGAAAAGCATTTCTTGATAAGTTGGCAATGGCCATAGGTCATCAGCAACTTCACCTTCTAATGCATCGACATAACCACGAATGCCATCCATTAGGGGACGTACAGTCTTAGAAAGATACTGCATGTGATCTTCAATAGAATCAAAATCGTGTTTTGCTAAAGCATCACTGAGCTTGCTGACTCCATCCATCGCTAGCTTGGTCAAGGAAGCGACTTTTTCGATGCTTTCCTTGTCAAAGTCCACACCAATTTCTTTCAAGCTAAGTGAAGTATTGCTGAGATCTGCAAGATAGCGGGTTGCCGCAGGGTAAATCATGGTTTTTACCATGCTGACAACGAGCTTAGCTTCCACTTCAATCGAGAGAATATACTGCTCTGCATAGGTTTCAAAGCGGCTAGCTAGCTCAACAGGAGACAGAACTCCCATCTTGCTGAACAATTCTTCGATATAAGATTCCTTCAGAACAGGTAGAGCATCAGCAGTAGTGCGAAGGTTGGCTAAGCCACGTTCAACAGCAAGTTTATGCCATTCTTCAGAATATCCATTGCCATTGAAAACTACTGCTCCATGAAGTTCCATGACTTCCTTGAGAACCGTAGAAATAGCAGTACTCAGATCAGCACCTTTAGCAAGTTCGCCCTCTAGCTTGTCAGCCATCCAGTTGAGGGAGTCTGCCAAAATCGTGTTCATGGCAACAAGAGGACCAGCTACAGATTGTCCTGAACCAACAGCACGGAACTCAAAGCGGTTGCCAGTAAAAGCAAAAGGTGATGTACGGTTGCGATCGCCTGGGTCAGTCGGCAAGACTGGCAGAGTGTCTACACCGATATTCATCAAGCCTTTACCAGTCGAACTCTTTAGTTCACCTTGACGGATTTGCTCAAATACATCCTCAAGTTGTGAACCAAGATAAACTGAGATAATCGCTGGAGGAGCTTCGTTTGCACCAAGACGGTGATCATTGCTTGCAGTTGCCACAACTGAGCGCAACAGAGGACCATAGGTGTGAACACCACGAATAATCGCACCACAGAAAACCAAGAACTGGGCGTTGGAGTGAGGAGTGTCACCTGGATCGAGCAAGTTACCTTGGGTCGCATTACCAACTGACCAGTTGACGTGCTTACCTGATCCATTGATGCCTGCAAAAGGCTTTTCATGGAGCAAACAGACAAATCCATGTTTCTTCGCGGTGAAACGAAGCATGGTCATGATCATTTGTTGGTGATCGGTTGCTACGTTAGCGGCTTCAAAATATGGGGCAATTTCAAATTGACCAGGAGCAACTTCGTTGTGGCGGGTCTTAGCAGGAATGCCGAGACGATACAAACGCTCTTCCACATCTTGCATGAAGACTTGGACTCGTTCTGGAATTGCACCAAAGTAGTGGTCATCAAATTGTTGACCCTTTGCCGATGGTTTACCAAATAGGGTGCGACCTGCTAGTAGCAAATCGGGACGTGCATTGGCAAAGTTAGAATCTACTAAGAAATATTCTTGTTCAGCGCCACAGCTAGAGTTAACAGGAGCAACTTCTTTTTCACCCAAAAGTTTTAAGACTTTGGTAGCAGCTTTGTTCATAGCAGCATTGGAGCGCAACAATGGGGTTTTCTTATCCAGAGCTTCGCCAGTCCAAGACACGAAAACGGTAGGAATACATAGAGTAGAACCGTTGTCGGTTTCCATGATGTAAGCGGGGCTAGTTACATCCCATGCTGTGTAACCGCGTGCTTCAAAGGTGGAACGAATACCACCATTGGGGAACGAAGATCCGTCTGGTTCACCTTGTACTAATAACTTGCCAGCAAATTCTGAGATCGCCGAACCGTCGCTTTGAACTGAGATAAAGCCATCATGCTTTTCGGCTGTAGCGTTGGTCAAAGGATAAAAGACGTGGGCGTAATACAATGCGCCTTTAGAGATAGCCCAGTCTTTCATTGCTAGTGCGATCGCGTCAGCTACTGAGCTATCAAGAGGTTCGCCAGTTTGAATAGTTTTCTTGATCGATTTGAAGACTGTCTTAGGTAGACATTCTTGCATTTTGCTCAGAGTAAACACATCGGTTGCCCACATCTCTTCCAATCGCTTTGGAGCCTTTTTGGGCTGTGGTTCACGATTGGTGATCTGATAAATAGCTTGAATGCGTGACTCGTTTCCGCTCATGATTATTTTTAGAGAGTATTGTCAGGTTTTTACAATCATACTCAAGATATATTTATCAAATGGCTAAAAAAGATACCGAATTGATCACACTTGATTGGTATAAACGCGCACAAAAAATTAATACTGTAATCTTCAGTGCTGATAATTCAGTGCTGATAATATTAGCAATCCTAAATAGATAGAGATGATAAATGCGATCGCGATTGACTTTGGTAGTAGCAACACCTTGATTGCACGATGGAATATTGCTACAGATCAGCCTGAAACGATGATTTTTGAGGGACTTAATCGTCCTGTGCCTTTAAATGGGCTTGTACCTTCGTTGATATATGTGCAGAATGCCCAAGCAGAAATAGTTGAAATCGGTCAGCGCGTTATCGATCAAGGCAAAGATCGCGCTCAACCAAGATTATTTAATCAAATCAAGCGGCGGTTAGTGGCAAATGTAAATTATGTCCCTAAGCTTGATGGCGTGAAAGTGACACCTGAATGGTTGGGCAGTCAATTTTTGCGTGAAATATCTAAGGAACTGCGATCGCAACAAATCTTCCCTTCGGAAATCATCTTGACTGCACCTGTGCAATCCTACGAAAAATATTTACGATGGCTAGAGGAATCTAGTAATGCAATATTCGCGCCAAATTTACCGACCTTGCAGTCACCTCGGATTCGGATTATTGATGAACCAACGGCGGCGGCGCTTGGTTATGGAGCGATCGCACCTAGTGCTTTAGTGTTAGTCATTGATTTTGGGGGCGGTACATTGGATTTATCACTGGTGCGGCTGCCTAAGAGTGAAAATGTCGCAAAGTGGGGAGAGCAAATCGGAGTCAATCGCAGTGAATGGACAGAACATCAAGCAGAGGTAATTGCAAAAACTGGATATACAATTGGTGGTGAAGATATCGATCAATGGTTAGTCCAAGATTATTTAGAAGGATGTGAAGACAGCAATAATAGAAGTAAAACACATAATCTGAGTGTTCTTAAATTTTTAATGGAACGAATTAAGATTAACCTTTCGGAAGTAGAAACTGCTTCCGAAATCTTTTTTGATCTAACTACGCAATCTACTACTGAAATTACCTATACTCGTCAGCAATTAGAAAAGATACTAGACTATAAGGGTTTTTATCGGGTTCTCCAATCAGCGATCGATGAATTAATCAATCGCGCTTTTAATAAAGGAATTCTCAAAGGTGATATTAAACATATTCTCTTAGTTGGTGGTTGTACATTGATTCCATCGGTGGTTTCGTTTGTCGAAGACTATTTTAAAATGGGGAAAGTCTATAGCCATCAACCATTTGAAGCGATCGCCCATGGAGCTTTGATGCTCAGTCAAGGTGTAAGCCTTCAGGACTATCTCTTCCATTCCTATGCAATCCGCTATTGGGATCGTGCTGTAGAGCAATGGAAATATCAGCCACTATTTCGGCGTGGTCAAGTTTATCCGACTCGCCGCCCCGTAGAGTTATTACTCAGAGCGACTCAACCTGATCAGCCTGAGATTGCGCTTACCATTGGCGAACTCGAAAGTCGTCCCACAGGTGCAGCAGAAGTCAGTTTTGATGGCGATCGCCTTGTGATGCAGTTCGATCAAAAAGCCAGAGAAACTTTTCAGCCATTACAATCTGATGCTAATGGGGCAGGAATGCCACAGGCGATCGCTGTACTCGATCCTCTTGGTCAGCCCGACTGCGATCGGCTCAAGGTTTTATTTAGCATTAGTGAAAAACGCGAGTTATTGGTAACAGCGATCGATCTACTCACTCAACGCCAATTATTAACTAATCATCCTGTCACCAAACTGCAATAGTCTTCACCATTATTGTGGCGCAGCGAAGCCGCGTCACGAACCATTATTGTGGCGCAGCGAAGCCGCGTCACGAACCATTATTGTGGCGCGGCTTCGCTGCGTCACAATAATGGTTTTAAAGCGCTAGTTCCAATAAAAAGCCCACACGGCTGTCATAGATTAAAGGCGATCGCCGCCATTCAATTTTTGTCCCTAAGCGCAAATTATTCGTAATGGCATAACTAGAAGAGAATGTCGTCGTACTCATCTCCAGATTGCCACTGGGAGATGTAAAAGTATGGCTCAGTCGCAAATCCGAACTTTGGGGTGATAAAACTAAAATCCCCTGTAATCCCAAATCTAATCCTGAAATTTGGGGACGATCTAGTTGATTAAATTGACGATATCCGACAATTGGCGAAACATTCCAATAGGAACCTAATGGCAGAACATAGTAACGAATATTTGCGTGAAGTTCACTTTCACGACCACTAAACTCGGTTTGATAGCTACCACTGATAGTCAAAGGAGATCGCCCCACAAAAAGATCCTCAACTCCCGCCTCAACACCCAAAGAATTATCGCGTGAGGTAAGTCCAACTCGCAGCTTGGTATTAAAGCTAGGAATATTATAAATATCTTCTAAAAGATTAGGTGGTTGCTCTAACCAACGCTGTAATACAGGACTACTCTCGATCACTTGCCGATCTATTTCTAAATCATTGGCTCGCTGTGACATTTTGGCATCGCCATAGGCTGCGGTGCTAATACCAAAGAAAGAAATTGCAGCTATCGCGATCGCCCAAGTTTTTGTCATAAATTTTCAGACTGTCTGCCAAAGGTGAAATTAATTAAAGTCTTCGCCATAAAATTAAGGAATCTATTTTATAGCGCGGCAAAGCCTCACTATAAAAAATCGTGGTTTTTATTAAATTGCTGAATCCTAAGTAAGCATGTATAGATAATTATGCACGCATATTCTCGTATTCAGCCCCTAGATTCAACCGCCAAAATACCTTTTATACCTAAACACAAAATGGCTATGCCATTTTGTGTTTTTAAAACCCTTACTGGGTTTGCTTTTTAATACACAGAAGTGTTGCCACACTTTTGTGTATTGGTATTAGTCCTCAACGTGAAAGTTAGGGCTTTGCGCCGCTTTTCAGGATGGGACTTATATTCTAGTGAAAATAGCGATCGCCATTTGGCAAAATAAAGCGAATAATTTATACCAAATCACAAAATGAGTACACAGTTTTGTGATTTTAAAACCTTTGCTGAGATTAGTTTTTACCCCCCAAAAGTATTGCCCCACTTTCAGGAATTGATATTATTTGATGGGAAGGTAATAACACCAACATTACTAGAAGTTTTTGGCTATCCTAGTAATATTTGGCGGTAATTTTGGCGCAAAATCTTATAGGCAATGAGGAAGATAAAAATGCGTAGGTCAGGTTGGTTTGTCGGTGCGATTTTGATCAGCCTGTCTATTGGCTCCACAGGTTGGGCGCTAGACAAGTCATCAGATCGGCAAGGCATTGACGCACGTACTTTACAAAAACCACCCTATAACTTGACTGGCAAAGACATATTTATTGGACAAGTTGAGCTAAGTCGCCCTAGTCGTTTTGCTGTAGATAAAATTTCCAATAAACTTTTACAACTTGACCGCATAATTGTTCAGCCCTACGAAGTCTTTTTTCGTGATGGTAAAGCAATCCCCAATCGCAATGTCGATGATCACTCCGCCCAAGTTGCCGCAGTAATCATTAGCCAACATAAAATTCGGCGCGGTGTTGCCCCAGGGGCTAGATTACTATCTTCGGCATATTCCCAACGCCGCCAAGATGGACAACCTGAAGCCTGCATTGCCGCTCAACATGTCGCTCGACAATATAACAGCACCGTTCGCGCCATTAATTTTAGCTTTGGTGAACTCCTCAGTGAAGACCCTCGCCCCAAGGCAACACTCGATGGTGGTGCTTTACTAACCCTATGTGTTGATTGGGTAGCAGCTACCTATAACACTTTGCCTGTTGTGGCTGGGAACCAAGGCAAAGGAGGTATCCCCATTCCTACCGATCTTTACAACGGATTTACAGTTGGGTTTACTCGTGAAGTTAATGGCATTTATCGCCAACTCGATCGCGGCAATCTGATTGATGAGCCATATCTCGATCGCAACAGTAATGGCAAGTACGATCAAGGTGAAGTCTTTAGCGACCTCAATAAAGATCAGAAATGGACAGCAGGAGTGGAAAGCCCCATTGATGGCAGAAGATCGATGGCGATTCTAGCCCCCGGCAATAACCTACAACTGCCAACTTTGCAGGGTAAATTCAAAAATGCCAATGGTTCCAGTTTTGCTACCCCCCACGTTGTCGGAGCGATCGCCCTATTACATGAATATGCTAATCGTCAAATTGCAAGCGGCAAATGGAGCATTGACGCACGTCGCCATGAGTTAATCAAAGCAGTATTAATTAACTCTGTTGACAAGATCCAAGATCGCGGTGATGGCAAAATCCTTGGTATGTCTAAGACCATTCTCGATGCGTTTGGTAAAACATGGATCGACACTGAAGCCTATCCTAATCGAGAAATCCCCCTCAGTCGGAGTCTTGGCGCAGGACAACTCAATGCCTATCGAGCGTTTCAGCAATATCAAGCAGGACAGCAATCTCCGATCAATGGATCAGGCAATATTTCGGCGATCGGCTGGGATACAAATATTGTCGAAGTTGATAAATACCAAGAATATGTTTTTAGCGATCCGCTAGTTGCTGATAGCTTTATCTCAGCAACCTTAACTTGGGATCGTCAAGTCAAGCTTAATGACAAAAATGGTAATGGATTATTTGATATTGGCGAAGGCTTTACCGACCAAGGTTTTAATAAAATTGAGTTGTACTTAATGCGATCGCGCGATACCGATATTTCTCAAAATATCTGGTCATCGGTAAGTCAAATTGACAACTTACAGCATATTTTCATAAAAATCCCCGCCACAGGCAAATACAAACTCAGAGTTGTATTTAAATCACCCCAAACAAATAACTTAAATCAGCGCTACGGCTTAGCTTGGTGGGCAAAATCCATATAAAAAAGCCTCGCGACGCGAGGCTTTTTATCCCAAAACATAACGCTTTAAAAGATAGTGCGGCGCTTCGCGCCGCACTATCAGATCAGATTAGGAGTTACTTAGGTGCAGCCGCGTTGGGGCGCACAAAAGCAGCGTCCACAAAACCTAGCTCAAATAATTGCTGATAAGCTTGTGAACCCAAATCGCGAGTAGGGGCTTGGCTACGAATCAACTGAATTAGCAAAGGTACGGCTAGTTCAGGCTGATTTTTAGCCCGATAGACCACAGCAAGCTGATAGGTCGCCTCATCACGTAACTGAGCAGTTTGTAGAGCCTTACGACGATGGCTATCAGAAATGCGATTGTCAATTCCTGAAAAACTCGTTGTTAACTCTTGATAAAAATTTGATAACTGGTTAAACACTTGACGGGCATCTTGCAACTTAGTGACAGCTTGATCGTAATTTTGCTGACTAATTGCGGTCATCGACTCCGACATCAATCGCTGTCCACCCGAAATACTAAACACACTACTCTCAAGAGAATTGGGCTTAGTCGGCTCTACAGGCTGAGCTTGGGGAGAAGCGACGGACTGGGCTAGAAGTTGTTCTGCTGAAGCAGAATTTGGCGCGATCGCTCCTAGAGACAGCAAAGCAGCAGAGATCAGAGAAGCAACTGCGGCTGGGAAAGCAAACTGAAACGGGCGAGGCTTAGCGAAAGATGTGGACATAGGTTGCAAATTCTGGATGCTCACAAAAAGTAATGAGTTTTAGGTGACCACTTAGTTCTAAAAAATAAATTTAAAATTAAAGATTTAATTTAAGTTTTTAATTTAATTTTTTAAGCATTCGTCTAAAACTTTTTGCTATGGTAACACCCCACCATAGACGAAATACCTATTAAAAGTATCCGCCAAAAAGTATAGGAGTGTGATTTCTGCTGCCACACACAGCCTATTGAGGCTTTAGGCGGTACAAAGAAATTTTTGAAATCGCGGCTTCGCCGCGATTTCAAAAATTTCTTTAGGTTTTAATTCAGTTCAAAGCGCCATACCTATTTGTTGAAGAGTTGTAAAGCAAATGTGACATCTTGCGTGATATGCTTAGCAACGGTGTAGGCAGCTACATCCAAGTTTTTGGACACCCATTTTCGTTACTATCCTCAGTAACAGTTCTTCACTCAAATCACTCAAATAATCAGCAAATTTCGCTAAAAAGCAGCCACCAAAAGTCAACAGTGAAGATCATTCCCGCAAAAAACAGTACAGTTTCGCAGACGGTTGTAGAAACCTCATCCACATCAGTATCTGATGGCATGGAAGAGTACAACCGCCTCAAATTTAAGCTGTTAGTACTTACGCTCGCTTCTGGAGTCATTATTGGCTTAGTAGTGTGGTTTTGGTATGGATGGACGATCGCTCTCAGTTATGCTGTTGGGGCAGTGGTTGGCGCGGTTTATTTCAGAATGCTGACCAAGAGCGTAGACCGATTGGGTGGTGAGTCCAACCGTCTCGGTTTTTCTCGCCTTGGTTTATTTGTAATTCTGATTGCGATCGCTGCCAAATCAGATCAATTGGAAATTCTGCCCGCATTCTTCGGCTTTATGACCTATAAAGTAGCTGTTTTAGTGATTCTTGCTCAAGATTTGAGCAATGGGTTCCATTCTCGCTGATTTGACCTCCTACAGGTTGTAACATATCGAACATGATTGATCCAGTATCTTTTGGCTATGCAATGAGCCATCAAACCAGTCTTGCCGCGCTAGAAGTGGGCAAACACTTTTATTGGCAGTTCGGTAACTTTACGGTACATGGTCAAGTATTAATCGTGAGCTGGGTTGTAATGGGTGCAGTACTAGTTGCTGGACTTATTGGAGCTAGCACCGCTAAAGCTGACCAGCGTGTTCCCGCAGGTTTTCAAAATTTCATGGAATATGCTCTGGAATACGTTCAGGGCATCGCTAAAGACCAGATTGGCGAAAAGCACTATAGAGAATGGGTGCCATTTGTTGGTAGTCTATTCTTGTTTATCTTCGTATCAAACTGGTTAGGAGCGCTAGTTCCTTGGAAATTGATCGAATTGCCAGAGGGCGAACTTGCTGCCCCGACAAGCGACATCAATACCACGATCGCCCTAGCATTATTAGTCTCCCTAGCCTATTTCTATGCTGGATTGAGCAAGCGTGGTTTGGAATACTTCACTAGATATGTCCAAGCCTCTCCGTTTCTCCTTCCTTTATGGGTTCTTGAAGATTTCACAAAACCCCTTTCGCTAAGCTTCCGTCTTTTCGGAAACATCCTTGCGGATGAGCTGGTTGTGGGGGTCATGGTTCTCCTCGTGCCTTTGTTTGTGCCTCTGCCATTGATGATTCTGGGATTATTTACCAGTGCCATCCAAGCATTGATTTTTTCTACGCTGGCAGCGTCATACATCGGTGAAGCGATGGAAGGACATGGTGATGAAGGACATGAACATTAAGTTCATTTACTTCAAAATAATTGATTCAAGCGATTGATTCGGGAAGTTTACTTCCCATATATGTAAACCAATAACAATAATCTAAGAAAGGAAAAAGAACGTGATTGATCCATTAGTAGCCTCAGCATCCGTAATCGCCGCTAGTATCGCCGTTGGTCTTGGTGCAGTTGGACCTGGTATTGGTCAAGGTACAGCAGCAAGCCGTGCTGTAGAAGGTATTGCTCGTCAGCCTGAAGCTGAAGGCAAAATCCGTGGCACACTATTGTTGAGCTTGGCTTTCATGGAAGCTCTTACTATTTACGGTCTGGTTGTTGCCCTCGTATTGCTATTTGCTAACCCCTTCGCCTAATAGCTCTAGCATCACAAAGAAGCTAAGTATAGCCATCCTGTAATTGTGGATCATCCTTAGCTTCTTTGTAAATCTAGATAATCGCCTTTGGTGATTGCAATTCGTAATCGCACTAGAAAGAGTGCTGTTTCAGCAATATAACTATGACAATTTGGAACCTTTTTTCAACTGTTCTCATGGCTGCGGAAGCAGTAGAACATAAAGGCGGCTTGTTTGATATCAATGCCACGCTTCCAATTATGGCGGTGCAGTTTATTGTTTTCGTAGCGCTTCTCAACGTTATTTTCTTTAAGCCTCTAACCAAAGCGATCGACGATCGCGATGATTATGTTAGAGACCAAATTATCGGAGCAAAAGAGCGCCTCGAAAAGTCAGAACTAGTTGTTAAGCAATATGAGCAAGAGCTTGCTGCTGCTCGTAAAGCGACTCAAAACATTTTGGCTACCGCTCAAGCGGACGCAAACAAGATTCGTAAAGAACGTATTGATGCTGCTGTTGCTGAGGCGCAAGCCAAAGTTGCAAGCGCAAAAGCAGAAATCGACAAGCAAAAGCAGGATGCTACTGCATCTTTGGATGCGGAAGTGGAGTCTCTCAGTCGCCAAGTTCTAGAAAAGCTGCTAGGTAACTTAGTAAGATCCTAGTTTTAGTCTTTATATTCCTAGATAGTTCTTGTCTGGCTTCTTGCCATTGAGTAATAGAAATAACGTTTATGATTAGAAATTTCGTCTTACTTGCAAGTGAAGCGGTAGAGCATTCAGGATTCGGACTAAACACCGATATTCTGGAAACTAACGTAATCAACTTAGTGATCGTTATCGGTCTTTTGATCTATGCAGGTCGCGGTTTCTTAGGCAAAATTCTCTCAGCGCGTTTGGAGTCTATCCAATCGGCGATCGCTGATGCAGAAAAGCGCCAAAAGGATGCATCGGATAAGCTAGCAGTACAACAAGGAAAATTAGCACAAGCCAAAACTGAAGCTGATAACCTACGTCAACAAGCTGAAGCTGATGCAAAACACGCGGCTGATTTAATTTTGGCAACGGTTGATGCAGATATTGCGCGGTTGCGTGAATCTGCCGATCAAGAGATTGCTACCGAACAAGATCGTGTAATCGTGCAGTTGCGTCAGCAAGTTGCCGAAAAAGCTCTTGCGAGTGTGCAGTCTTACTTTGATCGCGGTTTGAGTGAAGACACTCAGATTGAATTGATTGACCGTAGCATTGCCCTTTTGAGTTCTGACTAGGAGAAAACATGAAATCTAGTTCTGTTAGTCAAGCAGTTGTGTCTCCCTACGCTGAGGCTTTGATGTCTTTAGCGCAGGAGCAGAATAATTTGGATGCGATCGCTAAAGATGTGCGCTTTGTTGGCAACACTCTCAGTGATTCTGTTGAGTTAAGCCAACTTTTTGCTAGTCCCCTAATTGGCGCAAATGTCAAAAAAGGCGTAATAGAAAGTGTGTTTGGTTCGCAAGTTGATGCTGTCACCAAAAGCTTTTTGCTTCTATTAGTAGATCGCAAACGTATTGCTTTTCTCGGTGAAATCATCAGTGAGTTCAAGTCATTGTTGCGTGTAATCGATCAAGTTTCCCTTGCTGAAGTTACATCGGCATTGAAATTGAGCAGAGCGCAAGAAGACACTATTTGCGATCGCGTCAAAGCGATGACCAAATCAAAGAGTGTCGAACTCGCCGTGACCATCAATCCCGACTTAATCGGTGGTGTAATCATCAAAGTTGGCTCTCAAGTAGTAGATGCCAGCATCCGTGGACAACTACGTCGACTAAAAAGCAGCCTAACCGCAGGCGTTTAGAAGTAAAAAGGTAAAAGGAAAAGGGAAAAAAGTAATCACCAATTCCCTATCACCAATTACCAAAAGCTAATAGCTAAATGCTAATAGCTAAACCCCCAAAATATTAAAAACAAATCGATCGCTGATAACTGGTAAAACACAACTATGGTTAGCATCAGACCTGACGAAATAAGCAATATTATCAAGCAGCAAATTGCTAATTATAACCAAGAGCTGCAAGTTTCCAACGTTGGTACTGTCCTGCAAGTCGGTGACGGTATCGCTCGTGTCTACGGCTTGGAACAGTGCATGGCTGGCGAGTTGCTGGAATTTGAAGATGGTACTGTCGGCATTGCGCTGAACCTTGAAGAAGACAACGTTGGTGTTGTGTTGATGGGTGAAGGTCGTAAAATCGCTGAAGGTAGCTCGGTAAAAGCAACTGGTCGCATTGCCCAGATTCCCGTAGGCGAAGCATTTATTGGTCGCGTTGTTGACGGGTTGGCTCAACCTATCGATGGCAAAGGCGAAATCAAAGCAACCGAAACTCGTTTAATCGAATCTCCTGCTCCTGGAATCATTGCCCGTAAATCCGTATTTGAACCTCTGCAAACTGGCATTACCGCGATCGACGCGATGATTCCTGTTGGTCGTGGTCAACGCGAATTGATCATTGGTGACCGCCAAACTGGTAAGACCTCCGTTGCCGTAGACACAATCATCAACCAAAAAGGTTTGGATTGTATCTGCGTATATGTAGCGATCGGGCAAAAAGCTTCTACCGTTGCTAACGTTGTTAACAAGCTCCGCGAAAGTGGCGCAATGGAATACACGATCGTCGTTATGGCAAGCGCCAACGATCCTGCTACCTTGCAATACCTCGCTCCTTATACTGGCGCAGCATTGGCTGAGTACTTCATGTACAAAGGCAAAGGCACTTTGATTGTATACGATGACTTGTCCAAGCAAGCTCAAGCTTATCGTCAGATGGCTCTCTTGCTCCGTCGTCCACCAGGTCGCGAAGCATATCCTGGAGACGTATTCTACTTACACTCTCGCTTGCTCGAACGTGCTGCGAAGTTGAGTGATGAACTCGGTGGTGGCTCGATGACTGCCTTGCCGATCATCGAAACCCAAGCTGGTGAAGTATCGGCTTATATTCCTACCAACGTAATTTCGATTACCGATGGTCAAATCTTCTTGTCTTCTGACCTCTTCAACGCTGGTATTCGTCCTGCAATCAACCCTGGTATTTCAGTATCCCGCGTTGGTTCCGCAGCACAAATCAAGGCAATGAAACAGGTTGCAGGTAAGATCAAACTAGAACTAGCTCAGTACGATGACCTCGTAGCTTTCGCTCAGTTCGCGTCTGATTTGGACAAAACCACTCAAGCTCAACTAGCTCGTGGTCAGCGTCTCCGTGAAATCCTCAAGCAACCTCAATACTCGCCATTGCCTGTTGGCGATCAAGTAGCGATTATCTACACTGCGATTAATGGCTACCTTGATGAACTCGAAGTTTCTCAAGTTGGTGCATTTAACAAGGGACTACGTAATTACTTGGCAACCAGCAAGCCTAGGTATGGTGAAATCATTACGGCTGAGAAGAAGCTCTCTGATGAAGCAGAAAAAATCTTGAAGGAAGCACTTGTCGAATACAAGAAAACATTTTTGGCTTCTGTCTAATCCACAAATAAGCTAATAAAAAAGAGGGCAGATAATGCCCTCTTTTTTATTGAAAATGAAATTTAAACTCTGTGATATGCTGCTAGGCAAGTATTGTTTTGTACTTCGATGTCTAATTTGCCGCATCCAGTTCAATATCAAGGGAGTAAGAGAAATCTCGCTTCATTTATTCTTGGTTTCTTGCCTAACAAAATAGATAGGTTAGTTGAGCCTTTTGCAGGGACTGCATCAGTTAGCATTGCGGCTTCCGCGAATCAGTATACACAAAGATTTTGGTTAAATGATCTTAATAAGCCTCTAATTGAACTACTCCAGTTGATTATTGATAATCCGCGTGAGATTGCTGATGCTTACGCAAATATATGGGAAGAGCAGCATTCTGATTCGATTAGTCACTATTTTGCAATTAGAACAAGATTTAATCAAACTAACGATCCAAGATTGTTTTTATATTTACTAGCTAGATGTGTCAAAGGCTCAGTGCGTTACAACTCTGAAGGTCTATTTAACCAGAGTCCAGACAAGAGACGCAAAGGGACAGTTCCTGCAACGATGAGTAAAAATATTACAGGGGTTTCTAGCCTATTAAAAGGTAAATGTCAGTTTACAGCTTGGGATTATCGTAAAGTATTAGCAACAGTACAGAAAACTGATTTGGTTTATCTCGATCCGCCTTATCAGGGTGTATGTGGGAATAGGGATTCGAGATATTTATCGGGGATTGATTTTGATGAATTTGTTCTCGCTCTTGAGAGTCTCAATGATCGGGGTATTAGGTTTGTAATTAGTTATGATGGGAAGTTAGGGAATAAGACTTTTGGTCAGATTTTACCTGAGAGGTTGGCTCTTAAAAGAATTGAAATTGAAGTTGGGCGATCGTCACAGTCAACTTTATTAGGTAGAGCAGAAAAAACTATTGAGTCTTTGTATTTATCGCCAAATCTAATTCAGGACAAGTTGATCGATTTGTCTGGCTATAGGCGCGAACAGCCTAAACAATTGGTGTTGGTGTAAAAAATGGATAGCTCTCAGTCATTACCCGATGATTTTTTGCTGCTTTGTCAGTCTGTGACTGCAAAAAGACCCAAAGCAGTGATTGACCATATTCTCCAATATGGTTTCATTACGACTGAGGATCTAAAGAAAACCTATGGTTATAATCATCCACCGAGAGCTGCTAGAGATGTACGCGAGCATGGTATTCCCTTAGAAACTTTTCGGGTGGTCGGAAGTGATGGCAGAAAGATTGCTGCCTATAGATTTGGAGATATTAGCAAGACAAGATTTTCGAGGTTGTCTGGTCGGACAGGTTTATCAAAGCAAATTAAGGATGATTTGATTAAGAGTTATGGTTGTCGATGTTTTATCTATTTAGAGCAAGTGGATGAGCGCGAGTTACAAATCGATCATCGTGTCCCTTTTGAGGTTGATGGTGAACCAGATTTAGCGCCTGAAAACTTTATGCTTTTATGTGGTTCGGCAAACCGAGCAAAGTCTTGGGCTTGTGAGCATTGCCAAAATTGGATTGAGCTTAAGGATAAGTCTATTTGTTTGTCATGTTACTGGGCATATCCAGAAAATCATCTGCATATTGCAATGCGACAGGTGAGACGAATTGATCTCTTGTGGGAGGGTGATGAGGTGGCTGATTATGAGGCGTTGAGGCAAAGAGCGGTGAGTTTAGATAAGGCGATTTCTGAGTTTGTTAAGGAAATTATTGAACGGGAAATTAGTCTTGATGAAGATTAGGTATTTTGCAGACGCGGATATTATTTATATTGTTATCTTTCAAAATCCACCTATAAAAACGCGATATTTATAAGATAATAGGTTATTAGTTGAAGATAGATAAGCTTAGCATTATGACGATTAAACACGCTAAACAAAGGTTATGTATTCCAGAGGTTGATTATCAATAGATTGCGACACAAAAATCATTACTGTACCTAAATAACAAAGAATATGATTTTTAGAGAACAATCAATTTCATAGACATATTTCCCCTACAGACTAGAATTATTTTATGATGCAATACAACCCTCCAAAACTTGCCTTTAAGGAAGAGTTTGCCCGTTTTTTAGAAAATCCAAGTCGCGAATCTTTGCGCCTTGTATTACAAAATCAAATAGGAGAACAGAATGAGCTAGACTTCAAAGAAATGTGGAATGAAAAAGAAAAAACTATTATAGCAAAACATATTTTAGCTTTTGCTAACACGAACTCAGGCTGCATTATTTTTGGTGTATCAGAGAAAGAAGATAAAACATTTGATATTAAAGGCTTAGCAAATTTAATAGATAAAACTGAGATTAAGAACAGAGTAAAAAAGTATATTCCAGAATCAGTACTGTATGATATTTACGACTTTGACTACTCAGAATCTGAATATTCAAAGTTAACTGGAAAGAAGTTCCAAGTCTTACATGTTAATTACAATCCCAATATTATCCCAGTTCTTGCTATTGCTGAGGGGGATTCATTAAGACCTAATGCAGTGTATATAAGACACAATAACAGCTCATCCGAGGCTAATTATAGCCAACTGCAATCGATGATCAATAAAAGAATTGAAGATTCAAGGCAACCTACTAAAGGAAGAGCGTTAAAAGAACATTTATCTGAATTAGAGGCTTTGTATGAAAAAAACAGTCGATTTGCTTCTATCAGATCCCCATTTGAAACTAGTTTGAAAGCAGATTTCTACAAGTTTATTGATAAGATGATTGCCCAAAAACAGGAGATAATTGAAAGAATTATTAACAGTAGTTTGTAATAGTAAACCAGTATTATTGCTGACAAACAATATTTTAATGTAATGTAATTTAGCTAATATGAATCTTGTTAAAATTGCTTGTTTGAAGTAAAGGTAGCTAGATTTTGCTTATGGCAACTTGACTAATAGGGTGATAGCCTAATTTTAAATTTTAGCGAATAGGCGATCGCTGTTTTGTGAGTTGCATGATGTGGCGATCGCCTAGTTTTATTTTTGATGAATAGGCGATCGCTGTTTTGTGAGTTGAAGCATGGGGCGATCTGGTTATTTTTGAGGAATAGGTGATAATGAAAACAATTAGTTTGATTAGCTATAACCTTCATGCAATTTGAGTGGGACGAAACAAAAAATCTTGAAAACATTCGCAAGCATGAAATTGACTTTGCAGATGTCCCCTCAATGTTTGATGGTGAAATGCTGATAGAACTAGACGATCGCTTTGATTATGGCGAAGATCGCTGGTTTGGGATCGGTTTTCTCGGTCTTGGAATAGCGGTAGTAGTCTGGACAGAACGTAAAAACAACATCATCCGAATCATTTCTGCAAGAAGAGCCAACCGTCATGAACAGAGAAAATTTGAACAGTACCTCTCGTACTAACTGGGCAGCATTGGAGGCAATGTCAGATGAGGATATTGATTATTCAGATATTCCGCCACTAACAGATGAGTTTTTTGAACGTGCAACCTTACGCATTCCCGTAGATCAAGCTCAAAACTTAGTTCAACTAGATCCCGATGTAAAACAATGGTTTCAGAATCAAGGAGATCAATATAAAACTCTGATTAATAGTGTTTTACGCCAATATATAGAAAACAGTAAAACTCAACATTCCACCTAAAGTTTTTCTGTTTTGATGAATAGACGATCGCCTTGTTTTAATTTTTAGTGGATAGGCGATCGCTGTTAGTGGTTTGCACGATGGGGCGATCGCTAATGTTTTTTTAGCAAAGCTTTTCAGGACTAGAATAGGATGATAGCGACAGTCGGCAAATATGCAAATATCTTTAGACAATCTGTTAGAAGAATTATCGGGACTTGAGACAATTACTAATCCCACACAAGTTGCGAAACTTTCAGAGGATTATGCTCACTTTAGCCCAGTTCTTATTCCATTACTAGCTGGCAAAGTCGGCGATGTCGTAGTCCGTCCTAGCAACGAAAGTGAAGTACTGAGAATCGCTAAAACTTGCGTAAAATATCAAATCCCCTTAACAGTGCGCGGTAGTGGCACAGGCAACTATGGACAATGTACCCCCCTCATGGGTGGAGTGATTTTAGAAACTTCGCGATTGCAAGAAATCAAATGGATTAAAGCAGGACTCGCTTGTGTGGAAACAGGCGTAAAAATGGTGACCCTTGATAAAAAAGCTCAAGAAATTGGCTGGGAATCGCGAATGGTTCCATCGACAGTACGAAGTGCGACGGTGGGCGGATTTATTGCGGGGGGAAGTGGTGGGATTGGCTCAGTTTTGTATGGGCAATTGCGCGATCGCGGCAACTTGCGAGCCGTGCGCGTCGTTACCCTCGAAGATGAACCAAGAGTCATTGAACTACGTGGTGATGATGTCCAAAAAGTAGCTCACGCCTATGGCACAAACGGCATCATTACCGAATTAGAAGTTCCCTTAGCTCCTGCCTATGGCTGGGCTGAGTATGTTGTTAGGTTCGCTGATTTCATGACTGCGGCGAGATTTGGGCAAGCGCTGGGGAATAGTGATGGCATTATCAAAAAGATGATCAGTGTTCATTCCGCACCGATTTCTAATTATTTCACAGCTTTACAGAGTTATATTCCCACGGATTCCCATTGTGCTTTAGTGCTAGTTGCCGAAAGCGATCGCGAACCGTTTAAAAGCCTCATTCAAGAATTCAAAGGTGAGATTTGCTATGAGAAAAGCCCTCAGGAAGCGAGTAAGGGGATTAGTCTAGTTGAGTTTTCATGGAATCACACTACATTACATGCTCGTGCTGCTGATGCTTCCCTGACTTACCTCCAAAGTCTATTTCTGAACGATCCGAAATTAGAACTTGTGCAGCAAATGTATAAACATTTCGGTGATGAGGTGATGATGCATTTGGAATTTATCAAGGTCAATGGAGTCGTAATTCCTGCGGCGATTCAAGTGGTGCGCTTTACGACGGTTGATCGCCTAAATGAGATCATTGAATACCATGAGTCGCAGGGTGTATTTATTGCCAATCCCCATACCTATATCCTGGAAGATGGGGGCATGAAAACCATTGATTACGATCAGCTCAACTTCAAGCGCCAAGTCGATCCCTACGGTTTGATGAATCCCGATAAAATGAAAGGCTGGCAAATTAAATAATCAAAGGCGACGCTTTGCGTCACCTTTGATCGGCGATCGCAAGCTAAACTATTTACATAACTTTACAAAGCGAAGAGTCCATTAGCTATGACTGCAAGCACTTTGCTCAGAGATAATCTCGATGATAAATCCAAATCTGAGGCTGATCGGCGATCGCAAGTTTTGCCTGCGGGTGGACAAGATCCTGATCGCTTTGATTGGCAAGAGGTATGGTATCCCGTATTTTATATTGAAGACTTAGATAAAACTAAACCTGCCAAATTTACCTTGCTAGAACGCGATTTGGTAATTTGGTGGGATCGACACACAAACTCATGGAAAGCTTTTGACGATCGCTGTCCCCATCGATTAGTCCCTCTATCAGAAGGAAGAATTGCGGAGGATGGCTTATTAGAATGTCCCTATCACGGTTGGGCTTTTAAAGGCGATGGAAATTGCGATCGCATACCCCAACAACCCGAAGGCGGACTAGCTCACACCTCAAAACGTGCTTGTGTAAAGTCTTTGCCCACCGCCGAGCGTCAAGGCTTACTATTTATTTACGCGGGCAAGCCCGAAAATGCCCCTCAAGTCAAAATTCCAATCATTGAACCGTTGGAATCTGAGAAATGGACTCTTTTCGGCACTTTCCGCGACTTACCCTACGATGCCATCACACTTTTAGAAAATGTCCTTGATGCGAGTCATCTTCCTTTTACTCATCACAAATCGGTAGGCAATCGCGCCAATGCTGCACCGATGGTTTTAGAAGTTCTCGAAAGTGATAAGCACGGTTTTACAGGAACTTGGGAAGAAGGTCCAAGGCGAGGCAAATTAGGAAGACAAGACACTACCTTCATCGCACCTTCGTTGATGTGGCATGATCTTACGTCTAAGCAATTTGGTCGCACGATCACGGCTGTCTATGCGACACCCACTCGCAAAGGTGAATGTCGCTTGTTTGCGAGATTTCCCTTCCAATTTAATTCCGCAATTCCCCGATTTTTCATTGGTATTACACCACGTTGGTATTCACACATTGGACAAAATGGAATCTTAGAAGATGACCAGATTTTTCTGCATTATCAAGAGCGTTATTTAGCTCAGACCCTCGCTCAGCCAGAAATTGATGGCAATTATGCTAAGGCTTTCTATTTGGCAACAGCCGCCGACACCTATGTTTCGGAATTACGGAAATGGGTCAATCGTTATGAAGCCGATCCCTTTGTCGATCAGAGATTAGTTGCACCTTTAGCAAAGGAAGTTCTCTTAGATCGCTATCATTCGCATACTTCTAAATGTGCAAGTTGCAGTCAAGCTTTGCGAAATGTCCGCAAGATAAAAACAATCAGTCTGGCGATCGCGGCGATCGCATGGACAGCCACACCATTACTCAGTTATATTTTTGCCCCAGCTAATTTAACCTTGATTTTGCTTGGTTCTAGTACGGCGGCGATCGCGATCTCAGTATGGCTAATTTGCAATAACCTAGAACGCAAATTCATCTACGGACAAGAAACGCCTTTACGCAATTTATAGATAAGGAGCTAAGCAAAGCCATAAAGTTGCGCCCCTTGGGGGCGCAACTTTATGGCTTTGGTAATTGGTACATAAAGTGCTTTGCACCTTAATATAAATGAGGTCGCTTAGCGCCCTCATTTATTGTGTTTAGAAAAAAACTATGATCAAGCTCTATGGTGGCGCAAGAAGTCGCGCCTCAATCGTCAGATGGTATCTAGAAGAATTGCAAGCTCCCTATGAGTTTCAGTTACTGGATATGAAAGTAGGTGAGCATTTACAGCCTGAATTCTTAGCAATTAATCCCTTTGGTAAAGTCCCTGCGATTGATGATGATGGCTTTATCGTCTGGGAATCAGGTGCGATTATGCTTTATGTGGCGGAAAAATATGACCAATTGAAGACATTACAAGAAAGAGCGATCGCTGCTCAATGGGTCTTATTTGCTAACTCGACACTGGGAACTGGACTCTTTGTTGCGGAAAGTCGCGAGAAAGAAACACCCCGTTTACTGGGCAGCTTAAACAAGGTTCTCGAAAATCAGGATTATATTACTGGCGAAAATTTCACAGTGTCGGATGTTGCCGTAGGTTCAATTTTGGGCTATGCGATCATGATGCTGCAAATGTCCTATGCTGACTATCCTGCGATCGATGCTTACATGAAGCGAATTAGCGATCGCCCCGCTTACAAAAAAGCAATTTTAGGTATTTCATAAAAAAACAAAAAAAGAAGGGGCGCAATGCGCCCCTTCTTTTTTTATGGAAAGTTAGCTAGCCGAACCAAGTCCAACATAGGAACCATAAAAGAAAAGACCGACAACAACTAGTACACCAGTACCAGCAACAGTTGCGACCAACCAAAGCGGAATACGTCCATTTTGAAGCATGAATGAAACCTCCAGATAAAAATTGTTTTTATGAAATGAAGTGCAAATGAGTTTGAGAATTTAGAGATTATTCAAGAAATAGAATCTTTTCTAACTAATCCCTAAGCCACACTAGTTAAAGAAATAGCTGGAAAAAAGTAGCACAGTTACGAAAATGAGCAGTAGTCCCAAGAAGAGAGAAGTACGGTTCAACTCTACAGGTTGGCTGTTAGGATTTTTAGGAGCCATAGGTAGGTAAAAGGAGAAAGGTTAAAGGTAAAGGTAAAAAGTTTTGTTTTTTAAGAAAGCAAAACTGGAATGAATTTCGATTAGCGGCTGATGAATTGCATTGCAGCGATCGCGCCGATGAAGAACACGGTAGGAACCCCTAAACCGTGAACAGCCAGCCAACGGAAAGTAAATACAGGATATTGAATGGGTTGGTTAGGGTTGTTGCTTGCCATAGTTGTTTAAGTAGTGGATGCGTTGATTGAGTGCGTTAATGGGGAGTCGTTAATTTAGCGCTTAAGTTTATGGCTGCAAAATTAACGAAATATTGTTGATCTAAGCGCTATTTACCCATTTGGATATCTTTGGAGGGATTGTAGCGATCGGTTACCAGAGGAGCGGTCTGACGATCTTGACCATAGTATTCGTTGGGGCGTGGTGTGCCAAATACGTCATAAGCTAAGCCTGTGCTTACAAATAGCCAACCTGCCAAAAATAAAGCGGGAATTGTAAGGCTGTGGATTAGCCAATAACGAACGCTAGTAATAATGTCGGAAAATGGGCGTTCTCCAGTAGTACCTGCCATAACAGTCCTCTAAATGTGTGATGTTTAAAATCTTTATCTTAAATAATAATTTACTATTGTACATACTTGCGATCGCAGAGCTAAAACAATAGCCTCATCAATTCCAAATATTTTATGAGAGTAAGCCCCACAGGGCTTACTCTCATAAAATATTTAGATGATATCAATTACAATCAAAATATCTCAAAACTATCTAATTTCAGTTCGGGAGCCAAACAAAATGGTCAGTCAACTGAGCAAACCTAACCCCAACGAAGTCGAGATTATTTATCCCGAAAGTGATGGCAAACCAATGGCTGACAATACCAAACAGTTTGAACTAATCGTGGAAATTAAGAAAGGCTTAGATTGGCTATACTTCAATAATCCCCAAGTATTTGTAGCAGGGGATCTGTTCTGGTATCCTGTCAAAGGGCAGAACACGATAGTTACTGCACCTGATGTAATGGTCGTATTTGGTCGTCCTAAAGGAGATAGGGGATCTTATCGTCAATGGGAAGAGGATAATATTGCGCCTCAAGTCGTTTTCGAGATTCTCTCACCTAGTAATAGCCGTCATGAGATGAGCAAAAAGCTTCTCTTCTTCGATCGCTACAATGTCGAAGAATATTATCTCTATGACCCCGAGACCAATCTACTTGATATTTGGCTCCGCACCACCAATGGATTAGAGCCAATCTTCTCCAATGATGATTGGGTTAGCCCACGCCTCAATGTTCGCTTTAATATATCTACAGGTCATCTACAGCTCTATCGTCCTGACGGTACAAAGTTCCAATCCTATATCGAAGTCAATAACTTGTTAGAAGCAACTACAGAGAGACTTAGTGAAGCCGAAGCTATGCTTCAAAAATATCGAGATCGCTTTGGTGATCTCCCAAGCGAAGGCTAGAGCTAAGGAATGAAAATTCGCAAAATCGACAAAAACGATCGCCTTGAAATTCTCAAGGGGGATTTGTATGCCTATTCACGCTGGACTAATCAAGATTTACCACGATCGCATTTGACGGCGATTAATCCTGAAGAGGTCTTAGCGGCGGAAATCGATGGCAAAATTGTGGCGGCGTTGCAATGTTTTAGCTTTCAGCAGTCGGTGCGCGGTAGTCTCAAGGCTATGGGAGGTATCGGTGGTGTATGGACATATCCTGAATATCGCAACCAAGGATGTGTCAAGGCTCTGATGAAAAGTGCCTTTTTAGAAATGCGGATGCAAGGGATCTGCGTAAGTATGCTTACGCCCTTTAAAGAAAGTTTTTATGAGTCACTGGGCTATGCGATCGCTAATGCCACCAATGAAGTAAATATTCCTGTTTCGTCTTTATCGAAATATTTAAAACTACCGAATGCAGCTAACTTAACCTGCGATCGCCTTGCCGCGACAGAAGCAAAGGATATTTTGGCAAATTTTCTCTACGAAAACCTGCGATCGCAAACACTACTACCCCATAGTCATGGGCTGGCAATTACTAATTTTACCTACGATCAATGGTGGCATCTACATCGCCAAAAACTCTGTGTAGTAATCAAACGCGATCGCCAACCCGTAGCCATAGCTATCTATGTGATCGATAGCAGTGGCAATTTGCCAATGCACGATCGCCAGATTGAAATTTCATCGATATTCTGGACAGATATCGACTCACGAGATCGACTATTGCATTTCTTTGCTAGCCATCGTGACCAGATTCATAGTCTGAAAATACCTTTGCCACTGAGCGCAAATGTGCATACATGGTTCAGTAATGCAGGACGTTTAGACTCAATCATGACCGATCCTTGGATGGTCAGAGTGATCGATATTGTCGGTGCTTTGCATGGGTTACCGATCGCCTCTGAGCCATTTACCTTTGCCCTCTGTGATCCCTATTGCAATTGGAATGATGGTGTATTTGGAGTAAATGGCGATCGCGGTCAGCTTACAGTTAAACGCTATAGTAATGGCGATATCGCAGATCTGGCGATCGACTTTAAAGCAACGATCGCAGGTATATCTGCCTTAATTTATGGTACTCAAGCGATCGGTGATCTTGTACATCAACAATGGATTACTGGAATCACACCCGAAACCTGTGAGCGATTAGAAAAATGCTTTACACCATGTCTGATTTATAATCCTTTTAAGTTCTAACCATACCCAAGAAAATATTCTGTGGATATTTTCTTGGGTAAACAGCAAAAGCATGAAAGAAAAACTCACTCGCAGTCAAGAACGAGTGCTACATCTCCTCCAACATCACGATCGCGCCATATCCGCGCAGGATATTCATTCGGAGTTACGCAATAGTGAAAACAGTGTGGGTCTGGCTACGGTTTATCGATCTCTAGATACTCTCAAGCTACAAGGCTTAATCAAAGCGTTGACCTTACCAAATGGGGAAACCGTCTATAGTGTCACCCCTGCCGATAGACATCATCTTAATTGCCTTAATTGCGGCAAGTCTTTACCCATTGACTCTTGCCCTATCCATGATTTGGGCAATCAACTAGCAAAAAAACACTCTTTCCAAATTTACTATCACACGCTTGAATTTTTTGGTTTGTGTAGTGAATGTCAGCAGCAAACTCCATAAAGGCAAAGTTGGGCGAGCTTTGCTCGTCCAACTTTGTCTTTATGGGATTTTAATTTAATTGGTGAAATATGACTAACGCACTTGTCCCACTATTTGAAGGCTTTGAAGAAATAGAAGCGATCACAATTATTGATGTGTTACGTCGTGCTGGGGTTGAGGTAACTACCGCAAGCTTAACTACACAAACTGTGATCGGCGGTCATGCGATCGCCATTATTGCCGATACACTTCTCGATCAAGTCGATGCGAGTCAATTTGATGCGATCGTCCTTGCTGGCGGTGCGGGTACGTTTCGGATGAAAGAAGATCCACGCATTGCCAAAATGTTAATTGCCCATGATTCCGCAAATAAATTGGTCGCCGCCATTTGCGCTGCCCCCACTGTTCTGTCCGCCGCAGGTTTACTCAAGGATAAACGCGCCACATCCTATCCATCGGTCAAAGATGAGATGCAAGTCGCGGAATACTTGACGATTCCTGTGGTCGTTGATGGCAATGTGGTTACCAGTCGGGGTGCGGGGACAGCAATGGCATTTGCTTTGAAGTTGGTTGAGATCTTAAAAGGTGAGGCGATCGCTAATAAACTCGCAGTAGATATGATCGTGTAGTGGATTGAACTATAAGCTTCTAGTGGTTTAATTTGTCATCAGCTTTGTGTTTTGGTATAAGGCTGTAATTGATAAATCATACAGCGAATAAAGCTAAAACCCTATAAATTTCCACAAATATCATAGATTATCGTCATTATTTGTTGGAAATCATGATAAAGCTTGATTGTAGTGATAATCTTGAAATCAAGTTATAGGAGAGTCTTATGTGGGCTAATGCGATCGCTGCTTATTTACATTATTTGAGCTTAGGACTTATTTTTGCGGCTTTATCTACAGAACTATTTACCCTAAAGCAAGACCTAACCAATCGTGATGGATGGCGAATTCTAATTGCCGATACTATTTATGGAATTGCAGGAATTACGATCTTAGTAACGGGGATTTTAAGATATTTATATTTTGAAAAAGGCGCAGATTACTATTCCCATCAACCAGTTTTCTGGATGAAAATATCTGTATTTATTGCGGTTGGCTTATTGTCGCTATATCCCACAGTTTCATTCTTGATGTGGATTAAAAACCTTCGTGCGGAAAAGCCTCCAGAAGTAAGCCCAGAGAAAGTCAAAACCTTAAGAACAATTATTCACATTGAGCTTGTTGGATTTAGTCTCATTCCTCTCCTTGCTTCCATGATGGCAAGAGGAATTACGTTAGGCTTATAAAACAGAGGGGACGCTAAGCGTCCCCTCTGTTTATGAAAGAGCATCCCTTAACATCGCTAACTTTTCAGGCAAAATGCGATAGTAAATTGAAGTGCCACGTCGTTCTTTCGTAAGTAGTCCAGACTCATAAAGAACCTTGAGATGATGACTGACAGTTGGCTGCGATATACCTAAGGTTTCAACCAATTCACAGGCATAGACTTCTTGAGTGGGCTGAGCCGCAATCAAACTCAAAATTTGTAATCGCACAGGTTCGCCCAATACACGAAAGATACTTGCTAATAAAGCTGTGTCCTCTGGTTGCAATCGCCCAGCCATTAGTGGCGGACAACATCTCGTTGCGATCGCAGCTTCCTTGGGTTGGGCAATCATCGGTTGAGAAATTTTCATAGCTTTAATCTTGACATATCCCCATCAAAACCGCCAAAATATCGACAAATACAAATATTGATATAAATCAATACTAGGATTATAGGTTAAATCATGGCAGTGCGAGTTGGTATTAACGGTTTTGGCAGAATTGGTAGATTGCTTCTGCGTGCTGCTTGGGGCTTTCCCGAATTAGAATTTGTGCATATTAATGAAATCAATGGCGGCGTAGAAGCTGCCGCGCATTTACTTGAGTTTGACTCGGTGCATGGACGCTGGCAACAGGATGTGCGATTAGAAGGCGATCGCATCCAAATTGATCATCAATCCCTCAGCTTTAGCGAATATGCCAAACCTGAATTAGTCAACTGGCAAGAATTAGGCGTAGATATTGTTCTCGAATGTTCGGGCAAATTCCGCACCCCCGAAACCCTAAATCCCTATTTCAGCAAAGGCATAAAGAAAGTCATCGTTGCAGCTCCAGTGAAGGAAGAAGCGCTGAATATCGTGATGGGAATTAACGATTATCTCTACGATCCCGCACAGCATCATCTATTAACAGCAGCGTCTTGCACGACCAATTGCCTCGCGCCTGTGGTGAAAGTTATCCATGAAGGTTTAGGAATTAAGCATGGCGTAATTACCACCATTCATAACAATACGAATACCCAAACCCTCGTTGATGCACCGCACAAAGACCTGCGTCGTGCAAGGGCTTCGGCTTTATCGCTAATTCCGACAACAACGGGATCGGCAACTGCGATCGCAATGATCTATCCCGAACTCAATGGCAAACTAAATGGATTAGCGGTGCGAGTGCCTTTGCTTAACGCTTCTCTTACAGATTGTGTATTTGAAGTAGCGCGATCGACCACGATTGAGGAAGTAAATCAATTATTAAAAACAGCCGCCGAAGGTGAACTCAAAGGGATTTTAGGTTATGAAGAACGTCCCTTAGTTTCTATTGACTACAAAGACGATCCGCGATCGTCCATTATTGATGCTCTTTCGACAATGGTAGTTGATGGAACTCAGGTCAAGATATTGGCTTGGTACGACAACGAGTGGGGCTATTCTTGCCGCATGGCGGAATTAGCGAGAAAAGTGGCTTCGTTCTAAGACCCTCACCCCCCAGCCCCATCTCCCGCAGGAGATGGGGAGTGAAGAAGATATTTTTTGCTTTTTCTTCTTTCAATGAGAAAGGGAGAGCAAAGAACGCTTATTTTTTTCTTGTTCCCCTCTCCCAATGGGAGAGGGGCTAGGGGTGAGGGCAAATCATCTAAACTTTGAGAGATTTATCATGAACTCCTCAACTGCATCACAAGCAAACTTCAAAAATTATGTGCTTGTCACCCTCACCTATTGGGGGTTTACGATTACCGATGGAGCTTTGCGACTATTGGTCTTGCTTTATTTCAACAATATTGGCTATACCCCAATTCAAATCGCTTCGCTATTTCTGTTCTATGAAGTGTTTGGAGTTGTTACCAACTTTTTAGGCGGATGGATTGGTTCACAATTAGGACTAAAAGTTACGCTTTATACTGGGATAGGATTGCAGATTTTCTCGCTGATAATGTTATCTTTTCTCAATCCTGAATGGGCGCAATGGCTAGCAGTTCTCTATGTGATGATCGCGCAGGCTTTTTCGGGAATTGCTAAAGACTTGACGAAGATGAGTACTAAAAGTGCAATTCGTCTTGTCGTACCACAAGACGCTCAATCAGCTTTGTTTAAATGGGTAGCAATTCTTACGGGTTCCAAAAATGCTTTGAAGGGTGTCGGCTTTTTTATCGGCAGTGCTTTACTAGGACTATGTGGCTTTGTAAGTTCCCTTTGGATTATGGCAGGATGCTTATTTCTGCTTCTGTTCACAGGTTTATTCTTGCCAAAAGGTATGGGCAAAATCAAGGCAAAGGTCAAATTTAAGCAACTCTTTTCTAAAAGCCCTGAAATCAATCTTCTATCAGCAGCTAGATTCTTTCTCTTTGGCTCTAGAGATGTGTGGTTTGTGGTGGGATTGCCTGTATTTTTGCGAAGTGTCTTAGGCTGGTCATTTTATCAAGTTGGTGGCTTCTTAGCCTGTTGGGTGATTGGCTATGGTTTAATTCAATCCCTTGCACCAAAATTAATTAAGCACTTTGGTTCTGGACAACCACCCCGATCGCAAACTGTGCGATTTTGGACAACTTCCCTAATTGCTGTACCTGCGTTAATTGCGATCGCTTTGCAATTAAATCTTTCGCCTAATCTAGTCATAATCGGCGGCTTACTGATTTTTGGTGTAGTCTTTGCCTTTAACTCATCCGTACATTCTTACCTAGTTCTCGCCTTCACGGACGATGACAAAGTTGCTCTAAATGTTGGCTTCTATTACATGGCAAATTCAGGCGGACGCTTAGCAGGGACGGTGTTATCGGGATTAGTTTATCAGTTTGCGGGTTTAGTGGGATGTCTCTGGGTATCAACTGCTTTAGTTCTTGCCGCCGCCGTAATTACGCACAAGTTACCCGATCCGCAGATCAGCAAGGCGATCGCATGGAGATCTGATGGAGAATAGTGCGATCGCCTCCTGATTACAGTTCCAATCTTGCTTTTAAGTTAGCTGGAGCAATATAAATACGCCTACAAATCTAATTGACTCGGATTTACTATAAAAAGCTAGAAAGTCATATGTAGGAATTGTAACGAAATCAGGTTTATATATTTATTGCTCCTATAATCAATATATTGATATACATCGATATATTAGGGAGCGCGTTATGGATATGGTCAAAATTGAAATTTTGGGTACGGGTTGTAAAAAGTGCCAACAGTTAGAATCAAATGCCAAACAAGCTGTGGCAAAGCTGAAACTCACGGCGGAAGTTCTGCATATTACCGATCCTGTGGAAATTGCTATGCGTGGAGTGATGTCCACTCCCGCAATGACTATCAATGGCAAGGTTGTCTGTAAAGGTCAAGTAATTAGTCCCGAACAAATCCAACCGCTATTACAGAGTTAGAGAGATAAAGCTATGTTTGATCCTTTCTATCCCTTTGATTGGTTAGCGACGCAGATTGTTACAAAACTTTTGGGGTTAGAAATCGTCTCCCATTTAGGATCTAGTCTGCACTTCTTCCTCTACGATGTGCCGAAAGTTTTAACCTTGCTAATTGTGATTAGCTTTATCGTTGGCACATTTCAGAGCTTTTTAGAACCAGAGAGAGTTCGTTCTTTATTAGAAGGAAAGCGTACTTTTGCAGGAAATGTCATGGCGGCGATGGTCGGCATTGTCACACCATTTTGTTCTTGTTCAGCCGTTCCCTTGTTTATTGGATTTTTAGAAGCAGGCGTTCCTTTAGGTGTGACTTTCTCCTATCTGATGGCTGCACCCATGGTCAATGAAGTCGCGGTAATTCTGTTGTGGGGACTATTTGGACTGAAAGTAACTTTGCTGTATATCGGTTTTGGTGTGAGCTTAGCGATCGCATCAGGATATATCATCGGACTGCTCAAACTCGAAAAATGGGTAGAGCCATTTGTATGGGAACTGCAAAGATCCCGTCAAGGTGTAGCGATCGAAGATGAAGACAGCCTCGAACTTGCCATGACTTGGAATCAAAGATTTGAGCAGGGCAGATTTCAATCTAGTGAAATTGTGCGATCGGTTTGGCTTTATGTGGTACTTGGCATTGCGATCGGTGCAGGAATACATGGTTATGTGCCGACTGATTTTATTGTCAAATATGCAGGAGTTCACAATCCTTTAGCCGTTCCTCTCGCGGTGGTCTTGGGTGTACCACTCTATGCCAACATCGCAGGAGTGATGCCAATTACTGAAGCCTTGGTTAATAAAGGAATGCCAATGGGTACAGTGTTAGCTTTCACGATGGCAGTTACCGCGCTCTCTCTTCCTGAAATAGTAATTCTTAAAAAAGTACTGCGCCCTCAACTGTTAGCTGTATTTGTTGGGTTGATGACGATTGGTATTATCAGCATCGGTTACATTTTCAATGCATTGTTGCTGTAGCAATATTGGTTGTGATGAAAGTCAGCCATTGGCTGACTTTCATCACAACCAATATTTATAATGAGAATTGCTGATCTATATAGAATTATCTAGCTGATTTTTGACTACCTGTGCTAGCATCTCTTGTAAGTTCGCTTGATGGTAATGGCAAAAGTCCTTGTACTAAATGCATCCTATGAACCGCTGAACATTACAAATTGGCAGCGAGCTATTGTGTTGGTTATAAAAGGCAAGGCTGAGCAAGTAGAACATAATGGCAAGATGATCTATCCTGGGATGCCATTGCCCACGGTAATCCGAATGCTGCAATATATCAGCATTCCCTACAAAGAAATTCCGCTTACCCGTCGTAATATCCTGCACCGTGATGCTCATTCCTGTCAATACTGTGGGCATACGGGCGATGATCTGACGCTGGATCATGTGTTACCGCGATCGCGTGGAGGTGGTGATAGTTGGGACAATATTATTACCGCCTGTGTCCGTTGCAATGTCAAAAAAGGCAATCGCACTCCCAAAGAAGCTTCTATGCCACTACGCAAGCAGCCACGCCGTCCCCACAGTGGTTTACATTTCGAGGTCACAAAATATCTGCGATCGGGAAATCATGACGAGTGGCAAAAATATATTATCAACTAGTGGATAGTCAAAAGTTTATTTTAAGAATATTGACTTGAGCGGTAAATAAGCTGTTCGTTTGACCAATACTCAAAATCTTATTTAGATAATATATAGCTGTCGTCATTCTTGTTAGGACATAAAACCCGAATAGTGTGAGGCGGCGCTTCGCGCCGCCTCACACTATTCGGGTTTTGATTTGTCCTGATACAGATGGCTATAGCTATAAAAGAGCAAGTGGGCGCAAAGCGCCCACTTGCTCTTTTATATTACTGGGTTGTGCATGATCATAAAGCAATATATTTGCGGGGTGAAATCCGAATAGAGACAACGGTTAGCTTTTATGACATATCAGTACAATATGATGAGAGTAAACCGTAAAGATAAACTATGATCCCAACCGTAATTGAACAGTCTGGTCGTGGCGAAAGAGCCTTTGACATTTTTTCGCGTCTACTGCGGGAGCGGATCGTATTTTTGGGGCAACAGGTTGACGACAGTATTTCTAATATCATCGTTGCTCAGTTGCTTTTTCTCGAAGCCGATGATCCCGAAAAAGATATTTTCTTATATATCAACTCCCCTGGTGGCTCTGTGACCGCAGGCATGGCTATTTACGATACGATGCAGCACATTCGACCTGATGTTTCCACTATTTGTGTGGGACTAGCGGCGAGTATGGGCGCTTTCTTGCTCACAGGTGGCGCAAAGGGTAAAAGACTATCTTTGCCCCATACACGCATCATGATTCACCAGCCCCTTGGTGGCGCACAGGGACAAGCGACGGATATCGAAATCCAAGCCAAGGAAATCCTGTATCACAAGAATCGGCTTAATGAGTTGATGGCTTTCCATACGGGACAGCCGATTGAACGCATTGCTGAAGACACCGATCGCGATTTCTTTATGGCTCCTGATGAAGCTAAAAATTATGGGTTAATCGACGAAGTTGTGACCCAACGCCCAAAATTTGAAGTTGCTACTTAGTACTTAGTATTGTAAAAAATGGCTCAAGTCTTGAGCCATTTTTTATTTTTAATATTTAATTTTGAGTAAATATGCTTGAAGCAAACTCTGTGAAATCCCTTAAACAAGAAGCTGAAGTAAAACCCTCTGATGATCAGGCATGGCTGCATCTAGCAAGAGCTTGTTATAGTCAAGCGAATTGGGAAGAAGCGATCGCAGCTTATGTTCGAGCTATTGATATCCGACATCAGTACGCCGCAGAGAATTATGATCCTAGCAATATTTTAGTCACATCCTCTTCAAATATTTCTAATAGTAATGAAGATAGTTCTAATGCATTAGATGAAGCATTTACTTACTATCAAGAAACCTTAGAAATAGAAGCTGAATACGCAGTATTCTATCTTCATTATGGGTATTTCCTGCGTGATCAATTACAGATTAATGCAGCCGAATTGGCATTTCACAAATGTCTAGAGATTAATCCAGAATTGGCTGAATCCTTTCTAGAGTTAGGCAACATCGAATATAACCGATGTAACTATGCGGCATCTATACAATATTTTCAAAATGCGCTTGTTCATAAACCCGAATATGCCGAAGCCTATTGCAATATTGGTAATTGTCTAGCATTACAAGGTCAGTTTGAAGAAGCGATTACTTGTTATGAAAAAGCCTATACCATAAATCCCAATTTGCCAGAACTTTCTCAGAAGTTGAACAAAATCTACAACAGGTTCGTACCACGTTGGCATTTCCCAATGATGAATGATACCTACCGCAATGATTGCTATGAAAAGACCTTACAAAAACTAGTCAAGCCTGATTCTATAGTTTTAGATATTGGTTCTGGCTCTGGATTACTAGCCCTTATGGCTGCAAGGGCTGGTGCAAAGCAAGTATATACCTGTGAAAAGGTGAATGTAATCGCTAATATAGCTCGACAAATTGTGGAGGCTAATGGCTACAGTCAACAGATTACTACGTTTAATAAACTATCTGATGATTTAAAAGTCGGTGAGGATTTAGCCGAACCTGCCGATATCTTAGTCAGCGAAATTTTTGATGTGGGACTCTTAGCAGAGTACGCAGTCCCTTCTATTCGTCACGCCCGTGAGCACTTACTGAAACCCAGTGCCAAGATTATTCCTAGGGCAGCAACTGTATATGCAGCTTTGGTTGATAGTCAGGATGTATTTCATACGGATCGTGTGAATATGGTGTCTGGTTTTGATCTGAGTTTGTTTAATACTTTTTCCAAAAAAGAAGATTACTTGCAATTATTTTTGTGTAACTTCAAACATAAAATCCTCTGTCAGCCTTTTGAGGTATTTGAGTTTGACTTCTGCGGGGCTAATATCGAGCCTGAAAATCGCAAGATAGCTGTCCAGATTACGCAAAATGGAAATTGCCATGCGATCGCTTTCTGGTTCCGTTTATGGCTAGATGATGAGATTTATCTGGATACCAGCCCCTTGAGTCAAGATACTTGCTGGATGCAGGCTGTACATATTGTCGATCCGCCTAACGTTGTTCATGCTGGGCAGGAAGTAGTAGTATTAGCCAGCCACGATACCACCTACATTGATTTAAAGTTGAGTGAGTAGAAAAGTGTTGTCACACTTTCGTGAATTGGTATATAGCGCTTTTCAAGCAAGCGAGGTACAAAGGTTAGTTTCCCCGCCAAAGGCGGGGAAACTAACCCATACTTCACTAGATTGGTAAATGCTATAAAGGCTTTCTAATATGTAATGTGTGAGGAGACATATTTATGAAATTGTTTGGGACAGATGGTATTCGTGGGCATGTTGGGAGTTTTTTAACAGCCCCACTGGCGCTTGAGGTTGGGATTAGTGCAGGCAAAATTTTAAAAGAGCGGGTTGAGCTTGATCGGGCTATAAATCAGACCCAAAGTGCAAATGTAATCGCGATCGGGCAAGACTCGCGGACATCGGGCGACATGCTCTCATCGGCAATTTCCGCAGGGTTAACGGCAGCGGGTTGGGATGTCTGGCATATTGGGCTATGTCCTACACCTGCGATCGCCTATCTTACCGCCAACTCCCCAGAAATCTTTGGCGGTGTAATGATTTCGGCGAGCCATAATCCACCTGAAGATAACGGTATTAAGTTCTTTGGTGATAATGGTGCAAAGCTTTGTGGTGAGACTCAACAGGCGATCGAAAAACTTTTAGAATCACGGCTTCATGCGGATCTGGTTAATTCCTCTACGGATTGGGGCAAGTATCACGAAAAGGCGCATTTAATTTCTGATTATCAAGAGTCTTTGCAATCCTCAATCGCTACGGATTTAAGCGGCTTAAAAGTAGTATTGGATCTAGCCTATGGTTCAGCAACGCGCGTCTCCTTGGAAGTATTTCGCAACTTAGGCGCAGAGGTAATTTGCTTACACCAAGAACCCGATGGCGATCGCATTAATGTCAATTGTGGCTCTACCCATCTGGAACCTCTACGTGCTGCTGTCAAAGAACATGGCGCAGATATGGGCTTTGCCTTTGATGGTGATGCCGATCGCGTCTTAGCGGTCGATAGTAATGGACGGGTGGTTGATGGTGATTACATCCTGTACCTGTGGGGACAGGAGTTACTCGAAAATAATCAACTCCCCAACAGTGCGATCGTCACCACCGTGATGGCAAATCTCGGCTTTGAACGCGCATGGCAAAAACTTGGCGGTAACTTAGTCCGCACCGATGTGGGAGATCAATATGTCCATGCCGAAATGGTGCGATCGGGTGCAATGCTCGGTGGCGAACAGTCAGGACATGTACTATGTCGGCACTATGCCGTTAGTGGTGATGGTTTACTTGCAGCATTGCACCTTGCGGCTTTGGCGAAACAAAAAGCTCCTCTTGCTGAACTCATGGATCAGAGCTTCCATCCTTATCCCCAATTGCTCAAAAATGTGCGTGTCGAAGATCGCGAACTACGCCGCAATTGGCAGACCTGTGATGCATTAGTGCAAGTGATCGCTTTAGCCGAACAGGATTTAGGCGATCGGGGTCGGATTCTAGTCCGAGCCTCTGGTACAGAGCCGTTGATGCGAGTCATGGTGGAAGCTGAGACTCTTGATTTGGCGCAGCATTGGACAAATAGTTTGACAGGACTCATCGAAAAGCAGTTTGTCAAAGCTTAAAAACCTATAGCGCACGCGGCGCGTGCGCTATAGGTTTTTAAGCTTTTATAGTAAAATCTTGAGTCAAATCAAGTATTTTTATAGCAATGCAAATACAAGTAGCGGTGCGAAGCGCCGCTACTTGTATTTTAGGTTTTATGTCCTAAGCAAACCTTTGGTTGCTATAGATAGTTTTTTTAAAACTTTCTAGTGGAGGGCTAGCCTCATGCGTCATGCCCAAGAATCCATCATTCCTCCTGACAACTTGCTAGCTGAGATCATGGATAGCTTTGACGATCTCATCTGGTCGTTGGCTTTGCCCAGTCTCACGGCGCTATATTTTAATGCTGCGGCTGCCGAAATTTATCAATGCTCCTGTGATGATCTGCTGGACAATGGTTATTTATGGCTGGATCTGATAGCCATTGATGATCAGGCGAAAATGCAACGGGCGATCGCACAAGCCCAAAAAACAGGATCATCCCAAATTACCTATCGTATTCAGCCGCTTAATGGGGAAGTGCGCTGTTTCTCTGCAAGGTTAAAAGTATTTAAAGATTCTTCAGGAATTCCCATTCGGCTAGATGCGATCGCCAATGAGATTAGCGATATTAGTATTAGCGATCGCCAAAACTCAGATGCGGATTTGCACAAAAGTGAAGCCCGTAATCGGGCGATTCTCCAGGCTCTTCCAGATCTGTTATTGCTGCTTAAGCCTGACGGAACCTGTGTGCAGTGTATTCTGCCCTCAAACTACGACCAGTCAAAATATATTCCAATCAAACATCATATTTCTGAAGTTTTATCCTCAGAGACCCTAACTGCCCAACTACAACTGTATGAGAAGGCGATCGCCACAGGAGAAGTCCAGATTTATGAGCATCAACTCACTAAGTTTGGCAAAACTGTACACGAAGAGGTGCGGATTGCCCCTTACTGTGAGGACGAGCTATTGGTAATTGTGCGTGATGTGACCGATCGCCAAATAATCAAGCAACAACTTCAAAATCTCACTGATCGTTTGACCCTAGCCCTGAAGTCAGCCGCGATCGGTATTTGGGAATGGGATATTGCCCACAATTGTCTCTTTTGGGATGAGCGCACCTATGAACTTTATGGAGTTAATCCTGATCAATTTGCTGATGTTTATTTAGCTTGGGCAAGTCGTGTTCATCCTAGCGATCGCCCATTTGTCGAAGCAGCCGTGCAAAAGGCTCTTAATGGTGAACAAGATTACGAACCCGAATTTCGGATTGTCTTACCCAACGGCAATATTCGCTATCTCAAAGCCTATGCTTTGGTGCAGCGCAATGCTCAAGGCGATCCTCAACGTTTTGTGGGGATTAATTTTGATATTACAGCGCGGAAGTTAGCCGAAGAACGTTTACGAAAAAGTGATACTCACCTCAAAACCGCCCAGCGAATTGGCAAAATTGGCAGTTGGGAATATGAGACTGATACGGGTATTCTCACATGGTCAGATGAAGTTTTTCGTATTTATGGACTAGAACCTAGCGCTCATCCACCAACCTATGAGCAATTGCGGCTCTATATTCATCCAGATGATTGGGAGCATTTTGACAAGGTTGTACAAGCTGCGGTGCAATTGCATCAATCCTACGATCTTGAGCATCGGCTCATTCAACCCAATGGCACATTGATCTATGTTCTGGCTAGGGGTGAAATGATTTATAACAGCTCAGGTCAATTGACTCACATTATCGGCACAGCTATGGATGTTACAGCCCAAAAGCTTGCCGAAGCTGAGCTAACTCGTAGTCGAGATTTGCGCGAAGCCTTGTTTAACGAATCCACTGATGCACTGTTTCTGGTTGATCCTCAAACATTACTCACCACAGACTGTAACCATCCCGCCGTAAGACTCTTTGCTGCTGCTACTAAATCAGATCTCATTGGTATCGAAGGACATACACTTCTGCGATCGCAATTTTCTGATGCAGAACTTAAGTCGATTGATCTAGAACTGGAAACCAAAGACTTTTGGAGCCGAGAACTTGAATATGTAACCCTCAAAGGTGACTACTTTTGGGGGAATCTTGCCGTTAAGCCCATTACAGTGGGGGGACGGACGATTAATCTAGTACGAGTAACTGATATCAGCGATCGTAAACTTGCCGAAGCCAAAATCATCCAAACAGCTAACCAATTAGCCAATACTAATCGCGAATTAGAATCCTTTAGCTATTCTGTCTCCCATGATCTGCGAGCACCATTGCGCCACATGCATGGATTTGTCAATGCTCTACAACAACGCCTAAAAAACCATGAAGCTCTGAATGATGCGAAAGTAGCTCACTATCTCCAAGTAATTGAGAGCAGTAGCCAAAAGATGGCTCATCTGATCGATGGACTACTTACCCTCTCTCGTTATGGACGGCGACCATTAGAAGCCACTGAGATCTCCATCCGCACCCTAGTTGATGAAACGATCGAGATCCTTCGTACTGATCTTCACCACAATCCGTTAGCCAAATTTGAGATCGGTGACTTGCCCACTACAGTTGGCGATCCTACACTTCTACAACAAGTTTTCCACAACCTGATTAGCAATGCCCTAAAATTTAGCCGTAACCAACCTCAACCTTACATCCAAATTGATAGCTTGCCAGATCAAACCATTAGAATTAAAGATAATGGCGTAGGCTTTCAAATGGAATATGCAGATAAACTCTTTGGTGCTTTTCAAAGATTGCATAATGAAAGAGAGTTTGAAGGTACGGGCATTGGCTTAGCGATCGTGCAACGGATTGTTCAACGTCATGGCGGCTCAATTTGGGCTGAAGGATATCCTGATCAAGGAGCCACCTTTTTTATAAGACTTTAGAACTGTGCGGCACAACGCTCCACATATAGAAATTTTCATTTTATCTACGACAAAATGAAAATCCAAAACCCTTACTCTGAAATTGCAAAGCGCAATAATTCTAGTAATACAAATTCACAAAAGTGGCGGCACGCTTTTGTGAATTAAAACCCAAACCCAGTCAGGTTTTTGAAAACACAAAATAACGTAGCCATTTTGTGTTTTCGTGTAATTCTTATAGTTTAAATATATGGAACCCACCCAAATTCTCCTTGTTGAAGATGATCCTAATGATGTTGAATTAATCCAAATTGCCTTAGACAGCTATAACTTTGTCAATCAAATAAATGTCGTGTCAGACGGCGAACAGGCGGTTCATTATTTATTTGGGCGAGATGGTCAACCACCTACTCAGCCATTGCCTCGGCTCGTACTTTTAGATCTAAAACTACCGAAAATCAATGGCATTCAAATTTTAGAAATGATTCGTCAATCTCCGCGTACTCGTAATATTGTGGTTGTAGTCATGACCTCATCAGGCGAGAACCGAGATTTAAAAGCTTGTTACGATTTAGGTGTCAACAGTTATATTGTCAAACCTTTAGATTTTCAACAGTTTGTAGAAATGTCGCAAAAAGTAGGGTTTTACTGGATGATGCTAAATCAGATACCACCAGTTGATCCATGATTGATATAGCAAAAAAAGAGTTAGCTAAGACAAATCAAAACCCAAGAAGTGAGGGGAGGCGCTTCGCGCCTCCCCTCACTTCTTGGGTTTTATATCCTAAGCAAAACTTGAGTTGCTATATATAGCAAAAAAAGAGTTAGCTAGTACAAACCAAAACCTAAGAATCAAGTAGCGGCGCGAAGCGCCGCCACTCGATTCTTGGGTTTTATGTCCTAAGCAAAACTTGCATTGCTATATCAAATCTAAAAATAGCAATGCCATTTTAGCTTTTAGAACCCTTACTGGGTTTGAACTTGAGCACTCGAAAGTATAAAGGAACTTTTATGAATTAGTATTATTACTGTTTATCTAAGTATTTTTTTAGATATACTTTGGTAAATAGGAGCTATTAGCTAACACTTGAAGATCTCTCAGTAAAATAAAGACCCATTTTTGTAGCGCGGCGAAGCAGCACCACAAAAATGGGTTCTGTAGTTCTCATTAAGTAGTTGCAAGTAGTTGGGAATGACTAGTAAAAACTCTAAGCCGATATCTTTGCGTCTGTAAACCATGGGAAACTTGATGCCAGAGTTGGGAGAATCCGAAAAGTTGGAAGAACAGCGATCGCTGCATATTTTGATTATTGAAGATGTAGAAGCAGATGTGGAGCTAACTCTATTAGCTCTTGAATCATCAGGTTTATACTTTACCTATGACACCACAGCCACAGCGATCGAATGCCAGAAGCTTTTGCAAAATAAAATCTACGATGTCGTCTTGTCAGACTATCGACTACCTAGTTTTAATGGGCTACAGGCTTTTAGTTTTCTCAAGCAATCGGGACAAGATATTCCATTCATCTTGATTACAGGCAGTTTAGGGGAAGAAGCAGCCGTTGAATGCATCAAAGCGGGGATGACTGACTATGTGTTGAAGGATCGGTTATTTCGGTTGCCTAGTGTTTTACAGCGGGCTTTGCAAGAGTTTACATTACGCCAGCAGCAAAAAGCAGCGATCGCTCAAATTGAGCAGCAAGCATGGCGCGAAACTATTATCAATCGTATTGTCCAATCCATGCGAGAGACTCTCGTTTTAGCAGAGGTGCTGCAAACAACGGCGGATCTCTTACAGGAAGCCTTAAATGTTACTCATTGTTTAATCTTCCAGCCAGATAATTCGCAACAAATGCGGGTATGTTATGCCAGCAAAAAGAATATTGATCCTGATGAACTTGTCGTTGGTTTATCTTGCGAGTTTTATACCCATTATCAACATGTTTTGATCCAAGGAAAGCAGATTCCTATTCATCAAATTAGCAATGATCTTCCAGAGGAGCTAAGAAACTTAGCAGAACAATATAGTATTCAGTCTCTGTTGATTACCTCTCTGTTGTATCAACAAACTTATTTAGGTGGAATTAGTCTATATCAGTGCGATCGCCCACGTATTTGGTCTGAAAATGAGCTATCACTCGTTAAGGCGATCGCTGATCAATGTGCGATCGCCATCCATCAGTCAGAACTCTATCAAAATGCTCAATCAGAGTTATCAGAACGCAAAAAGATGGAAGCTCAACTGCGTCATGATGCTTTTCATGATTCGTTAACAGGCTTACCAAATCGTTCCTTATTTTTAGATCGCCTCAACCATGCTTTACAACTATCCAATCGGCGCTTATATCTAAATTCAGTAAATCTGCCTGAGCAGTTCGCAGTTCTCTTTTTAGATTTAGATCGATTTAAGGTGATCAATGATAGTTTGGGACATCTAGCAGGTGATCAGTTATTAAAGATTGTGGCTCAACGTCTAGTTGACTGCTTGCGATCGGGGGATACGGTCGCAAGGCTGGGCGGGGATGAATTTGTGATGTTGCTGGAAGAGATTGACGATATTAATGATGTAATTGAGGTTGTAAATAGGATTAAAGACTCATTGCAAGTACCAGTAATGCTAGAGAGCAATGAAATATTTATTAGTACGAGTATTGGTATTGCTCTCAATTCTGCCGACTATACACAACCAGATCAGTTGTTGCGTGATGCTGATACTGCCATGTATCGAGCCAAGGAACAAGGAAGAAATCGATATGAAATATTCAATCCTACGATGCATACGGAGGCTCTCAAAAAACTGAGGCTAGAGAATGAGCTACGTCGAGCGATTGAACGCCAAGAATTGCGAGTACATTACCAACCCATTGTCTGCTTAAAGTCACTACGAATATTGGGCTTTGAAGCTCTAGCACGATGGCAGCATCCTGAACAAGGATTGATCTATCCTGCGGAATTTATTCCACTAGCAGAAGATGCAGGACTAATTGTAGATATTGACTTTTGGGTACTAGAGAAGGCTTGCTTTCAGCTAAGGGCATGGCAGGAGCAGTTCCCGATCGCGGCTAACTTAACCATGAATGTTAATTTATCTGCTAAACAGTTTTCTAAATCTGATTTATCTAGTCAAATCGAGAATATTATCCAAAAGACAAAGATAAACAACCACAATTTAAAGATAGAAGTAACAGAAAGTATATTAATCGAAAAAACTTCTTTAGCGGCGCAAATCCTAGGTGAGTTGAGTGAAAACAATATTCAAACTTGTATTGATGACTTTGGTACGGGCTATTCTTCGTTAAGCTATTTGCATCGATTCCCAATTCATACCCTCAAGATTGATCGCTCCTTTATAAACCAACTTGATCATCATTCTGGGGATGGTGAAATCGTCAAAGCAATAATTGTGTTGGGAATAAATCTGGGTTTAAATGTGATTGCAGAAGGGGTGGAAACTGCGGAGCAGTTGGACTATCTGAAAAGTTGTAATTGTGATGCAGGGCAGGGATATCATCTGTTCGCACCTTTAGAAGCTGAGGCGATCGCACCCCTATTAGAGTCTATTTCACAATAGAATAGGCAACATATACCTATTCTATTGTAATGATTTTTAAAAAGCGATCGCCTGTTCCAAATTACTGACATTCACCAATTTCAAGTTAGGAGCCGTACGTTTTACAAGTCCTGTCAAAACTTTGCCTGTACCAACTTCGATCACTTGTTCATATCCTTGGGCGGCTAGATACAAACAGATTTCGCGCCAACGGACTGGGGAAGTCATCTGCTGAGTCAGGCGATCGCGCAAAAGCTGTCCAGAAGTCGTAGCATCATTTGGCTCTACATTAGAAATAACAGGAATTGCTGCTTCATTAAAGATAGTCTGTTCAAGAACTGTCGTAAATTTAGCCGATGCATCCGCCATTAGAGGGGAATGGAATGCACCACTTACCGCCAAAGAAATCGCTCTCTTAGACTTAACCTGTTCACAAATAGATTTTACCGCCGCTTCTGTTCCCGAAATCACAGCCTGATCATTGCTATTGTCATTAGCCAAAATTACATTTTCAGTTTGGGCGATCGCAGTTTCTAAGGCAGTGCGATCAAATCCAAGCAGAGCAGTCATTGCACCGCCGCTTGCCTCTGACATCAGTAGCGATCGCTGCTTTACTAATTCCAAACCTGTAGCAAAATCCACTACACCCGCACAATAGAGTGCACTATATTCGCCCAAGCTATGCCCTGTCACAACCTCTGGTTTTGCACCTTTTGATTTCAAGATATCAGCAAGAATCGCAGAAATTACATATAAGCAAGGCTGAGTAAATTCAGTTTTGGCAAGTTCGTTCGCATCTGTCTGTGATTTTTCTAAAATCGACCAGCCTAAAATTTGCTCAGCCTTATCTAACTTATCCTTGCCTACTTCCGCAAGATCTAAGCCCATACCAACAGCCTGAGAACCTTGTCCAGGGAATACCCATACATTTTTGGTCATTTTTATAAAATGTTTATTAAGCTTTAGTTGCATTTTACAGTTTAACTCTATGTGATCCCTAAGGGATTTTTTGAAAGTGCTGCGAAGCAGCACTTTCAAAAAATCCCTTGGTTTGGGTTTGAGCGCCAAACTACGACAAATCAAAACCCAAGAATCGAGTGGCGGCGCTTCGCGCCGCCACTCGATTCTTGGGTTTTATGTCCTAAGCAAAACTTTTATGAATTAAAACCAAGACCCTTACTGGATTTGAGTTTTAATTCATAAAAATATTGCCACACTTTCGTAAATTGGTATTATAGCTGTCGCCATTCTTGTTAGGACATAAAACCCAAATAGTGTGAGGCGGCGCTTCGCGCCGCCTCACACTATTTGGGTTTTGATTTGTCCTAATACACTTGACTACAGCTATAGATAGTTACAAAAAAATAGAGGTTCGCTGTGCGAACCTCTATTTTTTTAGTTGTTTAGTTTTTAGTAAGTTTCAACGTGCCAACGACCGTCACGCTTCATTTGCTTTTCAAAATCCTTCCAAACAGCACCATTTTTCTCAGCCGTCTTAGTCATAAACTCAGAGATCCCGTCTTCCATGCCGCGCAAGCCGCACATATAGGTGTGGGTAGTTGGCTTTTGCATTACTTCCCACAACTCATCAGCATATTCAGCCATGCGATTTTGGATGTACATCTTTTCACCCTTAGCATTCTTCTGCTCACGGCTAATCGCCACATCATAGCGGAAGTTCCGCTTGTGTTTGTAAGCTAGCCATTCAAGGTCTGGCTTATACAAAACTGTTGTGTCAGTTGGCACGCCAAAGAATAGCCAAGCTAAACCATTGAATTTGTAATCTTCATGCTTTTCTTTGAACATCCGCCATAAAAAGGCGCGGAAAGGGGCGATACCTGTGCCTGTGGCAATCATGATGACTGTGGCATTAGGATCATCGGGCAACAACATTTCTTTACCAACTGGGCCAGTCAGCTTGACTTCATCACCAGGTTTAAGATCGGTCAAGAAGTTGGAGCATACGCCTTTGATCGTTTCACCTGCTTCGTTTTGATACTCTAGACGCTTGACGCTTAAAGATAGAGTTTTACCATCAAGATCATCACCGAGGCGGGTTGAAGCGATCGAGTAGAGGCGAAGTTTATTAGGCTTACCATTTTTGTCTTCACCGGGGGGGACGACACCGATACTTTGACCTTCTAAGTATCGAAGATCGCCTCCAGAAATATCAATCTTTACGTGACGAGTATCTCCAACCGCACCTGGTCTAACCAGCACATCATTGGAAATACATTTAGCCGTAAAGGGATTGGCAGGGCGGTAGATATTAACGGGAATATCTTTATCTGAATTTGCACTCATGAGAAGTTATATGGACGCTATATGACAGAAGAACACGAAGTCATTATATTTTCAAATGGGACTTGTCGGTATTTTGTAGCTTAAAGATCTCTTTCGTGGGGCAAACATTACATGTTTGTTAATATTTTGTACATTTTGTTAAAACCAAAATCCCAAAGGGGATCTGCTACGCTTCATGTCGCAACTCCCCTTTGGGGTCTGTCTATGGCTAAATTAATAATCAAACTTTGCGCTGGACTGGGCTTTCTTTCCAAAATTTTGGAAAATCAAGACATCATTCCTAGCAGCTTTTGGACAGCTTGTCTATGTTATTATCGATACAATTGCTACAAATTATCAACTTAAGGTACTTGCTACAAACTACTTGTTCGTAGTAGGGGTTGTGGAATTTAATAAAGAACCAGATTTTTGATAGTGCAGCGAAGCCGCGCCATCAAAAATTGATTCTTTATTTCACAGCGCAGCCCTAAAAAGCAAAAAAGTATCTGAAAATGTTTCAAAAATAAGTTTTCTTACAGCAATGACCGATCAAGCGAACATAATAAATTTTTTAAAAGCGTGGCGAAGCAACACTTTTAAAAAATTTATTGCATTGGGTTTGACCGCATAGCGCTGTAGATCGCGAATAAGATCAGTATGAGTCTAGAGGAGGCTACTTTGCGAACAACGGGTGCATTTGCTCTCATCGATAGCGTGAGACGGCAGGGTGTAAAACATATCTTTGGTTACCCTGGCGGAGCAATCCTGCCAGTGTACGATGAAATCTATCAGTCTGAGGCAAGAGGAGAGCTTAAGCATTATCTCGTGCGTCATGAGCAGGGAGCCGTCCATGCTGCTGATGGATATGCCCGCGCCACTGGAAATGTGGGCGTATGTGTGGCGACTTCAGGACCTGGGGCAACCAATTTGGTGACTGGCATTGCAACAGCCCAAATGGACTCGATCCCAATGGTGGTAATCACGGGACAAGTTCCTTCCTATGCGATCGGGACAGATGCTTTTCAAGAAACAGATATTTGGGGTATTACGCTACCGATTGTCAAACATTCCTATGTTATTCGTAGACCCGAAGATATAGCACGTATAGTTGCCGAAGCTTTTCATATTGCTGGCACTGGTCGTCCAGGACCAGTATTGGTAGATATTCCTAAGGATATTGCTCAGAAAGCTTTTGAATATAATCCTGATGTACAGATTGATTTGCCTGGTTATCAGCCTAGGGTCAAAGGACATCTGCATCAAATTGCAGCGGCGATCGCCTTAATTCGTGAAGCCAAAAGACCTTTGCTCTATGCAGGTGGTGGTACGGTGCTTGCTGATGCCCATGCTGAGCTTGCCGAGTTTGCCAAACGCTTCCAGTTGCCCGTCACTACAACCCTGATGGGTAAAGGTGCTTACGATGAAAGCAACTATCTGTCCCTAGGTATGTTGGGGATGCATGGTACGGCTTATGCCAACTTTGCGGTACAGGGTTGTGACCTATTGATTGCAGTTGGGGCAAGATTTGACGATCGCGTTACAGGTCGTCTGGACAAGTTTGCGCCTGAAGCCAAAGTTATTCATATTGATATCGATCCTGCGGAAGTAGGCAAAAATCGTAAACCCGATGTGCCAATCGTCGGCGATGTGAAGGAAGTCTTACAGGCTCTACTTGAAGCAACTAGCTACGAAGAAAATATTCAAACCAAAGATTGGTTTGCTCAACTCGATGAGTGGAAAGAGGATTACCCTCTGGAAGTGCCTGCCTATGACAATGTTTTGTCACCCCAGCAAGTAATCTACGAATTTGGTAAGCAAGCGCCAAAAGCCTATTTCACCACTGATGTTGGTCAGCATCAAATGTGGGCGGCTCAGTTAATCAAAACTGGTCCTCGCAAGTGGATTTCCAGCGCAGGGCTTGGCACGATGGGCTATGGGATGCCTGCGGCGATGGGCGCAAAGGTAGCTTTACCAGATGATCAAGTGATCTGTATTAGTGGTGATGCCAGTATTCAGATGAATATTCAAGAACTTGGCACTCTGGCGCAGTATGGCATTAACGTCAAAGTGATCATTATCAATAATGGTTGGCAAGGCATGGTACGCCAGTGGCAAGAAAGCTTTTATGATGAGCGTTACTCTTCTTCTAATATGGAAGTGGGTATGCCTGACTTTGTGAAGCTTGCCGAAGCCTTTGGGATTAAGGGGATCAAGGTAATTGAACCAAGTGATTTGCAATCTGCGGTTGCAGAGATTCTTGCCTATGATGGTCCTGTGTTTGCGGATTTCCGTGTCAAGCGTGATGAAAACTGTTATCCAATGGTTCCCCCAGGAGCAAGCAATGCGGAAATGGTGGGTTTGCAAACTCCTAAGAGATCGCCGCTAAGCGCAGAAATATCAGAACCTGTAGCCCAGTTGGAACGAGTCTTAGTCTAGGGATACGACTCGCAGATGAGCTAGCAAGAGCTGCTTTGCTGCACTTGCTAGCTCATTTATAGGTTTGAGCGCAAAGCGCTGTAAGAAAAAAATCCTCGCGCTCAGTGTGAGGATTTTCTCTTTTTGATGATAATTAATGACGGTGCTATGCTTTTGCTTTGTTTACGTGAAAATCTATGACACCAGAAAAATCCTATCGCCCAAATGTGGGGATTATTGTTTTTAATCGCAAAGGTGAGGTGCTGGTCGGTGAACGTATCGGCGTACCTGATTCATGGCAATTTCCACAGGGTGGAATTGATGATGGTGAAGATCCTCAAGCGGCTGCTTTGCGTGAACTGTATGAAGAAGTTGGCATTAATGATGCTGTCTTAGCCTATGTGCATCCTGAGTGGCTCTATTATGATTTTCCGGCAACCCTAAAACTATCAGGAAAATGGGCTAACTATTGCGGTCAAAGACAGCGTTGGTTTGCTTTTTATTGGGATCATCCTGCCTCTGATTGCCAATTAGATATCCACGATCGCGAGTTTCGGGTGGTTCAATTTATGGCGATCGATAAGACTCTTGATTCGATTGTGAGATTTAAAAGAGAAGTTTATCAACAGGTAGTGAAAATCTTTACGCCCGTAATTCGCGATTACATTGGGAAACTACCGTAATAATAATTAAGCTCAAGAATTAAGAAATCTGAAGCCCTTGAATTAACAAGATAGGTATTCCTATAGGCTTACATTATTGCCAGAAGTAATACTGATCTTGCTCTGGTTTTAGGAGTATAAAAAGTGAATTTTCCTAAATATATACGCTTTATTCACCTAGGGATAATTTGGCGTAGATTGGCTCTGGTTTTGATTACTATGTTTGCTGTCATTGGATTACAGCATTTTATTGTGAAGCCTAGTTTTTCTGCTTCTAGTTCGTTGTCTAATGCGATCGCTACGTCTTCTCTAATTACCAAAAACAATAGCGATCGGCTCATTGCTCAAGATAGTAATGTGGATTCACCTATTCTTAGAAATTTCGGCTCTCTGGCTGAAGACGAGAAAGCAATTATTAACAAAATCATACTTTTTGCTAGTATTTTTGGCTTAGTAGTTTATGTTTTCACTAGCTTCTGTCTGATGAAAATTGCTGACAAGCTTAGTATTCCCAATAGTTGGCTGGCATGGATTCCGCTCGCACAAGCTTGGGTAATAGTTCGCGCTGCTGGAAAACCAGGATGGTGGCTAATCTTACTGTTTATTCCCTTCGTTAATATTGTCATTGCTTTGATTATTTTATTTGCTATGCCTGTCAATCTCGGCAAATCATCGCTTTATGGTTTGCTGACTTTTGTACCCGTATTGGGAATATTTCTATACTTCGGTTTGCTTGCTTTCACATAAACACAGAAGGAACGCAATGTGTCCCTTCTGTGTGTTTATAGCAATTCTCATTTTTGTTGGATAGATAGCAATAGAACGTTTAATACCAATTCACGAAAGTGTGGCAACACTTTTGTGAGTTAAAAACCAAACCTAACAAAGGTTTTATAGCTATAGCCACCTGTATCAGGACAAATCAAAACCCAAATAGTGTGAGGCGGCGCTTCGCGCCGCCTCACACTATTTGGGTTTTATGTCCTAACAAGAATGGCGACAGCTATAAAAGCGCAAAATGGCTACGCTATTTTGTGCTTTGGTATAAAAAGCAGTTCGGCGGCTGAATAGTTCCCCTGTGACTGATGCAAAGAAAAAATAGGCGATCAGGTTTATAGGTGATAAAGTGCGATCGCTGTTTGAAGTGGGAAATAGGCGATTAAGTTTATGGGTGATGAATGGCGATCGCTATTTAATTTTGGGAATTTGCGATCATTAATTTTAAGAATGTAATATTTTAACTTCAGAAATAAAAATTTGGGCGTTAGCGATCGCATTTTTAGCCATAGCTTCATCTTCAGCCATATCGGATTCATAATCACAAGCTTGTCTCGCATCGTAAGCCTCTCTCAGTAAGTCAGCAACACTTGGAGTTATTTTCCCTGTTTTCACAAAATGAAGACTAAGCATCTTGAGAACTCCTTTGTGAGTAGAAGTATCCAATCCTTCAGAGAGAAGTAAATATTGAGTCATATAGAACATCGCATAGTAAGCACGTGATATAGCAGAACGGTAGCGCCCGCAGTCACATAGCAATTGAGCAGTTTCCAGATCGTCATTAGACAATAGCAAGAACTTTGCTAATTCATTCATATCTCAATACCTTCACGCTTAACCACTCTCAAAAAAGAAATCTCGCCTGCTATAAATCGAGATTTTGACATTGGGATAATTGAGATTAATTCATCATATTCTCTCAAGAAATACCAAAAAAGACTAGACATTCTTGCTCTCTCCTCAACTGCGTTAACAGGATCTGCCAAAACTATCATCACATCAATATCTGATTCGGAAGTTGCCTCTTCTCTTGCATGAGAACCAAAAAGAATCACCGAAAACAATCTATCTTCATAGAGTGTTTTCAGAGCAGCCTTTAGCTCGTTCAATAAAACAAATATTTGCTTGTTCTTAAGAGTTGTAATCATAGATTTAAGGCTAAAGCAAGCATCATCAACACTATTTTAATCTACGATCACTAACATGAAGATGCGATCGCTTATTGAATCGCATGGATAAAACCTATTTATTGTGTGATGCAGTAATCTCTATTTTGATACGCCAAAGGTATAACATATGCTCTAACTACAGATCATCATTTTGAAAAGGAAGGTTTTGTATCGCATTGATTTTTAGCTTCGAGAAAAAGCGATCGCCTCAAAAAATGCTTTAACATACATATAGCAATCCTAAATGGTTTGTGGAAGCGTACCCCGAAGGGGGGCGCTTCCACAAACCCCAAAAATCTACAAATGATTTAGGACTGATATATATAGCTTTTCAGATAGCCAACCAAGCAAACTAGACTATGGAAAAAGCAGCAAGTTATGAACAAGACTTCTTAACAAGGATAGAGAAATATAGCTGTCGCCATTCTTGTTAGGACATAAAACCCAAATAGTGTGAGGCGGCGCGAAGCACCGCTTCACACTATTTGGGTTTTGATTTGTCCTGATACAGGTGGCTATAGCTATACTATCGACGGGCGCGGAGAGATGTGGCAAAGGAAACACAAAAATCCCTACAAACATTTTCCACTAAATGCCCATATACGATCGCCCAAATCCTCGATCCAGAGTTTCTCTTTTAACACGCAAATGAACATCGCTCTCTTTGGAACTAGCGCCGATCCACCAAGCATTGGACATCAACAGATATTGCAATGGCTCGACAATCATTACGATCGCGTATTAGTTTGGGTATCCGATAACCCCTTTAAAACCCATCAGGCAAGCCTCAGCGATCGCCTTACCATGATGGAGCTAACCATCGCCGCGATCCAACCACCAGCACAAACGATTGGCTTGCATCCCGAACTGAGTGATCCGCGCACGATTAACACCGTCGAGAAAGCCAAAGAACTTTTGCCCCATGCAAATTTTACCCTTGTCATCGGCGGCGACCTTGTGACCCAACTAACCACATGGTATCGCGCCCCAGATTTGTTACAACAAGTCAAACTGCTAGTCGTTCCCCGTCAAGGTGTGACCATTACAGAGTCGGATATCGAGCGACTTGTGAATATGGGTACTGAAGTTGCGATCGCCCCTGAATCCACCTCAATACCTAACGTTTCTTCGTCAGACTATCGCAACAATGGCAACAGTTCAGTCATAATACCCACAGTCGCAGCATATATCCAACGAGAGTCGCTTTACGCATGGCCGAAAAGTCCCGCCCCATAGCCCCCAAACCCTTAGCAGATTTTAAGGTCGGTGTTGACAACGTGATTTTTTCCGTAGATACCGAGCAGAATCGTCTATTGGTGCTACTGGTGATGCGCCAACATGAACCATACCGCGATCGCTGGTGCTTACCAGGGACTCTCGTGCGTCAAGGTGAATCTCTCGAAGAATCGGCTTATCGCATCCTCTCCGAAAAAATTCGCGCTAAAAATCTTTATCTAGAACAGCTTTTCACCTTTGGCGACATTGGACGGGATCCTCGCGAAGCTCCTGATAGCTATGCAGTGCGTTATCTATCCGTTAGTTATTTTGCTTTAGTTCCATTCTCTCAAGCGGAACTAATTGCCGATGGAGTCAGTGGTATTGCGTGGTATCCCGTCAAGCAGGTTCCCGAACTCGCCTTCGATCACAATCGCATTCTCGAATACGGACATCGCCGCCTTCGTAACAAGCTCGAATACAGTCCTGTCGCTTTTGATGTCTTGCCCGAAGCCTTTACGCTCAGCGATCTCTATCAACTCTATACAACTGTGCTTGGAGAAAATTTTTCTGATTATTCTAACTTTCGCACTCGCTTACTCAAGCTAGGGTTCCTCAGCGATACTGGTATCAAAACCTCAAGGGGAGCAGGTCGTCCCGCCAGTCTCTACCGCTTTGATGCGGAAGCTTTTGCGCCATTTAAGAATAAGCCAATGGTTTTTATTTAAACTACAGCAAGGATTTGCGGTTTTCATTTTGCCTTAGGTAAAATGAAAACCACTATAGTAAAATTATGGTTAGGACTTACGCGAAAAGACTAAATGTAAAGGCAATGCATGAATTGCCTTTACCGTGAAATGAGACTTTCAAAGCGTTTTGCGTAAGTTCTAATAATTTTAAGTCAGCGCATTCACCAAGTAACTAATGACCTTACAAACAGACATTGACAGCGCCGCCGCTCAACTCAAGGGCAAAACCCCTCAAGAAGTACTCACATGGGCGCTCGGTAACTATAAAAAGATCTCACTAGCTTCGAGCTTTGGAGCCGAAGATGTCGCCTTGATCGATATGATCGCCAAAATCAAGCCCGATGCCGATGTGTTCACCCTTGATACAGGTCGATTGAATGCTGAAACCTATGAAGTAATTGCCAAAGTCCAACAAAAATATCCTCAACTCCAATTGCGAATCATGTTTCCACAGGCTGAAGACGTGGAGAAGATGGTTAGTGCTAAGGGAATTAATCTGTTTTATGACAGCGTAGAAAATCGCAAGCAATGTTGTTACATTCGCAAGGTAGAGCCTCTTGGTCGTGCGACTAAAGGGCTAGATGCTTGGATTACAGGGTTACGTCGCGACCAAACCGCTAACCGTTCCACAATGGAGACTGTTGAGCTAGATGGCGATCGCAACATTGCCAAGATTAATCCTTTGATTGATTGGACAAATGATCAAGTTTGGGAATACATTCATGCCAATGAGGTTCCCTATAATGCCCTCCATGATCAGAACTTCCCTAGCATTGGTTGTGCGCCTTGTACGAGAGCCGTCCAAGCGGGTGAAGATCTTCGTGCTGGTCGTTGGTGGTGGGAGATGAGTAACCAAGAATGCGGATTGCATGTCACCAGTGACGGTCGTTTAGTTCGTGCAAAAGGCGAATAAATGACAAAGGCTCGCTTTGCGAGCCTTTGTCATTTAAGTATTGTTCGCAAAAATATTTACAGTGATCAACATGACTAATGGAATGCAATATCGCGACTGGTATTTTCGAGGATGGCGATTGCGTTATGGCTTTTGTCGATCACAGAGTTCCGATCGCACTAAGCCACCAATTCTACTAATTCATGGATTTGGGGCAGCGATCGATCATTGGCGTGGCAATATTCCTGCCTTAGCAGAAAATCATACGGTCTATGCAATTGATTTAATGGGCTTTGGCGGCTCAGAGAAACCGCCAACACACTATTCGATCCATCTATGGGTAGAGCAGGTTTTTCAGTTTTGGCAAAAATTTATTAATGTGCCAATGGTGATTATTGGTAACTCAATTGGTTCTCTCGTTGCAGCGATCGCGTCGAGTCATCATCCCGAAATTGCCTCAGGAGTAGTCGTCATCAGTTTGCCTGATATCGCTGCTTTTAACGATATGGTTCCCAAAGCATTACAGCCAATTGAACGCACGGTTAAGGCAATCGTTTCGGCATTTCTGGTTAAACCGCTATTCCATTTAGTGCGTCAACCCTTTACGATTCGTTTAGTTCTTAAGGGAATTGTCTATTGCAATCGCCGTCGGGTGGATGATCAGTTAGTAGAAATTATCGCTAAACCTGCCCGCGATCGCCAAGCTGCTGAAGCTTTTCTCCGTCTCAATCGGAGCATTAATCAACCCAATTATTCGCCCAGCTTAACTCAAGCTCTTTCTCAATTACGAGTTCCATTGTTAATTCTATGGGGAAGTTGCGATCGTTTAATTCCTCCGTCTGAAGGTAAGCGATTAGTGAAGTATGCACCTAATGCGACTTTAATGTATTTGGAAGGACTGGGGCATTGCGCTCACGACGATCATCCTGAGCGCGTCAATCATGAAATTTTAACTTGGCTAAGTACCTCGGCATAATTAAAAACCAGAAATGTCCCTTAGCGAGATGCAAAGGGGCGTTTCTGGTTAGGAATGAAAATTAATTAACTTGTGCAATTAAAACCAAAATTTGTAGTGGCGGGCTTCGCCCGCCACTACAAATTTTGGTTTTAATTAATTTTCATTCCTTATTTCAAAGTTACGCGATTTTATAAACAAACACTTGTTGTATGGATGTATAAAACCAAAAAGATGAGTGGCGGCGCGAAGCGCCGCCACTCATCTTTTTGGTTTTGAACAGACATAAGAATTACCTCTATTTTTTATTTATTGCTCATGTTTGATTACGTTATGTAAAGTGATCAAACAATTCAATCAAGAAATCAATCAATAGAGTGAAAGACTGCCTAAATCATAAGAAAGCTTCCTTATGACTTAGGCAGTCTTGCTTAAACATCTGAGACATATGAATTAAATATGAGCATTTTTAAGGTTTACTCGGATGTATCAAAAAATCATATCTCAGGCTTATCAAACCCTTGATAAACTACGGCAGCGAGCAGTCAGCGCTCCATCGGACATCGCCTTATTTATTAGCAATCTGGACGTGATTGAGCAAAGGTTGTTGTATCCACGCTATCAAAGATTTATCCAAGACTATCAACCATTACTCCATCGACCAACACCTGAAGAGCAAAAAATTGTCCAAGATCTAGAAAAATATGGGGTTGCGCTGGCAACTTTGGAGGATTTGGCAATTGCAGGTAGCGATCGCTTTTTTCTGGCTGCCAAAAATATCTCACAAGAGTTCAAATCCAATGCCCAAAATCCTCTATATAGAGGTAAACACACCTTAAACATTAATGCAGAGCAGATCATTCGTTACCCAGAGTTATTCTTGTGGGGCGCAGATGCCAAGCTTCTACGCATTATTGAAAACTATCTCAAGTTACCCGTTGCTTATGATGGCTTGTCTTACTACTACAGTCTTCCAGACGGGAGAGAATCTGGCCCTCGTAAATGGCATCGGGACAAAGAAGACTGGCAAATGATCAAAATAGGCGTTTATATCAATGATGTAACCGAAGATGGTGGCCCCTTTGAATGTGCCACTCCTGACGCAAATGAATTTCTATGTAGAAACTTAAGAACTAAATCTATACGCCGTTATAAAACTGCTTTTCATCATGAAATTCAGGAGATGCTACCCGAACATATGCAGGAAAATTGGTATAAAACCTGTACGGGTAAAGCAGGCACGGTGATTTTTGTAGATACAGCGCGATACTACCATCGAGGCAAGCCTCCTACTAAATTTGATCGATCGGCGATCTTTTTTGGCTATTGCAGTCGCAAGCCTAGACATCCATTTTTTTGTGGGCGATCGCCTCTCTCTGATGCAGAACTGCGATATATGGCAAGCCTTCTGCCTGAAGAGGTTCGAGACTCCGTGACTTGGCGTGATCGCTTGACAGGGTTAAGTAAATGGATTCCCAAAAATCGACTAAGAGTATAAACAAAAGGATTGCAAAGCAATCCTTTTGTTTATCCCCAACGCAAGACTGCTGAACCCCAGCTTAAGCCTGCACCAAAACCTGCGATCGCAATTAAATGATCGGGTTGAATTTTGCCAGCCTGTACCCACTCATCAAGGGCGATCGGGATGGAGGCGGCAGAAGTATTGCCATATTTACCCATATTGCTGACAGCCTTCGCGGGATCGATGCCAAAACGGTTGACTACAGCATCAATAATGCGCTGATTGGCTTGGTGCAGAATTAGCCAATCGAGATCATGAACTTCCAGATGAGCATAGTGCAAGGATTTTTCGATCACTTCAGGAACGCGCCTTACTGCAAACCGATAGACTTCCTGACCATTCATACTGATGGGTTCAAAGGTGCTACGTCCCAAATAATTGATATTGAGTAAATCATTACCCTTGCCATCACTTCGCATCTCGAAACCTAAGAGATGATCTTGGGGCTTACTTTCACTGCTAGCTTGCAAAACGACAGCTCCTGCGCCATCACCAAACAAAATACAAGTGCGACGATCTTGCCAATCTACCCAACGCGAAAGCACATCTGCGCCAATCAACAGGACATTTTTATAAACCCCTGTGCGGATATATTGCGAAGCCGTGACTACGCCAAATACAAATCCTGAACATGCCGCCACCAGATCAAAAGCAACGGCTCGTTCGGCTCCCAAGATTTTTTGAACTCTGGCTGCTGTGCCAAACAAGTCATCACTGGTTGAGGTGGACAGAATAATCAGGTCAATATCTTCGGGTGTAAGCCCTGCGGCAGCGATCGCCTTTCTCCCTGCTTGTGCTGCCAAATTTGCTACCGAATCATTCTCGCCATCAGCAATGTGACGCTCTCTGATGCCTGTACGTGAGGCAATCCACTCGTCAGTGGTATCTACCATCTGGGCGAGATCGTGATTGCTAAGTACGCGATCTGGTACTGCGGAACCGCTTCCGACAAAACGCACTCCGACGAGAGAAGATTCAATATTAGTCATTGGCTGTATTTAGTCTGAATAGCTGAATAAAGGCTGAATAAAAAGTGTTACAGCGCTTTGCACTGAAATAAAACTTCTATTTTTATGGAAATATTTGCCGAGAAACCGTTTCCATAAAAATAGAGAAATTTAGCCGATCTCGAAAGTAGGCTAAGTTGGTGGGTCATCAGGAGTGTCGTCCGCAGGGACAGATACTTTGGGCTTGATTTGACCGCGAATGCGATCGAGTACACCGTTATCGACTGCATCCTTGGCAACACGGATAGCGTTACGAATACTTACAGCGTTAGAGCTACCATGACTAATCACACAGATACCTGCCACACCGAGCAATAAAGCTCCACCATACTCATCGGCATCAATGCGCTCTTTCACCTTTTTGAGATTAGGTTTCAAGATTAATGCGCCCAGCTTGCCCCGCCAACCTTTAGGCAATTCTTCCTTCAGAATTTGCATGACGGCATTACCAACACCTTCAGCAAATTTGAGGACAATATTGCCTGCAAAACCGTCACAAACAATGACATCAAACTGACCTTTAAGAATGTCACGCCCTTCAGCATTTCCTGCGAAGGTAATTTGGGGATTATCTTGGAGCGCTTGGTGAACGCGAATCGCGAGTTCGTTGCCCTTACAAGCTTCTTCGCCGATATTGAGCAAACCAACTTTAGGCTCTTTAATCCCGATCGCATATTGGCTATAGAGCGATCCCATGATGGCAAACTGCTCTAAAAACTTGGGGCGACAGTCCACATTTGCTCCGACATCGAGCAGTAATACGGGTTTATGTGCGACTTGTGTAGGAAATAGTGCGCCGATCGCTGGTCGATCTACACCCGATAAGCGTCCTAAACGCAATAGAGCGGCTGCCATAGCTGCACCCGAATGTCCTGCCGAAACTACAGCGTCAGCTTGCTTGCGCTTAACTAAGTTCATGGCAACGGCGATCGAGGAGTTGGGCTTGCGGCGCAACCCTTCGAGAGGCTCATCATCCATTTCGATGATCCCTTCTGACGGCACGATCTCAAGGTGATCGCTTTCTTGATAGTTATGTTGCTTGAGGTAATTAGCGAGAATGTCGCGATCTCCCACTAGCGCGATATCTACACCCAATTGGGCTTGAGCTAATATTGCTCCTTCGATTATTTCGCGTGGGGCAAAGTCCCCACCCATCGCATCTACTGCAATTCTCACGTTTTGCGATCCTGTCTGCGTTTTCTGACTAAAACTGTAAAGAAACTGTAAAGAATTTTATTAAACCTAGCAAAAATTTTAACAGTTTGAGTCACCTCAACCATCAGCAATCTCAAGCAAGCCATAAGAGATTTTTTAAAAGTGTTGCTTTGCAACACTTTTAAAAAATCTCTTATGGCTTGCTTTTGGGCGTTATATAGCTATCGCCACCTGTATCAGAACAAATCAAAACCCAAATAGTGTGAGGCGGCGCTTCGCGCCGCCTCACACTATTTGGGTTTTATGTCCTCACAAGAATGGCGATAGCTATATGCCAAGAATTGGTGGTGCGGCGCTTCGCGGCGCACCACCAATTCTTGGGTTTTAAAAGCAAAAAATGGCTGCGCCATTTTTTGCTTTGGGATTATGGTGCTGGCGCAATAGCTCTAGCAGCTTCACGATCAACAGGCAAAATTAAAGGTGTATTTTGACTATTGCCAAGAATTACTAGTTTAGAGTTTTGAGATTGCGCTAGTTTTTCAGTCGCTTCAATTTGTCTTAGTTGCAACACTGCGGGAGTAAGCCCTTCCGCCAAGATTTTTTGAGCATCAGCGCTACCCTTTGCCTCGATTCGTTTGCGATCGGCTTCTTGCTTCTCTTTTTCTAAGACAAATTTCATTTGCAAGTTTTCCTGCTCAGCTTTGAGGCGTTGCTGAATGGCTGCTTGCAAAGTCTCAGGCACTTTCACGTTTCGCAATAGAGCCTCATCAACAATGAATCCGATCGGTGCAAGTTGCGATCGCAATTTTTCGGAAAGTTTTTGACTAACTTCTTCGCGCTTAGTGGCATAAACTTCTTCGGCAGAATATCCAGCTACAATTTCGCGAGAAATCGACCGAAATCGCGAAATCACAATTTCGCTTTCTTCAGTGCCGATATTTAGGTAAATACTTGGTGCTTTAGCAGGATCAATTCGATATTGAATGCTGACATCAATCCCCAAAGCTAAACCTTCCTTAGAGGTTGCGCCAATTTCTTCTTTGAGATCGCGTAATCGCACAGAAAACTGCACTACATCCGCAAAGGGATTAATCACATGCAGCCCTGCGGTTAAGCTGCGATCGCTGACCTTCCCCTGAAAATCTTCTACGCCAACATTTCCCGCAGGAATCACAATTATCAATCGACTCAAGGCATTGATCGTAGTGACTAAAGCAATTAATCCTGCGATTATCTGAATCACCAGTTGGGCAATACGATTATCAACAATTTTTTTGTTATTAAAAAATACCAATATCGAGATGAGTGAGGCAATCGCGGAAACGATAAATGACATTTGTGTATACCTTCAAAATCACCACACAGATATTTTATTTTTACCATAAGATTTTTGATGGCGCGGCAAAGCCGCGCCATCAAAAATCAAAAATCTTTACCCGAATTAAAAATTTGCTCTGCGGTTAACGTTAGCTGTGGGAAAGCGTTCGATATCAAGCGATCGCCACCTCGAAATTGTTGTACTTCATATTCCCCATCGACAAGACTATAAATCGATAAGGTTGGCTGTTTTGGAAAACCGATATAGCGCCGCCCACCCAAGCCAAGATAATCAATAATCCAATATTCAGGGATACTTAAAGCTTCATAGTCTCTCAACTTCGTTAAATAGTCATCTTGCCAGTTGGTACTAACTACCTCAATCGCCAACCTAATTGTTTCGCCTTTAGTAATGGTGGAACGTTTTTTCCACAGGGGTTCAAATTCTAAGGCTGCTTGATTGAGGACGATCACATCAGGAATATAACCCGATCGATGAGAATTCATCGGTTTCACAAATGCTTGACGGGGAATGAAGCAATCCATGGAGTAGCGATCAATTTCTACTGCTAATTTTGTCGCCGTAAAACCGCCTACTTGTTCATGGGTTCCTGTTGGCTGCATTTCGACGATCGCTCCATCATAAAGTTCATAACGGCCATAGCCATCGGGATACCAATCGAGAAACTCTTCAAAGGTAATTTCCCTAGTCGCAGTTTGAAACATAAATACCTCTGCATTTACTGCCGCATTTAACGAAATGGCATCGAATAGAGCAAACCACCTTGCTTCCAAGTGCGATTTAGACCACGGGGAATATCTAGGGGCGCAAGATTGCGATTGTAGATATCACTGTAATTTCCCACTTGCTTAAGAATTTGGGTAGTCCAATCAGGAGCAAGTCCCAGCTCAATCCCCAAAGAGTCAGATGTGCCAAGAAATCTCGCCACCTCAGGATTTTTAGTATCCTTAAAAATCGTGTAATTATTCATATTAATACCCAATTCATCGGCGTAGAAGGTGGCATAGATTATCCATGTCACCACATCCCGCCAGCGATCATCATTACCAACTAGGGCTGGGCTAAGGGGTTCCCTCGATAAACTCAGATCGAGAATTTTGTGATCGGCAGGACGAGGTAACTTACTTCTCCATGCTGCAAGTTGTGATTTTTCCGAAGAAATTGCTTCGCAATCACCTTTTGAATAAGCATTCAAGACTTCATCGAGATCAGGCAAAATAATGGACTCGATCGCTATATTTGCTTCTTTGAATGTAGATTCCAGATTGGTGGCGTTGATACCTGTTTCCACACAGATTTTTTTGTCTGTCAGTTCTTTGAGCGAGATCGCCAATTCTTCAGTGGTTTTAGGTGTTTGTTGCTCCGTTTTGTTCCTCTCTTTGTCGGCGGAAGGTGTACTAGTAGGACTAGGAGTGGGAGAAGCCGAGGCGGTTGGTGAAGGCGACACAGAAGTTGCGGAACTGGGCGAACTCGTCGGAGAAGCTGTTGGTTTTGCCCCAATTCTGAGCATTACACCCTGACCATCAAAAAAAGTTGTAGGCGCAAAGGAAATATTCGTAGCGACATCACGGGTTAGAGTGCGGGTCGTATTTCGCATCAAGACATCGATTTCCCCACTTTGGATCGCTGCAAAGCGATCCTTGGCTAGCAATGGTTTAAACTCAACCGCTTTGGCATCCCCCAAGACTGCCGCCGCGATCGCTTGGCAATAGTCTACATCTAAGCCACTCCATACCCCTTTTTCGTCAACGTAGCTAAAACCAGATAACTTACCATTTACACCACAGATTAGCTTACCGCGAGCTTTCACCCGTTCTAAAATCCCCTCTGGAGCTTTATCTTTGATGGTGGTCGTTGCCGTTGGGGTCGCCGTCGCAGTTGGTGTGACTGTGGTGCTTGGAGTTGGTGCTGGTTGGCATCCTGACAGCAAAGCGATCGTCAAGCATGAAAAAAAACACCATTGCCTTAGAGATGTTTTTCTAGAGGGCATTTGGGCGTTACGTTCTAAAAAGGCAGCAGTTTTCGGTAAATGCTTAGGCATTAAGCTCATGGGTTTACTAATTTCTAGCGAGATTCGATCAATGGTCTATTTGCAGCTTACCTTGATTCGATTAAATCTCATCAGGATTTATAACCAGTGACCTTAAAACCTTAAATAAGTTGCTAATTTCTCTTTCTGTTGACGTTCTTAACTAGCAAGTTTTTCAGCCTTTTTAGCAAGCACAATCACTAGCTCGTTTTGATTAGTTCTTGCACCCAAAAAACAGCAGTAGCACTGAGAACTGCGATCGCCCATTCAACACCATTTAAGGGAACCGTTGACATCAGATCGCCAAACCAAGGAACTTGCACAAAGGCTATTTGACAAATAGTAATAAAGGATATGCCAAGAATCAGTGGCAAGTTGCTAAATACACTTTGACGAGCGATCGCACAGGCATGAAAAATCTGACTGAAACCAAGGGTGACAAAAGCCATAGATCGCGCTTGAGAAAATAGCGAGGGTTGACCTTGATACTTTAGCCAGAAGACTAGGGAAATGGCAGTAATCGTCGCGGTTACAGTTAGCAAAATGCGGAGGTAATTACTTGGACGCAACATGGTTTGAAAACGATGTGCTGGTTGAGATAGCAGACTCTCATGGGTAGGTTCAAGAGCGAGAGGAAAAGCAACAAGTGGGGTAGCGATTGCACCGACCCAGATTAATTGCAATGGTGGTATAGAAAACCCTGCGGCGGTATCCATTAGGGTTAGTACAGCTAGCGTAAAGGAACTTGTAGCTGTAAGTAAGGCGATCCGTTGCAACCGATCAAAGGTAGCTCTTCCTTCAAGAATCGCGATCGGTAAATAATGGAAGTCTTCCTTCGGTAAAATTAGTGCTGAACTATCTTGTAATTCTTTGCGACAAGTGCGATCGCAGATTCCGACATCGGCGGATCTGAACAGAGGAATATCTTCAATATCATTCCCAATTACAGCAACTGCTTTTAAAGGCTTTTGGCTAAATTGGGAGGATTCTCTTTGCCATTGGCGAATCCGCTCTTGAGGTGCATCAAAATAACTATGGGTTTCAATACCAATTACTTCACTAAATGCGGCTGCATCATCTTCAGAAGCTCTGATCAGTCCTCTCCACTCAATGCCAGCCCGACTCAAATCATCAAAGCTCAACACCACATCCGACTCGACTATTGGCACAATTTTAGTTACTCTGGCGATCGCATCTAAGACAGAAGGAAACCGCACCCATATTCTCTGTTTGGCAAGATCGCACATCCCCAATAATTGGACTTGTGTTGCAATGCGTAATAAATTTTGAGGATAGGTACTCACAATTAAAGCGGCAGCAGTCATCGCATTGATCGTAATTCCGCGTTGCCATGCAAAGCCGACCGCCGTAGTTGTCACTAACAGCAACATCCCAATCCAGACTTGACGTAGTTGACGCAATTCAGAATGGATAACTGAAAATGGCTTCTCTTTGATTAGAGCTGCTTGTTCTTGGGTGAAACGACTTGTTGCAATCACAATACCTTTCACGGTTCCTGTGGAAATTTCTGTTCCCGCATAGATCATATTGCTGCATTCAAGGGGTGGAGTTTTTTCTTCAAAAGTAAGCTCAGCTCGCTTAGCGCAAATTGCTTCACCGCCTAAATTAGTTTGATTTACTAGTAAATCCTCTGATGTCTCTAGTACGCGCAAATCCACATTCGGGCGATCGCCTTCGCGCAGCACTAAAATATCACCTAATACCAAATCCCGCGATGGCAGTTCCATCTCTTCACAATCGCGCAATACAATCACTGAATTGGATGGAGCATTTTGACGACGCTGAGGGCGATCACGACTGACCTTCTCTTTGGTCTTAATTGACCATAATGAAATTCCAAGCCCAGTTATGCTATGCAATACCCCTACAGAAATTAGCGCCCATCCTTCAGCTCCATTCCATTGCAAATAAATTGCTGATCCTAATAAAAGATAAGTTAAAGGATTGATTAAAGGTTGTAAGAGAACCTTGCCGATGGGACGCGATCGCGGTAGTTTATTGGCTCCCAAATGCCGCAATCTTTGCCGCGCATTAACATATGATAAACCTTCTATCGAAGATTCCAAAGCTGCCAATACTTGCTCTACGTCCATGTAGTGCCAAGGTTTTTGAATATCTGATAGAAAGTCAAATTTTGTCATAGTTTGATTTTGGGGCTTCCTTAATCTAGATGTGGCTATTATAGAGCGGAGATTTGAGTTTTTAAAATTTGCTAGCAATCACGATATATCGCTTCTGGAGTTTAGGGTGTGTAGCGTGAAGCGCCACCCATCCTAAACTTAAAATTCCACCATCTTTAGTAATACTAGAATTACACAATACTTACAGTTTATTGAGGCTTTAAGTAGTACAGAAATAATTTTGAAAGCGGCACTAATCCGTGCTTTCAAAATTATTTCTAGTTTTTTAAGTCAGCGAAAAGCTCTGTAGATGGCAAATGCGATAAACATCTTTCCACCATTAGACTTTGCTACAATTTTGTCATGCGTAATAGAGGACTTAAATTATGACTTTAGCTACAGCTAGCCCCTCTACCCTAATGACCATAGAAGGGTATCTCAACTATGACGATGGGACAGATACACGCTATGAGCTAGTCAACGGAGAATTAGTCAAAATGCCCACAGAATCCTTTGGGAACATTAGTATTGCTAAGTTTTTACTGTTTGAATTTGCTAAATATATACCGCTTGCCTTGATTCTTTACAATACTGAAATTGCAGTGTCAGGAAAAAGATCAACCTGTCGTATACCAGATCTCATGATAGTGACTGAAGAATCGGCAGCATATTTACAAGCATCGTCACGTAATTTTGTTTCAATGGTGATACCACCGCCTGTTTTGGTGGTCGAAGTTGTTTCTCCTGGGCAGGAGAATCGAGATCGCGACTATCGCTATAAGCGTACAGAGTATGCAGCTAGAGGCATTAACGAATATTGGATTATCGATCCTGAAATGCGCCAAATTACCATATGCCTATGGGTGGAAGGGCAATATGAGGACAAGATTTATACAGGTGAAATGCAAATTTCATCAACAGTAGTTGATGGCTTTGCTCTAACTGTCGAGCAAGTTTTAGCGTTTGGAGCATAAAAAAGCAGTGTATTGCACCGCTTTTTTATGACTTGAGGTTATTTGAGAATGTCTTTTAAGGTACTGACGACTCGCTCCTGTTGCTCTGTGCTTAGTTCAGGAAACATCGGTAAAGACAGTACGCGATCGCAGATATCTTCGGTAACAGGGAAATCACCTTTTTTATAGCCAAGATGTTTGTAGACCGATTGTAAATGCAAGGGCAAAGGATAGTAAATCATCGTGATGATATTTTGCTCTCGCAGTTGTGTCTGTACATAATCTCGCTTTCCTGATCCAATACAAACTGTATATTGATTCCAGACACTGCCTGTGCAATGGTGAGGAGTTACAAGGTGAGGAATATTTGCCTCCTTGAGCAAATCTGTATAGCGATCGCTAATTTCGCGACGTTGATCGTTCCACTTGTCGAGATAGGGTAATTTCACTTGCAAGAGAGCCGCCTGTAACGAATCCAGACGCGAGTTCATGCCGATATATTCGTGGTAATAGCGTTTAGGACTACCATGTTCACGCAAAATTTTTAATTTCTCAGCAACTTCCGCACTTTTGGTGGTCATTATGCCACCATCACCACAGCCACCGAGATTTTTGGTTGGATAAAAACTAAAACAACCGACATCCCCAATATTTCCTACTTTCTGACCGTTGAAAGTTGCGCCTGTTGCTTGGGCGCAGTCTTCGATCACATAAAGATTATGCTTTTGGGCGATCGCCATCAAACTCGTCATATCAACCGATCGCCCAAACAAATGTACAGGCATGATTGCTTTGGTGCGATCGGTGATGGCGGCTTCGATGAGATCCATATTGATATTGAAACTATGTGCTTCTATATCAACAAATACTGTTTTTGCCCCAGTCATGCTGATCGTTTCCGCACTCGCAAAAAAAGTAAATGGTGAAGTAATTACTTCATCGCCCTCCCCAATATCCAAGGCTCGCATTGCTAAATACAGAGCATCAGTACCTGAGTTGCAAGCAATACCATAATCAGAGCCAATATAGCTGGCAAACTCAGTCTCAAACTGACTTACGGTCTGTCCGCCAATGTATTGCCCTGATGCGAGTACTTCTAAGGCAGCTTTGTTGAGGCGATCGCCAATTTGTTGATACTGCTGCGATACATCAAAGGGAGGAATTTTATTCACGTTGAAACGATTCTAGATTGCCTCAACTATTTTAAACGCGATCGCCATTGCTTGTTATCAAAAAAAAGACAAGGGGCTTAAGCCCCTTGTTTTAATTATTTCTTTTCGTGACGTGCGTAGTCATCTTGGAAGCGAATAATGTCGTCCTCACCCAAGTATTCACCATTCTGTACCTCGATCAAGATCAAAGGGATTACCCCAGGATTTTCTAGGCGGTGCGCTGTACATTTGGGTACATAGGTCGATTGATTAGTGCTAATCATCGTTTCTTCTTCGCCACAGGTCACTTTTGCCGTACCTGAAACTACAATCCAATGTTCACTACGATGATGGTGCATTTGTAAACTCAGGCGATGCCCTGATTTCACTTCGATGCGCTTGATTTTGTAACCTCGTCCTTCTTCGAGTGTGGTAAAAGAACCCCACGGACGTTCTACAGTTGGGCCATGGTGTCCATGGATCGCTTCCCCATTTAAACTCGTAATGCTGGCAATCGCCGAAGGAGCTTCTTTTACTGGTGACATAACTGCAATTTAGAAAGCTGGTTGGTTATTAGGATAACATTAAGCCCAAGAATCGCGATTGAATTTTATTAGGATAGATGAGTTATGTCAGAATTCTTGCGCGTGGGTTGTCCTGCTCCAGATTTTGAGGCTGATGCTGTAGTTGATCAGGAATTTACAAAAATTAAGCTTTCTAGTTACCAAAAAAATCAAAAAAACAAATATGTTGTTCTCTTCTTTTATCCCCTAGACTTCACTTTTGTTTGCCCTACAGAAGTAATTGCCTTTAGCGATCGCTATGAAGAATTTGCCAACCTGAACACGGAAGTAATCGGCATTTCTGTGGATAGTCAATACGCGCATTTAGCTTGGATTCAAACACCCCTAGCGGATGGTGGACTGGGTGGTGATATTAAGTGTCCGCTTGTTTCGGATTTGACCAAGGCGATCGCCACATCTTTTAATGTGCTTGATCCTATAGCAGGTATAGCTTTACGTGGTTTGTTTATCATTGATAAAGCAGGTATTGTGCAACATGCCACTATTAATAATCTTGCCTTTGGACGTAGTATTGACGAAACCCTGCGTACTCTTAAAGCGATTCAACATACTCAGATCCATGATGATGAAGTTTGTCCTGTGGATTGGCAGCAAGGTATGGCAACCATCAAAGTCAAATAATAGAGATAGCGCTCTGCGCTATCTCTATTATTTGACTTTGGTTAACTACAGTACAAAATATCATTGTAAAATCGGTTAAGTTTTCCTTAATCAAAACTTAAATTGCACAACTCATCTCCATGGGGGAACCGAATAAGCAATGGCTGAACAAAAAAAAGCTGTTTTAATGATGCACACCGATCAAGCACAAGGGGAATTGTGGCAGACAGCTTTGGCAACTCAGCAATTAGAAGTGATTTGGGAAAACATTTCCTTAGATTTAGTGCAGTATTTAGAAAAATGCGATCGCCAACAGCTACCAGATCTATTGATTATGGACATGGCGATCAAAAGCCCTACTTCGGAGACATTGCAATCATCATCGGTTTGTCAATGGATATCTAAGCAACAGGCTCCAACCAAAGTTGTGTTATTTAATCCTAGACAAGAAAGAATTAAAGATATCGAACATAGTTGGGCGTTGAGGCGAGGGGCATCTGATGTGTTACCACGCCTATCGCCCGAAAATCTAATGGCTGAAGTTGCCAGAGTGACAGCTTTGATTGGCTGTTCATTGATTTCTCAGCCCTTGGAAAAAATTGCTAAAAGCTTAGGAGCTAACACTGCATCTACGCAACCTAGAGCGAGTGAGTTAGCAGTTAAGTCAGAAGTTGAGGCTCTAAAACCAAGTTCAAAATCTGAAACTAAAAATAGTTCTAAAGCTAATCAAAAATCGGATGCTGGGGAAGTAGTTATGTATCGGGGAGTAAGAATTAGGCGATAGAATTATCATAAGTTTCTGTGCAAAAATTACCCAAAACCGTAAAATTGAGACCCGTTGGGTCTCAATTTTACGGTTTTGGGTTTTGTAATTCACTATGTTGATCTACCTATGCCTAGCAATTTACCGCCGCAAAACTCACAGGAAGAGAAAGACTTTATCTTGTTTGCACAGCATGGCTGGGCGGATACTTACCATGACATTGCTCAATTAGCCCGATCGCTTGCAAACGCAAACACCGTTACCTATACCCCAGATCTAGGCTGGATCAATACTTGGCTAGAGATCGCCCCATTAATTAATAAGGTTGAAAAAGTCGCCCTAGAGGCGATCTCCACACATCCACAATTACCATGGCGCATTGTCGCCCATTCGATGGGTGGGCTAATTTGGCTAGAGGTTTTAGATCGCCATCCTGAATGGTTGCCCAAAGTCCATAGCCTATGTCTAGTCGCATCACCCATCGGCGGCTCCGATCTCGGCAGATTATTTGATCCATTCCGTTGGTTTCCCTTGATGGCGCGTGACCTTGGTACAAATCGTCGCCCCAATGCCGAAGCGATCGCCTCAAAAATTCCGACGCTTTCTATTGTTGGTGATATTGGTCATCATACCGATGGCACAGTGCCTGTGGGGTGTTCCCAGTTTGCCCATGCTAGTTTTGTGCGTTTAGAAAATATTCGCCATGCCCCTCTGAAAAATCATCCGAGAGTTGCTGATGCTGTACGTCAGTTTTGGGAAAATCCTATAATTGCACCGAACTCAACTGACCCTACATCACAGTTAATTTCTAAACTGCGATCGCTTGATCTCACCGAAACTGACAATCAAAATTTTGCCAAGGCGAAGTTAATTCAAACTGGTTTAGAAGGGACAAAACTCTGGGTTTGGACAAATGCTTTGCAGGTTATGCATGTGTTTGTCAGTGTGGGTGATCGCTGTGTTTATAGTGCTTACGCTAGTTGGCAAGCCAAAGAAAAACTAGCCATAATGCTCAAAACTTTATGAGGCGAGATTTATTCACATCACAAAGTCTTAGGTTTGATTTCTTCAATTAATTGTAAAATCACCCGACCATCCTCTGCATAGGGGACACTTTGCAAATAGTTTTCCAGATCAATCCTTGCTTCGGTATAGCGATCAAGTTGATAGCAAATTAAACCGCGATCGCGCCATTGGGTTGGTACATCAGGATTGAGCATCAGCGATCGCTCAATGGCAGCTAAGGCTTTGTCTGGCTCACGGCGGCGGAGGTAGATCAGTTTGAGATTGGTGAGTAACCGATCTAAAATGCGCCGCATACTAACAGGTTCGAGATATTCAGGCTGAAGCGGGATCTCATAGCCATATAGCTGTGTCAACTTAGCGGCACAGTCTTCAGGAAATAAAATTTCGCCCTTATTGTAGGGATCAATGAAAATCTCTAGATCAGGATGACGAGGACGAATAATAAAATGGGCTGGGAAACTAATTCCATCCATCGGAAATCCAAGGCGATCGCAAATCACCATATAAACCAGTGATAGCGACAGAGGAATACCTAAACGACGCTCTAAAACATCAGTGATGAAACTATTACGGGGATTGTAATAATCGCTGTCATTGCCGCAGAAACCTTGTTCGGCAAATAAATATTGATTAATTTCCTGCACCACCTTGAGTGGGTAATGCATTTTGGCAATTCGTGGTTGCAGATCCGCAACCATGCGATCAAAAATTTCTCGATAATGTCCGAGATCCATACGCGGATATTCTTCCCATGCGATCGCCAATGCTCCTTCGAGCAAATGGTCAATCGACATGTCCTGATCTGGTGTATGGGCAATTTGCCAAAACTTTTGCCGCGCTGGGGAAAGAGTCAACACAATATTTGTCTTTTGCTCAACTGGGAATTATGCACCGCGCAAAGCGCGGTGCATAGTTATATCTTCTAATTTAATGTGTATACCTGTCCGCTAAACAGAATGCGGGTAATACCCTTTTGGACAAGTTTAGGACGGGTAATATGAATCAAATCGCTAGGAAACTTAATCACACGCTGATTGTGATGAGAAAACCGTCTTGCTACCCGATGATTATCAAAAATTGGAATTGTTTTTGACAGTGACTCCTCAGGTGGAATTGCACCGAGGTCTTTAAAGTCCTTGAGGGGGCGAGTAATAATTTCGGCAATGCGATCGACGACGATATAGCAAATTAAAGGTAAATCAGCTCTGTCTAAGGGCAAGATTTCAAGGCGATCGCCAATACTATGACCACCACTGAGGTCGGCAAACATTGGTAAGCCAGAATCAGCATCATCTTCATCGGTGAAGTCTTGATCTAGCTCATCTTCATCTAGATCAAGATTATCTTCATCAACCAAGTCATCTTCATCTTCGTCTTCATCGTCCTCTAGATCTTCGTCATCAAGGTCGCTTCCTTCAATATTCAGGGTTTCATCTAGATTTTCATCCATCGCGATCGCCGTTTCATCACCTTGGTCAAAATTTGGTTCACAATCATGGTTACTAGCTTCAGGAGTTAGTGGCAAATCGTCAGGAATCAAAGCAAGCTGATTTACCTGAAAACCGCCTATATCATAATTGATCCGCGATCCTCTTTTTCCTTCAGCCTTTTTTTGACCTACCAATTGTCGATACTCCTCAGTAGGAATTAGCTCTTGTAGCAGTCGCAAGACCGTACTCGTACTAATGCCAAACTGCTTCGCCAACTGGGTCGTGGTCGCATCAGACTCACGATAGAGGCGAAGTATTTCTTGTTTATCATCCAGCGCAAGTTTAACAGCCATTGATTTGGGATACCCCGAAACCGCATCTACGAACCAATCAATATCTTAACGCTTGAGCGTAGGCGTTAGAGTTTTAATAAGTAAACTATTTGCAAAACTATTTGGTGAAAGTGTAAATCCACAAAGTAAATTAAAATTTCAAGCCTAGTAAACTAGATATTCCATTCTGGGTAGAGTTAAAATATGACGGATCCTGCAATTCGGGTCGAAAATCTTAGTAAGCGCTATGTGGCACTGGTCAGTTAAAGCGTGAGAGAATGAAAACAACGCGACAATAGTAACTCCATCCAGCATGGAAAACGGTCGATGATATAGCCCAATCGCCATAAGTCAGAATGTAAATTACATTGCGCCTAAAGCTTTTAACAGAGCCGCAAACTTAATCGTGGTTTCGCTTTGTTCATTTTCAACCTGAGAATTTGCCACAATCCCTGCACCAGCAAAAATCCTCGCCCGATCGCCTTGAATATATCCAGCCCTAATCCCCACACCAAAAGTCCCTTCGCCATCACCATTTAGCCAACCGATGGGCGCAGCATACCAACCGCGATCGCAGGCTTCCCATTGCTGCATGAAACAAACTGCACGATCCCTTGGCTCGCCACCAACTGCGGCGGTTGGATGTAACTGCTGCAAAATATCAAGGGCAATCAACCAATCAGGATCGTCAATTTGAGCAGTAATCGGCGTATATAAATGCTGCACATTAGAAAGCCTTAGCAAACTAGTCTCTGATTGGGGATCGATCGCTGCGCCCATACTTTGCAAGCGATCGCAGATCGAACGAATTACAATCTGATGCTCGCGCATATCTTTCTCGCTATTGAGCAAGCGATCGCCCAGCATCAGATCCTCTTGAACAGTTTTGCCACGCTCGATCGAACCTGCCACTGCATCACTGCGTAACCAAAGGCGATCGCTTTGAGCTTTAAATTGCAACACCACTTCAGGAGTCGCACCCAAAAAGGTCTTGCCCACGCCATAATCTAATAAAAAGGAAATGCATTCAGGATATTCACACCGTAAAACATGCAGTACCTGAAACGGATCAAAATTGCGATCGGCTAACACATCCAACGCTCTAGCCAATACTACTTTCTCAAAATGTCCTTGATGAATTAAAGCCAAGGCGCGTTCGACGATCTCTGTCCAGATTTGTTGACCTTGAACCTCGACAATTTTGCTCACCTCATGGACTGTTGGGGCTTCGTAATGAGAGCTTTCTTGTAAATGCGATCTCAAAACCTCAATGCTTTCTAGTACTTCATCGGGCTTATCCCAAGGCTGGATGTAATGATTGAGGGTTAAGGTACAATTTTGCTCCTTGTGACGCACCATCCAACGCGGAATAAAAAAGAGTAAAGTCGGAAACTCGATCACTGGTTGATAATCATTGGTTTCTGCTAAATCCAGATAGTCACTCGCATCACTTCCATTGCGATAAAACGAAAAAGCCCCAAAAATATGTATGGAAATCGGAGATTCTGTAGTTGCAAAATTGGAATTCTTGGCGATGATCGCGTTAGTTAAATGGGCTTTGATAAATTTTTTGGCACAATCAAAGCGATCGCTCAAGTCATGGTTGGGAACTGACACCTCGGCAACTGAACCTGCCGCCGCTAGTACTAAGTCTGCATTTGGTTGTTCCCAGTAAAATTTGGGTTGCTGAGCTTCGGATTTACTCGCCAACAACAATAAAGGATTAAAGCACTCCCAATTTTGAGAGTAACTCAATAAGATCGGTGATCCTGTGATCTGTGCTTTAGCGATCGCTTTAACAATCCAATCGTGCAGAGATTTAGAATCGATGCTGCTATAGGTGACACTCTGACGAACTTGCATGATTATATTTTAGCTATACAAGGTCGTTCAGCCTACAAAAACAATTAAGTAAAGGGGGCGCTTCGCGCCCCCTTTACTTACCTAAATTATTCTAATTTTATGAGACGAGATCATCCCCAGTGGCGATCGCTAATTCCTGTAAACGTTCTTGTTGATCCTTAGAAATGCAGCTTTGGATTACTTCCTCTAGATCCCCTTCTAAAATTGGTGGCAAAGTAAAGTTCTGACCCAAACGATGCTCGGTGAGGCGACTGTCTTTGTAATTATAAGTCCGAATTTTTTCAGATCGCGAACCAGTACCCACCTGAGATCGCCGCATCGACGTAATCTCAGCTTGCTGTTCGCGCAACTTTATTTCATAGAGCTTAGCCCGTAAGATCTGCATGGCTCGCTCTTTGTTTTGGAGCTGCGAACGCTCCTCTGTACAAAAAATTCTGATCCCCGTCGGTTTGTGAAATAAGTCAGCAGCAGTCTCAACCTTGTTAACGTTTTGACCACCAGCACCGCCTGATCTTGCGGTGGACATTTCAATATCCTTGGGGTCGATGTGAATTTCCACTTCATCAACTTCAGGCATAATTGCCACTGTCGCCGTTGATGTATGCACTCGCCCCTGTGATTCGGTAGCAGGAACACGCTGCACGCGATGCACTCCTGACTCAAATTTGAGTTTGCTATAAACGCGATCGCCCTGAACTTCAATGATTGCTTCCTTAAAGCCACCCATTTCTGCCAAAGTCTCACTGACCATCTTCACCCGCCAGCCTTGACGCTCGGCATAGCGCGTATATAGCCGCACCAAGTCTCCAGCCCAGATTCCAGCCTCATCGCCACCTGTACCCGCACGAATTTCCAACATGATGTTCTTGTCATCATTAGGATCTTGGGGCAGCAGTAGAACCTGTAACTTCTTTTCAAGATCTTCTAGCTTTGTCGATAATTCTTCGACCTCTAGAGCCGCCATTTCCTTGAGATCAGGGTCGTTAGACTCCTTCAGGATTTCTTGCGACTCTTTATAATCTTGCTCCGCCTTACGAAAAGTCTCGTAAGTCAGCACTGTCTCTTCCAACGAAGCCCGCACCTTAGCAATGCGCTGAAACTCGCCGTGATCGGTCGCCACGTCAGGATCACCCATCCGACGAGTCAGTTCATTGAAGGTTTGTTCAACAGATTCGAGCTTTTTGATTAAGTAAGCAGCAGGCATGGAATTTGAGTTACCGCAAAAGAAAGTGAAAAGTTATAGTAAGCCAGAAAGAAACCTTGAATTAATTCAAGGTTGGCTATACCTGATTTTCCACAGCAGCGTTTTCGTCAAACATGCCGTACTTACGTAAGAAGCGTTCTACGCGACCTTCGGTATCGATAATCTTTTGTGTGCCTGTGTAGAAGGGGTGATTGCCCGACCATACATCAACATTAATCTCAGGATGTGTAGAACCAATGGTTGCTACCACTTCACCGTTGCAAATTACTTTTGCTTCGGGATACCACGTTGGGTGAATTCCAGCTTTAGGCATAGTCTTAGCTATAAAAAATCAAAAATTAAGCTTTTCTAGACTAGCACAGAATTAGGCAATCTAAAACAAGATATAGAGCTTTGCTCTATATCTTGTTTCTTATGGATACCAAAACATACCTTTAATGCCTTCGGGATCGGCGTTGAAACCTAGCTGATTGTAAAACTCGACCACATGGGCATCGGCAAACAGACTGATATTACTAATGTCGGATTTGCGTAACTCGCGGATCATTTCTTCCATCATTGCTTTACCCAAACCCTTTCCCTGAAAATCGGGGTGAATTACCACATCCCACAATGTCGCATTAAAAGCATGGTCAGAAGTAGCGCGAGCAAAGCCAATTAAACGCCGAAAGCCGCCACGATGTTCCCACATGGAGAGAACGACAAAGCTATGCTGTAAGGCAATGCGGACTTTACGAATCGGTCGCCTCGCCCAACCTACAGAGTCGCATAATTCTTCTAGTTCGTAGAGATCAAGATCTTTTTCGGTGCTAAAGAAAATCTGTCCGCTTTGGTTTGGCACTTGGCGAAGTTTTGTTTTTTTTGTCGGTTCTAGGGTGTCAGAACCAAATAAGCTTTTCCAGAACCCCATTTGCCTAATTTTTATATAGCAGCGATCGCCCTACTTGTTACAGACATACTAAACGCTTTTGTATTGTATCTGCTTTTGTTGAAATCACGCGATCGCAAATACTAAAATGCTGTCGCAAATACTAAAATGCTGTTATTTATAGCTGTCGCCATTTGTATTAGGACAAATCAAAACCCAAGGAGTGAGTTGCGGCGCGAAGCGCCGCAACTCACTCCTTGGGTTTGTATCCTAACAAGACTGGCGACAGCTATAAATGCTAGGAGCTTTTATCCAGTCTTGTCTCTATATTGGTAGAATTATGCCATCATTGCTGCCTTGTAACTGAGCCACCAATATTAGCTTTTACTTTTTTAACTCCTGAACCAAGCAATGTTAAATCTGATCGCGCTATTTCACAGTTATAGGGCTCTAATATTGGTAACTGCACCAAAATCAATAGGTGTGTTGATATCTTGGGAAATATTCTGGACAATGACAGGCGATTGTAAGCGATCGGGAGGTTGGCAATGACGTTTGGGCTAAAAACCTCAACGATCGAATTACTGAAACGCTTCAATATGAGCTTTCCTCAGTTTTACGAGCAGTTTGTGAGTAGTGACATTCAACTGCAAAATTTGCGTTTGGCTTATCAGCTATATCAAACGAAGGAAGCTGTAATTGAACTAAAGTCTGAAAGCAGCAAAAGTGTGCTGTACTTTGCATATCGCAATCAATCTTTTTTGTTAAACGATATTTTTGGTGTATTAGCGGCTTATGGCTTAACGATTCATAGCCTCAGTTTGTATGGGCAGATTCATTCGCCGATGCTGGTGTTTATTAAGCTGGTGATTTCGCGTGGGGGCAAATCTCTGCCTCAAAAAACTGCCGAAAATGTACGAAAAGCGATCAAAGAGACTCTACTGGGGCGCTTTGAGGTGGAGGAAATGTTGGCGCTAGAGTTTAATCTCGACAGTGGGCTTAAGAAAGTAGAAACAAACTTTTATGTCGATCGCGTATTTCATTTGCCAGCGTTGTTAGTTGAGGCAGATAGCCAACCAGGATTATTTTATAAAGTGATGAATGCGATTTGGCAGGAGGATTTGTTGGTGGTGAATGCCAATTTATTAGTTTGGCGCGGGCGTACAAGGTTAATTTTGTATTTGTTGGGACCAAACGAAAATTTGATCCCTGAATATTTGGGAACAAAGATTGCAGAAAGTCTCAAGCAGAGATTGTCTTATTAATTCTTGTTCCCCTCTCCCACTGGGAGAGAGGCTAGGTGTGAGGGATTATTCTTTTAATTTTGCGATCGCATCATACAGAGGCTGCCAATCATCATCAACGGTAATCCGTTCCCAAATTTCTTCGATTTTGGGACGCAAGAAAATAATGGTGGGATTGGATTGCTGGAGTTGTTGAGCAATATTTTCTAATTCAGCGATCGGTTGGCGGATCAGCAACTGATGATAAACAACGCGCCATTTTTCTAATAGAGGTAATTGCTCATCGGTGAATTGCCAATCGTGATCAGCAAAAATATTACCTGCATCTTCGCGCCAATTAGATTGAAAAGATTGACGCAAATTCACGAAGAACTGGTTATAGCCGATCGCTTGTACACCTGACAATAATTCCAAAGTTGCACCGATTAAATCCTCAGTTTCAGGCTCGGAAAGCGTAGCAAAGCCCAAACGCTTCAGCATCATTTCACAATAGGCAACCCGATAGAAGTCTTTAAACTTCAACAGTGACGCTTGCATATCGTCCTTGTCCATCACCATGCTCAGAGGATCTTGCAGCTTTTCTAAGTTCCAATAGCAAGCGGCAGGTTGATTGGCATAGCTATAGCGTCCTGCATGATCAAAGTAAGCCGCCGTAAATCTAGGATCATAGTTAGGAATAAAGGCAAAAGGTCCGTAATCAAAGCTTTCACCAGTAATTGACATGTTGTCAGTATTAAGAACTGCATGACAAAAGCCTGCTGTCATCCATTGAGCGCAGAGAGTGGCTACTCTTTGTACGAGTTCCAAATAAAAAATGCCATCTTGATTCTCTTTCCCCCAAAATTGCGGATAGTAAATTTGGAGAACATGGTCTAGTAATTTGCGAGTGAGATCGGCGCGTCCAATCCAACGCAATCGCTCGAATGTACCGAAGCGAATATGCGATCGCGAAAAGCGCACCATTACTGATGAGCGTGTTGGCGATGGTTCATCACCGCGCCATAGGTCTTCGCCTGTTTCGACAAGACTGAGACAACGGGAAGTTTTAACACCCATACGATGCAATGCTTCTGAAGCAATGATTTCGCGCACGCCGCCCTTGAGAGTAAGCCGACCATCCGCAGTTCTTGAATAAGGAGTTCTGCCTGAGCCTTTTGTTCCAAAATCATAAAGCTCGTTATCGATGCCGAGTACTTGTCCATAGATAAAGCCACGTCCATCACCGAGTTGGGGGTTATATTCACCAAATTGATAGCCGTGATAGCGCAGCGCTAAGAATGGACGCACAGCACGAAAATGTCCAAAGGCTTCGATAAAGTCATCATCGCTTACCTGTGAGGAGTCAAGCCCTAGTATCGGCAAAATGTCATCATTACGCCACCGTAACTTGTGCATTGGAAATTCGGCAGCAGTAACAACATCGTGATAGTCTGCTAGGGATTCGATCGCGGGTTCGTAGTTGAGATTAAGGAAGGGGTTGCTAGGGTGACTCATATCGAAGAAATAGGCGGCGAAATATTAGATGCTTCTGCCATGATACTTGTTTCAGAGGAAGATCAAGCTGTTACCTATTGGTATGAAGGGATTTGTCCCTATAGTGGTGAATTGTTGCGATTGCCAAGAACTTTGCAGGTTGAGGCGATCGCTCAAAATATGATGCAGGAACTCAAACGTAGCTATCCTGAAAATGCAGAAGGGAAAATGTATGGGGTATTGCTAGCAAAATCACCAACGGGAGAAAGATTAGTGCTCAAAGCCTTTTCTGGATTATTAAATGGTCAAAGTGATCTTGAAGGATGGGTTCCCCCAATTGCAGGTCGAGAGAAGGTGGCGATTGAGGAATCAATTACATTAAGCAAATTAGCGACCATTAAACAGGAATTAATCGAGTTAAGCGAGATTCCTGAGAGGCTGCAATATAAGAGTCTATCTCAAGAATATGAAGCTCAGTTTCAAGCTTTAAGCGATCGACATCAAGTTTCTAAACAAGCAAGACATGCTACGCGATTGCAATTATTAGCATCCTTAACAGGAAAAGAATTGGAAATCGCACTCAAGAACTTGGATAGGGAAAGCCAACAAGAAAAGATGGCAAGACGTGATTTTAAACGCGATCGTGATCAGGTTCTGTTGCCCTTAAAAGAAATAATTACGCTGGCTGACAGCAAAATGCTCATTCTCAAACAACAACGGCGAGAGTTATCGCGCACTTTGCAAGCGCAATTGCATAATGCTTATGTGTTAACTAATTTCGCTGGAGAAACGCGATCGCTGAGGGAGTTAATTACGGAAGGAGCGATGCCTACGGGAATTGGTGATTGTTGCGCTCCAAAGTTACTGCACTATGCAGCAACTCATAACTTTATACCTCTAGCAATGGCAGAGTTTTGGTGGGGAAATCCTTCACCCGATGGTTATAAAATTCAGGGAGAGTTTTATGGTGCTTGTGTAGAACGCTGTCAGCCATTAATGGGATTTTTATTGTCAGGAAGAAAAAACTCCCCAGCCATACCTTTGACAAAGGTTGCTTCGCAACCTTTGTCAATCATCTATGAAGATGATTGTTTGATTGCGATCGCTAAACCTCCAGAACTTCTCTCTATTCCTGGACGATATCTAGATACTCAAGACAGTGTGCTAAGCCGATTACGTCAATCTTTCGGGGCAGACGTTCCTATTTATCCAGTACATCGTCTTGATCGCCAAACTTCAGGGATTCTATTATTTGCCCGTGATTTAGAATCTCTTCGCTGTTTGAGTGAACAGTTTCAAAAGCGAGAAATCCACAAAATTTACGAAGCATTGCTATCGAGTAAGATTGAACGTGAGCAGGGGATAATTGATTTGCCACTATGGGGCAATCCCGAAAATCGCCCCTATCAACAAGTAGACTTACCACGTGGGAAGCCCAGCGTGACGGAGTTCCGCTTACTAGGACAGGTCGGGAATTATTCACGGATAGAATTTATTCCTTTAACAGGAAGAACTCATCAATTGCGAGTTCACTCTGCTGATCCTCAAGGTTTAGGAATACCAATTTTAGGCGATCGCCTTTATGGTTGTCAGACTGCAACTACGCGCCTACATCTCCATGCGCGGGATTTAACTTTCAGGCATCCGCGATCGCAAGAGTATGTCCATTTGCAAATACCTGTTCCTTTTTAAGCAGCTAGCGATCAATATCTCTACAAATTAAAATACTGCTCCAAAAAATCCGTAGCAGTCATAATCTGCATGTTTTGATATTCTTGCAAAATCAACAAATCGCGATCGCCTGTAATAATGACTTCAGCATTAGCAGCGATCGCTGTAGCTAAAACAATAGTATCGTCTGGATCTCGGAGCTCTGGAACAATTAATTCTTCAATTGGATAAATATTTACAGACTCATAGACAAGACTGATTGCAGAAGAAGTCGTTAATTGTAATGCCTCTAATTTGGTCTGAATTTTCTTCTTGTTAAATGTATTTTCTAACTCACTTAACAATTTTCGCGAAGAAGCTATTTCTATTTTCCTTTGCTCTTGTAGAGAGATAATCTCATCAGGGATGCCGCCCCAAATAGTTGCAGACAACCAAATGTTTGTATCTAAAACCACTATCATATGGCTGCTTCTTTACGTACTTCTTTCACAATTTCACAAATTTCCTCATTAGTGAGAGGATTAGGATCACTACCAAGCAACTGTCTTTTTTCTCTGATTTCTTGCCAACTTAATTTAGTAGCTTTTTTAAATGTAATTGTATTTTCGCTTGTAATAACCAAGTACTGTTCGCCATTGGAAAACTGTTCACGAATTTCTAGAGGAAGTTGTAAGTTTCCTTCGGGGGTTAGACTGATAGTTATTGTTTTTTGCATGGTTTTTTACTTACATGATTTTCGTCTTTAGTTAATTGATCCTGCCATCTTCGGTAAGGATTAAAGTTAGACTGTGCTTTGAGTATAGCAAACGCATTACCTAGCAACATTTGCGTTTATAGCTGACGTTCTAGAAGCTTACCGAGATATTGTTTTGCTTCGACCCAATTGGGAACAAGATCAACTGCGGATTGGAAACAGGCGATCGCTTCGTCAGTTTTGCCAATATTGTTGAAGATAATGCCAAGATTGAAGTAGGGTTGGGCAAAATTAGGGTCAATATCGATCGCTTCTTTATAGGCAAGAATCGCATCTTTAAGTTGATTTTTGCGAATGAAGGTACTACCAAGATTGCAATGAGCATCAGCATAGGTAGGATTGATTTGAATTGCTTTTTCAAAACAGGCGATCGCGTTACTTTCTAAATCCTCTTTTAGAGATTGCTGATCCGAGTCAATCACCGTAATTTTTTGTAAATATGCTATTCCTAGAGCGTTGTAGTCCTTAGCTTGTAGAATTTCTGAATTATGGTCTTCCGCTCTTTCATAGATAGCCTTGACTAATTCTGGCTCATTCTGTTGAAAATACGTTTGAGCGATCGCTCGATAGCCATCAACATCATCAGGATTTGTGGCAATCGCTCTTTCATAGCTAGCTAATGCTTCTGTAATTCTGCCCCTCTCCTTGAGGCTATCCCCCAGTTTGCAATGGTATTCTGCTAAAAAACGATCAGGATGTAGTTCCAGTGCTTGTTGAAAATGTGTAATCGCTAGCTCCGCCCATCCCATCTGTTGATAAGCATTACCTAATCCTAATTGTGCCGCTAAAAATTGTGGATCGAGCTGCACTGCTTGACTAAAACTGGCGATCGCTTCCATCAAATTCCCTTGCTGTTGATAGATTGTCCCAATCCGCTCATGGGCTGGGGCAAATTCTGGCTTAATGGCTAAGGCGCGTTGATAATTTTTTAGTGCAAGAGGAATGTTACCAGACTGGTAATAGCGATCGCCAAACTGTAAATAAGTCTCAGGTGATTCAACGGTTGATGGATTAATAACATCAGTCATGGCGATTAAAGTCTGCTATGGTGTTCGATTTCTGTTACAGTGCTTGGCGCTATGTCAAAAATTTAATAACATATTTCCCCAAAACATTACAGCAATTTCATCGCCCATCAATATTGCGGTTCTCCTATGTCAGTAAACATCGCTACTCAATTCTTTTCCCTTATTGTCTGTACTAACTTTTTAGTAGCCATTGTTTCACAACCAGCCTTGGCTCAAGTTGGTGAATATTGTCAATTTGAGAGTGAGGCGATCGCTACCAAAGAAAATTTGCGAATTGCTGCTTTTCAAGACACAACTAAAAGTGCAAATTTAGCAGCAACTAGAGAATATCAAGCGATTATGAAAGAGCATAGTCAATCTCTCACCACCTGCCGTCAAAAATCTTGGCTGAAAACTCAAGGGATCTGGCTGCGTTTATATCCCTGTGATTTACAGTCTGGCAAACTTGACGAAGTGATGGATCGGATTGTGAATAAGGGCTATAACCAAGTATTTATAGAGGTGCTGTCCGATGGCAAGATTCTATTACCACAATCAGAGAATACGACAGCTTGGAATTCCCTTGTGCAATCTGAGAAGCATAAAAATGCAGACTTATTAAAACTAGCGATCGCTAAAGGACGAGAACGGGGAATCAAGGTTCATGCGTGGATCTTTACGATGAATGTGGGAACTGGCTATGGTAGAGGCATAGATCTTAATGGACTATCAAAATTAACCGTAGCCCGTCAAAATGCGATCGCTCGCAATGCTAATGGTGATAGTACAATTTCCATAGTTGAGAACTTAGGAAAAAATGGTGAAGGTGAAGTTCCTACTAAAGATCAGCTATTTATCGATCCCTACAATTATCAAGCCCAGAGTGATTTGTATTTAGCAGTGAATGAGGTCGTTAAGCGCAAACCTGACGGGGTAGTGTTTGATTATGTGCGTTACAAGCGCGGCGCGGGTGCGTCTTCGGTGGTGAGTAATGTTCGCTATCTATGGATTTATGGACAAGCTTCTTTGCAAGCTTTTCGCGATCGCGCTGAGAATTTTCAGGGTCGAGAAATTATCAATCGCTTTCTCAAACAGGGTTATATCACACCAACAGATCTGCAAGCTGTCAAAAAGCTCTACCCACAAGAAACAGAACCTCTCTGGCAAGGTCGCCAACCATCTGAGCAAAATAATCCTGCGATCGCCTATTGGCAAAGTGAACTCTGGCGATTAGCTGTTGGTCATGCTTTTATTGGTGTGACCTATTATCTTGACACCGTTTCTAAACCTGTTTTCCAGCAAGGGCTTCCTGCTAGTATTGCTTTTTTCTCCGATGGTAATCAACCCGTAGGTGCTGGATTTGACTCGCGAATGCAACCTTGGCATTTGTTTACCAATGCTTATGAGTGGCAACCGATGGCATATGCAGTTTGTGGTAAGCCAGACTGCATCGTGGCGCAAGTTCTTAGGATTGCAAACTATGCTCCGAGCGGAACCAAGATCGCGCCAATTTTAGTTGGTCAATGGAACGAACCCTTTACAAATCGTCCATCCTTAGAAGTACAAATGCAAGCCATTCGGGCAGCTGTACCTGCGGTTAATTCTATTAGTCATTTTGCCTTTGGTTGGCAAGTAGAAGAAGTAGCACTTTCGCGATCGCGCCAAATATGTAAACTCTAAAAAAGATTCGGATGTAATACAAAAGCACAAAATGGCTACGCCATTTTGTGCTTTTGTATTATTTAACGTACTTTGCACTCAAAACCAAAAGAGTAATGGCGGCGCGAAGCGCCGCCATTACTCTTTTGGTTTTTGAATTTTTCTAACTAGCTTAAGCCTTGCTATAGCTTAAGATTTAGTCATCATCATTGTCATCGCCACGACGATCATCACCACGACGATCATCACCACGGCGGTCATCATCATCATTGCGATCGCGGCGTTCAAATTTTGCGACTGTGCCAAAACCAGGGATAAGGCGACTAGGTAGACCAACAAAAACCACTCTCACAACTTGAGTAGAAGTATTAGTGGAGGTGTTGTTAGAAGTGTTGTTGGAGGTATTAGTGGAGGTGTTGTTAGAAGTGTTGTTAGAACTGTTGTTGGAGGTGTTGTTAGAACTATTGTTGGAGGTATTAGTGGAGGTGTTGTTAGAACTGTTGTTGGAGGTATTGTTAGAACTATTGTTGGAGGTGTTGTTAGAACTATTGTTGGAGGTATTGCTAGAATTAGCGATCGCTGTCAACAAAGCTTGATAAGATACCTCGCTAAAATAGTAGAGATTCTTCTTCTGGAAATTGACGAAAACGATCTTATCTACAGCATTGCTATTACCAAAAGATACTGGATCGCTAGAATCAAATTCGGAAGACTTTGATTCTATATAGTTTAGCAAGCTTTGGTTGTTGACTAGTACAAGCAGGAATTTGCTTTTACCAGGAGCTAAGAAACTTGGACTCAGACCAACCAACTTCAGCAACTTGGGATTATTGACAAGAATGAGAATTGTCTCAGTGCTGGTGTTTGGTATAGTGGTTGCACTAGATGGAACAATCAGATTGCCACCAGTGATATCGCCCTTGAGAGTGAATGAAGCGTTTGGGTTAGCTGTCGCAGTTGTAAGCTTCCCAACCATAGCAGTCTTCGCATCAGTAAAAGTGCTAACCTTGCTGGGAATAGAACCAGAAGCTAAACCAGTAGTACGCACTTCATCATCAACAGCAAATAGTGATGATCCATTCAAATTTTCAAGAGTTTTAAATGTAAACTTGGTGAGTTGAGCAGTTCCAAAGGGAGTAAGCACTGTAGGAATGCTATTACCAACTGTTGTGCCATCATTAAAGCGAGTGACATCAAACTTCCCACTTGTAATAGGAATAACGACTGTGTTAGATGGTAATGCAGAGATGTTCGCTGTAGGAACTTGGATAAAAGAGTCTTTTTGAATAGAACCAGTTACTGTGGCTGGCGCTGCTAAAGCGGAGACATTCCCAGGAGTCGTTGTAGTAACAACTTTACCTTTGATGGTGGTATCAGCATTTGTAAAGTTAGCAGTTGTCCCAGTGTCAAAGTTGACAGAGCCAGTGGATTTACCAACAATGTCAAAATTATTGCCAACAGCTAGGTTAGTAGTCCCAGCAGTAGTTCCTGAAAGAGCAGAAATTTGAGCAGTTCCAACTGGTGTTAGTACAGTTACAGCTGTGCTATTAACGTTGTTTGTGGCTGCATTAGTCACGTTTACTGTAAAACTACCACCAGTAATTGGTACGGAGGTTGTTTGAGCTAGTGATGGAGATGCTGCGATCGCTGTTGCACCAAGTGTAATTGCGATCGCCCCCAAATTAAATGTGTAATTCTTGATCCGAGTTAACATTTTTATTGTCCTTCTTGATATTTTGTGCGCGTACCTGAGTAATCTTGGAACTAAAGCTTTGCTAGCTAAAAGCTTCAGTTCGACGTAAATAGCTCGGAAGTAGTTCCATATCAGAACTGATTTCACCCAAGACGACTAGGCTATTTCTATGGTTCCCCAAATTTCAAAAAATTTTTTCTTCATAAAACCTGAAAATTAAATCCTCCTAAAATTAAGGGTGGCATAAAGCGCCACCCTTAATTTTAGATTTGTGTGTGAAGACACTTTTACGAATTAAAAACAAACTCAGTAAAGCTTTTGCAATCACAAAATGGCTACGCCATTTTGTGATTTTGCACTAGAACGTAAAAGTTGTGCGGATAGCACCAACAGTAATGGTGTCACTGCCTGCCGTTTGTACAGGGTTGAAAATGAATAGTAAGCCAGGGGTGATACTAATATTGTCATTTAGACGCATCCGATAAAACAACTCTAAATGAGTGGTTGAGGCAGGCTGACCACCAAAGTCTCCTGGGGCAACACCAGACAAACCGATCGCACTAGGAATGTTAAACGCAGGTACGCCATTTTGAGTAAGGTTACTGCTGGTAATTTTGGGAGGTTGTCCCACGTAGATACCGCCCAAGTTGCCTTCAGCAAATAAGTCGGGGAAGTTTAAAAACGCCATCCAATTAAATGTGTCAACTGAACCGCCAAGTCCTGCATCTCTAGTAGCCGATGTAGTATAACCAGCCCATCCACCCAGAGTAATTTGAGGAGAGATTCTCCATGTCGCCGTACCACCAAAGGCATTGGTTGAGAAACGTCCTGCGATCGGACCAAGCAAGTTATCACCAACGCCTGTATTTAGGCTGGCATTAGTGGTGTAGGAATTAAGGTAATACAGTGCAAGATCGACTGCTTCACTGGGTGTGAGAGCAAGTTGTACACCTGCGGTAAAGGGACCACCTGTTAAACCATTGTTGGGGTCTGAAGCTAATGCTGCCGCATAAACGCCTTGCAAGCTAATGTTATCGCTGATTTGCCAGTCAAAGCCAATACCAGCTTGCCCTGGAAAGTTGAGGATGGGGTTGCGTTGAGCAAAGGCTGAGAGCGCACCTTGACCTGCACTTTCATAACGGTTAGGTCCGCGAAATACACTTGATGGAGCAACCCCTGCTGCACCTACAATCACTGCAAGATTATCGCCCACTAAAAAGCGATAGGACAAATCGCTCAATTGGATTGAATTAGCTGTATCCAGCTCGTATCCGAGGCGAGTATAAGAATTGGTTAGAAAGTTATTGTTTGCAAAAAGTGTCGAAGCGGTGGAAGCGTTCCCCGCTTGAATACCTGTTAACAAAAGACTGCGGTTGTCAAACTGGGTGACCAAGCTGAGTTGCAGGTTATAGCCAAAGGTAAGATTCGTGGCATCATCAACGGTGTTGCGTGTCCCATCTCTAGGAGTGAGGCTACCAGTGTTTGGCAAACGGCTTTGAAGTCCAAAAATAGCTTGCCCAAATAGCTTGGTTGTTGTCGAAAATTGCTGTGCTTCAAGTTTGGTGGTTTTTGCTTCGAGAGCATCAACTCGACCACGCAAAGTCGCAAGCTCAGCCGCAAATTCCTCTTGCAGTTTTTTCAAGGTAGCGAGATCTTCTTGTCCAACTTTGTCTGCTAGCCCAGCGGAGATGATTTCGTTGATTTTGTCGAGACAAGCATTTACACCTGCGGCAAATTCATAACGACTAGTAGCTTGTCTACCGCGAAAGGTGCTGTCTGGATAGCCTGCGATGCAACCGTAGCGCTCAACGAGGGATTGTAATGCTGTGAAAGCCCAGTCTGTAGGTTTAACATCACTTAGTTGCGAAACTGATGTAACCCCCTGAGCATTAAGATTTGGTTTAGTACGATCGCTGGTTTTGACTAGTTTTGATTGACCTAATCCAGAATTGATTGCCCGAATAATTTCTGAATCAGTACTAGGATTGTTGGAAACTGGTAATGTCTGTGATTGATTGGCTGTGGTGGCAGGTATGATCATTGGATCACGACCAATTGATCGAACTAGTTCAGATTCATTTGTAGCGATCGCGGATTCCTTTTGAACTTCAGCTTGAGCATAGTTGGGATGCAAAGCGCTAGCCATCAATGTTGATGCGATCGTTGTTGCTGTAAGTGCAACTAAATTGATCGAGTTACTAGATCTGGGTTTGAGCATAAACATTTACAATCCTCACATGATCACTGTATTTAGGTACAAAGGCACACTTCTACGAAAGACGAAAAATCTTTTCAATAGTTCCTTAACTATTGAAAAGATTTTTGTGAATTTTTGCAAGGTCTGTATATAAAATTACTTGATTTGTACTAGATATGCCCCGTATTTCCCAGCTAACCTACGATCGCGGAACCTTAATTCTCCATCCACCACCTAAAGGTAAATCATGGATTGAATTTGCTACATGGGATGATCGCATTGAGAAGTTTCGCATTCCTGCTAATCGTTATCGTGAGTTGATTCTGACTCTACGCTCAGAAGGAATTGCCATCGAAGATAAGTCACGGGGATATCAAGAAATCAACTTGATTTCTCACTCTAAAATGGAACCCTATCCACATCAGAGTGAAGCGCTGACCGCATGGCAGCGAGTCGGGAAATGTGGTGTAGTTGTTTTACCGACAGCCGCAGGCAAAACTTATCTAGCGCAGTTGGCGATGCAAGTCACCAATCGCAGCACCTTAGTGATTGTGCCGACCCTTGATTTGATGCATCAGTGGTATGCCCATTTATTAGCAGCGTTTCCTGATGTGGAGATTGGTTTATTGGGCGGTGGTTCACGCGATCGCACAGCAATTCTCGTTTCAACCTATGACAGCGCCGCGATTCAAGCGGAAGCTTTAGGCAATCTATACGGCTTGATCGTGTTTGATGAATGCCACCATTTACCCACTGATTTTAATCGCGTGATTGCGGAATATGCGATCGCGCCCTATCGCCTCGGATTAACTGCCACACCTGAACGCAGTGATGGCAAACATGCCGATTTAGAACTTCTCATCGGTGAAGAAGTCTATCGCAAATCTGCTGAAGACTTAGCGGGGCAAGCTTTAGCCGAACATAAAATCGTCCAGATCAAAGTTTCTCTTTCAGAAAAAGAACGCGATCGCTATGATTCTTTAATTCAAAGTCGGAACCAGTTTTTAAAGGAATCAAAAATTTCCCTCGGTAGTCTCGAAGGTTGGCAAAGATTTGTCCAAGCAAGTGCGCGATCGCAGGCAGGTCGAAGAGCAATGCTCGCTCACCGTGAATCGAAGGAATTATCTTTAGGAACAGAATCAAAATTACGAGTCTTATCAGATTTACTGGCTCAACATTTCGGCGAAAGAATATTGATTTTTACCAATGACAACGCTACGGTTTATCGCATCTCACAGGATTTACTAATTCCCGCCCTTACACACCAAACTCCTGTAAAAGAACGCCACGAAATTCTAACGTTCTTTCGCGAGGGTAAATATAGGTCTCTAGTTGCTTCCCATGTTTTAAATGAAGGTGTTGATGTGCCTGATGCGCGAATTGCCATCCTCCTATCGGGTACAGGTTCAGCCAGAGAGTATATTCAGCGTTTGGGGCGGGTGTTGCGGCGCGGCACTGAGACAAATAAACAAGCAATTCTCTATGAAGTAGTGACTGAAGATACCAGTGAAGTAAGGACTTCAGAAAGGCGCAGGGGAATTGAGCGATCGCATCCAGAACCAAAACAGGACAATGTGGTGCAAATAGGAATTAAGTACGATGCAGATATCCATAAAAAACAAACAATCGCTGCGGAAATTTCCAATGATTACGATAAAAAATAGAATGGGGCGCTTCACGCCCCATTCTATTTTTTTGTTTGCTAACGAGCTACAAGAAAAAAATTTAAAAGCGTTGCTTCTCAACGCTTTTAAATTTTTTTCTTGATTTGGTTTTGATCGCAAAGCGCTATAAAAAAAATGTATACATTTTTTGACGTAAGAAACCAGAAAAAATCGTTTAAAATAAGTTAGACCGCAATCATTTGGTAGCCGTTATGGAACTTGCAGCATACATATATGATGCATGGGCATATGAACAAGCCAATCAAGAGGCGACAGATCAGCATCTGATTACTTGTGACGAGCTTTGTGCTGACGAAGATCTGGTAAATAAGTTTGACTGGAATTTCATCACGATTAAACAGCAAGCCTCTTTACTATCCGCGATCGCTTTTACTAGCCTTAGTGGATTGGGCTGGAATTTAGCCCCAGCTATGGCAGCTCATGTACTAGAGCCATCGGTGAATGTTGCACCTTGGTGTAACAATTTGTATCTTTGCAATACCAGCTATATGTTGGAAGTCCAGACATTGCTGGCTCAGCGTGGGTTTGCGGTAGGTGCAATTGATGGGGTCTATGGTCGCTATACCAAGCAAGCCGTGATTGACTTTCAAAGAACTCAAGCCAATCTAGTTGCCGATGGTATTCCTGGGGAGAAAACCTTGGCATTGTTGCGAAACTCATTAGTGAGAACGCCTTTAGTACCTCAGCAACCAAATCAACCTACAGGTAACCCGACTAGTAGCCAGTCCCCAAACCAGACAATTGTGATTGTGCGGTCAAATAACCCTCCAGCCAGTAACTTTCAACAGCCAGCGATAAGTGAGATTGGCAATTTGCAAATGCTACTGAAACAAAGGGGATTTTATCAAGGTGAAATCGATGGACAGTTAGGGCAAACTACAACTAACGCCATATTGAAAGCGCAAAAAGCTTATGCCTTATCTCAGGATGGCTTTGTAGGGCCCTTAACTATTCGGGCATTGTTAGCTGGTGGCAACAATCTTCCCCTCACTCAGCCTGCTTTTCCCAGATTGCCAGCTAATCAGGATGTCTTGGCAATCCAAACGTTACTTAAGGAACGAGGCTTTTATGATGCAGATCTTAATGGTTTATACGATATGCAGACCAAGGCAGGTATTTTGAAGGCTCAACTTGCTTATGGACAAGTCGCCACGGGTGATTTGTCCGCAGATATACTGACAGCTCTTAAATCTCAAAATCCTGCTCAGACTATTGCTCAAATCACTTCCAGTAATGCAAATCAAACTGTTCAGCCAATTCCAAGTCCTAGCAACACTCCGTTAGGAAATGGAACTCAAGTCCCCACCTCTAGTCAAAATGCACCAGCAGCCAAAAATGCCAATTCTTCCTAAATAAATGCTGATCAAATCTCGCCAATCAAATTGAATTTTTTCCAATCGCAAATCTTAATTTTTAATCTCTAAAAGGTCTAATTATGGAACTCCTAGCATATATCCAAGAAGAATCTATCTACACTGATGATGCGATCGCCAATGAAAGTATTGAAAGTACTGAATCTTTCCAAACATGGCTCAAGAAATTAACTACCAAATCTGCAAAACTCAGTTTGAGTGTACTCCTGACAGGTACTACTCTCATGATTGGCTTAGGCTCTACCCTAAATGCTTTAGCTGCTGAAACCCCATCATCGGATGTGAAATATGTGCAATCGCTACTAGCCAAAAATGGCTTTGACCCAGGAGCGATCGATGGGGTTTCAGGAGCTTCAACTAAAAATGCTATCCTCCGCGCCCAAAAAGCTTTTGGGCTTACTCCTGATGGGATTGTGGGTAGTCAAACGATCTCCGCCCTCGAAAATGGTAAAGCCTCAGATGCGATCGCCACAAAAGCCAATACTGTTGAGCCTATTGCCGTAGTTGAAACTACTACTAGCGTCTCATCGACTGTGATGAATCTTCAGAAACTGCTAGCAGATCGTGGTTTTTATAACGGTGCTGTTGACGGCATCATGGGATCTCAGACTCGCTCGGCGATCATTGCTGCTCAGAAAGCTTATAACCTCACAGCCGATGGTGTTGCAGGTCCACAAACCTTAGCAGCGCTAGAGTCAGATGGTGGTAAACCTAAAGCTACGCCCATTATCACCACTGCAACTACTAAAAGTATAGAAGTTTCCAAGCTGCAAGAATTGCTCAGCAAACGTGGTTTTTATAACGGTGCTGTTGACGGCATCATGGGACCACAAACTCGCTCGGCAATCATTGCGGCTCAGAAAAACTATGGCTTAGTCACCGATGGGATTGCAGGTGTTCAAACTATGGCTGCTCTTGAATCAGGAGCAAGCACTGTTAGTATTGCCAGCAAAAACGCGCCAACATCCTCAACCACCACTGCGGTGGCTGGAGATAAAAATGTTGTAGAACTCCAGCAGTTGCTAGCCAAGCGTGGTTTTTATAATGGGGCGATCGATGGAGTTAAGGGAGCGCAGACTAATGCGGCGATCACTACTGCTCAGAAAGCCTATGGCTTAACAACTGATGGTATTGCAGGTCGTCAGACGATCGCTGCATTGCAAGCAGATGTAAGACCATCCGCCGCCGCTACGCCAGTTACGGGTAATCAAGCTGCTGCTAGTAATGTGGCTACGGCTAATGACGGTGGAGTTGCCAATTTACAAAACTTGCTGACCGATCGCGGATTTTACAATGGTCCAATCACAGGTTTTCTAGGTACACGTACTAGAGAAGCAATTATTGCTGCTCAAAAAGCCTATGGTTTGACTGCGGATGGCGTAGCTGGGGCAAGAACGATCGCGGCTCTAGAAGCAGGTGCACCCAAGCAACAGATTGCGGTAACTAATGTCACACCAACGGTCACACCAACTATTCGGGTAGAACCCAAACCACAGGTAACACCTCAACCAACGACTCAACCGCAAGCAGTTGCTACCCCTCAACCTACAGTTCAAGCAACTCCTAAACCTGCTCCAGCAGTCCAGCCCACCCCCGCCCCCGTGGCTCAGCCCACGACACCTGCTACAACTGCAAATACTCAAGTCTCAGAATTGCAAAGATTACTGGCTCAGAGAGGCTTCTACACAGGTAAAGTGGATGGGGTATTAAGTGGCGAAACTCGTAATGCGATCGTCAGAGCACAAAATTTTTACACGATTAGCCCTGCTGATGGCGCACCAAGCAATAAACTGATTGATAGTCTCAGTAAAGATACATTCATTTCCGAAGGCAATTAAGTCAAATGCGGCTTCGTAAACTTGCAATTAATTTAGGCGCGATCGCTGTTTTTGCAGGGATCGCGCTCGCTTTGCAATTTCCTAAACTTAATCAACGACTGAGTGGACAAACTCCAGAAGAGACTCGTAAGGCAGTCAGAGATGAAGAAGCGCGTCTTAAACTAATTAGGCAATTGCCATCGCGCGGATTTGGCTTTAATAACATGATTGCCAACTTTGCTTTTTTACAATTTTTGCAATACTTTGGCGATGATGTTTCGAGAAACACCCTGCAAACGGGATACGGGTTAAGCCCACTGTATTTTGAAAATATTATTGCTCGAGATCCCAGATTTATTAAAAGCTACATATATATGTCAGCTAGCGTCTCAATATTTGCGGGAGTTCCTAGCCAAGCGATCGAAATATATAGTAAGGGTCTAAAATCTCTAAATCCCGATCAACAGCCTAGTGCTTATACTGTGTGGCGTTATAAGGCAACGGATCAGCTATTGTTTTTAGGTGATGCTAAAGGCGCAAGATTTTCTTATCTTCAAGCTGCGGCATGGGCTGAGAGAGCTAGCTTGTCAGGCAAAGATCTGATCGAAGATCCTAAGTTTGCTGCTGAGATATCTCGCCAATCAGCTAAATGGCTAGAAGAAGAACGGGATTTGACGAAAGCCCAGATCGGCGCTTGGTCAGTAGTTTTGCAAAATGCGACGGATAAAAAAACTGTTGAGATTATTGCTCAGGAGCTAGATAAACTGGGAATGAAAATTGAAATAGAAAATGGTGTACAAGTTATTGTTCCGAAATAAAAAATAACCAGAAAAAAGGGGTGCGTTGCACCCCTTTTTTTCTAGTTGGCTGTTAACCACTTTTGGGCATTTAAGCGTTGAATTACACCAAATACAAGTAAATCGAGAGGGGCTTTACGCTCATCGATCAAAAATGGCTCAATTGTACTAGGCGATCGCCCAGCATCAGCACAGGAAAAAGCCTTCTGAGCATTGAGATCTGCTTTAGAAAAATAAACCGTAAACTGGCGTAGCCCTTGCGCCCAAATCCCATGTACTTGAGAATTGCCAAACTCCAATTGCAAATCATCTACACCTTGCTTAGCAAAGGCTTTAGTTAAGGCAGGTAGATAATGCTTGTTAATAAATTCGTCAAAGGGTAACTCTTCGATCGCTGGAGGCTTTTCGGCTTTGGGCTTTGCGGCAGGTTTTGCCTTTGGCTCTTCAGAAGTTGATGCAGTGGTTTCAGACATAGTTTTTGAGTATTGCTAAATTTGATAATGAGAATAAACAACGTGAAGCGATGTCTATATCTCTATTTGGCTTCAGTGTTGACGATCTGCGGTAAACCCATACTGTAGTTAAGCGATCGATGATTGAGATTGTAAGTAACTTCGCCCTCTTGTAATAGCGATCGGACAAAATGCTCTAAATCTGAACCAATGCGACGCAAATTGTAATCAGACAGGTCTGCGCCTTTATAATCCGCCACAAGTTGATCAAACTTGCGGTATACCTTTTGCAGAGCGCCATCTGTCCAGTTCAGTTCATTATCAGGATCGACATCTAGGGTGAGCATGTTTTCGCTATCGATAAGCTCATCATTCTGCTCCTCAACAATGGCAGCATAAATCTGAATATGACGGGTTGTAGATTTGAGCGGCATAAAGGTTGTGACTTGGGTAAATATTGAAGAACTAACTCTAGATTATTGCAAATTTTTAAGGCTTAACTTTTATAACTTTCAATAAAAAAATAAGTGTGGCTCTAAGAGCCACACTTATTTTTAACTAGCAAGATATTCTTGCATTCTGGTTTTGCGCTTGCGGAGATAATCCATCGCTTGACGCTCTAATTGTCTTACTTGTTCGCGGCTAAGATCCATGCGCTTGCTAATACTAGCTAACGACATTTCCTGTCCATCCTCAAGCCCGTAACGCAAAATCATCACTTGACGTTGCTTTTCGGGTAACTCCTTAAGCAAGCTTTGAATATCTGTCCGCAAAGACTCGCGCTCTACATAGTTATCAGGAGAACGTCCTGTATCTTCTAATAACTCAGCAAGTTCTGTATCTTGATTATCACCAATGCGTAAGTCAAGGGAAATTGGCTGACGCGATAGGGATAGACATTCACGAACTTGATCAGTTTTGATGTTTAGCTCATAAGCAATTTCAGCTACCGTGGCAACTCGACCAAGATCTTGGGAAAGTTGACGTTGGGCTTTTTTGATTTTGTTGAGCTTTTCGGTAATGTGAACTGGTAAGCGAATAGTCCGTGCTTGTTGAGCGATCGCCCTCGTAATTGCTTGACGAATCCACCAATAGGCATAGGTCGAAAACTTAAAGCCTTTAGTAGGGTCAAACTTATCTACGGCTCGCTCTAACCCCAGAGTTCCTTCCTGTACTAAGTCCAGAAGTTCTAAGTTCCGTTTTTGATATTTCTTAGCGACAGAGACTACTAATCGGAGGTTTGCCTCGATCATCTTGCGTTTAGCGCGTGTGCCTACACGAATAAGGCTACGCAAAATCTCTGGCTCTAGCCCAACAGTTTCCGCCCACTCTAGCTCAGTTGGTAGGCGATCGCTATTTTGAGCAATCTTTTCTTGAACTTCAAACAGCGCCATCATCTGCTGCACTTGCTTGCCATAGATAATCTCCTCTTCATTGCTGAGTAGAGGGATTTTCCCGATTTCATGCAAGTATGTGCGAACCATGTCAGCAGACAGACCGACCTGCTTGTTAGCTTGCCTATCCACTGTCTTTGGCGTGGGTTGGGTCAATGGTTCTTCAGACATATTCGCTCCTACTTTTTTTAAACTAAGCGTTTTCTAAGAGTGCTTCTCCAAGACTAGAAGTCTGATACTAAAGAAGACCCTATAACTTTAAAATCTAAATTTATGAGCTTGATAGCTTAAAATCACAATCTTTAAGTTTTATAAAGTTGATCTAATAATGTGTCATTTGCTCCAAAGTTGATTTGTATAATACATGATCAACCTTTTTTTCTCTTGCGTCTGGAGTTACATATTATTACAAATTAACTAAAAAAGTCAAAGGACGGCTATCACTATCCCTCTAAAGATTTAGCTGGAATTCGACTAAGTATTTACACTCATTGTTTTGGGTATTTTATGATTTTTCATAGGATAGAGAATGTTCACTACTGTTATTAATGGAATCAGGCTGCCTTAACGATGAGAAGAGGTTACAAACTAAAAATCTGAATCTAGAAATCAAATAACTATTTAAGTTACGTATGTAACTACTTGTTTAGATTTAATAAATATGCAGAAATACAATTGTTGAGAGTAATTGTTCAGGTATGGGGATTTAGAAAAATTGAAGCTCTGAATATCTAAACTTGAAATGTGTCATAGCAATGTACACAAGTTCAGAGTGATAATTCCTGACTGACTTAACTGACAAAAATGCTTTACTGGTTTTACTGACTGCTAGGCTACATAGGACGCAGAGGATAAACTACAGGTTCCCAACAGCCCTAATTTGAGAGTTAACCATAATAACGTTTACTAGACGGAAAGTTCCATAACAGAAACCCCCTATTAATTATTCCCTGCGATCACCTCAGGTTATCTTTAATTTTGCTTAAGAAACTTATATAAATTTATCCATAACTTCCAATCAGATGGTCAGTAAACTCTAGTCATTAGCTTGATGATTAATTGTGACAAATGCTTCATTTAGGTGATTGCATAGTTTACTAACTTTTATTGTTAAGGAAAATCTGCAAAATGCAATCACTCATCTGGGTGAGGTCATATATCAAAATCAGCAACCTAAAGCCAATTTTTTAGATGACATGAAATTGATTTGATGTAATTTGTTTGTGAATCATTTTGTAATGACGATCTAGGGTATATAGCTTTTATCAGTCTAGTGAGGTACAAAGGCTTGTTTCCCCGACGAAGGCGGGGAAACAAGCCTTTGTACCTCGCTTGATTGAAAAGCGCTACAAAGAGCATTTCTCTGATGGTATAGCTAAGCAAGTTATGCGTAGGACATAAACCCCAAGAATTGAGTGGCGGCGCGAAGCGTCGCCACTCAATTCTTGGGGTTTGGTTTGTACTAGACTCTTTTTTTGCTATAGGACATTGTTCGGGAAAATATGGAAAATCTGTCTGCTGGCATCAAATTTAAGACTGTTACAGAAATGCTGCTAAAGACCATAAGTACCTGTGCAAAATAAATTACCAAACCCTTAAGGTTGCCCCCCCGCGGGGGGGGGCAACCTTAAGGGTTTGGTAATTTACGCTATAGAAAAGCGATTGGGCAAGTTTATCCGCATCAATTCGGCGATCAGTACTAATCTAATACCAATTCACGAAAGTGTGACAACACTTTTGTGAATTGAAAACCAAACCCAGTAAGGGTTTTAAAAACACAAAATGGCTACGCCATTTTGTGTTTTGGTATAATTTCAGATTTTGGTAGCCGCCACACTTTCCAGTTTACCTTTGACCATAAATTTGAAAAGAGCATTCGTGTCTTTCGACTCTTCTCCTTCCAAAATAGAAATATTTATAAACTTTTTATTTCGAGGGAACTTGTCATCACAACTTCTCGACCTAAAACCTATAGTTAAGCTTTTAATTAAACTTTGGTAAAGTGATGTTGTCCTGTGCTGAAGCTAGTAAAAATGACTGGGATGATTACAACTGGGATGATTACAACCATGACTTCAACTAAGACTCAAATTAAAATCAATATCAAAAAAGCGATCGCTCTCAGCACCATTTGTATAGCATCTGTCGCAAGTCCAACGTTTTTGGGGTCTGAGGCGCTTGCTCAATATGGCTTGGGATTACCAAAATCTGCAAGTTCAGGTGGCGCAACTAGGGGTGACTTACCTCTGATTACGATTCTGGGACTTGAAGATGGCGCAAAGACTTTAGCGTCTCGACCAACCTTGTATTGGTATATTGCTCCTCAAAATACTGCAACAACCACATCAACGACAGTTCCTCAAATTGATAGTGGTAAAGGCTCCTTTAAAGTGACTTTCTTTTTGCGTGATGGTCATGAAAGAGCAGCAAAATCAGTCTTTGTCGCTGAAGGCAAAGCTGAAGATTCAGGACTCTACAAATTCACATTGCCAGAAAATGCGCCTGAGTTAATCAAAGGAAAAGCACAACGTTGGCAAATTCGTTGGCAAGGCAATGGCGGTGCATCACAAGTTGATGTTTATGCTTCTATTCGTCGAGATGATGACCTTGTGGTTTTAAAGGCGATCGCAGCAGCTAAAAATGATTTAGAAAAAGCAAGAATCTATGCAAAAAATGCATATTGGTATGATGCACTCGATGCTTATACTAATTGGCTATCCAAAAATCCTAAGGATAATGTAGCCCTCACTGAGCGTAGTGCTTTAGTCAAAGCAGGTTTAACCAACAACTCAGTTTTTCTGAAAAGAAATGAACAAGGTAAACTGATCCTGCCTACAGAGCTAGATCCAACTAAATTATCCACCTTTCTCACTAAACTAGATGAAAGCAAAAGTGCTACATCTATTTTGTTACAGCCTAAAATCGGCTCTAGACCGTCACTGTAGCTAATTTTTCATATTTGCTATGCTGTAACGCTAAGTAAATTACCAAAACCCATAAAGTTGCGCCCCTGCGGGGCGCAACTTTATGGGTTTTGGTAATTTACTTATGCGATTTAATAAACAACCGATTTTCAGGGGTGCATCAAAGCCGCACCCCTGAAAATCGGTTGTTTATTTTACTGCGTGTCCCTAATACCAAAAACACAAAAGTGTTGCCATTTTGTGTTTTTAAAACCCTTGCTGGGTTTGGTTTTCAATCCACAAAAGTGTTGCTACTCTTTCGTGAATTGGTATAACGTAAACCAAAATGATATGATGTGCCAAAAGTCTCACTGTTTAAGTAATGCTTAAGCACTATTCAATGTTGTTGAGATCGTTAAGGCAAAGCTATGGCAGATAATTCAGGTAATTTTTGGGGAGGCTTTCTCTTCGGTGCTGCTGTCGGTGGCGTAGTTGGCGCATTAGTAGCGATTAAGCTCAGTGAGCCAGAAGATGATCTTGTCGATCAGCAATCCGATCGCGATCGCATCATTGATAAGACTCAGACTTCTAATGAATTTGCCCGCCGTAATCTCGAAAAGAAAATTGCTCAACTGAATGCAGCGATCGACTCAGTTAGCCAAGAGCTAGCTACAGCTGAAGGAAAAAATGGTCGCAAGCAAACATCAATTGAATCATTACGAGATATGACAGTTGATGATAAAGGTTCTACGATTTAGTAAAGAAAACCATTTTTTATAGCGCAGTTTCGTCGTGCTATAAAAAATGGTTCTTTATTTGACTGTGAGATCCTATAGTAATGATAAAAATCCTTATTTCTGTTGCATTCAGTAGAATGATGGTAGCTATTTACTCTAATTGTTCTTTAACCTAACCAATCTCCTATGGAAGTTATTCTTGGTACAGTCAGTTCATTCATCTCGATCTATTTGGGCTTGCTCTTTATTCGAGTTCTGTTGACTTGGTTTCCCAATATTGATTGGTACAATCAGCCCTTTGCTGCCCTCGGTCAGATCACCGATCCCTATCTCAATCTATTTCGCTCGATTATTCCCCCTTTAGGTGGCATGGATTTTTCACCTATGCTTGCTTTCCTAGCACTTAGCTTCTTGCAACGCGCCCTCGCTTCCATTACATCAGCAGGAAGCGCGAGTATGGGCTTTTAAGGTAAGCTTATTTCTAATTACAAATTACGAATTACGCTGCGTTCACGTTAGGAAATATACATGACGGGTTTGTTAGATTTGAGCGGGAAAACTGCTCTTGTGACTGGAATTGCCAACAATCGTTCGATCGCTTGGGGTATTGCCCAAAAGTTACATCAAGCTGGCGCTAAGCTTGGTATTACTTATTTGCCAGATGATCGCGATCGCAACAAAGGCAAGGTTGCTGAGTTGACCGATTCCTTAACACCAGATTTCTTGTTGCCTTGCAATGTTCAGGATGATGCCCAAGTAGATTCATTGTTTGCCTCGGTTGCCGAGAAATGGGACAAGATCGATATTTTGGTGCATTGTTTAGCATTTGCTAATAAAGAAGATTTATCTGGTAACTTTACGGATATTTCCCGCTCAGGCTTTCAACTCGCCCTCGACGTGAGTGCTTACTCACTGATCCATTTATGCCGAGCCGCCAGACCACTACTCAAAGATGGTGGTAGTGTGATTACTCTTACCTATATTGGCGGCGCGAAAGTTGTCCCTAACTATAATGTCATGGGGATCGCCAAGGCTGCATTGGAAATGAATGTGCGCTACCTCGCCTCCGACATGGGTCCAGACAATATTCGGATTAATGCAATTTCTGCTGGTCCAATTCGGACTCTTGCTTCGGCAGCGATCGGTGACTTCCATAAAATGTTGCATCATTACGAAGAAACAGCACCTTTACGTCGTTTAGTTACTCCCGACGATGTTGGCAATGTGGCGACTTTCTTGGGAAGCGATCTATCAAGTGCTGTAACTGGGCAAATTATTTATGTAGATGCTGGTTACGAAGTGATGGGTGCTTAGTTTGGTTGACTGGTATTCCAGAATTCTGAATCAGTTGCCCTTTGATGTGTAGCGCAAATTCTTTGGTCTGCATAGCTAATTGCAGGTAAGGTGCTTGCGCTACGGTTCTTACAAGATAAGTCTTTAAAAAAATTCCCATGCAAACGGATATCTTCAAAGAGCTATTTCCACTATTTGATGCTGCTAGCGCCGAAACTTTGGAATGGCTCCTCGCCGAAGCAGTAGAACGTGACTATCCTTCGGGACGAGCGGTACTAATGGAGGATGCTTGGGGCAATGCTGTATATTTCATTCTTTCGGGTTGGCTAAAAGTTAGATTTTTGCGAAGTCAGGATGCGACCACCCTCGCCGTACTAGGAAATGGCGACTTTTTTGGGGAAATGGCAATTCTAGATGAGTCACCCCGATCTACAGATGTCGTGGCTTTTACACCAGTGCGTGTTCTGAGTATTCCTGCCCAAAAATTTATTCAGTTTTTATTTAAAGATCCCCAGTTGCATCATCGGATGTTGCAGTTGATGGTGAGACGACTACGCAAAACCAATCAACGCATTCAGTTACGTCAACAAGTTCCTGCGGTGCGGATTGCCACGATTTTGACGAGTCTTGCGGAAACCTACGGTAGTAAAACCGATGTAGGTATTGATATTTTTAATATCCCCGTGCAGGATATTGCCGATCTATCAGAGGTAAGCCCTGAAGACACCTCCAAAGTATTAGATAAACTTAAAGAAAAGGGTTGGATTGTGATCGATCCTAAGCGTCAAGTCATGAGTATTGCTAACGAAAAACAAATGTTGCAACTAGCAACATTTCGCTAAAAAATAAAAAAGGCTTGCTTTGCAAGCCTTTTTTATTTTTTAGATGGCGATCGCAATTTTTCCTGTCATGGAGCCAGTCTCCAATAATTGATGAGCTTTGGCTGTATCCGCAAGCTGAAACACATCGCTGACATGAATTTTTAGTTTGCCTGAGTCAAATAATGCTGCACATTCACTCAGAATTTTAGCCTGTTGAATTTGGAGATTGGCTTTTCCCAGCAACATCGGGGTCAGCATCAGTTCAAAGCTAAATCGTAAATTACGGGTACGGGCAACTTTCCAACTAATATCGGTGGGTGGTTCAAGAATAGTGACGATATCGCCATAGATTTTGACGGCGGGAAAAGTTTTTTCGATCAATTTGCCCCCAACTGTATCAAAGGCAAGATCTACACCTTCACCCTTTGTCCATGCGATCGCTGATTCTACAAAATCAGTTTGTTTATAGGCTATTGGTAAATCCGCACCCAAATCGCGGACAAATCTTGCCTTAGCTTCGGAGCCAACAGTAGTACAAACATTTGCGCCTCTGAGCTTGGCTAGTTGAATGGCAACATGTCCAACACCGCCTGCACCTGCATGGATTAAGACATTGTGATTGGTTGATAATGGTTGCAAATTTCCACGATCATACAGAGCTTCCCAAGCTGTGATTAGTACCAATGGAGCGGCGGCAGCTTCTTCAAAACTGAGGGATTTTGGTTTATGGGCGGCGAATTTTTCGTCAATCGTGGTTAGTTCAGCATAGTTGCCCTGATGAAACCCAAGACCACCGTTACAAAAATAAACTTGGTCGCCCACTTTAAATTTAGTGACCTCTGCCCCGATCTCTTCCACGATACCTGCCCCATCGCAACCTAGGATTGATGGTAGGCGATCGGGCTGAAATGTGCCACGACTACGTAGTTTAGTGTCTATCGGATTGATCCCTGCGGCTTTGAGTCTTACCAACATCTCGGTTGGAGCCTGAATAGTTGGTTCTGGTACATCCCCAAGTTTCAGCACATTAGGATCACCTGCTGCGGTCATCAAAATTGCTTTCATAAATTTCTCCTGAATAAAAAAGATTAGCTGTTATAGCAATGTAATACCAATTCACGAAAGTGTGGCAACACTTTTGTGAATCGAAAACCAAACCCAGTAAGGGTTTTAAAAACACAAAATGGCTACGCCATTTTGTGTTTTGGTATAAGAGATAGCTCGGACAAAAATCAAAACCCAAAAGATGAGTGGCGGCGCTTCGCGCCGCCACTCATCTTTTGGGTTTAATGTCCTAAGTAAAACTTACATTGCTATATCCCAAAACACAAAATGACAGAGCTACAGCGCTTTGCGCTGACTTAAAAACCAGAAGACGAGTAGCGGCGCGAAGCATCGCTACTATTGTGCAGGAGGAGCGGGTTGTGGGGCTGTAGTTGGCTTGGCAATAGGACTAGGCGGCTGACGGATAACATTGTTGTTGTCCCCAGATCGAGGAGCGCTTTGCACAGAGCGAGTTTGCCAATCACCAAAAAAGCGATTCATTGCTGCAAAGCCTAAAACTGCTGCACCGCTCATAATTGCTAGTAACACAATAATCGTTGTCCAAGTCTCTACGATCTCGGCAATGCCATAGCGAGTGCGGTAGGGATCGATTTTGCACTGATTATCGCGATCGCGTGCAGTGATGGGACGACGAAACCGTAATCGATGATCGTCAAGCTTTTCTAATAAAATCCATCCTGCTTGAGACTCTTCAGCACAAACTTTGTTTAAAACTTTACGACTGCGGAAACCACCGCTACTAGTACGCAGGATTTTAAATTCCCAGCCTTTGGGCTGATCGCTAGATGTGTTGGACTCGTAGCGAGTAAGATTTTCTTCTTCCACTTCTTCCCGCCGCCTATTACTTTGTTTTGCTCGAAATATTCTGTCGATAATCACGGACTGAATCCCAACATCGAGAATGATAGTACTGATGATGATTGCATTGATGGTCAGCATATGTGCGTGACTAATCCTAATAGCAGCATAGCAGCTTAATAATCAGCAAAAGTATACATGCTGATGAGACTATTGAAATCAAGATTTTGCCTAAAATTCGGCTAGGGCTATCAGAAGTTTGGATGATCACTAAGCGATCGCCACTTAAATAACTTGAACCATTCAAAACCCAAAACTATTATGGAGGGCAAAGTCCGCCACAATAGTTTTGGGTTTTATTTAATTTGCGATCCTTAGCGATCGCGATATTATGGTGATTAATAAAAAATAAGCCATAAGCTTTTGATAAAACCCTATGAACTCTATTGTCTTAATGGCCGAAGTGCTGACCGATCCTGAGCTACGCCGTACTCCTGACAATCAAAGCTCGATCGCTTCATTTCTCGTCCAGTTTGCAGGTGGACGCTCCGAGGAAGCCCCTTATCGTATCAAGGTTGTGGGTTGGAATAACTTGGCGGATGAAATGGTAGAAAAGTATCACAAAGGCGACCAAGTTGTAGTTGAAGGTCGTCTACGTCTGGATACGGTTGATCGCGGTACTTATAAAGAAAAACGGACTGAATTGATTGCTCAGCGTGTCCATAGTTTTGGTGCTGGCAGTACTGGAGGTGTTACAGATGTAGCTCCTACAACTATACGCAATGTTAGAGCCACTCCATCTAGCGCCTCTGTACCGACGGCAACACCAACCTATGTTCCTGTGGCAACACCTGCAATTGATGCTCCCGATTATGACGATATTCCGTTCTAACTAAAAACTGAGGGGGCAAGCATCCCCCTCTCCCGCAGAGGAAACGATGAGTATGACATTTGAGCATCTGCAAAAACTTGTTTTACAGATAGCAATCGGATTTGTTTTCACAACTCAAAAAGCCTTGCAATGCAAGGCTTTTTGAGTTGTGAAAAATTAAAATAAGCCGATGATGAGATTTGAACTCACGGCCTGCTGATTACGAATCAGCTGCACTACCCCTGTGCTACATCGGCGAGTTATTAAAACAGCAAGTTAAACAGAAGTTTTTTGCGAAAATTATTATACCATTATCACACACTTTGCTGAGTCTAAAAATTTGCCATCCCTCGGAATAATTTATCTCCAGCTATCACCGAGTAATACCAAAATACAAAATGGCTATGCCATTTTGCGCTTAATTAAACCCCAGAAAAATTTTTGGAAGCGGCGCTCCGCGCCGCTTCCAAAAATTTTTCTGTACTACTCAAAGCCTCAATAGGCTGTAAAACCCTTGTAATTTTTGAAAAAGGCGGCTCCGCGACTTTTTTAAAAATTACAAGGGTTTTAAGTTAGAGTAAAGTGCTTTACTACAGATGCTATTTCTGCAATCGTTTCAGTTCATCCTGTAAAGCCTGAACTTTGCTCTTGAGAGAATCCACATCGTTTACAGGTTGGCTAGAATTATCATCTTCCTCATCATCAATGGAGATCGTGCGAGGGGTATCTTTACCACTAGGATTTGATGAGTTTTGAGATTCACTGATCGGCTTTTGGGAGTTACGCACAAGGTCATCAACAAATTTCTTTGCTTCTTCGCTAGTCATTTCACCGCGCTCAACTAGCTCATCGGCTAACTTGCTAGCCTGTATGCGGAGTTCCCCCAGAGTTTCCCCTGCTTTCTCACCTGCGACAGTCGCCAAGCCTAGACCTAGATAAAATGCTTTTTGGACGATGCCACCAAATGGATTCATTGCCATTACTCCATAAAATTTTATAGTGTAGAAGTTTTAATTTTGCTGTAAGCAAAATTAAAACTCAAAATCTTTACTGTGCTTGTTTTGTGGCTTTGAGAATGAGTATGTACTCATTGGCAAAACGCTATAGTTATATCGATTCATAAAAGTGTGAAGACACTTTTATGAATCGAAAATCAAAACCAGTAAGGGTTTTAAAATGCAAAATGGCTAAACCATTTTGGTAGTAGTACGCACGGCGTAAAGTGCTGCCTATGCTAACTATCATATCGCGATATTATGAAATTTCCCAATTGGCTATCACAACGCGCAGTACAGAAAAAAGATGCGATCGCCTTAATTTTTAAATCTACGATTAGCCAAAAATCAGAGTATCGGAGTTACTCACAATTAGAAGAGGATGTTAATTACTGGGTAGATTACTTGCAAACCTTGGGGATAAAGGCAGGCGATCGCATTGGCTTATTATTAACTAATCATCCAAGGTATATCATTCTCGTTCATGCCTTAGTTAGGTGTGAAGCCATAGCTGTTTTTCTGAATATTCGCCTCACTGCTGAAGAAATACGCTGGCAAATAGAAGATAGTCTGACCAAATATTTAATTTGCGATGAATTTACCCAACTCACTGCTAATCATTTAGGAAGTCAAATTAAGGAGTTAGTAGTTGAGAATTGCCCTCACCCCCCAACCCCCTCTCCCAGAGGGAGAGGGGGAGAAAAAGTCATGTTCCCCTCTCCCTCTGGGAGAGGGGGAGAAAAAGTCATGTTCCCCTCTCCCTCTGGGAGAGGGGGCTGGGGTGAGGGATTAATTAATCTAGAAAAAATACAGGGTATTTTCTATACATCTGGAACAACTGGCAAGCCCAAGGGAGTGACCTTAACTTATAGCAATCACTTCCATAACGCGATCGCCTCAGCTTTACAGTTAGGTATTAATCCAGATGATAACTGGTTGCTGTGTATGCCTCTGTTTCATGTGGGAGGTTTGGCGATCGCATGGCGCAGTGTAATTAATGGAACGACGATTACATTGTTACCCAAATTTGATGAACAGAAAGTGCTGGAGGCGATCGCTTGTGAGAAGGTGACAATCATTTCCCTTGTGCCAACGATGCTAACTCGTTTATTGCAGCATCCCAACAGGCAAAATTTACAGAAATTACGAGCAATCTTATTGGGGGGCGCACCTGCGAGTTCAGAACTAATTGATCGCTGTTTGCAATTGAATTTGCCGATAATGCCGACCTATGGCATGACAGAAACTGCTTCCCAAATTACGACACTGTTACCCCATGAAGTTGCTGTAAAGCGAGGTTCTTCTGGGTTACCACTTTTCGGTAATCGTCTGCGAATTGTGGATGAACATCAACAAGATCTTGAGGTTGGGGTGATTGGGCAAATTCTAGTTCAAGGATTAAGCGTGATGAGTGGCTATCTCCATCAATCTGATGATCAGGCAAAGCAAGATGGTTGGTTTTATACAGGAGATTTGGGCTATCTTGATGGCGATGGATATCTCTATATGGTTAGTCGTCGTTCTGATTTGATTATTAGTGGTGGTGAAAATATTTATCCTACCGAAATCGAAGCAATTTTATTAACCCATCCTGCGATCGCAGAGGTTTGTATAGTGGGCTTAGGCGATCACGAATGGGGTGAAATAGTTGTGGCGGTAATTGTTGCCGAATCCCAATTATCATTGGTAGAAATTAGGAACTTTTGTGAGCAGAAATCTTTAGCTCGGTACAAATTACCCAAGTCAATCTACATTTGGGAATCCCTCCCCAAAACAGCTTCTGGTAAATTATTGCGCCAAGAAATTCGCGATCGCCTAGAGCCTAAATAAAATCTAAAAATCATAGCGATCGCGCTACAATATCCAATGGAAATAGCCAAAACCATCTACGCTCTAGCATCATGCATCAAGATTCTGATATCGCCAATTTGCAAAATCTTCCCCCTGGGGAATTAGGATTGCCAATCCTTGGACAAACTCTCCAGTTTCTCTTTGATCGCAAATTTGCGGAGAAACAATATGCTAAGTACGGCGCAATCTCCAAAACTAGCTTGCTTGGCAGACCGACAGTATTTATGATTGGCTCTGAGGCTGCGGAATTTGTGTTATCAAGTCATATGGACTCTTTTTCATGGAAAGAAGGATGGCCAGATAATTTCAAGATGCTGCTAGGAGAATCGCTATTCTTGCAAGATGGGGAAGAACATCGTCGCAATCGTCGCCTGATGATGCCCGCCTTTCATGGACAGGCTTTAGCTGGATACTTCTCGACAATGGAAGTAATCACGCAGCGATATCTTGCTAAATGGATAGAAAAAGGAGAATTTAATTGGTTCGATGAATTCAAAAAACTGACCTTTGAGATTGCTAGTCAACTTTTGATTGGAGCGAATGCTGGCGATGATGTGGAGAGATTTAGCAAATTATTTGCGACCTTAACTAATGGTTTATTTGCGATCGCACCTTTTGATTTACCATTTACTACCTTGGGCAAAGCGCTGAAAGCACGCGATCGCCTATTAGAACATCTCACCAAAGTTGTGCAGGAACGTCAACAAAATCCCACTAACGATGTGCTGAGTATGTTAGTTCAGGCTCAAGATGAAGATGGTGGACGCTTTAGTTTAGAAGAATTGAAAGCACAGGCGATGTTGATGTTGTTTGCTGGGCATGAAACTACCACATCGATGTTGACTTGGTTCTGTTTAGAATTAGGTCGTCATCCACAAGTTTTAGAACGTGCTCGACAGGAGCAAATAGCACTCGCAAAAACAGGCAAGTTAGATCTTGAACAAATTGGAAAAATGCCCTATCTCGATCAAATTTTTCAAGAGATTGAGCGCTTACGTCCTCCCGTGGGTGGTGGCTTTCGAGGCGTAGTCAAGCCCTTTGAGTTTAATGGTTATCATGTTCCTAAGGGATGGCTAGTTCTCTATTCGATCATGATTACCCACAAACAAAAAGATATTTACCCTAATCCTGACCAGTTTGATCCCGATCGCTTTAGTAGCGATCGCCAAGAACATAAACAGAAACCCTTCAGTCTGATTGGATTTGGTGGTGGGGCAAGGATTTGTATTGGGATAGCGTTTGCCAAACTAGAGATGAAGATTATTGCTGCCCATCTATTACGCAACTATCAATGGGAAATTTTGCCCTCTCAAAATCTAGAGCCATTCCCAATTCCCACTCTTCGTCCTAAAGATGGACTCAAAGTCAAATTTCAGCCATTAACATAATTAAAAGAAAATGTGGCGCAAAGCACCACATTTTCTTTTTACAGCACAAAGAAACTTAGAAAACCGCTATAATTCAAGGCGATCGCTAGAGTTACTTGAGCATAAATAATCTTGGTATTGGCAACATGACAAAGGTAAATAGCGCCGAACAATTGCTAGAACATTACAATCAAGGAGAGCGGAACTTTGAAGGCTCCAACTTAGATGGTGCTAACTTAAGTGCATTGGACTTAAAAGAAATCAACTTGAGTAGATCTAGCCTGAGAAAAGCCGACCTTACAGGTGCAGATTTAAGTAAGGCAATTTTGTTTCAAGTAGACCTATCAACAGCAATATTAAATCGAATTGAACTCAGTCAAGCAAATTTAACTGGTGCAAATCTTAGTCGTTCCTTAATTACTGGGGGAATTCTCAACAAGACTATTTTATTAAAAGCATCTTTAAATGGAGCGATTCTAATCGGGGCAAATTTAACACAGGCAAGACTTCGGCAAGCAGACCTAAGCGATGCAAATCTAAGTAGTGCAAACTTATCGGAAGCAGTAATCACAGAAGCCAAATTTACACAAGCCAAATATAGTATCAGCACAAATTTTCCCGTTGGTTTTGACCCCATTATTGCAGACATGCGAATTCAGGAAAGTGACTAAAAAAATAGATTTGATGAGCTTTGCTCATCAAATCTATTTTTTATCTAGAGAATCTTTCTATTCTTCAGTTTCTGGCTCTATACTTTCAGCAACTACTTCAGCAATTACTTCAGTAGCACCGATCGCCACATCACTACTTTGGATATCCACTTCTTCAATCTCTTCTTCCAAGGCAGGAGGAACTAAAGTTGCACCGACGATCGCATCGGATGCATCAAGCCTTTGCAGACGCACACCCCTTGCAGTACGGGATTGACGGGCGATCGCATCGGTACTTTGACGCATGACGATACCGCGACTAGTGACAATCATTAGCTCGTTATTCTCATCGACTAAACAAAGCGAAGCGAGTTGATCTTGACCAGATTTGAACTTGGTCACGCGCAAACCTTTACCTGCGCGTTTTTGGATACGGAACTGGTTGACAGGAACCCGCTTACCGTAGCCGCCTCTAGTGACGACTAGCACCCAAGGTCCTTGAGCTTTTTCATTCTCAGCCTCGGTCGTCTCAGTTTCGAGATTCTCATCCTCATTGACAGTTACAGTCAAATCAATCTCTTCTTCTGAACCTTCAACCTCCTCAATTTCGGCTAAGCCTGCGGGAAGAATATCCATACTCACGATTTCATCATCACCAGTCAGACGCATCGATCGCACACCGCGAGTATCACGACCCATTGGGCGCAACTGCTCATGGTCAGTACGGAAGCGGATCGACATGCCTTGGCGCGAACCGACGATAATGGTGTTATCGGCTTTAGCGCGACGTACCCAACGCAGTAAATCACCTTCTTCTAAGGCAATCGCAATCAGCCCATTGGAACGAATATTCGCAAAAGCTGGTAACTTGGTTTTTTTGATATAGCCGCCAGCCGTGAGCATGACCAGATATTCATCTTCGCTAAACTCGCTGATGGGTAATACTGTGGTGATTTTTTCGTCAGCAGCGATCGGTAATAGTTGCACCACGGCTGTACCACGGGCGGCGCGACCTGACTCAGGTACTTCGTAAGCCTTGACTCCATAGACCTTACCGCGATCGGTAAAGAACAGAACTTTGTCATGACTGCGACAGGCAAAGAAATGGGCGATCGCGTCATCATCCTTGACGTTGGCGCTAGCTTTGCCCCGTGTGGCGCGATGTTGAGCGGTGAAAGTATCCACAGGCATTCGTTTCACATAGCCTTGCTCCGTCACCATCACAATCGTTTCGCGATTAGCAATCAAGTCAGCAGTATCAATATCACCTTCATTGGGCAGGATGCGAGAGCGGCGGGGTGTTGTAAATTCAGCTTTGATTGCTTCCAATTCTTCACGGGTAATCGTGAGAATGCGATCGCGATTAGCGAGAATATGTTGTAAATCAGCAATCTTCTCAACTAACTGATTATGCTCATCGTGAATCTTATCAGCATCTTGAGCCGTCAAACGACGTAACTGCATCGCTAAAATTGCATCAGCTTGAGCTTCGGATAGTCCATAGTTCTCAATCAAGCCCAACTTCGCTGAACTACTATCATCAGCTCCACGAATCAGGGCGATGACTGCATCTAAGTGATTCAGAGCAATTAATAGCCCTTGTAATAGATGATCGCGTTCTTCGGCTTTACGCAATTCGTACTGAGTACGGCGCGTAATTACTTCGTAACGGAAATCGAGAAATACTTGTAGAGCATTACGCAGGGTTAGCGTAATTGGTTCACCATCGACTAGAGCGAGCATATTGCAGCTAAAGTTCGATTGCAGAGGCGTAGATTTGTAAAGATTATTTAGAACTACTTTTGGATAGGCATCGCGTTTTAATTCGATAACTAAACGCATACCATCGCGATCGCTTTCATCACGAATATCAGAAATGCCATCAATTTTCTTCTCATTGACCATCTCCGCAATGCGTTCGATCAGCGCTGCCTTATTGGTTTGGTAAGGCATTTCGGTGACGATAATCGCCTCACGATCTTGCCTTCCAGATGCAGAAATCGTCTCAAAGTTTGCCACTGCTCTCATGGTCACGGAGCCACGCCCCGTTGTGTAGGTTTCACGAGCACCATCGGTTCCTAAGATCAAAGCGCCTGTTGGGAAGTCAGGACCTGGAATATATCGCATCAATTCCAAATCTGTGAGGTTGGGATCAGCAATTAGAGCGACCAGTCCATCTACCAACTCGCCCAAATTATGCGGGGGAATATTGGTCGCCATCCCCACGGCAATCCCTGAAGAACCATTCAACAATAATTGGGGAATTCTGGCAGGTAATACTAGCGGCTCCTGTTGTGAACCGTCATAGTTATCGCCAAAGTTAACCGTATCGCGCTCAATATCTTGAATCAGACCGAATTGCGAAATCCGAGTCAACCGACATTCGGTATATCGCATGGCGGCGGCGGGATCGTTATCGACGGAGCCAAAGTTACCGTGACCATCGACCATGCGATCGCGCATTGAAAAGTCTTGCGCCATCCGTACCAGTGCTTCATATACGGCGGTGTCACCGTGGGGGTGATATTTACCGATTACGTCACCGACCACACGGGCGCATTTCCGAAACGGGCGATCGGCGGTCATGCCCAACTCGTGCATAGCGTAGAGAATGCGACGATGTACAGGCTTGAGTCCATCACGGGCATCGGGCAAGGCGCGACCGACGATCACGCTCATGGCATATTCCAGATACGATCGCGACATTTCGCCGCGCAGGTCTGTGGGGATAATGCGATCTTCTAAGATTTCAGTCATATGCTAATCAAATTCTCCTTGCATGGCTTGGCATTGCTTGCCCCGCGTGCGATCGGCAATTCTTACTAAGTGTCTTACTATTATAAGGCTTTGCGGGGTTGCTTTGCGTCTATACAACCTTTGAGCAAGGAGCTTAACACTGACGAATACAGCAGGTGATTTGGGTCTAGCCAAACAATGTAAAAAATGTCGTCAATGAAAAAGCCGTGTACTCTGCCATGCTCATTGGAAGAGAGAGAAAATTGATAGGGAGTATCCACTAATTGATCTTCATTGGGCAATCCAAATCCAGTTTCAGTAGTATCTTGCCATGCGATCGGATGACACCGTAAAGTTTTGCTGCGATTCACTAATAGCTCTTGTACAGACATAGTTGATAAATCCTTTAATCTATCTAGTAAGGCTAGACAGTAAGTAATTTCTTTGTCGCTGCAAGAAAATTTATCATGTCGATTTTGATAATATTTGAAAGAGAAACTAACACCCTGATTTACTCTGTTTTTTGTCGGCTTGATGTTAGAATCACGCGACTTCTCTATTTCAATTTTCTTAATCTTCTTTGGCACGAGAGCGATAATACTCCTTCATCCAGTCTTTATCGATTATTTCATTGCAGGGCATATCAGCACGTAATCCCGATCTAGCTAAATTCCAAGGTGCTTCGATATGGGTCATCTGTTCCATCTTATAGGCATCACAGGCAAAGTATTCTTCAGCAACTTCATGTAGAAATTCCTGCGTTGCTTCGGGTAGATTGACCTTTGCATCTTCAGCGATCGCTTGCCAGCCAAAGGGTTTATATTTTTGATAAAGTACGGGGATGACAGGACCATGCACCCATGCTTCAAAGTCTTCTGGGAAGAGAGGTGCATCATGGAGAGCGAGATGCCATGCTTGGGCGTAGTAAACTAATTTTTGTAATTTTAAGTTGCTTACAAAAGATCCAGTTTCATTGGCTAAGGCTATAAAGTAATCTGCTATGTCAAAACAAGAAAACAGCATAGTTTTTGATATTTTTTAATGTCTACATTGTAACTCATTACCTTGAGCTATCTCTTCAAGACACATCTCAATGACTTCTCGCATATTGAGCATTAGCTCGTCAATGGTATCTACTTGACTATAACAGGCTCGAAGTTGTGGAACTTCACCAATGCAAACTCCATCTTCATCTCTTTCGATGACTACATAAAACTCCTTACCTTTAATCATTTTATTCCTCTTTTTTATTTAAGTCGATATATTTTTTTAGTCTTAATAACTGATGTTACGTGGAAGGAAAACAGAGTAGAGTAAAGATAGGCTCAAAAAGAGGCTAAAAGGTATGGACAGAAAGTTCTTAGACCGTAAGAATTCAGGTAAGAATAGGGATGAGAGAGATGGAAGAAGGATCAATTAAAGCTTGACGAAAAAAATCAATGACAGATTTACCTTGAGCTTTACAAGTTTGAATAACCGTCAATAAAGCGGCGGTATTGCGTAAACCATCCATAGAAC